>NZ_MUNP01000072.1 GCF_002001105.1 Rhodanobacter sp. C06 | reverse complement strand
ACTACCTGACCAGCCACGGTGTGACCGCGGACCGTCTGGAAGGTCCGATCGGCCACGGTGCGGACAACCCGATCGGCGACAACGCCACCGACGCGGGTCGTGCGCAGAACCGCCGCGTGGAGCTGCAAGTCCAGCAGTAATCGGACTTGTCGCAGTGTCACGAAAAGCCCGGCGCATGCCGGGCTTTTTCGTGAGCGGGATGACACCGGTCGATTCGATCGGATCAAGGGCATTCAATACAAAAAATATACGTCGGCAGGAGTAGGGAAATGGCGATCTCCAACCCTGAACGTTAGTGTACTGAGTAGTGCAAAAGCTGTTGATGCCCGTGCGTGAAGTTTAACGATTTTGCTACACTTGCTCCCGCTTGCAGAGTACGGACGCCAAGCACAAAGCGTTACAAGCCGTTGAAGACGTTAAAAGCAACGCCACAGCAGTGCTCGTTTGGCGTGTAACGGACGCGAAGACCAAATTGACGAGGAGAGACCTGATGAAGCACAAGGGCCTTTATTTCATGGTTGCCCTGGCCTTGGGCGGCGTGGGTGCCGTCCATGCGCAGGACAGCACGGCGACGACCACGGGCAGCAGCGACAGCTCCGCCGCACCGGCGTGGCCGAACGGCTTCGATGACCGGTGGTACATCGCGCCGACCATCGGCGGCTACTACAACGACACGGACCGCAACACGCACAGCCGCCAGTTCTACTATGGCCTTGGCGTGGGCAAATTCTTCACTCCGGATCTCTCGCTGGACGTGTTCTTCGACCGTACCAAGCGCAAGATCGACCACAACGCCGGCAACTGGGCCAGCAACAACGTCGGCGTCGCCGCGCGCTGGTACTTCACGAACTGGTCGTTCCGCCCCTACCTGCTGGGCGCCGTGATGGGCAGCCATCACAAGGATCCGGTGGACAGCGACTGGGCGCCGGCGGCCGAACTGGGCCTGGGCCTGTCCAAGTCGATCACCGACAGCTCCGACGTGCGCGTGGAAGGCGGCTACCGCTACGACTGGGACGACAAGAGCCAGCCGAACAAGAGCGGTTACGGCGACTGGTTCCTGGGCCTGAGCATCGTGTCGCGCTTCGGCGCGGTGCCTGCTGCTCCGGCTCCGGTGGCTGCGCCGCCGCCGCCCCCGCCGCCGCCGGCTGAGGCACCCGCGCCGCAGAAGGTGGTGATCGACCTGCGTGGCGTGAACTTCAAGTTCGACTACCCGAAGAAGGGCCAGGTGCACGCGTCGGAAATCGACAAGGCACTGGCCGTGCCGACGTCGGACTCGATCGCGATCCTGGATCAGGCGGTGGATACGCTGAAGCGCTATCCGGACGTGCACGTGACGGTGGCGGGTTACACCGACAGCAAGGGCAAGCCGGACTACAACCAGGCGCTGTCGGAGCGTCGTGCGCAGATCGTGTACGACTACCTGACCAGCCACGGTGTGACCGCGGACCGTCTGGAAGGTCCGATCGGCCACGGTGCGGACAACCCGATCGGCGACAACGCCACCGACGCGGGTCGTGCGCAGAACCGCCGCGTGGAGCTGCAGGTCCAGCAGTAATCGGACTTGTCGCAGTGTCACGAAAAGCCCGGCGCATGCCGGGCTTTTCTTTTGGGAGGACTGGGGCACGATGGCAGGCATGGATCGTAAGCAAGGGCAGGGCAGGCAAACCGCCTCGCGCCGCGCCGCAGCGCCACCAGCAGCACCACGGCACGGGCTTGCGCGCGTGCTCAGCAAGCTGGGGGTGTGCTCGCGCAGCCAAGCGGAGAAGGCCGTGCGCGAAGGCAGGGTGAGCGTGGATGGACGCGTGGTGCTCGACCCCGAGCGCCCGGCTGACATCACACGCCAGCGCATCCTGCTCGATGGCGAGCCGGTGGGCGCGGCGCGGCGCGTCTACATCGCCCTGAACAAGCCCCGCGGCATCGTGGTGAGCGCCGCCGACGAGCGCGGCCGCGACACCGTCTATGACCTGCTGAAGAATGCCGGCCTGCCCTGGCTGGGTCCGGTAGGTCGCCTGGACAAGGCCAGCGAGGGCCTGCTGTTGCTGAGCAACGACAGCGCCTGGGCCGCCCGCCTCACCGAGCCGCGTCATCACGTGGACAAGACCTACCACGTGCAGATCGACGCCGTGCCGGATGCGGCGCTGCTCGACCGGCTCGTCCATGGCATGGTCGACGAAGGCGAGCGGCTGGCCGCGAAGCGGGCCGTGCTGCTGCGTGCGGGCGAAAAGAACGCGTGGCTGGAGGTTGTGCTGGACGAGGGCAGAAACCGCCACATCCGGCGCCTGCTGGCCGCGCATGGCATCGGCGTGCTGCGCCTGATTCGCGTGGCGATCGGTGCCCTGCCGCTGGGCGAGCTGGCCAAGGGGCAGTGGCGGCACCTGCGGCCGGACGAAGCGGCCGCGCTCTCGCGTTGATCCCGGTGTCGCCGGTCAGGCGCCCAGCCGTTTCCGTACCACGTCCAGCGTGCGCTCGATCGCCGGATGCGCACGGGTGGGGGCCATCACCGCATAGATCGTGTTGAGGCAGGGCCGGCCCTCGCGCCCCACGGCCACGACCTCGCCGCGCGCCTCGGCCTCACGCGCGCAGGCGCGCGGCACGATGGACAGGCCGCGCCCTGACGCCACCCAGTCCAGGACTTCTTCCAACTCCTCGAAGTGCGCCACGCTGCGCAGGCCCGCGGGTTTCTCGCCCAGCACCTGGGTGAACCAGGTGGCGAACACGTAGTCGCTCTCGTCGTAGGTGACGTAATCGACCATGGCCAGCGTGGCGGCATCCAGGGCGGGCAATGGCTGGCGCGCGGGGGCGATCAGCGCGGCTTCCTCGGTGCCGACGGCGACGAGGCGCAACGATCCATGCGGCAGCATCAGGTGGACGAAACCCAGATCGCTTGCTCCTGCCTCCATCAGCCGCACCACTTCCCCGGCGGTGGGGAAACTCATGCGTATGGGTACATCGGCCAAGGGGCCCTCGCGGAACAGCGGCAGCAGCTCATAGCGCCCGAAGCCGCTCACCGAGGCGACGCGCAGCGGTTGCACGGGTTCGTCGTGCAAGGCCTCGTGCACCTTCGCCCAGTCGCGGCCCATGTCGCGGCAGAACGCCAGCAGGCGTTCGCCGGCTGCATTCGGTGCCAGCGGCCCCTGCCCGCGATGGAACAGCGGCATGCCGAGCGCTTCCTCCAGCTTGCGCAACTGGTAGCTCACCGCCTGCTCGGTGCGGTGCAGGGACGCGGCCGCCGCGCGCAGGCTGCCGCCTTCGCAGACGGCGCGGAACGCATGCAGGTAGCGCAATTCCACATTCATGCACGGAAACCACGGGGAGGGCGAAAAAAAACTTCGCCACGAGGCCAAAAAGAATCGCATGGCCGCGAGCGGAGCGGCAAGTCGAGAATCGCAGCCTCTCTCCCCTACCAGGAATCACCCATGATCCATCGCCGCTTCGCGTTCCTTCTCGCCCTCGGCCTGGCCTTGCCTGTCCATGCCGCTTCGGGCGACGCCGCGCACTTCTACGTCTATCGCATGCAGTCCGGCGCCGCCGAAAAGTTCGAGGCGGGCTACCGCAAGCACCTGGACTGGCATCGCGCCCATCGCGATCCGCTGTCGTGGTACGGCTGGACCATCGAGGACGGCGAACGCAGCGGCGATTTCGTCGACGCCAGCGTGGGCGAACCGTTCGCTGCCTTCGACCGCCGGGTGGACGTGGCCGGCGACGGCGCCGATTTCCGCGTCAACGTGGCGCCCTACGCCACGCCGATGGGACAGCCGACCTATGTCCTGCTGCGCGAGGTCAGCACCGGTACGCCGCTGGAGAACCTCAAGCCCAGCGCCACCATGCAGGTAACCCGCGTACGGGTGCGCCTGGGCATGGAGGCGCGCTTCGAGCGCGCGTTGGCGGTTGCGCGTGACGCCTTGCGGAAAGAGCATGGCGCGCCGGCGCATACCTGGTACCGGCTGGTCACAGGTGGCGAGTCGGCGCAATACATGCTGCTGGTGGCGCGCGATGGCTGGGCCGCTTACGACCGTCACGAGCGCAGCCTCGGCTCGCTGCTGGCAGGCGACGAGGCGGCCCAGCGCGACGTGGCGGAGGCGGTGCAATCGGCCACGACGGAAACGTGGCGCTATCGTCCCGAACTGAGCGCCCTGCATTGACAGGTTGGGGAGCGAAGACTTTCGCTCCCCCTTGCCGTGTTCAGCCGATCACCCCGAGCCTGCGCCCCACCGTGGTGAACGCCGCGATCGCGCGATCCAGGTGCTCGCGGGTATGCGCCGCACTCATCTGGGTGCGGATGCGTGCCTGGCCTTGCGGCACCACCGGGTAGAAGAAGCCGGTGACGTAGATGCCTTCCTCCAGCAGTGCCGTGGCCATCGCCTGCGCCTTGGGCGCGTCGTAGATCATCACCGGCACGATGGGATGCACGCCGGGCTTGATGTCGAAGCCGGCTTTCGTCATCGCTTCGCGGAAATAGCGCGTGTTCTCCTTGACCTTCGCGCGCAGGTCGCCGGCCGCTTCAAGCATGTCGAACACCTTGATCGCGGCGGCTACCACGTGCGGCGGCAGCGAGTTGGAGAACAGGTACGGCCGCGAGCGCTGGCGCAGCATCTCGACGATCTCCGCGCGGCCGCTGGTGAAACCGCCCAGCGCGCCGCCCAGCGCCTTGCCCAGCGTGCCGGTGAAGATGTCGATCTTGTCCAGCACGCCATGCACTTCGGCCGAGCCGCGACCGGTGTCGCCGAGGAAGCCGGTGCAATGGCATTCGTCGATGTGCACCAGCGCGTTGTACTTTGCCGCCAGCGCGGTGATCTGGTCGAGCTTCGCAATGAAGCCGTCCATCGAGAACGCGCCGTCGGTGGAGATCAGCTTGGTGCGCGCGCCGGCCGCGTCGGCGGCCTGCAGCTGCTGCTCCAGGTCGGCCATGTCGCTGTTGGCGTAGCGATAGCGCCTGGCCTTGCACAGGCGCACGCCGTCGATGATGGAGGCGTGGTTGAGCGCATCGGAGATGATCGCGTCCTGCTCGCCCAGCAGTGGCTCGAACAGCCCGCCGTTGGCGTCGAAGCAGGCGGCGTAGAGGATGGTGTCGTCGGTACCGAAGAAACGGGCGATCTTCGCTTCCAGCTGCTTGTGCAGGTCCTGCGTGCCGCAGATGAAGCGCACCGAGGCCATGCCGAAACCGTGGGTGTCCAGCGCGTCCTTCGCGGCCTGGATCACGTCCGGATGGTCGGCCAGGCCCAGGTAGTTGTTAGCGCAGAAGTTCAGCACCTTGCGGCCGCCTTCCAGCTCGATCTCGGCCGACTGCGGCGAGACGATCACGCGCTCGGCCTTGAACAGGCCCTGCTCGCGGATGGATGCAAGTTCGCTGGCGTAGCGCGCCTGGCCGGGGTAGCTCATGGTGGGGTTCCGCAGTGGAGGGAAAGGCCGATTGTGAGCCTTTCGCGCGCGGGGGAAAACCATTGACAGCCGCCGCATCGCGGCAGCGGCTGTCGCCTCGCGGCTCAATGCAATCCGAAATCGGCGCGGGTGGTCCTGCCCTGGTCGTCGATGCCCTTGGTATCGAGCTTGGGTGCCAGCACGAACACGCGGCTATCGTCGAGCTTGCCATGCAGCCACGTACGTACCGCGTCGGCGCGACGCTCGGCGAGATGACGCAGGGCGTCCGCGTCCACCGGCACGTTGGTTTCCAGCAGCTTGCGCATCACGTCCGGCGGCTGCGACTTGGCGAGGCCGACGAAATCGCGCGGCTTGGGAAACTTGGCGTGCTTGTACGCCTTCTTCAGGTACTTGTCGTACTGCTCGGGCGTGAGCTTGGCGAGGTCGACCCCATCGCCGGCCTCGCGCTGCACCTGTTCGTCCACCATCACCTTGCGCAGGCCGCTCTCGTCGAATTTCGGGTCGATGCGGCCGGTGATGTCCAGCTTCAGCGAGGCCTTCTGCTGCAGGATCTTCACGATCTGCGCAAGCTTGTCTTGCGCCTTCGCATCGAGCACGGCCGAGCCAGGGGCGAATGTCACGTAGCCCAGGTCCTGCTGCTTGCCGCCACCGCCCATCGCCGAGGCGATCAGCCGGAACGGCGAGGTCACGGCGCGGCCGATCAGGTTGACGAAGGCGTGCCAGATCAGGCTGCCCACGCTGAACTTAGGGTCGTCCAGCGAACCGGATACCGGCACGTTGACGTCGATGTTGCCGTCCGCATCCTTCAGCAGCGCCACCGCCAGTTTCACCGGCAAGTGGCTGATGCCGGGGCCCTTGATGGCGTCGCCGAAGCTGAGCTGGGTGATGAAGATGTGGTTGTTGGCGTCGAGCTTGCCGTTGTCGAGCTGGTAGTGCACGTCCATCGTCAGCCGGCCCTTGGTGATCGGGTAGCCGGTGTACTTGCCCGAGTACGGCGACAGGTGGGTGAGCTCCACGCCGTCGGCCTTGCCCTTCACGTCGAGGAAGGCCACCGGCGCCAGCGGGTTGATCGTGCCGGTGATGTCCACCGGCGCGTTGTCGTCGAGCTGGCCTTGCAGGGTGAGGTCGGCGGGCGGTCCGCCGGCCGTGCCGAACGCGCCCACCTTGCCGTCGAGCTGGGTGATGTCGGCGGTGTAGTTCGGCTTGATGAAGTCGTCGGTGTAATTGAGGTGGCCGCGGGCCAGGGTGATCTGGCCGATCTGGATGTCGGCGGCAGGTGCGGCGGTCGTGCTGGCCGGGGCCAGCGCTGCCAGCGGCTTCGGCGCAGGTGCGGCTGGCGTCTTCCGTGCCTGGGTCACCGAGACGGGCGCGGCAGCCGGATTGGCCACCACGTCCTGCAGGTTCGTCCGTCCGCTCGCGTTGATGATCACGCGCGCATAGAAGTTATCCAGCGCCAGCCCGGCCACCGACACATGCGGCACGTCCTCGCCCAGGCGCACGTTCATTCCGCTGGCGTTGAGCGAGCTCCAGTGCAGGAAGTCGTCGCCGGTGAGCTTGTCCTGCACGCGCACGTTGCCCAGGGTGACGCGGCCGCGCCAGTCCAGCAGCGCTTGTGGCCGGTGGTCGCGGTAGCGCACGCGGCCGTCGGCGCTGAGCAGGGCGCTGGTCAGCGTGACGTTGAGCGGCACCGTAGCCAGCGACTGCAGCGGGGCGATGTCGAGGCGGGTGGCGCGTACGCGCAGGTCGGCGTCGAGCGGCTGCGGGCGCAGCCGGCCCTCGACGCGCAGGCTGCCGCGGCCGATGCCGCCGTCCACCGCCAGCTTCAGCGGCTTGCGCATGTCGTCGGAGAGGCCGTCGATGCTGGCGTGCGCCAGCTTGAGTTCGGTGCGGCCACGCCTGCCGGCGATGCGCGGATCGGTGAGCGCCAGCGTGCCGTCGATGCCGACGCGGGCGATGCTCCAGTGCCAGCTGGGCGATGGCGATGATGGCTTGCGCGAGCCATGCGGCGGCTCGGACTTCATCAGGTCGCTCAGGTCGAGGCTGCCGTTCTGCAGGCGACGCGCCTCGACCCGCAGGCCGTGCAGGGTCACGTGGTCGAGCTGTGCCGTGCTGCTGGCGAGATCGAAGCGTGTGATGCCGGCTTCGAGCGATTGCCATGCAAGCGGCGTGCGTTTGTCCTGCTGCAGGGCGAGATCGTTGACTGTTGCGGTGGCTGCTTGCAGCGTGAGGTTGAAGGCCTTGCCCCAATCCGCCTGCAGCTGGCCGTCGGCGTCGAGCGTGCCCTTGGCGAGATCGGCGTTCAGCAGCGGCGGCGCCAGTGGCAGCAACGGAACCAGGCCCACGCCCTTGAGGCCCAGCTTGCCGTCGTAACGGCTGTTCGCCACGTCGAGCTTGCCGTTCATGGCGAGGCTGCCGCCGTTGAGCGTGGCGGCGATATCCAGTGCGGCCGGCGGCGCGGCCACCGTGGACAGGCCTCGCAGCGTGCCGTGGATGTTTCCCAGCGTCAGCGTGGCAGGCTTGCGGCCGCTGGCGTCGGTGTATTCGAAGTGTCCGTCCTGCAGGCCTAGCGTGGCGATGCGCACCTCGGTGGCGGGTGCTGCCGGCGTGGCAGCAGCAGGTTGGGCGGAAGTGCCGCCGGTCAGCGCGTCGAAATCGCTGTGGCCGCCGGGCTTGCGGGTGTAATGCAGGTCGAGCTTGTCCAACTGCGTCGCACCCAGGCGGTAGCGCGACAGCAGCGGCTCCACGTCGTCCAGCGTTGCGCCGGCATGGCCGAGTTCGAGGATGGGTGCGCCGTCGGGTGTCGCCAGCGCGAAGTCGTCCAGTTGCAGCTGGCCACCGAGCCGAACCTGCGGGCCGGATTTCGCTTGAACGAAGTGCAGTTCGAGCTGGCCAGACAGCTGGCCGCGCGGTATCGCCACGGGCAGCTTCGCCGGCACGTAGCCGAGGTAGCGCGGCAGGTCGAGGTGGTCCAGCGTGAAGCTCATCACCGACTCGCGGCTGTCCGCGAATGGCTTGGTCTGGCCGGCGATGCGCAGCGGGCTGCCGTCCACGTCCATGGCCAGCAGCGGCTGCACGAACACGTCGGTGTCGCGCGGCAGGTTGGCGATGAACGGGATGCCGAGTTCGAGATGGTCGATCCGGTGGGTGGACTTCGTCACCGCGTCGTCGAACACGATGTCGCCGTCGTGCACGCTGATGTTGGACAGCGCGAAGCGCGCCGGCTTGCTGTCCGGCTTCGGCGGGCCGCCTGCAAATTTGTCGATGAGGTCGGAGAAGTTGAACTGCTGCGGCGCGGTGCGTGCGATATGCAGCTGCGGGTGCTGCAGCGAGAGTTCGTCCAGTACCGGCGCCATGCGGAACAGCGAGGTCCACGAGGCATTGACCACCAGCGCGTCCACGTCGACGAACGGCGAATGGCCGTCGCGTTCGGCGATATGCAGCTTGTCCAGTTGCAGGCGCAGGGTGAACGGATTCAGGTGCACGGCGCCCACGCTGACCGGGCGGCCGAGCAGGGTGGTCAGCCGCGTCTGCAACTGGCTCCGGATGATGGGGGGCGCGGCGAAGAAGCCGAGCAGGCCGAACACGACCAGCACGATGGCGACGATCAGCGCGATCTTGCGCGAGCGATGCGAGCGATACAGCCGTTCCGCGTGGCTGCGTGCCATCGCCAGACGGGAGGCGGCCGAAGGGCGAGGATCGTTCATGCTGGCGGTATCCCGTTGGCGTCATGGACCGGCGATGGTCGCCGGGTACTTCCCCTGGCCGGCAGCCATGCCGGCCGGGAAAGTTTACGCAGATACCGCGTCGAGGTGTCGCGACGACGGCGAGGGCATGACGCCGTCGCGACGACCACTCAGTTCCAGGAGCAGACCACCTTGCCGCACTTGCCCGCGTCCATCAGGTCGAAGCCCTTCTGGAAATCGTCGATGTGGATCTGGTGGGTCAGCACCTTCTGCAGCGGGAAGCCGGTGAGCACCATCTGGGTCATCTTGTACCAGGTCTCGTACATGCGCCGGCCGTAGATGCCCTGCAGGGTGAGGCCCTTGAAGATCACCCGGTCCCAGTCGATGCCCGCGCCCTTGGGCAGGATGCCGAGCAGGGCGACCTTGCCACCGTGGTACATGCAGTCGAGCATGTCGTTGAAGGCGCGCGGGTTGCCGCTCATCTCCAGGCCCACGTCGAAGCCTTCCATGTGCAGGTCCTTCATCACGTCCTTCAGCGACTGGTTCGCCACGTTCACCACGCGGGTGGCGCCCATGTCGGCGGCCAGCTTGAGCCGATAGTCGTTGACGTCGGTGACCACCACGTTGCGCGCGCCCACGTGCTTGGCGATGCCCGCGGCGATCACGCCGATCGGGCCGGCGCCGGTGATCAGCACGTCCTCGCCGATCAGGTCGAACTCCAGCGCGCAATGCGCGGCGTTGCCGTAGGGGTCGAAGAACGCGGCCAGCTCGGACGGGATCTGGTCCGGGATCGGCCACAGGTTCGACGCCGGCATGGTCATGTACTCGGCGAACGCACCGTTGCGGTTCACGCCGATGCCGATGGTGTTCGGGCACAGGTGCTGGCGGCCGGCGCGGCAGTTGCGGCAGTGGCCGCACACGATGTGGCCTTCGGCGGAGACGCGGTCGCCGACCTTGTAGCCGGTGACGCCGGGGCCGATCTCCACGATGCGGCCGACGAACTCGTGGCCGATGGTGAGGCCCGGCTTGATCGTGCGCTGGGACCATTCGTCCCACTTGTAGATGTGCAGGTCGGTGCCGCAGATCGCGGTCTTCTCCAGCTTGATCAGCACCTCGTTCGGGCCGACCTCGGGCACCGGCACCTCTTCCATCCAGATGCCCTGTTCGGGCTTGCGCTTGACCAGGGCTTTCATCGTCTGCGGCATGGGGAATCCAATGGCTGGCCCGGACGGGCGGGGAAAACGCCGATTATAGATCCTTGCCGCAACCGCCAGTCGCCACGTGTTGCGGCGCGTTCAATCGACGCGCGTTGAGCGTCTGCTGGGGCTCGCCGTCGAAGCACACGGCCAGCTGCACGCCGTTCTCGAGCCGAGCCCGCCAGGTCTTTGCGTCCGGCTGCACAACCAGGGCGGAATCGCATCCAGCATCGGGGCGGTTTCGGCAGATCGTTGACGCCCGATGTATCCGAGCAGCGACGCGGGGATGGGCATGCCTGCTTGAACGGTCGTGGCGTCGATGCGATGAGGTGCTGCCCACCCAGGCGCTGTCCCGGATACGGCCCCGCCAGGCGGCCCCCGACACGGGTGTCCGCGAGATTGCCTTGCGGGCGGTTTCATGACTAAGGTCGCAGGCTCCAACGAAACCTTGCCGGGGAAAGCCATGCGCTTGCAGTCGATGGGTCTGGTACGGGGCGTGCCGCGTGGGCAACGCATGCGCGGGCGCTGCTTCGGCGCCCAGCTGCGCCGCCGGACGGCGCTGCTGTTGGCCCTGGCGCTGGCGGGGTTGACGCCCGCCGCGGCGACGCAGGTCCGCGATCCCGGCGCCGCGCCGCCGCTGCAGTTCCGCGTCACCGAGGGACGCATCGAGAACGCGTTCTACCAGCAGGGCGACATCGCCGCCCACCTGCTGTTGAGCTCGGGCGATCGTCCCCGCGTGCTGGTGGCGTTCCCGGCCGGCAACAGCGGCGTGGGCGTGTGGTTCGAGCCGACCACCACCCCGGTACGCTGGACGCTGGACAAGGTGCGGGGGCTGCAGCGCACCGTCGACGGCCATGCCATGAACGGCATCGTGGCCGAGGCCAGCGTGAGTGCCGCCGAGCCGCTGGTGCTGAAGGATGCGGTATTGAGCAGCATCCGCGTGCTGCGCGACTACCAGCTCGAGCAGGTCTATCCGGAGCAGGTGGCCACTGCGCCGCAGCTGGCCGATCGCTCGCTGCGCTGGCAGCGCCGGCGGCTGGACGGCGCACCGGGCTACGAGTTGTCGCTGAGCACCGACAACGGCCGCTTCCAGCGCGACAACGGCCGCATCGTGTTGCGCCCGGACCATGCCGGCGAGGCGCTGCACCTGCGCATCGAGGCCACCACGGGCGAGCCGCCGCTCACCCCGCTCGTCCACCTGTTCAATGACAAGGTGCAGAACGACACGCGCAGTCAGCAAGTGCTGCGCTTCCTCAGCTATCAGCAGAAGTTCCTCGCCGGTTCCTGGCGCTTCGACACCTACTTCGGCCGCGACACGCTGATGTCGCTGCGCCTGCTGATGCCGGTGCTGCAACCCGCCGCCGTGGACGCCGGCATCGCCTCGGTGCTCACACGGCTTGCACCCGACGGCGAGGTGGCGCACGAGGAGGGCATCGGCGAGTTCGCGGTGCTGGATCATCTGGAGAAGGAGGGCAAGCGCTCCGATCGCCCGGTCTACGACTACCAGATGATCGACGGCAACTACATGCTGGCGCCGGTCGCCGCGGCGTGGCTGCTGGACGATGCGCGCGGTCGCGCCGGCGCACAGGCTTTTCTCGCCGAGGGCGGTCCGGGGCAGCGGCAAGGCGATGCGCTGGTGCGCAACCTGTTGTACGTCGCTGCCAGCAGCGCGGCCTTCGCGCGCCAACCGGTATACGCCAACCTGATCGGACTCAAGCCGGGCAGCCAGGTAGGGCAGTGGCGCGACAGCAACGCCGGCATCGGCGGCGGGCGCTACCCCTACGACGTCAACGTGGTCTGGGTGCCGGCGGCTTTGCGCGCCATCGGCCGCTTCCTCGATGCCGGCTTGCTGGACGACTACACCACGCCGGCCCAGCGGGCGCGCCTGCGCACCGGCGCCGCCCATGCCGACGCGTGGGAACGCCACGCCGCGGCGATGTTCGCCGTGCGCCTGGACCATGCGCAGGCAGCGGCGCAGGTGCGCGCCTATGCGGCGCAGGTCGGCGTACCCGCCGCCGCCGCGCTGGCCTCCTTGCCGGATGGAGGGCTGCGGTTCCCCGCCATCTCGCTGGACGCGCAGGGGCGCCCGGTGCCGATCCTGCATTCCGACGAAGGCTTCGACCTGTTGTTCGGCCAGCCGGACGTTGCGACGCTGGATCGCTATGTCGAGGACATGTTGCGGCCGTTTCCCGCCGGCCTGATGACCGGCGTGGGCATGGTCGTGGCCAATCCTGCCTATGCGGCCCGCGACGCGTGGCCCCTGTTCGGCAGCAACGCCTATCACGGCACCGTGGTGTGGTCCTGGCAGCAGGCCTTGCTGGCGGCGGGGTTGCGTCGCCAGTCGGCCCGCGCCGACCTGCCGGAAGCCACGCGTGCGCGGCTGGCCAAGGCGCAGGCCAGGTTGTGGCAGGGCATCTGCGCCACCCGGTCGATGCGCGACTCGGAGTTGTGGTCGTGGACATACTCCGGTGACCGTTACCACGTCGAGCCGTTCGGTGCGGCCGGCGCGCACGAGGACGAGGCCAACGCCGCGCAGTTGTGGAGCACGGTGTACCTGGCGATTCCTCCGCCGGCTGCGGACATCGCGCCGGCCTGTCACTGACGATTGCCACAAGGCGGCAACGCGGCGCCGCCGTTCGCCGCCGGCCTGTCGCGTGGCGGCGGCTTGCCGGCGCGGCCGCTACGCCCTATGGTCGCAAGTTGTTACGAACATCCGCGGGTAAGACGAATGCGCTTGAATACGATGGGGCTGGCGATCGCCATGCTGATGGCGCCGGCCGCCCAGGCCGACGAAGGCATGTGGATGCCGTCCCAGTTGCCGGACATCGCCGAGCAGCTGCGCAAGGCCGGCTTCCGGGGCAAGCCCGCCGAGCTGGCCGACCTCACCAAGGCGCCGCTGAACGCGGTGGTCAAGGTGGGCGGCGCCACCGGCGCCTTCGTCAGCGACCAGGGCCTGGTGCTCACCAACCACCACGTGGCCTTCGGGGTGATCCAGTACAACTCCAATGCGCAGCGCAACCTGATCCGCGACGGCTTCGTGGCCGGCAACCGCAGCGAGGAGTTGCCCGCCAATCCCGACTTCCGCCTGCTGGTGACCACGGGTTTCGACAAGGTCACCGACAAGGTGCTGGCAGGCGCGCGCGGCAAGACCGGCCGCGCCTACTACGACGCGGTGGACGCGGCGAGCAAGGCGCTGGTGGCGGAATGCGAGCGCCAGGGCGGCGTGCGCTGCAGCGTGGCCACGATGTTTTACGGGCGCGACTTCTACCTGGTGAAGCAGCTGGAGCTGCGCGACCTGCGCCTGGTCTACGCGCCGCCGCGCGCGATCGGCAACTACGGCGACGAGGTGGACAACTTCGTGTGGCCGCGCCACGCCGGCGACTTCACCGTGTTGCGCGCCTACGTCGGTCCTGACGGCAAGCCGGCGGACTACGCGAAGGAGAACCGCCCCTACGTGCCGTCGGCGCACCTGCGGCTCGCCCGCGACGGCGTCAACGAGGGTGACTACGTGATGCTGGCCGGCTATCCCGGTATCACCTACCGCCACCGCACTGCCGCCGAGTTCGCCGACCAGGTCGAGTGGCGCCTGCCCGCGGCGGTGGCGACGATGAAGGCGCTGCAGGACGTGATCGAGGACGCCGGCAAGACGGATGCACAGGCGAAGATCCGCTACGCCTCGCAACTGCAGTCGCTGAAGAACAATATCAAGCGCTTCAGCGGCGAGCTGGAGGGGCTCCAGCGCAGCAACGCGATCGCGGTGCGCCGGCAGGACGAGGCCGCGATGCTGGCGTGGCTGGGCAAGCAGCCCGACGCGCGCACGCTGCGCCCGCAGATCGACGCCGCCAAGGCCGAGATCGCCGCCGGCAACGCGGGTCGCGAGCGCGACCTGCTGCTCGGCCTCGTGCAGTCGCAGAGCCAGCTGCTGCGTTCGGCGCTGCGCCTGCAGCGGCTGGCGCACGAGCGCGGCAAGCCCGACGCTGATCGCGAGAGCGGCTATCAGCAGCGCGACGAGGAACTGATCGCCGGCCAGCTGCGCCAGGTGCAGCGCCGCTACGACCTGGTGGTGGAAAAGCGCCTGCTGACCACGCTGCTGGTTCGCTACCAGCAACTGCCCGACGTGCAGCGCCTGCCCGAATTCGATGCCGCGTTCGGCCGCACGCCGGCCGAGCTGGCGGCCACGCTCGATCGCGTCTACGCCGCCACCCAGCTGGGCGACGAGGCGCAACGCCTGCAAGCGCTCAAAGCCGCGCCGGCCGCGCTCGCCGCCAGCGACGATGCGCTGCTGCAACTGGCCGCGCAGCTGCAACCGGCGCTGCTGCGCCTCGACGACGAGCGCAAGGCGCGCGAGGGCGAGCTGCTGCGCCTGCGCCCGGCCTACATGCAGGCGCTGATCGCCTACCGCGAGCAGCAGGGCCGCGCGGTCTATCCGGACGCGAACTCCACCCTGCGCGTGAGCTATGGCCAGGTCACGCCGCTCAAGGCGCGCGACGCGGTGAGCTACGCGCCGCTGACCAGCACCGCCGGCATCGTCGAGAAGAACACCGGCGAGGAGCCGTTCGATGCTCCCAAGCCGTTGCTCGACGCCATCGCCAAGGCCGACTACGCGGGCTACCTCGACCCGAAGTCCGCCACCATGCCGGTGGACTTCCTCAGCAACCTCGACACCACCGGCGGCAACTCCGGCTCGCCGGTGCTGAACGCGCAGGGCGAACTGGTCGGGCTCAACTTCGACAGCAACTGGGAAGCGGTCAGCGCCAGCTGGATGTTCGACCCGCGCTACAAGCGCGCGATCCACGTCGACCTGCGCTACATGCGCTGGCTGATCGACAAGGTCTATCCCGCGCATTGGCTGCTCGCCGAACTGGGCACGCCCGCGCACTGAACACGCAACCATGACTTGCGGCATATGCCGCGCCGGCCCGGCTCGGGCATAACTCGAAAGTTCTTGCGTCACAGCCGCAGCCGCGGCGGTTTTTTACCTGGAGGTTTCCGTGCGTCGTCTCATGCTCACCGCGGCCGTGTCCCTCGGCCTGATCTCGTCCGCCCACGCCGTCGAAGGCATGTGGCAGCCCGCCCAGTTGCCGGGCATCGCCGCCACGCTGAAGCAGCACGGCCTCAAGCTAGCCCCGAACACGCTGGCCGACCTTACCGCTTACCCGCTGGGCGCCATCGTGAGCCTGGGCGGCTGCACCGCCTCCTTCGTCTCGCCCGAGGGCCTGACGGTGAGCAACCACCATTGCGTCTACGGCGCGCTGCAGCTGAACTCCACGCCGGAGAACAACCTGATCGACAAGGGCTTCCTCGCCAAGACCCGTGCCGAGGAACTGTCCGCCGGCCCGTCCGCGCGCATCTTCGTCACCGAGGAAATCCGCGACGTGACGAAGGACATCACCGCGAAACTCAACGACAAGATGAGCGGCGCCGAGCGCTACAAGGCGATCGAGCAGGCGATCAAGCAGCAGGTGAAGGACTGCGAGAGCGAAGGCTACCGCTGCGACGTTTACACCTTCCACGGCGGCTACAGCTACCAGCTCATCAAGCAGTTGGAGATCAAGGACGTGCGCCTGGTCTACGCGCCGCCGCAGTCCATCGGCAAGTTCGGCGGCGACGTGGACAACTGGATGTGGCCGCGCCACACCGGTGACTTCGGCTACCTGCGCGCCTACGTGTCGAAGGACGGCAAGTCCGCCGCCTACTCGAAGGACAACGTGCCATATCGCCCGAAGCACGTGCTCAAGGTCAACGCGAAGGGTGTGGAGGCGGGCGACTACGTGATGGTCACCGGCTACCCGGGCCGCACGAACCGCTACCGACTCGCCGATGAAGTGCAGAGCGCGATCGACTACACCTATCCCACCCAGATCGGCATCTACCAGGACACGCTGGACGTCATCAACACCGCCGGCAAGGCCGATCCCGGCGTGGCGGTGAAATACGCCAGCATGGTGGCCGGCCTCAACAACTACCTGAAGAATTTCGGCGGCCAGCTCGAAGGCCTGCGCCGCGCCGACGCGGTGGCGGTGAAGCAGGCGCAGGAAGCGCAGCTGGAAGCGTGGCTGAAGCAGCAGGGCGGCGCGGAGAACACTGCGCTGGCCGCCGACATCGGCAAGTTGCGCGCGGCGATCGCCGTCGAGCGCGCCGACCGCGACCGCAACCTCGCGCTGGGCCTGGTCGAACGCTCTTCCTTGTTCAGCACCGCCATTCGCCTGGTGCATCTGGCGAAGGAGCGGCCCAAGGCCGATCTGGAGCGCGACGCCGGTTACCAGCAGCGCGACTGGGTGCGCATCGAGGGTGGCCTGAAGCAGCTGGACCGCCGCTACGACCCGGGCGTGGATCAGCAACTGATGGTCTACGGCCTCGTGCGCTACGTGGCCCTGCCGCAGGCGCAGCGCCTGCCCGCGCTGGATGCGTGGCTGGGTGGCGCCAGGACTCCCGCCGAGCTCAAGGCCAAGGTCGCCGCGCTGTACGCGGGCAGCCAGCTCGGCAAGGTCGATGCGCGCATGAAATGGTTCGCGGCCGACAGCAAGGCGATCGACGCCAGCGGCGACAGCATGCTCAAGCTGGCCCGCGCGGTGCAGCCGGAGCTGAAGAAGCTGGAGGAGGTGCAGGACGCCCGCGCCGGCGAGATGAGCAAGCTGCGCCCGCGCTACATGCAGGCGATGATCGCGTGGAAGGAGTCGCAGGGAATGCCGGTGTATCCGGACGCGAACAGCTCGTTGCGCGTCACCTTCGGCAACGTGCAAGGCGTGGCGCCGCGCGATGGCGTGAGCTACGCGCCGTTCACCACCGCGCAAGGCATCGTCGAGAAGGACACTGGCGTCGAGCCGTTCGACGCGCCGAAGGCCGAGCTCGCCGCGATCAAGGCGAAGGCGTTCGACGGTTACGCCTCGCCCAAGCTGGGCACGCTGCCGGTGAACTTCCTCGCCGACCTCGACATCACCGGCGGCAACTCCGGCTCGCCGGCGCTGGACGCGAACGGCCAGCTGGTCGGCCTCGCCTTCGACGGCAACTGGGAGTCGGTAAGCGGCGACTGGCTGTTCAACCCGCAGCTCAACCGCTCGATCCAGGTCGACGTGCGCTACATGCTGTGGGTGATGCACCAGCTCGACCACGCCGACGACCTGCTCAAGGAAATGGGCGTGCCGGCGACGTAAGCCGCACGGCGCACGACGCGAAGGGCCGCCTCCGGGCGGCCCTTCGTTTTTCGGCGCGCGGTTCTATCCACAGCAGATGTGGATACGTGCTGGACAAGCGTGTGGACAAGTCCGTTTCGCTCCGTCGCGACAAGCACTTGGCACGGATTGCCGAAGTTTTGCGCAGCTGCGCTGGGTTACCCTTGCGCATCCGGTTTCCCTGCCATCACGCATGAGCCTCGATACCCGCCCGCTCGCGATCTTCCTGATGGGCCCCACGGCCTCGGGCAAGACCGCGCTTGCCTGCGAGCTGGCGGATCGGTTTCCGGTGGAGCTGGTCAGCGTGGATTCGGCGCTGGTCTATCGCGGCCTGGACATCGGCGCGGCGAAGCCCGACGCGGCCACGTTGAAACGCTGGCCACATGCGCTGATCGACATCCGCGACCCGGCGCAACCGTATTCCGCCGCGGAGTTCCGCGACGATGCGCTGGCGGCGATGCAGGCGAGCACGGCGCGGGGCAGGGTGCCGCTGCTGGTGGGCGGCACCGGCCTGTATTTCCGGGCCTTGCAGCGTGGCTTGTCGGATCTGCCCGAGGCCGATCCGGCGCTGCGCGCGCGCCTCGGCGAGGAGGCCGCACGCATCGGCTGGCCGGCCATGCACGCGCGGCTGGCGCAGCTCGATCCCGCCGCCGCGGTACGCATCGGTCCGAACGACGCCCAGCGCCTGCAGCGCGCGCTGGAGGTGATCGCCCTCAGCGGGCGTCCATTGTCCGAACTGCAGCGCGGCGGTCACGGCGCGGTGTTTCCGTGGCGCGTGCTCAAGCTGGCCCTGCTGCCGGGCGATCGAAAGCCACTGCACGCACGCATCGCCGAGCGCTTCGACACGATGCTGGCGGCGGGCTTCCTCGACGAGTTGCGCGCGCTGCACGCGCGCGGCGACCTGCATGCCGACCTGCCGGCGATCCGCGCGGTGGGCTACCGGCAGGGCTGGGAGCATCTGGACGGCTGTTTCGACCGGGCGGAGTTCCGCGAGCGTGCGATCTTCGCCACCCGCCAGCTGGCCAAACGGCAGATCACCTGGCTGCGCTCGGAACTGGATGCGCGCAGCTTCGATCCCGAAGCCGCGCCGCCGCTGGCGCAGGCAGGCGAGGCCGTGCGGCTGTTCCTCGGCACGCCGGCGTGAGTGGGCTGTGGCGAGGCCTTGTTTTCGTGCGCCGATTCCCCAAAAAACCGCTTCCTTCAAGCCCTTGAACCCGGTTAACATCGCTGCAGTTGGGCCGGGGCGCCACAGGCGTTTTTTCCCCGGCCGGTTCGCCGCTCAGGGGAGAACAAGAAATGTCCAAGGGACAATCGCTGCAGGATCCTTTTCTGAATGCCTTGCGCCGCGAGCGCGTGCCGGTGGCCATCTACCTGGTCAACGGCATCAAGCTGCAGGGCACGGTCGAATCCTTCGACCAGTTCGTGGTGCTGCTGCGCAACCAGGTCAGCCAGATGGTCTACAAGCACGCCATCTCCACCGTGGTGCCCAGCCGCAACGTGCGCCTCGGCAATGGCCACGAGGGTCACGACGGACATGAGGGGCATGCCGATGCCGCCCCGGCCGCCGACGCGCCGGATGCTTGATTGATCGCCGGTCGGCCCACATGAAGACGGAATGCCTTCGGTTCCGTCCACGCACAGAGGCCGTCGTCCCACGTGTTTGACCGTCAGAAGAAAGGCGAGCGCGCCATCCTCGTGCTCCCGCATGCCCGTGGTGGTGGCGACGCCGAACGCCGCGCGGCCGAGTTCGCCGAACTGGTGAAGTCCGCCGGCGCCGAGATCCTGGGCAGTGTCACCGCCCGCGTCGAGGCACCCAATCCGCGTTTCTACGTCGGCAGCGGCAAGGCCGACGAAGTGGCCGAGATGGTGCGCGCGCTGGACGCCGACCTGGTGCTGGTCGACCACCTGCTCAGTCCGGTGCAGGAGCGCAACCTCGAAAAGCACCTCAGCGCACGCGTGGTCGACCGCGCCGGCCTGATCCTGGACATCTTCGCCCAGCGCGCCCGCTCGCACGAAGGCAAGCTGGAAGTGGAGCTGGCCCAGCTCAAGCATCTCGCCACGCGGCTGGTGCGCGGCTGGACCCATCTGGACGCCCAACGCGGCGGTGCGATCGGCAACCGCGGCCCCGGCGAGACCCAGCTGGAAACCGACCGCCGCCTGCTTGCCGAGCGGGTGAAACAGCTCACCAAACGCCTCGAAAAAGTGCAGACCCAGCGCGGCCAGCAGCGTCGCGCGCGCCTGCGCAACACGGTGCCGCGGGTGGCCCTGGTCGGCTACACCAACGCCGGCAAGTCCACCCTGTTCAACACGCTCACCGCCGGCGCCGTGTACGCCGCCGACCAGCTGTTCGCCACGCTCGACCCCACCGTGCGCCGGCTCGACGACCTCGCCTGCGGCCCGGCGGTGATCGCCGACACCGTGGGCTTCATCCGCGAGCTGCCGCACGACCTGGTCGCCGCGTTCCGCGGCACCCTGGCCGAGGCGCGCGACGCCGACGTGCTGCTGCACGTCAGCGACGCCGCCGACGAGGAGCGCGAACCGCTGCGCCGCGTGGTCGACCAGGTGCTGGAGGAGATCGGCGCAGGCGACGTGCCGCAGCTGCGGGTGTTCAACAAGATTGATTTGATGGAAGGTGATGTCGGGATGCAGCCGCGCATCGACCGCGATGCCGAGGGCCGGCCGCAGGCGGTGTGGTTGTCGGCTGCGACGGGTGCAGGTATCGACTTGTTGCGCCAGGCGCTGGGCGAGTTGCTGGGAGGCGAGCGGGTGCAGTCCGAGCTGCGCCTGCCGCTGACAGCGGGACGCTTGCACGCGCGGCTCAAGGCGGTGGGTGCGATCGCTGCCGAGCAGGTGGACGAGCACGGTTGGCGCCTGCGCATCGACGCGCCGCGCAGCGTGATCGCGCCGCTCAACGGCGGCAGCGCGGCGGAAACCGAGTTGCTGCGTGCGCTGCTGGTCGCTCCAGTCCCGGATTCCGCCCCGCTCTGCTAGAATCCCAATCGTTTGCGCGGCCGAAAAATCTTCGGCGCCACCTCGATAGGCAGCCCGGTCACGCCTCATGCGATTTCTGTTCAACCTGATGTGTTCCGGCGCGGTTTGCCGGCCTCCCCAGCGGCCCGAAGGAGACTGACATTGGCCTGGAATGAACCCGGTGGCGGGCAGAAAAACCCCTGGAACCGGCAGCGCCCGAACGGCAGCAAGTTCTCGGCGGACCAGCTGCTGAAGAACCTCGGCGACCACTTCGGCCGGCTGGGCCGCGGCCCCGGCGGCATCCTCACCGCGATCCTCGTGCTGGTCGTGGTGGGCCTGCTGATGAGCAGCTACACCATCATCGACGCACGCCAGGTCGGCGTGGTGCTGCGCTTCGGCGAGTACTCGCGCACGCTGCCGCCGGGCTTCCACCTCAAGCTGCCGCGCCCGCTCGAGGCGGTGGACAAGGTCGAGGCCACGCGCATCCGCTCGATCAACGACCGCGTCTCGATGCTGACCCGCGACGAGAACATCATCACCATCGATTTCACCGTGCAGTACCAGGTGGACGATGCGCGCAAGTACCTGTTCTCGGTGAGCGACCCGGACGGCAGCGTGAGCGCGGCGGCCGAGGCCGCGGTGCGCTCGGTGGTCGGCGGTAGCGACATGGACCAGATCCTTTCCGCCGCCGGCGCGAACCTGGTGACCGAGGCGCAGCAGGCGCTGCAGAAGACGCTGGATAGCTACCACAGCGGCCTGCGCGTCACCGAGGTGAGCTTCCAGAACGTGGCGCCGCCGGCCGAGGTGAAGGACGCCTTCGACGACGTCAACAACGCACGCGAGGACAAGCAGAGCATCGAGAACAACGCACTGGCCTACGCCAACAAGGTGGTGCCGGTGGCACGCGGCGACGCTGCGCGCATCGCCGCCGAGGCCCTGGGCTACAAGGCCGAGCGCGTCGCGCGTGCGCAAGGCGATGCCGCGCGCTTCGAGCTGCTGCTGAAGGAATACAAGGCCGCGCCCGCGGTGACCCGCAAGCGGCTGTGGCTGGAGACGATGGAGCAGGTGATGGCCGACAACCCGAAGGTGATCGACGGTTCCGGCGGCCGCAACATCATCAACCTGCCGGCCGGTGAAAAGGCGCGCGATGCTGGGGACACCGGCGGCAAGGCCGCCGCGGCGACCTCGGCCTCGGCCGGCTCCGGCAGCGATGCGGCCGCGGCAAAGGGAGGCCAGCCATGAAGAAGATCGTCGCGATCGTCGTCGTCATCGTGCTGGCCCTGCTCGGCCTCAACAGCATGTTCGTGGTGAACGAGGGGCAGAGCGCGCTGCTGCTGCAGTTCGGTCGCATCGTGCGTGCCGACTATGCGCCGGGCCTGCACTTCAAGCTGCCGGTGGTCCAGCAGGTGCTGCATTTCGACAAGCGCATCCTGTCGCTGGACGCGCAGCCGGAGCGCTACTTCACCTCCGAGAAGAAGAGCGTCAACGTCGACTTCTACGTGAAGTGGCGGATCGCCGACAACGCGGCCTACTACCGTGCCACCGGCGGCGACCAGCTGCAGGCGGAGCAGCGGCTCACCCCGATCATCAAGGATGCGCTGCGCTTCGAGTTCAACGCGCGCACGCTGCAGGACCTGATCTCGGGCGGCCGCAAGGACATCACCGAACGGGTGCGCCAGCAGACCGACGCCTCGGCGCGGAAGAACCTCGGCATCGCCGTGGTCGACGTGCGCATCAAGCGCATCGACCTGCCGGACGAGGTCAGCGAATCGGTGTACAAGCGCATGCGCGCCGAGCGCCTGCAGCTGGCCAACGAACTGCGTTACACCGGCCAGGAAGCGGCGGAGAAGATCAAGGCCGACGCCGACCGCCAGGGCCAGGTGCTGCGCGCCGACGCCGAGCGCGACGCCGCCAAGGTGCGCGGCGACGGCGACGCCCAGGCCGCGGCGATCTACGCCCAGGCCTACAGCCAGGATCCGGAATTCTTCGCGTTCTACCGCAGCCTCGCCGCCTACAAGAAGTCGTTCGACGATGGCAACGGCGTGCTGATCCTGAAGCCCGACTCGGAATTCCTGCGCTACTTCGGCAACCCGGAGCCGGCCAAGCATTGAGCGCCGCGTCGCCGGGATGGCGACATGGCGCGTGCATCACTGGAAGAGTTCACGGCGGCTACGCGCCGACACGGTTACCTTTTCGCGCCCCCAAGGGGCGCCGCAACTTGAGCGAGAGCATCATGGGCAAGTCAGTAGTCATCCTCGGCGCGCAGTGGGGCGACGAAGGCAAGGGCAAGATCGTCGACCTGCTGACCGAGCGGGTCAGCGCGGTGGCGCGCTTCCAGGGCGGCCACAACGCGGGCCACACCCTGGTCATCAAGGGCAAGAAGACCGTGCTGCACCTGATCCCCTCGGGCATCCTGCGCGACGACGCGCAGTGCCTGATCGGCAACGGCGTGGTGCTGTCGCCCGAGGCGCTGATCAAGGAAGTCGCCGAGCTGGAGGCGAACGGCGTGGACGTGCGTTCGCGCGTCAAGATCAGCCCGGCGACGCCGCTGATCATGCCGTACCACATCGCCGTGGACAAAGCGCGCGAAGTGGCCGCCGGCAAGAGCGCGATCGGCACCACCGGCCGCGGCATCGGCCCCGCCTACGAGGACAAGGTGGCGCGCCGCTCGATCCGCGTGGCCGACCTGATGTACCCGCACGAGCTGCCCGCGCTGCTGAAGACCGCGGTGGACTACCACAACTTCATCCTCACCCAGTGGCTGAAGGCCGAGCCGGTGGACTACGACACCGTGCTGAAGGACGCGCTGGCCTGGGGCGAATACATCAAGCCGCTGGTGGACGACGTCGCCACCATCCTGCACGACGTGCGCGCGCAGGGCGGCAACATCCTGTACGAGGGCGCGCAGGGCGCGCTGCTCGACATTGACCACGGCACCTATCCCTACGTCACCTCGTCCAACACCACGGTGGGCGGCGCGCTGGCCGGCACCGGCGTGGGCGCGCACGACATCGACTACGTGCTCGGCATCTGCAAGGCCTACGCCACGCGCGTGGGCGGCGGTCCGTTCCCGACCGAGCTGCACGACGAGATGGGCGAGCGCCTGCGCAAGGTCGGCAACGAGTTCGGCGCCAGCACCGGCCGCCCGCGCCGCTGCGGCTGGATCGACCTCGTCGCGCTCAAGCGTGCCGTGCAGATCAACGGCATCAACGGCCTGGCGATCACCAAGCTCGACGTGCTCGACGGCCTGGAGACGATCAAGGTCTGCATCGCCTACGAATACCGCGGCAAGCGCCGCGAGCTGGCGCCGCTGGACGCGGACGGCTGGGACGAGTGCAAGCCGGTGTACCTGGAGTTCCCGGGCTGGCAGGAATCCACCGCCGGCATCCGCGACTGGAACAAGCTGCCTGCCGCCGCCCGCGCCTACCTGCGCGCGGTGGAGGAACTGTCCGGCTGCAAGCTCGCGATCGTCGCCACCGGTGCCGACCGCGATGACACCATCGTGCTGGACGATCCGTTCGCCTGATCGGTCGCGGTCCGACTCGTGCAAGGAAAAGGGCCCCGCATGCGGGGCCCTTTTCGCTTTGCCGGCGAATGACGCCGGGCTTTGGCTCAATGCCCTTGCGCATCCGCGTTCGCGCTGCCGCCGACCTGGGCCGAGGCCGAGACGCCGTTGTTGCTGGCCGAACCGTTCGCGCCGGCGTGGCCGCTGGCACCGGCCGAGCCGTTCGCAGCGGAGCCCGAGTTGCTCGTAGTCGAGCTCAAGCCGTTCGCAGCAGTGCCCGAGGCGATGTTTGACGCGCCGCCGGCGCTGCCCGAGCCCGAGGCATCAGCGGACGAACTGCCGTTGGCGGCGTTGCTGATCGAGCCCAACTGGCTGCCCGCACCGCTCGTGGCGGAA
Organism: Rhodanobacter sp. C06; assembly: GCF_002001105.1. Lineage (GTDB taxonomy): Bacteria > Pseudomonadota > Gammaproteobacteria > Xanthomonadales > Rhodanobacteraceae > Rhodanobacter_A. Next base: position 20,122 of record NZ_MUNP01000072.1, on the reverse strand, counting down.
GAAGCCGCATCCTTCACCTTGCCGGCAGCCTGCGAGCCCAGCGAGCGGGCGGTGGACGTGCCGGCGGCGGCGAGCTGCCGGGTCTTGCCGATGCCGGACTGGACGGCGTTCCCGGCGACCGTGCGGGCGTTGCCGGCCGCGCTCCGTGTGCGATCCAGCGCGTCAGCGGTTCCCTGTTTGGCCGTCGAGACGGCCGAACGCGCACGGCCGGCTGCGGCGTTCGCGGCGTCGCCCACGGCGGCGCCATCGAGGCTGCCGGTGGCGGAGGTTCCCAGCCCGGCGTTGCCGCCCAGCGCTGCCTGGCCGGCGTTGACGGCGCTGGCGCCGGCCGCATTGGCGGCGCCGCTGGCCGCTGCCTGGCCGCTCGACTGGCCGGCGGCCTGGGTCGCGGCGTGCGTCGCCGTGGTGGCGGTCGACGCGGCGCGCTGGCGCAGGCGTTCGGCGCGGCGTTGAGCGGCACGCGGGTTGATGTCGGGCATGCCGATGTCGCCCTTGCCGATATTGCCCATGCCCCGCGCGGAACCGCCGATCTGGCCGTTCACCGGGCCCATCGCCTGGCCCATCGTCGCGTGGAGTTGGCCGGCCATTCCACCCACGAGGCCTCCGCCCAGGTGCTGGGCATATGCACTGGTCACCGAGGCCAAGGCGAGCGCGCCGGTGCACAGGGCGATGCCGAGGGTCTTGTTGCTCAGAGTCTTGTTGCGCATGTCGGTGCCTCCCGCCGGCGGCGAATCCGCGGCTTCCGGGATCCACTACGCGCGGAGTCGCAACATCCTTCCCTGCCGTCCGGTCGCGGTTGCTCGGTGTTCAGCTTCCGGGCGACAGCACGCCATGACCGCAGCGGGCATCGCGGCCCGCGAAGCCGGACGGATGGGCTTCGCCGATCAGGCCCTGCAGCACCTGCGCCGCCGCGCCGGGACGGGGAGCATCCAGCAGCCGGTCGGCGTGGCGCGCCACGATCGGTGCTGCGAACGAGGTGCCACGCAAGCCGTCGCGACCGCTGCCGACCACGCCCGGCGCGCAGAAGGCCACCTGCTTGCCGCTGGGAGACTCGGGCAGTACGCGGCCGCGCGCATCGACGGCACCGACGCCGATCACGCCCGGGTAGGTCGCCGGGAACAGCGGTGGCGCCGCGGGGCCGTCGTTGCCCGCGGCAGCGACCAGCACGTGGCCACGCGCGAGCATCACCTGCACCGCGCGCGCGAGCACCGGGTTGTCGGGTCCGACCAGGCTGATGTTGATCACCGCCACGCGTTCGCGATCCATCCAGGCGAGCGCATCCACCAGCTGGGAGGTGGCGCCGCCAACCTGGTCGGCGCACCACAGGTCGGCGGCATACAAGGTTTCCGCATCGCCGGCGACGAGGCGCGCGGCGACGGCGGTGCCGTGCCGCGATGCCGTCGGCGTGCTGCAACCGTGGTCCTCGATGCGCGCGTGCGCCAGCGCGGGGTCGGACGGATCGACGCCGCCGTCGACCATGCCCACGCTGCGCATGGGCTGGGCGGATGCCGGCGGCGGCGAACCGGCAGCGGGCACCGCACCGGCATCGCCCGCCGGCAGGTAGAGATGCTGGTAGGTGAGCGTGGCGTCCGGTGCGGCCTGTTGCAGGATGCGCATGGCCTTGCGCGTGCTGCGTCCGCGGCTGTCGTGCAGGACCATGAAATCCAGTCCAAGCGTCGCGTCCGCCGCCGCCTCGCGATCCGCGGTGAAGCCCTGCGCCTGCACGGCGGCGAGTTGCGCATCCGACAAGCCCATGACGAGAAACTCGCCGCGCAGGATCGGCGCGCCGCTGGGGTCGACGGTGACGCGCCGGGGCTCCCTGCGCAGCAGCGCATCCACCTGCACCTTGAGGCCGAGGGCCAGCGGTCGCCGCAGCAACTGGTCGACAGCTTGCTGGTTCACGCCGGGCAGAGCGCCGGGCAGGGGCGTGGCCGGCAGCGGCAGGCTCGGCAGGCTGCGCTGCACCGGACCCAGCACCTGCGCTTGCGCGGGAGGGTTGCCAACCAGTGCCAGCAGCACGGCCAGCAGTGGAACGGACAGCATGGGGTTACGGAGCAGGGGCATCGCCGGGCACCTCGGGAGCGACGGGGCCGGATGCTAGCATTGCTGCGCTTTACGCCCCCGAACCGCGCCGTTGCTCACGAGGGAAGGAATCGGCCCCGACAGACGTAGTGGAAGGTGATGCGTGCATTCGAGCGATGCCGTGCGCGAAGGACTGATCCCGCTGCTGCCACGCCTGCGCCGCCTCGCGCGGGCGCTGGCCGGTCAGGTCGCCGATGCCGACGACCTGGTGCAGGTGGTGCTGGAGCGTGCGCTGGCCCGGTCCGCGCAGTGGCGGCCGGACGCCGCGCTGGACAAGTGGGTGTTCGCGATCGCGCGCAACGCCTGGCGGGACGAGCTGCGCGCGCGCGGCCGGGCACAGCATCTGTTCGCGCCGGAGGAAGTCGGCGAGACGGTGGCCGACGCTGGCGCGGCACGGCCCGCGCAGCAGCTGGAACTGGCGCAGGCGCTGGCGACGCTGCCGCCGGACCATCGCGAGGTGGTGGCGCTGGTGCTGGTCGAGGGCCTGTCCTATGACGAGGCCGCCGCCTTGCTGGAAGTGCCGGTGGGCACCGTCACCAGCCGCCTGGCGCGCGCACGCGGCACCTTGCAGGCCCTACTCGGGAACGACGCATGAACACGATCGACGACGACACCTTGCAAGCCTACGTGGACGGCGAACTCGACGCCGCGGAAGCCGCGCGCGTCGAGGCCGTGCTGGCGCAGGACGACGCGCTGGCCCGTCGCGTGCGGCAGATGTGCGCCCTGGATGCGCAACTGCGGGCCGCATTCGATCCGGTGCTCGACGAGGCGGTGCCCGCGCATCTGTCCGCCTTGCTGCAGGCACCGGCCGCGCCGGCGACAAAACCGGCCGCGCGGTTCAGCGTGGTGGCGGGTGGGCGTGGCGCGCATCCCGCCAGCCACCGTGCGCCCCGTCGCTGGTTGATGCCGGGCGCCGCCCTGGCCGCCTCGGTGGCGTTGCTGGCCGCGGGCCTGTGGTGGTGGCAGTCCGGCAGCAGTTTGGTGCGCACGCAGGGCGACCGGCAGTTCGCCACGGGCACGCTGGCGCGCGCGCTCGACCGGGAATTGGCGAGCGAGCCGGATGCGCAGGCCCCGGTCGCGATCGGCCTGACTTTCCGTGCCGCCGACGGCCACATCTGCCGCAGCTTCACCGTCCGCACGCCGCCGGTGCGCGCCGGGCTGGCCTGCCACACGACGGCGGGCTGGGAGCTGCCCGTGCTGGGGCCGTCGGTCCCGGCCGAAACCGGCGAGTTGCGCCAGGCGGCGAGTGGCCTGACGCCCGCGGTGCAGGCCGCGATCGATGCCCGCTTGCGCGGCAATGTGTTCGATGCGCAGCAGGAGCGCGCGGCCCGCGTGGCGGGCTGGCGCTGAAGGCGTCCGCCCGGCATGCAGCCGGCCAGCGACGGGAAGATGAAACAGCGCGGGAGCGCAGCTCAACGCCGTGCGAAGTCGACCGCGCGCATGCAGCGGTCGAACGCCACGTTGCGTAGGCCGATGCCGGTGTTGTCCAGGGCGTAGGCCGGGGCAACGGCGGCGCGTACCCTGCAGTCGCGTTCGGCGTGCAGGCGGAGCGCAGCGCGGTCGATGGGTCGGGTGGCGCAGGCGGCCAGGCAAAGGCAGGCCAGGCCGGCAATCGTCGGCTTCAGCATGATGGGTTTTCCCGGAGTGGTTGGGTTCATGCGCGGCTCGTGCAAGGCAAGCCGCGCGGGGGGGTCACATGTTGCGGAACAGCGCCATGAAGGGCTGGCTGACAGTGAGTGTCTCGGGGCGTTGCTTGAGTCGCACGGTGCCCTTGCCGCTGTCGTCGCGCGCGATGGCGGCGATCGCTTTCAGGTTGACGATGGTGGAGCGGTGGATCTGCTTGAACACGGCCGGGTCGAGCTGCTCCAGCAGTTCGCGGATCGGTTTGCGCAGCAGTGCTTCGCCGTCGGCGGTCATCGCCACGGTGTACTTGTGGTCGGCGCGGAAATAGGCGACGTCGTCCACCATGATCAGCCGCGTCTCGCGGCCGGTGCCGGCGGTGATCCAGGTGAGCGGCGGCGTGGCACCGGCCTGCATGGCGCCTTGCGCCAGCTCGCGCAGCAGCAGGGCGAGGTCGCCGCGCGCGGTCTGGCCGGCGCTGGCGCGGCGCTTCAGCCGTTCGACGGTGGCGGCCAGCCGCTCGATGGCGATGGGCTTGAGCAGGTAGTCGATCGCGCCGCGCTCGAAGGCGGCGATGGCGTACTGGTCGTAGGCGGTGGTGAACACCACCTGCGTGGCGGGGCTGGCTTCGCCGGCGGCCGCGGCCACTTCCAGGCCGCTGAGGCCGGGCATGCGGATGTCGAGGAAGGCCACGTCCGGCTGTTGCGCGGCGATGGCGTCGAGCGCGTCGGCGCCGTTGTCGCATTCGGCGACCACCTCCAGTTCCGGCCACGCTTCGCCCAGCAGGCGGCGCAGCGCGTCGCGCAGCAGCGTCTCGTCCTCGGCGATCACGGCGCGGCTCATGGCTGCGCTTCCGTTGCGGTCGCTGCCGCCGGTTGCGCCGGCACGGTGAGCGTGGCGGCCACGCCTTCGGGCACGTTGGCCACCACCGCCAGCGAGGCGCGCGGGCCGTACACGAGCTGCAGCCGTTCGCGCACGTTCTTCAGGCCGATGCCGGTGCCGCCGCCGGCGGCGCCGAAGCCCTGGCCGTCGTCGGCCACGGTGACCGCCACGCTGTCGCCGTCGCGGCGGGCGAGGATCCACACGCTGCCGCCGCCGGGCTTGGGTTCGAGCCCGTGCTTGATCGCGTTCTCCACCAGGGTCTGCAGCATCATCGGCGGCAGCGTGACGGCGCGCAGCGCGTCCGGTACTTCGATCCTCATCTCCAGCCGCGCGCCCATGCGGATCTTCAGGATTTCCAGGTAGGCGCGGGCGCGTTCCAGTTCCTCGCCCAGCGTGGAAAGCGTTTCCTCCGCGCTGGGCAGCGAGTGGCGCAGGTATTGGATCAGGTGGCCGAGCATGCGGTCGGCTTGCGCGGGCTCGCTGCGGGTGAGGTATTGCGCGCTGGCCAGCGTGTTGTAAAGGAAGTGCGGTTCCACCTGCGCGTGCAGCAGGTTCAGTTTGGCCTGCGCCAGTTCCTTGTCGGTGGCGGTCTGGGCGGCGGCCAGCTGCTCGCGGCGGCGGCGTTCGGCCACGCGGCGGGCGAGGGCACGGGAGATCGCGTCGGCATTGATCAGGTTGCTGCCGTCGTCCACCCGGAACCAGTCGCTCCAGGCACCGCTTTCCGGTTCGCACACGAGGGTGACGCTGCCGCCGCCGTCGCCCGGCGTCACCGTGGCGAAGATCTGGTTGCGCCGGCTGCCCAGCCAGCTGAAGGGGTTGAGCCAGCCGAGCATGGTGCGGCCATAGGGATTGGGACGGCGCACCTTGGCGCGCACCTGCAGGCTGTCGCGGGCGCTTTCGACTTCCTCGGTGTAGGGCAGTTCGCGGATCGTCGCGTCCAGCATGTCGAACGCCTCGCCGGCCTCGAACGGCAGCTCGATCTGCCGGCGCTGGCGGTTGCCCAGCGTGTCCAGGTTCGCGTGCCCGGCGATCAGGCGCACGCGCCGCAGGTGGGAGAACGCACCGGTCAGCACCAGCACCAACACCACGAAGGCGATGATTTCCGGCAGCGGTTGCAGGCCGCGGAACGGGCCGCTGTGGCCCATCACGATCAGGATGACGAACAGTGCCAGCAGCCAGGCGATCACCAGCCGTGCCACGAAGAAAAAGCCCTTGATCACGATGTTGTCCCCGGTGGTCGATCGTCGGAAGCGAGCATAGCCGCCGATTTCGCAGCTTGCGCCGGGCATGCGACCAAGCCGGGTTCGGCAGGCACGGAACGGGCGAAACGCGGCGCGAGGCCGGGCGGCAGGCATGACTTCCGGCCATTCCTGCCCATCGCCGCCGGCGCCACCATGGGCAGCCATCCATTCCCGATGCCCTCCAAGGAGAGGTTTCCATGCGCAAGTCCCTGGTTTCCGCGATCGCGCTGGCGCTCGCCGTGTCCGCCGGTGCCACGCTGGCGATGCCGGCGCAGCCGGCGGCCGCGTTGTCGCAGACGCCCACGCAATTGCCGCGCAACGTGCGGCCGGTGCATTACGCCGTGGCCATCACGCCGCATGCGGAGAAGATGAGCTTCGACGGCCGGGTCACCGTGGACGTGCAAGTGCTCAAGCCCGGCACCAGCATCACGCTCAACGCGGCAGGCATGAGGTTCTCGTCGGTGACGCTGGCGCCGACCGCGGGCAAGGGTGCGGCCATGGCGGCCAAGGTTGCGCTGGACGAGAAGGCGCAGACCGCCACCTTCAGCTTCGACAAGACCGTCGCGCCCGGCAGCTACAAGCTGGCGATGGACTACGTGGGTACCATCGGCACCCAGGCCAACGGCTTGTTCGCCATCGACTACCCCACCGCGTCCGGCCAGAAGCGCGCGCTGTTCACCCAGTTCGAGAACTCCGACGCGCGCCGCTTCATCCCGTCGTGGGACGAGCCCGCCTACAAGGCCACCTTCGACCTCAGCGTCACCGTGCCCGCCAACGAGATGGCGGTGAGCAACATGCCGGTGGCCTCGAAGGCCGGTGCCGGCCACGGCATGGAGAAGGTCACCTTCCGCACCACGCCGAAGATGTCCACCTACCTGCTGTTCTTCGGCCTGGGCGACTTCGACCGCGTCACCACCAGCTCGGACGGCACCGAGATCGGCGTGGTCATGCAGAAGGGGAAGGGCGTGCAGGCGGCCTTCACGCTGGAATCGGCCAAGACCGTGCTGCACGACTACAACGACTACTTCGGCATCAAGTACCCGCTGCCCAAGCTGGACAACATCGCCGCGCCGGGCAGCAGCCAGTTCTTCTCGGCGATGGAGAACTGGGGCGCGATCTTCACCTTCGAGTACGCGATGCTGCTCGACCCGTCCTACTCCACCCAGGGCGACAAGATGGAGGTGTTCAACACCGCCGCGCACGAAATGGCGCACCAGTGGTTCGGCGACCTGGTGACCATGGACTGGTGGGACAACCTGTGGCTCAACGAGGGTTTCGCCTCGTGGATGGCCGAGCGCGAAACCGAGAAAGTGCATCCGGAATGGAACACCGTGCTCGACACCGTGGGCGTGCGCGAAGGCGCGATGTCGGTCGACGCGGTGGCCACCACGCACCCCATCGTGCAGAAGATCGCCACGGTGGAGCAGGCTAGCCAGGCCTTCGACACCATCACCTACTCCAAGGGCGAGGCGGTGATCCGCATGCTGGAGGCCTATGTCGGCCCCGAGAACTGGCGCCAGGGCGTGCACAACTACCTCAAGGCGCACGCCTACGGCAACACCGTGTCCGACGACCTGTGGCACGCGATGGACGGCGTGGCCGGCGGCAAGCCAATCACCCAAGTGGCGCACGACTTCACCCTGCAGCCGGGCGTGCCGCTGATCAAGGTGGACTCGGCCATGTGCAGCAACGGCGAGACCACGGTCAAACTCACCCAGGGCGAGTTCACCAAGGATCGCCCGAACAAGCAGCCGCTGCGCTGGCACGTGCCGGTGATCGCGCAGGTGGTGGGCAACGCCAGCGCCAGCACCCTGGTGAACGGCTCCGCCACGCTCAAGCTGAAGGGCTGCGGCCCGGTGCTGGTGAACGCGGGGCAGAGCGGCTACTACCGCACGCTGTACGCGCCCGCGCAGCTCGCCGCGCTGAAGCAGGACTTCAACAAGCTCGCGCCGGTCGACCAGCTCGGCCTGATGGGCGACACCTGGGCCGAGAGCATGGCCGGCCTCGAACCGGTCTCGGATTTCCTCGACATGGCCAAGGCCGTCCCGGCCGACGCCGCGCCGGAAATCTGGGCGGAAGTGGCCGAGAGCCTGGAAGGCCTGGATCAGTACTACCGTGGCGACAAGGCGCGGCAGGATCGCTTCCGCGCCTATGCCGTGGCGCAGCTCAAGCCGGCGTTCGCACGCGTGGGCTGGGACGCCAAACCGGACGAGAGCACCTCGACCACGCTGCTGCGCACGCAGCTGATCGGCGCGCTGTCCGAGCTGGGCGACGCGGACATGCTGAAGGAAGTGCGCCGCCGCTACGATGCGCAGGCCACCGATCCCAAGGCGGTGCCGGCGGCCCTGCGCAAGACCATCCTCGCCATCGTGGCGCAGCATGCCGATGCGGCCACCTGGAACAAGCTGCACGCCGAGGCCCAGGCCGAGAAATCGCCGATGATCAAGGATCGGCTGTACGGGCTGCTGGCCATCGCCAAGGACAAGGCGCTGGCACAGCGTGCGCTGGATCTGGCGCTCACCGCCGAGCCGGGCGCCACCAACAGCGCCGGCATGATCCGCGGCGTGTCCTGGCGGCATCCGGAAATGGCTTATGACTTCGCCATGGCGCACCGCGCACAGGTGGACAAGCTGGTCGACTCCACCTCCGGCGGCCGCTACTACCCGTCGCTGGGCAGCAGCTCGTTCGACCCGGCGATGATCGACAAGATCAAGGCCTACGAGGCCACCATCGATCCCTCCGCACGCCGTCCGGCGAACGCCGTGATCGCCAACATCCAGTACCGCCAGATGGTTCGCAAGGATCGCCTGCCGGCGGTGGATGCGTGGCTGGCCAAGAACGGCGGCTGAGCGTTCCGGCAGGCGACACGACAAGGCCCCGCATGCGGGGCCTTGTTTTTAGCTACTGTCGCTGGATTTCGGTATTGCCCGGCCGAGCTTCCGGCAATCGTGGAACAGTTGTCTGAAAGCGGCCACCGACTCGTTGCCATCAATCACTCGTCAGGTGCTGAAAACTGTTGCGCTGACCGATTGAATCGGCAGCCCAATACCTGACATTGCCGAACTACAAAGCCAACCCCGAATCCGCCGAGAAGAATTGCTCGAAGCCGGCAACTGGCTGGATGATGCCTGCCGTCGAGCCAGGCACTGCACATCACAACCATCCTCACCCATGGACCATCATGTGTCCGCGGTGGCCTGTCCGATGGTTCAAAACATCGAGGGACGCGCGCAACTCTCCCGCGCTCTGATAGCTCCGTGAGTGCTTCGCTGGCCCCTAACCTGCTGCCTTCAATGCGGCTCCGAGGAAGCGTTCGACGATCTCGGGCAGCATCGGCTCGACGGGGAGCGTGTAGTGGGTGGTGTTCGGCAAGATGGCGAGCTCGTTTGCGGGCCGCAGGGAGCCATCGATCCCGGCATCGCGCTGGCCTCCTCCCAACGCCTTCCAGAACTCGACCATGTGTTCGGGCCGGATGGCGTCAGCATCGGCATAGACCAGCAGCGTGCGCGCCTGAAGCCTGGCGATGTCGGCGCTCCAGTCGAAGGGGCGTTTGGTCATGTCGCCGACCTTCCTGAAGAGGTTGGTCCAATCGACGTCGGGATAGGCCTTCCCCAACGGGGATGCCTTGACGCTGGGGCCCAACGTGGTCGCGTTGGCCTCCAGCTGCTTGAAGGCCGCCACCCCTTCGGGATAAAAGCCGTCCTGCTTCATCGCCGCGGACACGAGGACGAGCCGGTCGACCACGTCCGGATGGCGGATCGCGGTCTGCAGCGCGACGCTGGCGCCCAGCGAGTAGCCCATGACGTCGGCCTTGCCATGGCCCAGATGGCCAATCAGCGCGGCGATGTCGTCGCCCATCGTTTCGCTGCGCAGTGGCCTGTCCGTGTCCGGCGTACGCCCATGCGCCTGGAGGTGAGGGGCGATCACCTGTCTGCCCCTGGCCAGTTCGGCCAGATTGCTCCCGAAGCTGTCCGGGTCGATACCACCGTGCAGCAGAAGGAGTGGCTTGCCGGCGCCATGCACGCTGTAAAAGATGTGCTGGCCGTCGACGTCGGCAAAATTCGCCTTCGACATGGCGAGAGTCTCCTTGGCTTGAACGGGACGAGTCGCAGTCAGCACGGCGGTCGCCATGGCCGCCTTCAGGAAATCGCGTCGGAGCATGTCGTCCTCACGTGGCGTCGAATGGGCCCGCGCAGTGGTGATCGTGTTTTCACCGCCGCATCATGTACATGCCGGTGGCCGCGGTGCCGTCAGGAGTTGCCCGCGAGCAATGCATCCAGCTGCGCGAACTGTTCGGGCAGGCCTTCCGCCGAACCGGCGAGGGCTTCCTCGAGGGCCGCTTTCGTGGGGTAGCGCTCGTGGAAGGTGACCCGCGTCTTGCCGGCAAGTTCCTCGAACGTCACCGTGGTCTCGGCGCCCTCGTCGCTTTCCTCGTTCATCCAGACGATGCGCTCGTTCGGTATCACTTCGCGGTACGTGCCGAAGAACGCCATCGGCTGATCGAAGGCCGGATGGCTGAACACGAGGCGATACGTGCCTCCGGTGCGCACATCCATGTTGCACGAGACCAGCGACATGCCCACCGACTTCGGCACCCACCAACGCGTGAACAAGTCGGGCTTGCTCCACGCTTCGAAGACGATGTGCGCCGGGGCATCGAACGTTCGCATCACGACGAGCTCGTGGTCGGACTTGCGTTCCACGACGGTGCGGTTCATGGCGGCAGAACTACCTTCTTTGGCTTGTGGCATTTGCCTTCTCCTTGCGGTTCAAGTCTTCGACAATCTCGTCCAGCGCGTCGAAACGCGCGGTCCACAGTTGGCGGTGTTGCTCGATCCAGGCGGCCTCTTCTTCCAGCCGTCGCTGCCCGAGCCTGCAGGTTCGCACGCGCCCGATCTTCTCCGTGGTCACCAGCCCCGCCTGCTCCAGGATGCTGACGTGCTTCTTCATGCCCGTGAGGGTCATGCGGAACCGTTGGGCAAGATCGGTGACTGAGGCGTCTGCACGCCAGAGCTGCTCCAGTACGCCGCGTCGGGTGACATCGGAGAGCGCGGCGAACGTTGCGTCGAGGCGGGCTTGATACTGAACCATTTGGTTCACTGTAAGGCGAGCATGGGTGATTTGCAAGCGGATGACCCCGCGGGCGCAAATCGCACGCAGCTCCTCTGTCGCTCCGAACCCAACTGTGCACGCCGAGCGTGGGCAAAGTTCCGACCGGCGGCTTTGTGGCAGCCAGATCAAGACGCCGGCTGATTCCTCAGGGTCGGAAGCAGCCTTTGGCTTTGGCGAGAGTCATCACCCCACTGCCGCCTCGATGGCATCCAGCGCCGCCTCGACATTGCGCCGCGGCGCACCGATGTTCATGCGCATGAAGCCGCTGCCGCCGGGGCCGAAGTCGATGCCGGGATTCAGGCCGAGCTTGCAGTGGTGGACGAAGAAATCGCGCAGCGCGTGGTCGTCCGTGCCCAGTGCGCGGCAATCCAGCCACAGCAGATAGCCGGCCTCGGCCGGCTGCAGGCGCAGCGCGGGTAGCTGTGTGCGCAGGCGTTCGGCGACCAGATCGCGCGTGCCGGCGAGGTAGCCGAGCAGGGTGTCCAGCCATGCATCGCCTTGCGACCACGCCGCCTCCGCTGCAGCGATCGCGAATGGATTGGCGCCGTCGAGATGCAGCTCGTCGACCTTGCGCACCACTGCGGCACGCAGCTCCGCCCGCGATGCCACCAGCACGGACAGCGCCAGGCCCTGCAGGTTGAAGCTCTTGCTGGGCGAAACCACCGAAATGATGCGGTCGTCCGTGCGGGCGAGCGTGGCCAGCGGGATGTGGCGCGCGTCGGGCAGCGCGAGGTCGCCGTGCACTTCGTCGCTGATGATGGCCAGTTCGTGGCGGCGCGCGAGCTGCAGCAGTTCGGTGAGCTCGGCTTCGCTCCAGACGCGACCCACCGGGTTGTGCGGATTGCACAGCAGCAGCACGCGCGCGCCATCCTTCACGCACTGCCCCAGTTGCGCGAAATCCATCGTGTAGCGGCCATCGCGTTCGAGCAGCGGGTTGAACACCAGCTTGCGGCCGCAGGCACTGGTGGCGTGGAAGAAGCCGCCGTAGACCGGCGGCTGCACGATCACCGCGTCGCCGGGTGACGTCACCGCCTGCAGCGCGGCGGAGAGCGCGGCCAGCACGCCGTTGACCGGCACGATGGCCTCGCGCGTCACCGTCCAGCGATGGCGTCGCGCGCACCAGCCGATCAGTGCATCAAGCAGGCTGGCCGGGTATTGCGTGTAGCCGTAGATCGGATGACGGGCGCGTTCCTGCAGCGCCTCGACCACGCACGGTGGCGCGGCGAAATCCATGTCGGCGATCCACAGCGGCGCGACATCGGCCGTGCCGAACTTCTGCGCGCGGGCGTCGAGCTTCGTCGCGTGGCTGCCGTGGCGGTCGATGGGCTGGTCGAAATCGAATTTCACGGCGCGTATTCCATCCTTGCCGGTGGGACTCCCTCCCCTGCGTGCAGGGGAGGGTTGGGGTGGGGTGCCCGGGTTGGAGGGCAAAAGGCCAACCCCCTCCCGGCCTCCCCCTGCATGCAGGGGGAGGAGACCCCGTGGCAGCCTATGCGCGTCGCCGCCACAGCGTCACTTCGGACAAGGTGTGCTGGAACTTGCGGCGTGTCTCGCGTATCACGAACGGCACCGCGCGTGGCTCGCCCAGCCGTTCGAAGTATTTGCCGAGGATGGCGTCGAGGCCGTCCAGCGTGGTGAAGCTTTCGCCGTCCTTCTTGAAGCCCCCCACCCAGTCCGCGCGCGGCGTGTGTTCGGCGAGCCAGGTGTAGGGCGAGGTGATCATCAGGATGCCGCCGGGATTCAGGCGCTCGTGGATCGCTTCGAGGAACTGCGCCGGGTTGTAGAGGCGGTCGATCAGGTTCGCGGCGAGGATGAAGTCGTAGCCGGTGAACTGTGGCTTGAGATTGCAGGCGTCGCCCTGGAAGAACTCCACCTTGGCGACGGTGTCCGCGAGGCCAAGCTCGGCGAGGTTGCGCGACTTGTATTCGACCAGCTCGCCTTCGTCCGCCAGCAGGTAGCGCAGGCTGTCGCCGCGCGCCAGCGCCACGCCTTGCCCGATGAAGCGCGCGGAGAAGTCCACGCCGGTGACGCGGCCGAAGTGGCGGGCCAGCTCGAACGTGGCGCGGCCGGAGGCGCAGCCGAGATCCAGCGCAGTGCGCTTCGGCGCATTGCCCAGCGCCGTGATCGCCAGTTCCGCCAGCGCCTGCGGGAAGTTCGGCACGCCGAAATAGCTGTCGCCATAGTGGAACTCGGCGTATTCGCTGAGCAGCTTGTCGGTTTCGTAGTGCGAGGCCGGGGCCGGCTTGAGGTGCTTGGAAATCACGTAGCGAAACCCTGCATGCTGGAAGAAGTGGCGGCGGAAGGCGTAGCGCGAGGCGGCCTCGGCCTCGTTGCCGGTGGCGATCCACGAGCCGCCCTTCATCAGGTTGTGGCGGCCGTCGAAGGTGGGCGTGCTGAAGTCGTCGTAGATCGGGTGTACCTGGAAACCTTCGAATGGATAGATCGGCGTTTCCGTCCACTGCCAGGCATTGCCGGCGACATCGAAGAACTCGCCTTGCGCGAAATGGTTCACCGGGCATGACGAAGCCCAGTGCGCGAGGTTGAGGTTCGCGTCCGGCGTTTCGCCGTCCGGCACGCCGCGCCGGCTTTCGGCATACAGGCGATACCACTCGTCCTCGGTGGGCAGGCGCACCGGCTGGCCACTATGGGCGGATTTCCAACGGCAGAACGCCTTGGCCTCGTGGTAGTTCACTTCCACCGGCCAGTCCCAAGGCATCGGCACTTCGGCGGTCATCAGTCGCAGCAGCCAGCCCTCGTCCGAGCGGCGCCAGAACGTGGGATGGTCGGCCTTGGCGAATTCGCGCCAGCCGTTGCCTTCGTCTTCCCAGTAACCGGATTGGGTGTAGCCGCCGGCTTCGACGAAGGCGAGGAACTCGCGGTTGCTGACCAGCATGCGGCTGGCCTCGAAGGCGGGCACCTCGGTTTCATGGCTGCCGTATTCGTTGTCCCAGCCGTAGATGGCGCTGGCGATGCCGCGGCCCAGCACGACCTTGCCGGCCGGCACCTTCACCAGCGTGTTCTGCGGCGCCTCGCCGGTTTGCGTGCAGGGCTGCCACGCGGAGTGCGGTTTCACGTAGGCCAGCTTGTGCTGGCGGATCAGCACCGACGAGGTTTCCAGGTGGATGCGCTCGTGCTCGATGCCCATGACTATGGCCCACCACGGGTGGTCCCAGGCTATCGGCAAGCTCAGCGGCGCCTCGTCTATCTGGCGCAGCACCAGCGCGCGCACCTTGTCGCGATAAGCCTGCACCTCGGCCACGCTGGGCCACTCGTAGTGCGCGTCATTGAGATCGTCCCAGCCCATCTCGTCCACGCCCACCGCGAACACGGATTCGAGATGCGGGTCGACGCGCTCCTCGATCATCCGCGTCAACAGCAGCTTGTTGACGAAGAACGTGGCGGTGTGGCCGTAGTAGAAGACCAGCGGATGGCGCAGCGTGATAGCCGGCTCGTACCAGGCCGCATCGACGGCCAGCGTCTGGAACAGCGACTCGTAGCGGTCGAAGGTGCTGGTGAAGTACTCGCGCAACGCCCGGCGCATGCGCGCGGGATCGGTCTCGTGCAGGTCCGGTGTCCGCGGCAGCGGCGTGGTGACGGCGTCGATGCGGCGGCCGGCTTCGGCGAGCGTGGAAGCGTTCAAGGCGATGACCTCTCGATCCCGGGGAATGGATGGCGCCTGGGGAATTTGCATTCTGGCACGTGTGCCGGCGTGCGGCCCTGCGGGCATGTGCAAAGTACACATGCGGGGAGATGAGGCGGATTCAATGCCGCTAAGCATGTGGTCGTCCCTGATTGCGCGAATCAGACAGGCGGCCATCCATGACCGCACTCCTGGAACGAAAAAGCCCCACGCGAGGCGGGGCTTGGAGGCGCTGCTGATGTGTGTGGCATGTCGGGCTGGAACCCGACCTACGTCAGGCATACGGTAGGTCGGGCTTCAGCCCGACATGCAGGTGGTGCAGACCCCTAACCCGCATGCGGGTTAGGGGCGGGCCATCACGCCTCGACTTCTTCCTTGTACGCATCCACCGGTATGCACGCGCACATGATGTTCTTGTCGCCGTAGACGTTGTCCACGCGCGCCACCGGCGGCCAGTACTTCTGCAGCTTCAGCGAGGGCAGCGGGAAGGCGGCCAGTTCGCGCGGGTAGGCGTGCGTCCACTCGCTGGCGCAGACCGCGAACGCGGTATGCGGGGCGTTGCGCAGCGGGTTGTCGTCGCGGTCGAGCTTGCCCTCCTCCACCGCGCGGATCTCGTCGCGGATCTGGATCATCGCGTCGATGAAGCGGTCCAGCTCGTACTGCGATTCGCTCTCGGTGGGTTCCACCATCAGCGTGCCGGCGACCGGGAAGCTCAGCGTGGGCGCATGGAAGCCGAAGTCGATCAGGCGCTTGGCCACGTCCTCCGCGCTGATGCCGGTGGCGTCCTTGATCGGGCGCAGGTCGAGGATGCACTCGTGCGCCACCAGGCCGTTGCGGCCGGTGTACAGCGTGGGGTAGTGCGGCGCCAGCCGCTTGGCGATGTAGTTGGCGTTGAGCAGCGCCACCTGGGTGGCCTTGCGCAGGCCCTGCTGCCCCATCAGCGTGATGTACATCCAGGAGATCGGCAGGATCGACGCGCTGCCGAAGGTGGCGGCGCTGACCATCGCGCCATTGCCGGTGCCTTGCGTGCGCGCGCCGTCGTTGCCGAGCGCCTTGGGCAGGAACGGCGCGAGGTGCGAGCGCACCGCGCACGGGCCCACGCCCGGGCCGCCGCCGCCGTGCGGGATGCAGAAGGTCTTGTGCAGGTTGAGGTGGCTGACGTCCGAGCCCCACTTGCCGGGCTTGGCCACGCCGACCAGGGCGTTCATGTTGGCGCCGTCGGTATACACCTGACCGCCGTGCTGGTGGACGATGTCGCAGATCGCCACCACGTCCTCCTCGAACACGCCGTGGGTGGACGGGTAGGTGAGCATGATCGCGGCGAGGTTCGCCGAGTGCTTCTCGGCCTGCGCGCGGATGTCCGCCAGGTCCACGTTGCCGTTGGCGTCGCACTTGGTGACCACCACCTTCATGCCGCACATCTGCGCGGAAGCCGGGTTGGTGCCGTGGGCGGACTCGGGGATCAGGCAGATGTCGCGATGGCCTTCGCCGCGCGACTGGTGCCAGGCGCGGATCGCCAGCAGGCCGGCGTATTCGCCTTGCGCGCCGGAGTTCGGCTGCAGGCTGACCGCGTCGTAGCCGGTGATTTCCACCAGTTGCGCTTCCAGCCCGGCGATCAGTTCCTGGTAGCCCTGCGTCTGCGCGGCCGGCGCGAACGGATGGATGTTGCCGAACTCCGGCCAGGTCACCGGTATCATCTCGGCGGTGGCGTTGAGCTTCATGGTGCACGAGCCCAGCGGGATCATCGTGCGGTCCATCGCCAGGTCCTTGTCGGCCAGCGCGCGCAGGTAGCGCAGCAGCTCGTGCTCGCTGTGATGGGTGTTGAACACCGGGTGGGTGAGGAAGGCCGAGGTGCGCCGCAGGGCCGGCGGGATCAGCGATGGCGCACTGGCGTCCAGTGCGTCGATGCTGGGCAGCGTGGCGTCGTCGCCGCCGAAGATGCGCCACAGCAGTTCGATGTCGGCGCGCGTGGTGGTCTCGTCCAGCGAGATGCACAGGTATTCGCCCCACGCCTTGCGCAGGTTGGCGCCCAGCGCCACGGCGCGCACCGCGATCGCGTCGGTGCGCTCGCCGGTCTTCAGGCTGATCGTGTCGAACGCGCTGTCGTGGTGGCTGGCGGTGAAACCGAGCTGCGCAAGGCCGGCCTTGAGGATCGCGGCGAGGCGCGCCACGCGCGTGGCGATGCGCGTCAGGCCTTCCGGGCCGTGGTAGACGGCGTACATCGAGGCCATCACGGCCAGCAGCACCTGCGCGGTGCAGATGTTGCTGGTGGCCTTCTCGCGGCGGATGTGCTGCTCGCGCGTCTGCAAGGTGAGGCGGTAGGCCTTGTTGCCTTCGGCGTCGATGGAGACGCCGATCAGGCGGCCCGGCATCGAGCGCTTGTAGGCATCGCGGCAGGCCATGAAGGCAGCGTGCGGACCGCCGAAGCCGAACGGCACGCCGAAACGCTGGGTGTTGCCGATCACGATGTCCGCGCCCATCTCGCCCGGCGACTTGAGCAGGGTCAGCGCCAGCAGGTCGCTGGCGAAGATGGCCAGCGCGTTCCTGGCGTGGATCTTCGCGACCTCGTCGCTCCAGTCCATCAGCCAGCCGCTGCTGGCCGGGTACTGGATCAGCGCCGCGAAGTAGTCGTCGCCGGCGATCGCGGCATCCCATTCCTCGGCGGAATTGGCCAGCTTGATCGTCAGGTCCAGCGGCTCGGCGCGCGTGCGCATCACCTCGATGGTCTGCGGGTGCGCATCGCCGGACACCACGATGACGTTGCCCTTGGCCTTGGCCGAGCGCTTGGCCAGGGTCATCGCCTCGGCCGCCGCGGTGGCTTCGTCCAGCAGCGAGGCGCTGGCGATCTCCATGCCGGTGAGGTCGGCGCACATGGTCTGGAAGTTGATCAGCGCCTCCATGCGGCCCTGCGAAATCTCCGCCTGGTACGGGGTGTAGGCCGTGTACCACGCCGGGTTCTCGAGGATGTTGCGCAGGATGACGTTCGGCGTGTGGGTACCGTAGTAGCCCTGGCCGATGAAGCTGCGGAACACCTGGTTCTTGCCGGCAACGGCGCGGATCTTCGCCAGCGCGTCCACTTCGCTCATGGCGGCGGGCAGCGCCAGCGGGGCGGGCGACTTGATCTTGCCGGGCACGATGGCGTCGGTCAGCGCCTCCAGCGAAGCGTGGCCGATGGTGTGCAGCATGTGCGCGATCTCGGCGTCGTTGGGGCCGATATGGCGCGCGATGAAGGCGTCGTGCTGTTCCAGCTCGCGCAGGGAAGAGGGGGTCTGGCTCATGGCAGGGGCGTCCGAAGTCAACGTGCGAGCCGCACGCGGGGCGCCCCTCTGTCCTTTTGCCTGAGAGTTTGGAGGCGCAATGAGCGCACCTCGTGCCCCTTCGGCGGCGGATTCAACCGCTCTCTCCAGAGTGCTTGACGCAGGATGGTATGGGGCCTGAGCGATTACGGGCGTTGCGCCTTCGGCAGCGGTGCACTTCTTGCGAGGGCGCCGCTTCTCCCACCATGCGTTTTCACCCGCCGATTATACAGGGACGGCGGGCGGTGCACGCCTGCCCGACGGTGCGATTCAGCTGCGGCAGGGATGGCCCAGCCAGGCGAGGTTGAAGCGCGCGTAGCTGAGGTTGCCGTCGCCGTCCTCCCAGAAGATGCCGAAGCTGCCGTCCGGCAGGCGCGCCATCACCGAGTACATCGCGTCGCCCGGATCGACCACGCGGCCGGCGTTCCAGTCGCGGCCGTCGTCGCAGGACATGCGCACGGTGAGCGTGCGGCGCTCGGTCGGGTCGGCGGTGTTGCTGAACAGCAGCCAGTGCGATTCCGGCCGGTCGGTGGCGGCCAGCGGCGCGACGCGGATGAGGTCGCCGTTGTTGTGCGGGTCGGGCAGTTGCGGGTCGGGTTCCGTCGGCCCGAAATGGATGCCGCCGTCCCGCGACAGCGCGACCATGCGCGCATGCACCTTCGGATCGGAGGAGCGGCTGTTCTGCATCACCGTGCCGTCGGCCAGTTCCACCACCTTGTTCTCGTCCAGCCGGCCGCCGAGCGGGGCGCCGATGTGCCAGCTGGTGCCGTGGTCGCCGCTGTAGGCGTTGACGGCATGGACGAGGTTGTCGGAGCCGCGGAACACGTAGGGCTGGATCAGCCGTCCGCGTGCGGAGTGATCATCGAACAACTGGATGCCGTGGCCGGAGGTGGCGAACATGCCCTTCCAGTCGGGGCGCTTGATCGCCGCGATCAGGTCGCGCGGCCCCTGCCAGGTGGCGCCGTCGTCGTCCGACCAGACGTAGCGCGGGTGCAGCGTGGTGGTGCTGTCGACGGCGTTGCCCGCCTGCGCGTTGGGGAAACCCACACCGCGCGGCGCCCAGGCATGGAACAGGAACACGCGGCCGGTGTCGCGGTCCACCAGCAGGCTGCTGTCGCCGGCGCCGGCACCGGCACCCTCGGTGTGGCGCACCACGGTCTGCGGCGCGCTCCAGGTCCGTCCGTCGTCGCGGCTGCGGCGCAGCAGGATGTCGATCTTGCCGGGCAGGTCGTGCGCCGCGTCGAGGCGCGCGTCGTAGCTGGCCAGCAAGGTGCCGTCCTTCGCCACCGCCAGCGCGGGAATGCGATAGGTGTGCACGCCGTTGTCGCCCGGCTTCGCCAGCGTGACGCGCTCGAACAGCGGCGCCGCGTCGCGGCCGGGCAGGGCCGAGCAGGCAGTGGCCAGCGTGCCTGCGAGCAGGACGGCAAAGGCGCGGCGCAGGTGGGCGCGAGGGCGGGGCATGGGGATCTCGTCGGGACGGTGAGATGGGGGCGTGGGCTATGCTCGACCCTTCATCCGTCAGCCCATGGGAGCACCATGATACGCATCGGCGAAATCGATCATGTCGTGTTGCGCGCCATCGACCTCGAAGCGATGCAGCGCTTCTACTGCGAGGTGCTGGGCTGCCGCGAGGAGCGACGGCAGGACGCGATCGGCCTGGTGCAGCTGCGCGCCGGCGCCTCGCTGATCGACCTGGTCGGCATGGACGGCAAGCTGGGCCGGCAGGGCGGCGCCGCACCGGGTGCGGAAGGCCACAACATGGATCACCTCTGCCTGCGCGTGGAGGACTGGGACGAGGCGGCGATCCTCGCCCATCTCCGTGCGCACGGCGTGCGCATCGGCGAGCTGGGCTCGCGCTACGGCGCGCGCGGCGAAGGGCCGTCGATCTACTGCTACGACCCGCAGGGCAACATGGTGGAGTTGAAGGGTCCGGCAAGCCGCTGAAGAAGGCTGCCTGCAGAAACGACGAAGCCCGCATCGCTGCGGGCTTCGTCTACAATTGGTGCCAGGAGAGGACTTCGCCGAGCGCAGCTAAGTGTCGGATTGTCTTAGGGATGGTCTGATCAATCACCGCCTCATGCTCTCGGCGCGTATTTGAGCCAGCGGCAGGCAAGATGCTCCCGCCCGCGAGCCCCATTCCATGTTCTTCGTGCCGCCGCCAGCCTTTTCAGGCCACGGCGGACGCAGCAACCCTATCTCGGTTGCAGCAGTATCCCGCGCGCCATCCATAGGTTGACCAGCGCAAACAG
>NZ_MUNP01000024.1 GCF_002001105.1 Rhodanobacter sp. C06 | reverse complement strand
CTTCGACCGATACATACGAGAACATGCCAAGCTGCTGGACGTCGGGGCTGCGCATCGGATCGGGCGGTCAGTGATTGAGAACGTCTATGACCGCGGCGGCGCGCGGAGGTTTCTCAACAGCCTGCTAATGCGGGGTAACGCCACGGGGCAGGCCGTTCAGGCGGCTAGGTGGGGCGGATTCGATGCCCCGCGGCCTGTCGTGCTGGCATGGTTGCTGCTCGGGCGCCTCAGACTTCGCGCCGTCGGGGAAGGGTGCGGCACACGGCCACTGCCATCCCAGCCCCGGCTTGCCCGCGTTGTGGCCGGCCGCTACCATCGCCAGCCTGTCATTGGGGAGTAGCCAGCCTCGTCCCCCGAGGCGTTCGCATCAACAGACTTGGTCGCCGTTTCCCGGCGCCATGGTGCGGACAGCAGACATCGCCACCCGGTGGTGTCTTGCCCGGCGAGACCTTTGGCCAGCGACGTGTTCACCCGGCCGGGCGAACGGTGTCGCTGTGCCATCGGTCCATCCGTTCGCCCGGCCCCGTGCCCCCATGCTGCTCACCCTCTGCCTGTTCCTCGTCTCGGCCGGCGCGATCTATCTCGCCTGCGAATACTTCGTCAACGGCATCGAATGGCTGGGCCGCAAGCTCAGCCTGGGTGCCACCGCCACCGGCACCGTGCTCGCTGCATTCGGTACGGCGCTGCCGGAAAGCGCGGTGACCTTCGTGGCGGTGATCTTCGGCAAGACGCCCGAGGCGCGCGACATCGGCGTGGGCGCGGCGATGGGTGGCCCGCTGGTGCTGGCCACGATCGCCTATGCGGTGGTGGGCATCGCGCTGTGGCGCAACCGCGCCCGCTTGCGGCGCGCAGACATGCAGGTGCGGGTCGACCATCAACGGCTGGCCCGCGACCAGGCGTGGTTTCTGGCGATCTTCGCGGTGAAGGTGGGCCTGGGGCTGGTGGCGTTCGCGCTCAAGCCGTGGCTGGGTGTGCTGTTCCTGCTGGCCTACGCGCTGTATGTGTGGCGCGAGATGCGCAGCGTCGACACTGCACCCGCGGAGGAGTCGCTGGAGCCGCTGAAGCTGCGCCCGCACCAAGCCGAGCCGGCGATGCGCTGGGTGGCGGCGCAGACTGTGGCAGCACTGGTGGTGATCGCCGTGGCCTCGCGGGTGTTCGTGGGGCAACTGGAGGCAATCGGCTTGGCGCTTGCCCTGCCGCCGCACCTGGTGGCGCTGGTGCTGAGTCCGGTGGCGACCGAACTGCCGGAGACGCTGAATGCGCTGATCTGGGTGCGTCAGGGCAAGGAGCGGCTGGCGCTGGCCAACATCTCCGGCGCGATGATGATCCAGGCGACGATTCCCAGCGCACTGGCGATCTTCGCCACGCCGTGGTTGTTCGACACGCCGCTGATCGTGTCCGGCGCGCTCACAGCGGCCGCCATCGTCTACCTGTGGTGGCTGTTCCGCCGCGGCCGGGTGGATGCGCGCTGGCTGTTGCCGGTGGGTCTGCTGTACGGCGTGTTTGCCGCCTACGTCGGCTGGCACTTCATCCGCTAGTTCAGTCCGGATGTGCGGCGTTGCGATCGCGATCGGCGCCGTAGCGCGTGTCCAGCTTGCCGAACAGCTTCTTGAACAGGCGGGAGAACTTGCCGCGTTTGGTCTTGCGCAGCTTCTCCTCCTCGCTGGTGAGCCAAGCCACCTGGATCACCCGGCGCTCACCTTCGTAGGGCAGGTGGCCGTGGAAGGAGTTGTCGCAGCGCTTGAACACCGCGAACTCGCCGTACAGCGGCGGCAGCTCCGGCGTCACGGTGGCGTCGATGTCGTCGATCTTGTCGAGGAAACGCAGGCAGCCGTCGCTGGTGTCGGGCCATTGCGGGTTGAGGTAGAGCAGGGCGGTGGCCACCTTGGACTTGCTGTCGGTGTGGATGGTGCCGTGGCGCTTGTTCAGCAGGCGGCACAGCGTCACCAGGGTGGGGTACTGGCCGAGGTCGGCGATGCCCAGCCGCTGGCCGATCAGCCCGGCGAAGGCCGGCGCGGTGAGTTGTTCCACCAGTGCATTCACCGAGGGGCCGCAATCGGCCGGGTCCCAGGGGAAGAAGCCGGCGCTGGGGTAACGCGGGAAGTCGCGGTCCAGGTCGCCGCGCGCCTCGTCCGGCAACTGGCCGTGGGCGACCATGAACGGGAACGGTGCCTGCCGCACCAAGGTGTCCGGGCGTTCGAGACGGGCAGGATCGAGCAGGGCGTCCGGACTCATGAACCGACTTCACTCCGTTGGAAACGATGCGCAGTGTAGCGCCGCGCGGCGATACGCTGGCTGACGGAAGCAACGTCTTTGCCTCGATCGAAGTGGACAGCCAGCGTCGTCGCGCCTATCATTGTGACCCGCCCGAATGCCCTCCCTTCCAAGGTTCTCAAGCCTGCCTCGTGCGGCTTGCGGACTTTGCTGCACCCGAAAGGCGGTTCCCATGTCTCTCCCTGCTCTGCTTGCCCTCGAAGACGGCAGCGTGTTCCACGGCCACGCCGTCGGCGCGACTGGCGAAACCGTCGGCGAGGTGGTCTTCAACACCGCCATGACCGGCTACCAGGAGATCCTCACCGATCCCTCGTACAGCCGGCAGATCGTCACCCTGACCTATCCCCACATCGGCAACACCGGCTGCAACGCCGAGGATGCCGAGTCCGACCGGGTGCATGCCGCCGGCCTGATCGTGCGCGACGTGCCACGCCGGGCGAGCAACTGGCGCAGCACCGAAAGCCTGCCCGATTACCTGAAGCGCCACGGCGTGGTGGCGATCGCCGGCATCGATACCCGCCGCCTCACCCGCATCCTGCGCGACAAGGGCGCGCTGGCCGGCTGCATCGTGGCCGGCGAAACCGTGGACGAGGCCGCCGCGCTGGCCAAGGCACGCGCCTTCCCGGGCTTGAACGGCATGGACCTGGCCAAGGTGGTGTGCACCGGCAAGGCTTATGCGTGGAACGCGGGCGTCTACGACCTCGACGCCCAGGCCTTCAACCAGCCGGCAAAGCGCTTCAAGGTCGTCGCCTACGACTTCGGCGTGAAGCACAACATCCTGCGCCTGCTCGCCGAGCAGGGCTGCGACATCACCGTGGTGCCGGCGCAGACCCCGGCTGCCGAAGTGCTGGCGATGCAGCCGGACGGCGTGTTCCTGTCCAACGGCCCCGGTGATCCGGCGGCCTGCGACTACGCGATCACCGCCACCAAGGCCTTCCTCGACGCGAAGATCCCGCTGTTCGGCATCTGCCTTGGCCACCAGATCATGGGGCTCGCGCTGGGCGCGAAGACGCTGAAGATGAAGTTCGGCCACCACGGTGCGAATCACCCGGTGAAGGACCGCGACGACGGCCGCGTGCTGATCACCAGCCAGAACCACGGCTTCGCGGTGGACCCGGCCACGCTGCCGGCGAACGTGCGCATCACCCACAGCTCGCTGTTCGACGGCACGTTGCAGGGCTTCGCGCTCACCGACCGCCCCGCGTTCTGCTTCCAGGGCCACCCGGAAGCCTCGCCCGGCCCCCACGACATCGGTTACTTGTTCGACCGGTTTGCCAAGCTGATGCAGGAGGCCCGCTGAGATGGCCAAGCGTAGAGACATCAAGAGCGTCCTGATCATCGGCGCCGGCCCGATCGTGATCGGCCAGGCCTGCGAGTTCGACTACTCCGGCGCGCAGGCGTGCAAGGCGCTGAAGGAAGAGGGCTACCGGGTGATCCTGGTGAACTCCAATCCCGCCACCATCATGACCGACCCGGAGATGGCCGACGCCGTCTACATCGAGCCGATCAACTGGCAGACGGTGGAACGCATCATCGCCAAGGAAAAGCCCGACGCGGTGCTGCCCACCATGGGCGGCCAGACCGCGCTGAACTGCGCGCTCGACCTCGCCGACCACGGCGTGCTGGACAAGTACAAGGTCGAATTGATCGGCGCGAAGCGCGACGCGATCCGCATGGCCGAGGACCGCGAGCTGTTCAAGCAGGCGATGACCGAGATCGGGCTGGAGAGCCCCAAGTCCGGCGTGGCCAAGAGCTACGAGCACGCGGTGGAGATCCAGGCCGAGCTGGGTTTCCCCATCATCATCCGCCCCAGCTTCACGCTGGGCGGTTCCGGCGGCGGCATCGCCTACAACAAGGAAGAGTTCGAGGCCATCGTGAAACGGGGCCTGGAGCTTTCGCCCACGCACGAGGTGCTGATCGACGAATCGGTGCTGGGCTGGAAGGAGTTCGAGATGGAAGTGGTCCGCGACACCGCGGACAACTGCATCATCATCTGCGCGATCGAGAACCTCGACCCGATGGGCGTGCATACCGGTGATTCGATCACCGTGGCGCCGGCGCAGACGCTCACCGACAAGGAATACCAGCGCCTGCGCGATGCCAGCATCGCGGTGCTGCGCAAGATCGGCGTGGACACCGGCGGCTCCAACGTGCAGTTCGGCATCAATCCCGCGGATGGCCGCGTGGTGGTGATCGAGATGAACCCGCGCGTGTCGCGCTCCTCGGCGCTGGCCTCCAAGGCCACCGGCTTCCCGATCGCCAAGATCGCCGCGAAGCTCGCCGTGGGCTACACGCTGGACGAACTGAAGAACGACATCACCGGCGGCAAGACGCCGGCCTCGTTCGAGCCGACCATCGACTACGTGGTCACCAAGATTCCCCGATTCGCGTTCGAGAAGTTCCCGCGCGCCGACGCCCGCCTCACCACCCAGATGAAGTCGGTGGGCGAGGTGATGGCGATCGGCCGCAGCTTTACCGAATCGCTGCAGAAAGCGCTGCGCGGACTGGAGATCGGCAAGACCGGACTCAACCCCACCGGGCTGGACATCGCCACGGAAGACGGCCTGGTTACGCTGAAGCGCGAGCTGCGCGAGCCGCGACCCGATCGCGTGTTCCATCTCGCCGACGCGTTCCGCGCCGGCCTCACGCTGGACGAAGTGCACGAACTCAGTCGCGTCGATCCGTGGTTCCTCGCCGCGTTCGAGGACATCGTGCTGGCTGAAAACACGGTCAAGGCGCAAGGCATCGCCGCGCTGGACGCACCGCGCATGCGCGAACTGAAGCGCATGGGCTTCTCCGACGCGCGCCTGGCCGAGCTGACCGGCAGCGACGAGGCGGCCATGCGCCACCTGCGCCGCACCCTGGGCGTGCGGCCGGTGTACAAGCGGGTGGACTCCTGCGCCGCCGAGTTCGCCACCACCACCGCCTACATGTACTCGACCTACGAGGAAGAGTGCGAGGCGAACCCGACGAACCGCGAGAAGATCATCGTGCTGGGCGGTGGCCCGAACCGCATCGGCCAGGGCATCGAGTTCGACTATTGCTGCGTGCATGCCGCGCTGGCGCTGCGCGAGGACGGGTTCGAGACCATCATGGTCAACTGCAACCCGGAAACCGTCTCCACCGACTACGACACCTCCGATCGCCTGTACTTCGAGCCGTTGACGCTGGAAGACGTGCTCGAGATCGTCGATCTCGAGAAGCCCAAAGGCGTGATCGTGCAGTATGGCGGCCAGACCCCGCTGAAGCTGGCGCGCGCGCTGGAAGCCGCGGGCACGCCGATCATCGGCACCTCGCCCGACTCGATCGACCTCGCCGAGGACCGCGAACGCTTCCAGCAGATGATCGTGAAGCTCGGCCTGCGCCAGCCGCCGAACCGCACTGCGCGCAACGCCGACGAGGCGCTCGCGCTGGCGCGCGAGATCGGCTACCCGCTGGTGGTGCGCCCCAGCTACGTGCTGGGCGGCCGCGCGATGGAAGTGGTGTACGACGACGCCGACCTTGCGCGCTACATCCGCGAGGCGGTGCAGGTCTCCAACGATTCGCCGGTGCTGCTGGACCGCTTCCTCGACCACGCGGTCGAGGTGGACGTGGACATCATCGCCGACGCCCAGGGCAACGTGCTGATCGGCGGCATCATGGAGCACATCGAGGAGGCCGGCGTGCATTCCGGCGACTCCTCCTGCTCGCTGCCGCCGTACTCGCTCTCGCAGGAAGTGCAGGACGAGATGCGCCGACAGGTCGCTGCGATGGCGAAGGAGCTGAAGGTCATCGGCCTGATGAACACGCAGTTCGCGATCCAGGGCGATACCGTGTTCATCCTCGAAGTGAATCCGCGCGCGTCGCGCACGGTGCCGTTCGTGTCCAAGGCCACCGGCGTGCCGCTGGCGAAGATCGCCGCGCGCGCGATGGCCGGCAAGTCGCTGCCGGAGCAGGGCGCCACGAAGGAAGTGATTCCCGCGTATTACTCGGTGAAGGAAGCGATCTTCCCGTTCCTGAAGTTCCAGAACGTCGATCCCATCCTCGGCCCCGAGATGCGCTCCACCGGCGAGGTGATGGGCGTGGGCCGCAGCTTCGGGGCCGCGTTCGCGCGCGGTCACGACGCCGCCGGCATCAAGACGCCGCCGAAGGGCAAGGTGTTCGTGTCGGTGCGCGATGCAGATAAGGACCGCCTGCTGCCGGTGGCGCAGGAGGTGCTGCGCCGCGGCTTCAGCCTGGTCGCCACCGCCGGCACGGCGGCCTATCTCAATGGCCACGGCGTGGTCTGCGAGCGCGTCAACAAGGTGCTCGAGGGCAGGCCGCACATCGTCGACCTGATCAAGAACGGCGAGATCGTCTATATCGTCAACACCACCGAGGGCAAGCAGGCGATCGCCGACTCGTTCTCGATCCGGCGCGAGGCGCTGCAGCAGCGCGTCACCTATTCCACCACCGTCGCGGGCGCGCGTGCGCTGGTTCATTCGCTGGATTTCCACGGCAGCGAGGACGTGCACAGCCTGCAGGAACTGCACAAGGAGCTGAACGCATGAGCGCGCGTGCCCCCATCACCAAGTCCGGTTCGGAACGGCTGCGCGCGGAGCTGGAGCGGCTGAAGTCGACGGAGCGTCCGCGCATCATCGCGGCGATCGCCGAGGCCCGCGCTCACGGCGACCTCAAGGAGAACGCCGAGTACCACGCCGCGCGCGAGCTGCAGAGCTTCATCGAGGGCCGCATCGCCCAGTTGGAGGCGCTGCTCTCCACCGCCCAGGTGATCGACGTTTCGCGACTCAACCCCGGCAGCAAGGTGGTGTTCGGCGCGATCGTGGACCTGGCGGACGAGGACAGCGGCACCGAGGTGACCTACCAGATCGTGGGCGACCTCGAGGCCGACATCAAGCAGGGCCTGATCGCGGTCTCCTCGCCGATCGCGCGCGCGCTGATCGGCAAGCTCGAGGGCGACAGCTTCGAGTTCAACGCGCCAAACGGCGTGAAGCGCTACGAGATCACCGGCGTGCGCTACGCGTGAGCTGGCGGTCAGGTTGCATGCAAAGGCCCCGCTCGTGCGGGGCCTTTGTTTTTCCTGCTTGCGTGCAGCCTGCGCGACGGGCAACAAAAAAGCCGCGCATGGCGCGGCCTTTCGTCGGCACAAGCCGCGCCGGAATCAGCGCTGGCGGGCCTTGAAACGCGGGTTGCTCTTGCAGATCACGAACACCTTGCCGCGACGACGCACGATCTTGCAGTCGCGGTGCCGCGCCTTGGCGGACTTCAACGAGTTAAGCACCTTCACGGCGAGCTCCTGATACCAAACGAAAAAATCTAGCGCGCAAGTATAACTTGCTGAATCGCCAGCCACAAGTCGCCCCGTCAGTCGTCGGCGCCGCCGGCGGACTCCGTCACGGTGGCGAGGAATTGTGCCAACACCGGCGACGGGTCGCCGACCCGGCTGGCCACGGCCAGCAGCAGGTGGGCCTCGTGGTCGGCCAATGGCACATAACTGACGCCGTCGAGGCGCACCGCGCGCATCGTCGCCGGCACCAGTGCCATGCCGAGGCCGGCGGCCACCAGCGCCAGCAGGCCGTTGATCTGCTGGGCCTGCTGCACGATGCGGGGCTGGAAGCCGGCCTCGGCCGCCAGCGTCCGCAGGCGGTCGTGCAAGGTGGCGGCCAATTCGCGCGGCTGGGTGACGAAGGCTTCGTCGGCCACCTCGCCCATGCGCAGTTCCTCGCGTGCGGCCAGCGGGTGGCTGGAGGGCAGGGCGAGCAGCAGGGGCTCGCGGTCGAGCACGCGCAATTGCAACTGGCGCGCAGCCTGGATGTGGCTGGGCCGGTCGCGCACGAAGCCCACGTCGATCTCGTTGGCCAGCAAGGCCGCGAATTGCGGCTCGGTGTACATCTCGCACAACTGGACGTTCACCTCGGGCGCCACCTGCCGGTGACGCAGCAGGGCGTGCGGCAGGGCGGGGTGGAACGATACCGACAGCGTGTAGGCCAGCCGCAATTGGCCGCTGTGGCCGGCCGCAGCCGCCGTGGCGCGACTGCGTGCCAGTTCGGCCTGTGCCAGGACCTGCCGTGCCTGTTCCAGGAAGACCCGTCCAGGCTCGGTCAGGGCGACCCGGCGCTTGCTGCGTTCAA
The DNA here is from genome assembly GCF_002001105.1 of Rhodanobacter sp. C06. Lineage (GTDB taxonomy): Bacteria > Pseudomonadota > Gammaproteobacteria > Xanthomonadales > Rhodanobacteraceae > Rhodanobacter_A. Next base: position 36,121 of record NZ_MUNP01000024.1, on the reverse strand, counting down.
GCAGCAATACGCCGAGGTCCCGTTCCAGCGCCTGGATCTGCTGGGAAAGCGGTGGCTGGGAGATGTGCAGGCGGATCGCGGCGCGAGTGAAGCTCAACTCCTCGGCGACCGCGATGAAGTAGCGCAATTGGCGGAAGTCAAACATAGTCGAAATACATATAAGGAACGATCTAAATATATATTAGATACTTGAACGCGTCGCTCATAAAATGCCTCCCGTCCCACCATCTACCCCCCTCCCCCGATGGTGGTGACCCTCGCCTCGCAGCGACGCTAGACACGATACTGGCCACTCCCCCCCCGGGCCCTATCGATGCGTCGCTTCGCGAGGCGTTTTCTTTTGCGGTTTTCTTGCCTTTGTCTACGCTCAGAGCTGGCAAGCCAGCCGCGTTCCCTGATCGATGGCACGTTTCGCGTCGAGCTCGGCCGCCACGTCGGCGCCGCCGATCAGATGTGCCGTGATGCCCGCGGCCGCCAGTTCCCCGGCCAAGCGGCGATCCGGCTCCTGGCCGGCGCAGACCACCACGGTGTCGACCGGCAGAATCTGTGACTTTCCGTCAACCGTGAGGTGCAAGCCGCGATCGTCGAAGCGTTCGTAGGTGACCTTGCCCAGCATGGTCACGCGCTTGGCCTTGAGCGTGGCGCGGTGCACCCAGCCGGTGGTCTTGTTGAGCCGGGCGCCGGGGCGGCCCTCGCTGCGCTGGAGCAGCCAGACCTGGCGCAACGGCACCTCGGGTTGCGGCGACTGGAGGCCGCTGCGCTGCACGAGCTGTGTATCCACGCCCCATTCGCTGGCCCAGCGCGCCACGTCGGTGGTGGGCGAGGGCTGGTGTTCGACCAGGAATTCGGCCACGTCGAAACCGATGCCGCCGGCGCCGATGACCGCCACCCGTCCACCTACCGGCCGGTCGCGGGCGAGCACGTCGAGGTAGCCCAGCACGCGCGGGTCGTCGCTGCCAGGAAAACTCACGCGACGTGGCAGCACGCCGGTGGCGACCACGACCTCGTCATAACCGGCGGCCTTGAGCGAGGCGGCCTCGGCCTCGACGCCCAGCTTCACTTCGACCCCGGCGTTGGCGAGGCGATGGCGGTAATAGCGCAAGGTTTCGTGGAACTCCTCCTTGCCCGGAATCCGCTTCGCGTAGTTGAACTGGCCGCCGATCCCGCTGGCGCGGTCGATCAGGGTCACCGTGTGGCCGCGCTCGCCCAGCGTGGCGGCGCAGGCCATGCCAGCCGGTCCCGCGCCCACCACGGCGATGCGCTTGCGGTGCGGCGCCGGCTCGATTTTCAGCTCGGTCTCGTGGCAGGCACGCGGGTTGACCAGGCAGCTCGCGCGCTTGTTGACGAAGACATGGTCGAGGCAGGCCTGGTTGCAGGCGATGCAAGTGTTGATGTGTTCGCTGCAGCCGGCCTTCGCCTTGTTCGCCCACGCGGGATCGGCCAGCAGCGGGCGCGCCATCGAGACCATGTCGGCATCGCCTTCGGCCAGCACGCGCTCGGCTACTTCGGGCATGTTGATGCGGTTGGTGGCGACCAGCGGGATGGAAACCTCGCCCTTGAGCTTCCGCGTCACCCAGGCGAAACCGGCGCGCGGCACGCTGGTGACGATGGTGGGCACGCGCGCCTCGTGCCAGCCGATACCGGTGTTGATGATGCTGGCGCCGGCGGCTTCGATGGCCTTGGCCAGCGTGACGATCTCGTCCCAGTCCTGGCCGCCTTCGACCAGGTCCAGCATCGACAACCGGTAGATGATGATGAAGTCGCGGCCCACCGCCGCGCGCGTACGGCGCACGATTTCCACCGGAAAACGCATGCGCCGCGCCGCGTCACCGCCCCAGGCATCGTCGCGGTGGTTGGTGCGCGCGGCGATGAACTGGTTGATGAGGTAGCCCTCCGAGCCCATCACTTCGACGCCGTCGTAGCCCGCTTCCCGGGCCAGCTGCGCGCAGTGCACGAAGTCGCGGATGGTGCGCTCCACGCCGCCTGCGGAAAGCGCCCGTGGCGTGAACGGGCTGATCGGCGACTTGATTCGCGACGGCGCCACCGACAGCGGTTGGTAGCCGTAGCGTCCGGCGTGCAGGATCTGCATGCAGATGCGCCCGCCTTCGGCATGCACCGCGCCGGTGAGCTTGCGGTGGCGCGGCTTGTGCCAGGGCAGGGTGAGGCGCCCGCTGAACGGCTTCAGCCAGCCCTCGATGCTGGGCGCGATGCCGCCGGTCACCATCAGCCCCACGCCGCCGCGGGCGCGCTCGGCGAAATAGGCGGCCAGCTTGTCGTAGTCGGCAGCCCTGTCCTCCAGCCCGGTATGCATGGAGCCCATCAGGATGCGGTTGGACAGGGTGACGTGGCCCAGGTCCAGCGGGGCGAACAGGTGGGGGAAGTCCATGGCGCGACCGTGTTCAAACGATCGTATGAATGTGCCTGTTGCGAAGCGCGGACGCAAGCGCCGTCCGCGGCTCAGGCCCGCAACTGCTCCACGAGAGCAATGTAGCGGCGCATCGCCTCGCCCTGCGGCAGGCCGCGCAACTGCAACCAGGCCGCGTGCTTGGCCGTGCCCACGAAATCGAAAAAGCCGGGCTGCTCGCCTTGCGCGTCGCCCTCCGAACCCTGCTTGTAGAGCGCGTAAAGCTTGAGCAAGGTGTCGTTGTCGGGACGATAGTCCAGCCGTTTCACGTCCTCGGCGGCCTGATCGAATGCATGGCGGAGATCGTTCATGGCGTGGCAATGGAGCATGTGGCGCGGAATTTCGGCATGGTACGCGATGCCGCGGAGGTCGGCGCGATACCATGCGGGCCCCACGCCTGACCAGGATCCGTCATGAGCCGAACCGCCGTCGTCCCCGTGCTGACCATCGACGGCCCCTCGGGCTCCGGCAAGGGCACGATCAGCCGGCGGGTGGCCGAGCACCTGGGCTGGCGGCTGCTGGACTCGGGCGCCCTGTACCGGGCGGTGGGCTACGCCGCCGGGGCAGCGGGGCTGGATCTTTCCGACGCCGAAGCGGTGACCCGCTGCGCGCAGGCCACGAAGATCCGCTTCCAAGCCAGCACCGACGGCAGCGACACCCGCATCCTGGTCAACGGCCACGACGCCACCGACGAACTGCGCACCGAGACCGCCGGTGCGGCGGCCTCGGCGATCGCCTCGATCGCTCCGGTACGGCAGGCGTTGGTGGAGCTGCAGCTGGGTTTCCGCAAGGCGCCCGGCCTGGTGGCCGACGGGCGCGACATGGGCACGGTGATCTTCCCGGATGCGCCGTTCAAGGTGTTCCTCACCGCCAGCGCTGCCGAACGGGCGAAAAGGCGCTATAAGCAGTTGAAGGAAAAGGGACTCAACGTTACACTATCGAGTCTGCAGCGCGAGATCGAGGCGCGTGACCACCGCGATGCGTCGCGGACGGTCGCGCCACTGAAGCCCGCGCCGGAGGCCGTGCTGGTGGATACCACCGGCATGGACATTGACCAGGTAGTCACAAAGGTTCTCGCCGTCGTGCAGCCCTGACCGGGCGGCGCGGCGGTTTCCGTTCCCCGGCCATGGTGGCCGTGGATTCAACCATGGTGGCGACGGGCGTGCCGCAAGGCCGTTCCGAAGACACCCCGACCGGTGGATCGCTGCCGGTGCAAGTCCCGCACGGGGCATCGCAGCCGTCCTTTCCCATTCTGGAATCAACATGACCGAAAGTTTTGCCGAACTGTTTGAACAGAGCCAGCAGGCCATCGCCAAGCTGAAGCCCGGTGCCATCGTCACCGGCATCGTGGTGGAGATCCGCAACGACGTCGTCGTGATCAACGCGGGCCTGAAGAGCGAAGGCATCGTCCCGATCGAGCAGTTCAAGGGCGAGGACGGCACCCTCGAGGTGAGCGTCGGCGATCCCGTGAAGGTGGCTCTCGAAGCCCTGGAAGACGGTTTCGGCGAAACCAAGCTGTCGCGCGAGAAGGCCAAGCGCTCGATGGTGTGGGACGACCTCGAAGAGGCGTTCGACAAGGAGGAGACCATCAAGGGCATGATCTCCGGCAAGGTCAAGGGCGGCTTCACCGTCGACATCAAGGACGTCCGCGCGTTCCTGCCGGGCTCGCTGGTCGACGTGCGCCCGGTGCGCGAGCCGACCTACCTCGAGGGCAAGGAACTCGAGTTCAAGATCATCAAGCTCGACCGCAAGCGCAACAACGTGGTGGTCAGCCGCCGCGCCGTCGTCGAGACCGAGTTCTCCGCCGAGCGCGAGCAGCTGCTGGAGCGCCTGGTCGAGGGCGCCGTGATCAAGGGCGTGGTGAAGAACCTCACCGACTACGGCGCGTTCGTGGACCTGGGCGGCATCGACGGCCTGCTGCACATCACCGACATGGCGTGGAAGCGCGTGCGTCATCCGAGCGAAGTCGTCAACGTCGGCGACGAGCTGGAAGTGCGTGTGCTGAAGTTCGACAAGGAGCGCAACCGCGTCTCGCTGGGCCTGAAGCAACTGGGCGACGATCCGTGGGTGAACATCTCGCGTCGCTACCCGGTCGGCTCGCGCCTGTTCGGCAAGGTCTCCAACGTCACCGATTACGGCTGCTTCGTCGAGATCGAGCCGGGCGTCGAGGGTCTGGTCCACGTGTCCGAGATGGACTGGACCAACAAGAACGTCAATCCGGCCAAGGTGGTGCAGGTCGGCGACGAGACCGAGGTGATGGTGCTGGACGTGGATGAAGAGCGTCGCCGCATCTCGCTCGGCATCAAGCAGACCCGCTCGAACCCGTGGGAAGCCTTCGCCGCCATGCACAAGAAGGGCGACAAGGTCTCCGGCCAGATCAAGTCGATCACTGACTTCGGCGTGTTCATCGGCCTGGACGGCGGCATCGACGGCTTGGTGCACCTGTCCGACATCTCCTGGCAGATGTCCGGCGAAGACCTCGTGCGCAACTTCAAGAAGGGCGACGAGATCGAGGCCGTGGTGCTGGCGGTGGATCCGGAGCGCGAGCGCATCTCGCTCGGCATCAAGCAGATGGAGCAGGATCCGTTCGGCCAGTTCATGGCCAACCACACGCGCGGCAGCATCGTCACCGGCACGGTGAAGGAAGTGGACGCCAAGGGTGCGGTGATCGACCTGGGCGAGGGCGTGGAGGGTTACCTGCGCGCCAACGACATCGCCAAGGAGCGCATCGACGACGCCACCCAGCACCTCAAGGTGGGCGACAAGGTCGAGGCCAAGTTCACCGGCATGGACCGCAAGGGCCGTCAGCTGTCGCTGTCGATCCGCGCCAAGGACGAGGAAGACGTGCAGGAGGCGATGGCCGAGTACTCCTCGGCTGCCGGCGGCACCACCAAGCTCGGCGCGCTGCTCAAGGAGCAGTTGAACAAGGCCGAGTAAGCGTTGCGACACCGGTGCGGGGCGGCCAGAAGCCGCCCCGCACCACGCAGCGCGGAGTCACACGTCGCGGACACGGGGACCATGACCAAATCCGAATTGATCGAGGCGCTGGCCAGGCGTCAGACCCATCTTGCGTTTGCCGATGTCGAGCTCGCGGTCAAGAGCGTGGTCGAGCAGATGAGCCAGGCGCTGTCCCAGGGCGAGCGCATCGAGGTGCGCGGCTTCGGCAGCTTCGCCTTGCATTACCGGCCGCCGCGCATGGGGCGCAATCCCAAGACCGGCGACTCGGTGGCGCTGCCCGGCAAGCACGTGCCGCACTTCAAGCCCGGCAAGGAACTGCGCGAACGCGTCAACCAGCGGCTGGAAGAGGCCGTGGCCGGCTGAGGCCGCACGCGCAAGGAATGTACCGAGGCAGGCGGCGCGAGCCGGTCCTGCCTTTGTTTTTTGGAATCTCGAAAATCGCCGTCCTGGCGGTCTTCGAGTCGGCGGCTCCGGCTCGCACCCCTCGGCTGTCCCCATCCATTCGCGATGAATGGGTCCGGCGCCGATGAGGCACCGGCGTCCTTGTCGTGACAAGCCGTCCTCGGCCCGCACGGGCACCGCTGAATCGCGCCCGCATGGCCAGGTCCGCCTGCTGCGCCATGCGCGGACGATCGGGTAAAGTCGCCGGATGCGCTTGATCGTGATCCTCATCCTCGTGTTCTTCGTCGCCGCCGGCGTGGTGGTGGGCGCGCTCAATGCCGACCTGGTCGGCTACGACTTCGCGTTTGCTCGCGTGCGGCTGCCCAAGGGGGCGGCCCTGCTGGCCGCGCTGGTGCTGGGCTGGCTGCTGGGCGGGCTCACTGCCTGGCTGGGCGTGAGCCTGCGGCAACAGCGACTGCAGCGGCAGCGCCGCAAGGAAGCCGGCAAGAAGACGGCCGACGCATGATGTCCTGGTACGCCTTGCTGCCGCTGGCGGCCGTCGCCTTCGTGCTGGGTTGGTGGGCGTCCCGTCGTGCCAGCGCGCGGCGTTCCGGCGCGGCAGTCAATGAGCTGTCCTCGGACTATTTCCGCGGCCTGAACTACCTGCTCAACGAGGAGCAGGACAAGGCGATCGAGGTCTTCCTCAAGCTGGCCGAATACAACCGCGACACGGTCGAGACGCATCTGGCGCTGGGCAATCTGTTCCGCCGCCGTGGCGAGGTGGACCGGGCGATCCGCCTGCACCAGCATCTGGTCTCGCGGCCGAATCTGTCCGAGCCGATGAAGACGGTGGCCCTGCTGGAACTGGGCGAGGACTACATGCGCGCGGGCCTGCTCGATCGCGCCGAGGCGCTCTTCGCCGACCTGGTGGCGATGAACGCCCATGCACCTTCGGCGCTGCGCCACCTGATCGCGATCTACCAGCACGAGCGCGACTGGAACAAGGCGATCGAACACGCACGCCGTCTGGAAGTGATGACCGGCGAGGACGAGGCACCGATGATCGCGCAGTTCTACTGCGAGCTGGCCGAGCGTTCGCGCCAGCACGGCGCGCGGGTCGAGGCGCGCGACTATCTGGAACAGGCCTTCCGCTGCCAGCCCGATTGCGTGCGCGCCTGGATGCTGACCGGGCGGTTGCATGCCGAGGAAGGGCAGCATGCCGAGGCCGTGCAGGCCTACGAGGCGGCGATCGGCGCGGACATCGCCTTCGTGCCCGAGATCCTGCCGCCGCTGCTGAACAGCTATGCCTGCTCGCAGCAGATGGATCGCGCCGAGCATTTCCTGCGCGACATGCTGGGGCGTTACCACGGCATCTCGCCGGTGCTGGCGTTGACCCGCCTGTATCAGCAGCGCGACGGCCAGCGGGCGGGCGTGGATTTCCTTACCGCCCAACTGCGCCAGCGCCCTTCGGTGCGCGGCCTGATGGCGCTGATCGACGCCACCATGGACCGGGTCGAGGGCGAGGCACGCGAGAACTTCCTGATCCTGCGCGACCTCACCCGGAAGCTGCTGGAGGGGCAGGCGATGTACCGCTGCAGCCGCTGCGGCTTCGGCGCCAAGGCGCACCACTGGCAGTGCCCCAGCTGCAAGAGCTGGAGCACGATCCGGCCCATCCACGGCGTCGCCAACGAGTGATACGTTCTGCCATGACCATCGGATGGTTGCTGCTGTCCTTCCTGATCGCGTGGCTGTCGGCGCGCGCGGCGATCGCCTATGCGCACCGTCGCGGCATGCTCGACCGTCCCGGCCAGCGGCGTTCGCACAGCAACCCCACGCCGCGTGGTGGCGGCATCGGCATCGTCATCGCGGCACTCGCCTGCTTGCCCGGGGTCCTGCTCGGCACTGTGGCATCGTGGTCGCCGCTGCTGGTGGCCGGCCTGCTGGCAGCGCTGCTGCTGGTGGCGTTGGCCGGCTGGTGGGACGACCACCGCTCGCTGCCGATCCTGCCGCGCTTCGGGGCGCAGCTGCTGGCGGTGCTGCTGTTCGCTGCTGCCCTGGCGGTGGACGGGCTGTCGTGGTGGTGGTTGCCCGTGCTGCTGCTGGCCGGCGCCTGGAGCGTCAACCTGCACAATTTCATGGACGGCATCGACGGCCTGCTGGCTCAGCAGGCGATGTTCGTGGGGGCCGGACTGGCGCTATTGGCTTGGGTCGCCGGACAGCAGGCGCTGGCGCTGGCCGCAGGCTGCCTGGCCACGGCCAGCCTCGGCTTCTGGTGCCTGAACCGCTCGCCGGCGCGCATCTTCATGGGCGACGTGGGCAGCGGCAGCGTGGGGCTGCTGATCTTCGCGTTTACGGCGATGCTGTGGCGGGTCGAGACACGACTGCTGTGGCCGGCGCTGATCCTGTCCTCGGCCTTCGTCGCCGATGCCAGCCTGACCTTGCTGTCACGGTTCTGTCGCGGGCGGCGCTGGTACACTGCGCACCGCGAGCATCTGTACCAGTGGCTGGTCCGGTGCGGTTTCACGCATGCCGGGGGAGGCGTGATCTACATGACATGGAACGTGCTGCTTGCCGCGCCGCTGGCCTGGTTGGCCTTCAGTCATCCACGATGGGCCTTGCCGACTACCATGGGCACTTATCTGGCCGCGGCGGTGCTGTGGCTGCTGCTCAAGCGGCGTTGTCTGCGTCGCCATTCGCCCAAGGACCGCCATGTCGCTGCGTAGGCTAGTCGGCATCATCCATCCCCGCGTGGCGGTCATGCTGCATGACTTGGCCATGGCCGCGCTGGCTTGGTGGGTCGCCAAGCTGCTGCGCTATGCGGTACGGCCGGAAGATGTCGTGCACTTCCGCTGGTTCGAGTTCCCGGTGGTGCTGCTGGCGCAGGGGCTGATCTTCCGCTGGACCGGCCTGTACAAGGGCGTCTGGCGTTTCGCCAGCCTGCCGGACCTGTGGAACATACTGCGTGCCGCCGTGCTCGGGTCGACGGCGGTCTGGTTGCTGCTGTCGATGTTCAACCGGCTGCAGGGCGTGCCGCGTTCGATGCTGCTGCTGTACCCGGTGGTGCTGGCGGTGGTGCTGGGCGTGCCGCGGCTGGCCTACCGCTACTGGAAGGACAGTCGCCTTGGCGTGACCGGGGAACGCTCGATGCGGCGGGTGCTCATCCTGGGCGCGGATCGTGCCGGCGAGGTGCTGTCGCGCGATCTCCATCGCGATGGCGGCTACGCCGTGGTGGGTTTCCTCGACGATCGCCCCGCGTTGCGCGGGGCGAGCATCAACGGGCATCCGGTACTGGGCCAGTTCGAGCAATTGCCGGAGATCGCCCGCGAAGCGGCGGTGGAGATGCTGCTGATCGCCTTGCCGAACGCTTCGGTCAGCGAGATGCGCCGGGTGGTGGCACTGTGCGACGCCAGCGACCTGCCGTACCGCACGATCCCGCGGCTGGACGACGTGGTCGCCGGCCGCGCCCAGTTCAACGAGATCAAGGAAGTGGCGATCGAGGACCTGCTCGGCCGCGATGCGGTGGAGCTGGACTGGACGGCGATCCGCGAGACGATCGGCGGCCGCCGGGTGCTGGTCACCGGCGGCGGCGGCTCGATCGGTTCGGAGCTGTGCCGCCAGGTGGCGCGGCTGGGCGCGCAATCGCTGGTGGTGGTCGACCACAGCGAATACAACCTCTACCTGATCACCCGCGAACTGCGGGCGAACTATCCGGAATTGCTGCTCGAAGGCGTGCTGGCCAGCTGCGGCGACAGCGTACTGATGCGCAAGGTGTTGGCCGAATCGCAGCCGCAGGTGGTGTTCCATGCCGCGGCCTACAAGCACGTGCCGATGCTGCAAGGCCAGCTGCGCGCGGCCTTTCTCAACAACGTGCTGGGCACCCGCACCATGGCCGACCTCGCGCGCGACGCAGGGGTCGAGTGCTTCGTGCTGATCTCCACCGACAAGGCGGTCAATCCCACCAGCGTGATGGGCGCCTGCAAGCGCATCGCCGAGATCTGGTGCCAGAACCTCGACGCACACGCCGACACCCGCTACATGACGGTGCGGTTCGGCAACGTGCTCGATTCGGCCGGTTCGGTGGTGCCGCTGTTCCGCCAGCAGATCCGCGCAGGCGGGCCGGTCACCGTGACCCACCCGGAGATCTCGCGCTACTTCATGACCATCCCCGAGGCCTGCCAGCTGATCCTGCAGGCGGCCAGCCTGGGCAAGGGCGGCGAGATCTTCGCGCTGGACATGGGCGAGCCGATGAAGATCCGCGACCTCGCCGAGCAGATGATCCGGCTGGCCGGCAAGAAGCCCGGCAGCGAGATCGCTATCGTCTACACCGGCCTGCGCGCCGGCGAGAAACTGTTCGAGGAACTGTTCCATCCGCTGGAGCAGTACAGCGCCACCACTCACGCGAAGATCTTCCTGGCCCAGCATCGCCAGGTGTCGTGGGAGCTGTTGCAAGCCATGATGCACAAGGCGGGCGAGATGGTCGCCGTGGACAACGACGAGGAGCTGCGGCGCTGCGTGTCCAGCCTGTTGCCCTCCTTCCGCTGGAGCGAAACGGCGCAGCCGGACAACGTGGTCTCGATCCGTCGCCAGGAAACAGGAGAGAAGTGAGTGAGCAAGCCGTTGCGCAAGGTGGTGTTCCCCGTGGCCGGGCTGGGCACGCGTTTCCTGCCCGCCACCAAGGTGGTGGCCAAGGAAATGCTGCCGGTGCTGGACAAGCCGCTGATCCAGTACGCGGTGGATGAAGCCGTCGACGCCGGCGCCGACACGCTGATCTTCGTCACCAACCGCTACAAGCACGCCATCGCCGACTACTTCGACAAGGCCTACGAGCTGGAAGCCAAGCTGCACGAGAAGGGCAAGGGCGCGCTGCTCGCGCTGGTGCAGGGCACGCTGCCGAAGCACGTGCGCGCGATCTTCGTCACCCAGCCCGAGGCGCTGGGCCTGGGCCACGCAGTGCTGTGCGCGAAGCCCGTGGTGGGCGACGAGCCGTTCGGCGTGATGCTGCCCGACGACTTGATCTGGAATGGCGCCGGCAAAGGCGCGTTGCGGCAGATGGCCGAGGTGGGCGACAAGGAAGGCGCCGGCGTGATCGCGGTGGAGGAAGTGCCGCACGAACAGACCGACAAGTACGGCATCGTCGACGCCGTGCCGGTGGACGGACGCAGCGCGCGCATCCGCCACATGGTGGAAAAGCCCAAGCCCGCCGACGCGCCGTCCAACCTCGCGGTGGTGGGTCGCTACGTGCTGCCCGGCCGCATCTTCGAGTTGCTGGAGCGCACCACGCCGGGCGCCGGCGGCGAGATCCAGCTCACCGACGCGATCGAGGCGTTGCTGAAAGAGCAGGGCAAGGTGCTGGCGTACCGCTTCGAAGGCACCCGCTTCGACTGCGGCAACAAGGCCGGCCTGGTACGCGCCACCATGCACATGGCGCTGCAGGACCCGGCGCTGGCGCCGGTGGTGCGCGAGATCGCCGCCACATTGTGATGTCGCGCCGCTGACTGACACGGCATCGCCGTGCCAGAATCGCGACCGTATCCCGCCATGTTCGCGGCGCAGGATACGCAAGGGGAAACTCGAAGAATCAGGCCTCGCATGTCGTGCGGGGCCTTGTTGCACCTGCATGCTCCCGGTTTCGGCATGGCGCCGAAGCCGTGCAATGGATGAAGCGAGGGAAGCACCATGGATTTGCTGCGGTTCCTGTTCCTGCTGCCGGTGCGTCTGCTGCGCGCCATTGGACTCGTGCTTGGCCTGCTGTTGCGGCCGCTGCTTGGCGACGTGAGCTGGTCGGCTCCCGGCTGGATGCACGCGGTGCAACGACGCCCGCTGCGTTCGGCCGGTATCCTGTTCGCCGCCTTGCTGCTGGTGGCTGGGGGCTGGTTCGGCTGGCAGTGGTACAAGAACCGCCCGCGCCCGCCCGAACCGCAGCGCATCAGCTGGAAGGTGGTGGCGCCCGCCGTCACCGACTACAGCAAGCCGCCCATCGTGGTGCACCCGCTGGAGCTGCAGTTCTCCGGCTCGGCCGCGCCTATCGAGTTGGTGGGCAAGCCGGTAACAACCGGCATCGACATGCGCCCGGCTACCAAGGGTCAGTGGATCTGGGTGGATGACCACACCCTGCGCTTCACGCCCGCCGCAGACTGGCCGGTGGGCCAGCACTACAAGGTGCGCTTCGACGTGCGCAAGGCTTTCGCACCGCAGGTACTGATGGCCGACGACGCATTCGAGTTCGATACTGCGCCGTTCACCGCCGCGCTGGGCAAGGGCGAGTTCTACCAGGACCCGCAGGACGCCACCGCCAAGCAGGTGATCGTGCCGGTGGATTTCGACTACCCAATCGATGCCGCGCAGTTCGAGCGGCGCATCGCGCTGGCATTGGTCGACAAGGACGGCAAGCGTGGCCCGGTGCTGAAGTACACGGTGACCTACGACGCGACCCGCCTGCATGCGTGGATCCACTCGCAGCCATTGGCGCTGCCGCACGACGACGGCGCAGTGGCGGTGGACGTCGACAGCGGTGTGCGCAGTTCGCGCGGCGGCGAGGGCAGCAAGGATGCGCTGAAGGCCAGCGTGCGCATCCCCGGCCTGTACAGCCTCACCGTGGATGATCTTTCGCCCACCCTGGTCGACAACGACAAGTACGAACCCGAGCAGGTGCTGGTGGCGAACTTCGGCGGCGCGGTGCGCGGCAGCGACGTGGCCGATGCGATCCGCGCCTGGGTGCTGCCTGCGCAGAAGCCGGGGGAGCAGCCAGCCGACGATGGCACGCCCTACGACTGGGGCGTGTCCGAGGTGGGCGAAAATGTGCTGCGCAAGGCGCAGCCGCTCCAGCTCGTCCTGGTGCCTACCGAGAACGACTACCAGGCGCTGCAGAGCTTCAAGTACCACGCCGTGCCGGGGCATCGCGTCTACGTGCGTATCGGCAAGGGCATCAAATCCTTCGGCGGCTACGTGCTGGGCAAACCGGTGGCGCAAGTGTTCACCGTGCCCGACTACCCGAAGCTGCTGCGCTTCGTGGGTAGCGGTTCGCTGCTGTCGCTGGGTGGCAGCAAGCGCGTCTCGGTGGTGTCGCGTAACCTGCCGGGCATGCAGGTGGAAATCGGCCGCGTGCTGCCGGACCAGTTGCAGCACCTGGTGAGCCTCAACCAGGGCGACTACAGCCACCCGCAATTGCCGTACGACTTCGACGAGAGCCATATCGTCGAGCGCTACGAGATCAAGCGTGGCTTTCCAAAGGGTGCGCCGGGCCAGGCGCATTACGAGGGCGTGGATCTCGGCCAGTACCTGAAACCCGGCAAGCGTGGTGTGTTCTGGTTGCACCTGTCGGGCTACGACCCGGCAGCAGCAGCGCGGAAGGCCGCCGCCGCCGCGAAGGCTCGCGCACTGGCGCGGCAGGGGCTGGCTCCCGCGCCGGGGCAGTCGGCAGGCATGCCAGCCGCGGCGAGTTCGGCGACGCTGGCCAGCGGCGACGCTGCCGACGGCAGCAACGACAGTGGCGACGACAACAGCGGCAACGGTGAGGGCGACGGCAGCGACGCCCCTGGCGACAACCGCCTGATCGTGGTCACCGACCTGGGCATGCTGGTGAAACGCGCGTTGGACGGCAGCCAGGACGTGTTCGTGCAATCCATTGCCAGCGGCCAGCCGGTGGCGGGCGCCAGTGTCTCCGTGCTCGCGGTGAACGGCCAGACGCTGTACACGCAAGCTACCGGCGCCGATGGCGTGGTGCATTTTCCCAGCCTCAAGGGACTGGAGCGCGAGAAGAAGCCCGCGATGTACGTGGTCTCCAAGGGCGAGGATCTCTCCTTCCTGCCCATCGGCAGCTACGACCGCCAGCTCGATTTCTCGCGCTTCGACATCGGCGGCGAGGCGAACGCGGCGAACGCGGGCCAGCTCAGCGGCTACCTGTTCTCCGACCGCGGCATCTACCGCCCCGGCGACACCTTTCACATCGGTCTGATCGTGCGCGCCGCCGACTGGGCGCGCAACGTGGCCGGCATTCCGCTGGAGGCCGACATCGTCGACCCGCGCGGCACCACGGTGAAGCAGGTGCCGCTGGCGATGGACGCCACCGGCTTCGGCGAGCTTTCCTACACGCCCGCCGAAACCGCGCCCACCGGCACCTGGGCGGTGAATCTCTACATCATGCGCGGCGGCAAGGCCGACACCCAGATCGGCAGCACCACGGTGCAGGTAAAGGAGTTCCTGCCCGACCGCCTGAAGGTGGCCGCCAAGTTCTCGCAGGCCGTCGCCGAGGGTTGGGTGAAGCCCGACCAACTCAAGGGCCTGGTCGACGCGCAGAACCTGTTCGGCACGCCGGCAGCCAATCGCGTTGTCGAAGCCTCGCTCACCCTGCGCCCGGCGTGGCCGGCCTTCCACAGCTGGCCCGATTACCACTTCTACGACATCCGCCGCGCGAAGGAGGGCTACGAGGAGAACCTTGCCGACGGCAGGACCGACGACCAGGGCCACGCCGAGTTCGACCTCGACCTCAAGAAGTACGCCGACGCCACCTACCAGCTCTATTTCCTCGCCAAGGTGCATGAGGCCGACGGCGGCCGCAGCGTGGCCGCCGCCACGCAGACCCTCGTTTCCGCCAACGACTGGCTGGTGGGCTACAAGAGCGAGGATGACCTCGGCTACGTGAGCCGCAACGCGGTGCGCAAGGTGCATCTGGTGGCGATAGCCCCGGATGCGAAATCCATCGCGCTGGATGGCCTCAAGGCGCAGTTGGTCGAGCGCCGCTACGTCTCGGTGCTCACCAAACAAGGCTCGGGTGTCTACAAGTACGAGTCCAAGCTCAAGGAGATCCCGGTCGACGAGAAGGCGCTGGCGATCCCCGCCGGCGGCCAGGATTACACGCTCGCCACCGACAAACCCGGTGATTACGCGCTGGTGATCCTGCGCGGCAGTGACCGCAAGGAGGTCAACCGGGTGACCTACTCGGTGGCCGGCAACGCGAACCTGTCGCGCTCGCTGGAGCGCAACGCCGAGCTGCAGCTGAGCCTTGACAAGAGCGACTACCAGCCCGGGGACACCATCCACGTGGCGATTCGTGCGCCCTACACCGGCAGCGGCCTCATCACCATCGAGCGCGACAAGGTCTACGCGCACGCCTGGTTCCACGCCGACACCACCAGTTCGGTGCAGAGCATCACCGTGCCCAAGGGCTTCGAGGGCAACGGCTACGTCAACGTGCAGTTCGTGCGCGATCCGTCTTCGGACGAGATCTTCATGAGCCCGCTCAGCTACGGCGTGGTGCCGTTCTCGGTGAACCTCGACGTGCGGCGCAACGCGCTCACGGTGGATACGCCCGCGCTGGTGAAGCCCGGAGACACGGTGACCTTCAAGCTGCACGCCGCGCAACCGACCAAGGCCGTGGTGTTCGCGGTGGACGAAGGCATCCTGCAGGTGGCGCGCTACAAGCTGGGCGATCCGCTGCAGTTCTTCTTCCGGAAGAAGATGCTGGAAGTGCGCACCGCGCAGATCCTCGACCTGATCCTGCCCGACTTCGAGAAGCTGATGTCGCTGGCGGCCGCGCCAGGTGGCGACGCCGATGCCGCGATCGGCCGGCAGCTGAACCCGTTCAAGCGCAAGCGCGACAAGCCGGTGGCGTACTGGTCGGGCATCGTCGACGTCGATGGCGAGAAGGATCTGAGCTACACCGTGCCGGACTATTTCAACGGCCGGCTGCGCGTGATGGCGGTGGCGGTATCACCACAGCGCATCGGCACGTTCGAGGGCGCCACCACGGTGCGCGGCGACTTTGTGCTTTCGCCGAACGTGCCCACCACGCTGGCGCCCGGCGACGAGGCCGAGGTCAGCGTGGGCGTGGCGAACAACCTCACCGACATCGGCAGCAAGGCCGTGCCGGTGGCGGTGACGCTGCAGACCGGGCCGCAGTTGCAAGTGCTGGGCCCGGCCACGCAGGACGTCAGCCTGGCCTCGATGCGCGAGGGCGTCGTGCGCTTCCGCGTCAAGGCGACGGACCAACTGGGCTCCGGTCATCTGGCTTTTGCCGCCGGCTACGGTGGCAAGTCGGCGAAGCAGGGCATCGACGTGTCGGTGCGCCCAGCTGCGGCTTATCGCACCCAGGTCGACGTGGGCCGGGTGGAATCGAACAGCCAGGCCGAGCTGAAACCGCTGCGCCCGCTGTACGACGCCTATGCCTCTCGCGATGCGGCGATCTCCTCGCTGCCGGTGGTGCTGGCGCAAGGCATCACCAGCTATCTGGTGAACTACCAGCACTACTGCAGCGAGCAGATCATCAGCTCGGCGATGCCACGGCTGGTGGTGTCGAAGTGGCCGGTGGTGTCGGTGTTCGCGCACGCGCTGCAGCCCGCCTTGGGCGACAAGACGATAAGCAACGATGCGGCGCTGGCGAAGTTCCTCGACGTGCTGCACGCGCGGCAGAACGGCGCGGGCGGCTTCGGCCTGTGGTCGGCCACGCCCGATGCGGAACCTTTCGTCTCCGACTATGCGATGAACTTCCTGATCGAGGCGCGCGAACGCGGCGTGGCCGTGCCGCGGGACATGCTCGATGCCGGCAACCAGTACTTGAAGCAGTTGGCGGCGAACGACGGCATGGACACGCTGGACGAACTGCGCCAGCGCGCCTACGCGGTGTACCTGCTGACCCGGCAGGGCAACGTCACCACCAACGATCTTGCCGCGGTGCAGAAGCGCCTCGACGAGCTGTATCCGAAGGAATGGAAGAACGATCTTGCCGCCGCCTGGCTGGGCGCTTCGTACAAGCTGCTGAAGCAGGATGCCGAGGCGAACCGGCTGATGGCCGGTCCGTTGAAGGCGTTGACGCGCGCCAAGGCCGCCGAGGACTTCAGCTACGGCTACTACTACGACCCGCTGACCCGCGACGCCAGCGTGCTGTACCTCGTCGCCGAACACTTCCCGCTGGAAGCGAAGGCGCTGCCGCCGCGCGTGTTCGAGAACCTCGCGTGGCCCCTGGCGCACGGCGACTACAACACCTTGTCCTCGGCGATGACGGTACTGGCGCTGGACAGTTATGCGAAGCAGACCGCCGCCAACCTCGACAAGCTCGGCATCGACGAGGTGCTCGCCAGCGGCAGCGTGAAGTCCATCGCCCAGCCCCAGGGCGGCATGCTGCAGGGCGGCACGTGGAGCAGTGCGGCGCAGGCCCTGCGCTTCACCAATCACGGCGACTTGCCGGCCTGGCGCATCGCCACCCAGGGCGGCTACGACCGCGGCACGTCGAAGGAGGCGATCAGGCACGGCATCGAGATCGTGCGCGATTACACCGACACCAAGGGCAAGCCGCTGGACCAGGTCACGGTGGGCGAGGAGATCGACGTGCACCTGAAGATCCGCGCCACCGGTGATGCGGGCGTGGGCAATGTGGCGATCGTGGATCTGCTGCCGGGCGGTTTCGATCCGGTGCTGCAGACGCCGCCGGCCGCCGCGCCGGCGGGCGAGGACAGCGGCGCGTCCGATGGCAGCCAAGCGGCAGCCTCCTCGTGGCGCTCGCCGATTGGCCTGGCCAGTTCCACCTGGACGCCCGACTACGCGGACATCCGCGAGGATCGCGTGGTGATCTACGGCACCGCCACGCCGGACGTGCGCGAGTTCGTCTACCGCATCAAGGCCACCAACGCCGGCAAGTTCCAGGTGCCCCCGGCCTATGCGGAGTCCATGTACGACCGCGCGATCCAGGCGCAGGCCCCCGGCGGCGCGGTGCTCACCGTGGTGCAGAAGCCATGACCAGAGCCGCATCGCCCAGCTGCCGAGAACGGCAAGCGACGACGTGGGTCGGGATTCATCCCGACAAGTGTCCCCTGCATGTCGGGCTGAAGCCCGACCTACGGGTTGTGCGTGCCGGGGTGAGGGGCGTGTGTCCGTCGCGAGCTTTCTGAAGGAGCACCTCGTCCGCTGGCAAAACTGGCTGGCCGCCCTCGCGCTGCTCGCCGCCTTGCTGGTGGGCTGCCGCCTGTGGCCGCACGAACCCCTGCGCGAACGCCTGCCCAGCTCCACCGCGTTCTACGACGACAGCGGCCATCTGCTGCGGCTGACCCTGGCCAGCGACCAGCAATACCGCCTGTGGGTGCCGCTGAGTGCCATCTCGCCCCAGCTCGTCGAGGGCGTGCTGCTGCACGAGGATCGCTGGTTCCGCTGGCACCCCGGCTTCAACCCCTGGGGCCTCGCGCGCGGCGCCTGGGTTACCTATGTGCGGCATCGCCATCCGCAGGGCGGTTCCACCATCACCATGCAGCTGGCGCGCCTGCTGTGGCAGCTGGATACGCGCACGCCGCTGGGCAAGCTGCGCCAGGTCGCGCGCGCGTTGCAGCTGGAGTTGTTCTACTCGAAGCACGACATCCTGGAGACCTATCTCAACGACGCGCCCTACGGCGGCAACGTGCAGGGCGTGGGCGCGGCCAGCCTCGCGTATTTCGGCAAGCCGTCCGGCGCACTCACCTTGCCGGAGGCGCTCACGCTGGCGGTGATTCCGCAGGAGCCTTCGCGGCCGTTGCAATCGAACGGCGTGCTCATCAATCCCGCCCTGGCGCAGGCGCGCAATCGCCTGTATTCGCAGTGGCTGCGCAAGCATCCACGCGATGCCTCACTGAAGCCGCTGTTCGCGCTGCCATTGATGCTGCGCCCGCTGGCCACGCTGCCGTTCGAGGCGCCGCATGCGGTCGATCAGCTGCTGGCCGCGCAGCGCACGAGCGGCGATGTGCTGTCGCCCATCGTAACCACCACGATCGACCTCGGCCTGCAGCACGCGCTGGAACGGCAGGTGGCGAACTACGTGCGGCGCAACGCGCCGCGCGGTATCAAGAACGCAGCGGCGTTGCTCATCGACACCCGCGACATGGGCATCAAGGCGATGGTGGGTTCGGCCAATTACTTCGATGCCGGCATCGAGGGCCAAGTCAATGGCACCGACGCGAAACGCTCGCCCGGCTCCACGCTCAAACCCTTCATCTACGCGTTGGGTTTCGACCAGGGCGTGCTGCATCCGCAGACCGTGCTGCGCGACGTGCCCAGCTCGTTCGGCCCATACACGCCGGAGAATTTCGACGGACATTTCCTCGGGCCGATCACCGCCACCCAGGCCTTGATCCGCAGCCGCAACATCCCCGCCGTGTGGGTGGCTTCGCAACTGCACCAGCCCAGCCTGTATGACTTCCTGCGCGAGGCGGGCGTGGGCCGCATGGCCAGCGAGCAGCATTACGGCCTGGCCCTGGTGCTGGGCGGCGGCGAAGTCACCATGCAGGAGTTGGGCGACCTCTACGCCATGCTGGCGAACCGCGGCATGCTGCAGCCCTTGCGCCTGCGCGCGGACGATCCGCAAGTCGCCGGTACGCGTCTGCTCAGCGACGCGGCCAGCTTCATGGTGATGGACATGCTGCGGCAAAACCCGCGCCCCGATGCCGCCTTCGGCAGCGAGCGCACGCAGCTGCCGGTGGCGTGGAAGACCGGAACCTCGTGGGCGTTCCACGATGCCTGGACCGCCGGCAGTTTCGGTCCCTACGTGCTGGTGGTGTGGGTGGGCAATTTCGACGGCACGGCGAATCCCGCCTTCGTGGGCGTGGAGGCGGCCGCGCCCTTGTTCTTCCAGATCGTCGATGCGCTGCGCGCCGAACGCCCGCGCATGCACGAGCCGATCCGCCACATGCCGGCGAACCTGAAGCGCGTCGAGATCTGCCTCGCCAGCGGCGATCTGCCCAGCCAATGGTGCCCGCAGCGTGGCTGGACCTGGTTCATCCCCGGCAAGTCGCCGATCCGCGTGGGCAACATCTATCGCCCGCTGGTGATGGACGACGCCAGCGGCTTGCCGGCTTGTCCGCCGTATGCGGACAAGCGCACGCACGTGGAGGTATTCGAGTTCTGGCCCTCCGACCTCGCCCATGTGTTCGCGCAGGCCGGCATCCCGCGCCGCAAGCCGCCGCAGAATCCGGCTTGCCGCGACGCCGGTCGACCCGATGGCGATTCGCCGCAGATCACTTCGCCGCTGCGCGCCAGCACCTATGCGATGCGCTTGCATCAGGATCAGCCCACGCCGATCGCCTTCAGTGCCACCGCCGATGCCGACGCGCATGCGCTGTACTGGTTCGTCGACGACGCCTACGTGGGGCAGGGCACGCCCGGCAACAGCCTGTTCTGGCAGCCGCGCAACGCCGGCAGCTATCGTGTGCGCGTAGTGGACGACCACGGCCGCAGCGACGAACGCACACTTGCGGTGACACTGGTGCAGTGATGTACGCTCGGACGCTTCGCAGTCGCACAGGGGCGTCCGCGCATGAAGCAAGCACCGGTTCCGTCGTACTACCGCGCCACCGCCACGCCGTACGAGGCGCATGCGCCGCTGCAAGGACGACAGGAAACGCGCATCGCCATCGTCGGTGGCGGTTACGCGGGATTGAACACTGCGCTGGGTCTCGCCGAACGCGGCGTGCGCGACGTGGTGCTGCTGGAGCGCGAGCAGATCGGCTTCGGTGCCTCGGGCCGCAACGGCGGCTTCGTGTTCGCCGGCTATTCGCTGGGCGAACAGGCCCTGCTGGCTCAGCTCGGCGAGGCGCGCGCCCGTGCGCTGTTCGGGCTCACCACGGCGGCGGTGCAGCGCATCCGCGAACGCGTGGCGAACTACGCCATCGCCTGCGATGCGGTGGACGAGGGCGTGATCTGGGCGAACTGGTTCCGCGACCCCGAGGTGCTGCGCCGGCGCCAGGCCTTGCTGGCCGAACATTACGACGCGCACTGGGACTGGCTGCCGTGGGAGGAAATGCGCGAGCGCGTGCGCAGCGACCGCTATTACGACGGCTTGTACGAGCGCAATGCGCTGCACCTGCATCCGTTGAACTACGCGATCGGCCTAGCGACCGCGGTCAGCGGGCAGGGCGTGCGCATCCACGAGGAGAGCGAGGTGTGGCGCCTGCAGCGCGAAGGCTCGTGCTGGCTGCTGAGCACGCCGCACGGCGAACTGGTGGCCGAGCAGGTGGTGCTGGCCTGCGGCGGCTACCTCGCCGGGCTGCGCAAACCCATCGATCGCGCGGTGCTGCCGATCGCCACCTACGTGATGGCCACCGAGCCGCTGGGCGATCGTCTCGCCGAGTGCCTGCAGACCCGCGCCGCGGTCTACGACACGCGCTTTGCCTTCGACTACTACCGCCCGCTGCCGGACACGCGCCTGCTCTGGGGCGGCCGCATCTCGATCCGGAATCGCCAGCCGCAAGCGGTACAACGCCTGCTCAGGCATGACTTGTTGCGGGTGTTCCCGCAGCTCAAGGATGCGAAGATCGACTACGCCTGGTCGGGCCTGATGAGCTATGCGCGCCACCAGATGCCGCAACTCGGCCGCGGCGAAGGCGAGGACGCCGGCCTGTGGTGGGCGCAGGCTTTCGGCGGCCATGGACTCGCGCCCACCTGCGCCGCGGGCGAGCTGCTCGCCGCGGCGATCGCCGATGGCGACGAGGGCTGGAAACAATTCGACGACTATGGTTTGGCAAGCGTGCACAAGCCGTTCGGTCTACTCGCCGCCCAGCTCAACTACTGGTGGCAACAGGCACGCGACGGTTTCAAGACGAGGCTGGAAGGATGAGCGAGACGACGGAAACAACCCAGGCGAGCGAGATCGGCTGGGCCGACTTCGAGAAGGTGCTGGTCGTGGCCGGTACGGTCACCCGGGTGGAGGCCTTCCCCGAGGCGCGCAAGCCCGCGTGGAAGGTATGGGTGGATTTCGGTCCGTATGGCGAGAAGAAGACCAGCGCGCAGATCGCCGCGCTGTATTCGGCCGAGGAGCTGCTCGGCCGGCAGATCGTGGGCGTGATCAACTTCCCCGAGAAGCAGATCGGCCCGTTCCGCTCGCAGTTCCTGCTCACGGGCTTCCCCACGCCGGAAGGCGTGGTGCTCACCGCCATCGAACGCCCGGTGCCCAACGGCACGCGGCTGGCCTGAGATGATCACGTTGCGCACGGCACGCGTCGAGGACGCCGCCGAGGTCGCGCGACTGGCCGGTGAGCTGGGCTATCCGGTGGACGTCGACACGATGCAGGCGCGGTTGCGCATACTGCTGCCCTTGACGCAGCATCGCATCGTGGTGGCACCGGGCGAACGCGACGGCCTGCTCGGCTGGATCGCGGTCGAGCGCCGGCCCACGCTGGAGTCGGGCGAACGCATCGAGATCGTGGGACTGGTGGTGGATGCCGCGGCACGCGGCAGCGGCGTCGGCCGCGCACTGGTGGCGGATGCGGAGCGCTGGGCGCGTGAGCAAGGCTTCGACGCCATTGCGGTGCGTTCCAACGTGACGCGTGCCGAATCGCACCCGTTCTATGAGCGACTGGACTACGTGCGCGTCAAGACCCAGCACGCTTATCGCAAGCCGCTCGTCGCGGACCACTGAGATACACGCGAAATACACCAGGGGCCTAGCCATGCAAATGACCGGCATTCCATTCGGCACTACCGACTGGTCGCAGATCGAATCCGTCGAGCACAAGGGTGAGACTGGTGCGGCCTATTGGCGCACGCAGGAGTTCAATGGCCTGCGCGTGCGCATGATCGAGTACACGCCGGGTTATCTCGCCGACCACTGGTGCGTGAAGGGGCACATCCTGTTCTGCCTCGAAGGCGAGTTGCACACTGAACTCGAGGACGGGCGCACGTTCACGCTCACGCCCGGCATGAGCTACCAAGTGGCCGATCATGCGGAACCGCATCGTTCCAGCACCACGATGGGTGCGCGCCTGTTCGTGGTCGACTAGCCCGCGCCCGGGAATCACGGCTGTCGGCGGGAAATCAGGCGGCTTTCAACGATCCAGCCACACCGCCAACCCCTGCGCATTCAACTCGATATCCATCCCCAGCAAGGCGACCAGCGCCGCGCGCCCCTGCATCCAGCCATGCGCAACGGCGCGTTTCGCGTACAGGTCGGTCAACGCCTCGATCAGCACGGCGTGGCGGTCGGGCTTGCCGTGCGCGGCGTGCGCGATCGCCACCATCGCGTCGATCTGCGCATGCAAATCATCGGCGAGCCGGGTCACGTCCTCGACGCGGCCGTAGTGGGTGAGATGCATCGCCGCGGGCTGCAGCGCGACGAGGCGGTGGATCGAGGCGTGCAGCGCCGCGGGATCGAACTGCACCGGCGAGGTGGTGGGCAGGATGAACGGGCCGTTCGCGGTGTCGAAGTCGCGGTAGGACAGGCCGAACACGTCGCCGGTGAAGCAGGTGTTGCTGCGCACGTCGTGCACCGCGAGGTGGTGCCTCGCGTGGCCGGGCGTGTCCAGGCAGTGCAGGGCACGCCCGGCAAGGTCGACAATGTGGCCGTCCGGCGCCTCGACCACGCGCTCGGCGGGCACCGGGCGCAGGCGGCCATAGGTCGATTCCATCACGCTCTCGCCGTAGACCGCGCTGGCGCCGGCCCACAGTTTCGCGGGATCGATCATGTGCCGCGCGCCATGCGGATGCACCACCAGTTTCGCGTTCGGCAGGCGCGCGATCAGCTCGCCTGCGCCGCCGGCATGGTCCAGGTGCACGTGGGTGAGGATCAGCCAGTCCACGTCCGCGGGCGCGAGGCCGGCATCGCCCAGCGCGGCGAGCATGCGCGGCACCGCGTGGTTGGTGCCGCAGTCGACGAAGGCGCCGCGGCCGTTCTCCACGACGAGGTAGGCCGCGTCGAAACGCGGCCGCACGAAGCCGGTGTCGATGGTGTGGATGCCATGTGTCGTCATAGCCGGTTCCGCCTTCGGGGGATTCCCAGCGTAGCAAATGCGCATTCCGCGTCGTGCCGGGCCGTGGCCGGCATCCGGCCGACGGGTTTGTAAAGTTATGTAATGCCGCGCGGTCGGCCGTCGATGATCTGGTACGTTCCCGGCGGTCGCAAGTTTGTGTAGTCGAGTGCAGCGAGGCCAGCATGCAGCGCATCTTCATCGTCGGTTGTCCGCGTTCCGGGACCACACTGGTACAGGCGATGCTCGCGCGCCATCCCGCCGTGCTGACGTTGCCGGAAACGGCGTTCTTCGAGCATCTGTGCGGCGACCTGAAGTGGCGCTGGGGCGATCGCGATGTCCGGCCACAGCGGCGGCGCCTGCGGCAGCGGCTGGGGTTCGCGCGCAAGCGGGCGCACGCGGCCCTGGGAATGCTGCAGCGCCGCCTGTCGAACGAGGCCGCGCGGCTGCCTTGGCCGCTGCGCACCGAAAGTTGCGCGCGCCGTTTCGTCGACCTGCTCGACGCCCGTGCGCACGCCGAAGGGCGCACGGCCTGGATCGAGAAGACGCCGTATCACCTGCTCTACATCCCCGAAATCGAGTACCACGTGCCGAACGCGCGCTTCGTGCACGTGATCCGTCCCGGCGAGGACGTGTTGGCCTCGATCGCGGACGCGAACCTGCGCTACGAGAACAACAACGCCTTCGGCGGAGGCACCGTGCACTGGTCGAGGCGCTGGAACCGCGCCGCGCAGATCCACCGCGAGCACGCACGGCAGCCCCATCACCATTTCGTCTTTCTCGACGACCTGACCCGCGACAAGCATCGCGAATGGCTTCGCCTCTGCGCCTTCCTGCAGATCGACGCCGCGGCCGAGCTCGATGCCAGCTGCGACCAGCCGATCGCCGACCTGCAGAGCGAGCCGTGGAAACGCGACGCGCTCAGTGGCCAGCCAGGCCAGACGCGGCGCAAGGCCGAAAGCATGTTCGGGCCGCAGGTGCGGGAGTGGCTGCGCCGACAGCTGACGCCTTACGAGGAGCTGCGTTGCAGCTGCAAGGGCGCCGAGCGGCACGTCGAGCGCGACAAGGTCCGCTACCTGTCGCGCTGAGGTGCATGCGCCGGCCACGGCAGGTGGCCCGGCGAGTTCGCGTCGTCTTCCACAGCGGCGCCGTCAGCGCCGCGCCGCTGCGGGCTTGCGCTGCAGGCGATGGACGCCGGTGTGCAGCGCCGTCACGCCGTTCTCCCGGAACGTGGGCTGGGCGGCGAGGATGTCGCTGTGCTCCAGCAGATCCACGTCCCAGCGCTCGCCGAACAGCGCGGCGACCTCGTCGGCGTCGACGGAGAAGGGCGGTCCGTCCATCTCGTGCGGCGGGTATTCCAGCGTGATCATCAGGCCGCGACTACCGGCAGGCAGGCGGCCGTAGACCTCGCGCGCATAGCGCGCACGCAGCGGCGGGGGCAGCGCGATCACCGCGGCGCGATCGTAGACCGCGGCGCAGCCGGCCAAGGTGGCGTCGTCCAGCGCGAACACGTCGCCCTCGATGATCTCGATATTGCCGGCCACGTGGTGCACGCCAAGCGGCGACTCGTGCCGCTCGGGCGTCAGGCCCTGCTCGGCGAAGAACTGCGCCACCGCCAGCGGCGACAGCTCCACGCCCAGCACGCGATGGCCTTGTTCGGCGAGCCAGCGCATGTCCAGCGTCTTGCCGCACAGGGGCACCAGCACGCGGCTGCCTGGTGGCAGCGCCAGCGCGGGCCAGTGCTGCAGCAGCAGCGGCATCGGCGCGTCGCGATGGAAACCGGTACGGCCTTCGCGCCAGCGTTCCAGCCAGAATTCCGCCTGCATCGGTCGCGCCCCTTCAGTTGTCCCAAGCCAGCATGATCTTGCCGATGTGCGCGCTGCTTTCCATCAGCGCGTGCGCACGGGCGGCCTCGCGTGCAGGCAGCACCGTGTGGATCACCGGCCGTACCTGGCCGGATTCCAGCAGCGGCCACACTTCGCGGTGCAGCTGGCGGGCCAGCTCGGCCTTGAACGCGACCGGCCGGTTGCGCAAGGTGGAGCCGGTGAGGGTGAGCCGGCACCGCATCAGCTGGCCGGCACCGATGGTGGCCCGACTGCCGCCCATGGTGGCGATCAGCACCAGCCGGCCGCCTTCGGCCAGCGCGTCCAGTTCGCGTGGCACGTAGTCGCCGGCCACGTTGTCGAGGATCACGTCCACGCCGCGGTCGCCGGCGGCCTGCTTCACGACGGCCACGAAGTCCTCCGTGCGGTAGTTGATCGCCCGCTCCGCGCCCAGCCGCTCGCAAGCGGCGCATTTCTCCGCGTTGCCGGCGGTGGCAAACACGCGGTGGCCGAGCGCGTGCGCCAGCTGGATCGCGGTGACGCCGATGCCGTCGGAACCGCCTTGCACCAGCAGGCTCTCCTGCGCGCCGCCCTCGCCTTGGCCGAGCCGGCCACGCACGAACACGTTGCTCCACACGGTGAAGAAATTCTCGGGCAGCGCCGCCGCCTCGACCGGCGAGAGGCCCGCGGGCACAGGCAGGCATTGCGCCAACGGCGCCACCGCGTACTCCGCGTAGCCACCGCCCGCGAGCAAGGCGCACACCGCGTCGCCTAGCTGCAGGCCGAACGGGTTGTCGCCGCCGAAATCGCCCTCGACCAGGGTGCCGGCCACTTCCAGCCCGGGCAGGTCGGAGGCACCGGGCGGCGGCGCGTACTTGCCTTGCCGCTGCAGCACGTCCGGCCGGTTCACGCCGGAGGCCGCCACCTTGATCAGCACCTCGCGGGGACCGGGCTTGGGCGCCGGCCGCTGGGCGAGCTGCAACACCTCGGGCGCGCCGTGGCGGATGATCTCGACGGCATGCATGCTGGACATGGCGATTCCTGCGGCGACGAGGTGCTTCAGTGTAGGCGATGACCTACCGGTGCAAGGGTTGCCTCATTCGGCATCGTGGAAGATCACGCCCAGCACGTGACGTCGCCCCGTACGCACCGTACTGACGCCGTGGCGCATGCGCACCCCGTGGTTTCCGCGCTGGCCGCGTACCGGGCGCTGGTTCACCGCGAAGACCACCGCATCACCCTGTTGCAGCGGCACCACCAGCACTCGCGACTGCATGCGCGGGCGCTGCTCGGTCAGCACGAACTCGCCGCCCTCGAAATCCACGCCCGGCACGGACAACAGCACCGCCAGTTGGAGCGGAAACACATGCTCGCCGTAGACATCCTGATGCAGGCAGTTGTAGTCGTCGGCGCCATACTGCAGCAGCAAGGGCGTGGATCGCCACTGGCCGGCGGCGTGGCATTGCGCGAGATAGTCCGTGTGGGTGGCGGGATAGCGTGTGGCCAGACTCAGCGCCTCGTTCCAGCGATTGGCCAGCGGTGCAAGATAGGGCCATGCCGCGCGACGCAGGGTTTCCACCAGCATCGGGAGGGGGTAGGCGAAGTAGCGGTATTCGCCGCGCCCGAAACCGTGGCGCTCCATCGTCACGCGGCTGCGGAACACGGCGTCGTCCACATACAGCGCGGCCAGTTCGCGGCAGGCGGCAGGTGGCAGCAGCGACGGCAGCCGTGCATGGCCCTGTGTGTCGAGCTCGCCCAACGCGGCGGTCCAGTCGCAGGCGTGCAGGCGCTGCTCCAGGGCAGTCGTGTCGAACGCAGGGGTGCGATTCACTCGGTGTTCTTCGTCCGTGGCGGTTCGTGCAGCGTGCCCCGCGGCTGCGCCGGGCACACTCCGGATCTTGCGATGCTCAGAGTTTCAGCATCGGCTTGAAGCCGCCGAAGAACATCCGCCTGCCGTCGAACGGCATCGACGCCGGCGACATGCCGGACAGGCGCGGGTCGGCCAGCACCTTGGCCATCACGCGGTCGCGGTGGGCGCGCGAGCGGTAGCTGATCCACGAGAACACCACCACCTCGTCCGGTTTCAGTTTCACGCTCTGCGGGAACGAGGTGAGCTTGCCGGGCCTCACGTCGTCGGCGACGCACTCGACGTATTCGAGTGCGCCGTATTCCTTCCAGATGTTGCCCATCTTGCGCGCGAGGCGTCGGTAAGTGGCGAGGTTCGCTTTCGGCACGGGCAACACGAAACCATCGACGTAGTTCATGACTCCTCCGCGGGTTGGAGTGGGGGCGATTCGTGCGATGCGGCCGAAGCGGGAGCGTTCAAGGCGTGTCCCCGCAGCAGGCAGTGGCCAGCGGCGTGGGCGCTTCGGCGTCGTCGTAGCGGTCGTGCAGGCGTTGCCAGTGCATGCCCTTGCCGTCGAGATCGGGCATGCCGCCCCAGCCCTCGCCGCGGCCGAACGGGGTGAGATCCAGGTAGTGGTGGGTGGTCAGCAGCATGTCCAGCCCGCGGGCGTAACTGGAATAGCTGTGGAACACGCGTTCGCCATCGCGCAGGAACACGCTGACGCCGGGCAGTTCGCCCGTGAGGTTGCCGTGCTCGCCGCGCGCGCGCATCTCGCCCTCGTCGCGGTAGTTGTATTCCAGCGGTGCCACCGCCGCGTCCTGGGTGACGTGGAAGTCGTGGTTGAAGTCGCTGCCCCAGGACGAATACCACGGCAGCGTCCAGCCCATGCGCGCCTGGAAGCGTTGCAGCTCCGCCAGCGGTGCGCGCGAGACCAGCGCCAGCGTGGTGTCGCGCGCGTGCAGGTGGGCGAGGTGGCCGAGGTTGTCCACCAGGAAGGAGCAGCCCGGGCAACCTTCGCCGCGATCGCGATGGAACATGAAGTGGTACACGATCAGCTGGCGCCGGCCCTCGAACAGGCCGAGCAGGCTGGCTTCGCCTTCCGGCGTGTCGAAGCGGTAGGGCTTGTCCACCGGCACCATCGGCAAGGCGCGGCGTTGCGCGTTCAGCCGGTCCAGCATGCGGGTGGCGTCCTTCTCGGCGGCCAGCAGTTCCTTGCGGGCGGCCAGCCACGTTTCGCGGCTGGCAATGGCGGGCAGGTGCGACATCGTTCCTCTCCAGGCGGGTGGGTTCCTGGAGACGACGAACGGGGGCGGCCGGAATCGACACGCCCGGTGTCCGGCCCGGTCGCCGTCGCGGCAACCGGGCGCGGTTTCAGGCGGCCACGTCCACCAGCACCAGCTCGGCATCCTCCAGCGCGGTGACGCGCAGCGTACGCTCGTCGCGGATCGCTGCGCCATCGCGTGCGTCCAGCGGCACGCCATTCAATTCCACCGTGCCGCGCGCCGGCACCAGGTAGCCGTAACGTCCCGGCGCCATCGCGTATTCCGCCGTCTCGCCGGCCTGCAACGTGGCGCCCAGCACGCGGGCGTCGGTGCGCAGGGGCAGGGCGTCGGCGTCGCCCGGGATGCCGCTGGCCAGCGCCACGAAACGTCCGCTGCGTTCGCCCTTGGGGAACGGCCGGGTGCCCCAGGTCGGCGGTTGGCCGTGCGTGTCCGGGATGATCCAGATCTGGAAGATGCGCGTGGCCGCGTCTTCCTTGTTGTATTCGGCATGCGTGATGCCGCTGCCCGCGCTCATCACCTGCACGTCGCCGGCCACCGTGCGGCCCTGGTTGCCGAGGCTGTCCTGGTGGCTGATCGCCCCCTCGCGCACGTAGGTGATGATCTCCATGTCCGCATGCGGGTGCGGCGGGAAGCCGGTGTGTGGCGCGATGGTGTCGTCGTTCCACACGCGCAGTGCGCCCCAGCCCATGCGCGCGGGGTCGTGGTAGCCGGCGAACGAGAAGTGGTGCTTCGCATCCAGCCAGCCGTGGTCGGCGCCGCCGAGGCGGTCGAAAGGCCTGCGTTCGATCATGGGAATGTCCTCATCGGTGTATGCGCACAGCATGAGGGCGAACGCGCCGCGGGAGAACCGGCGCACCGCGAACGGATTGTTTCCGCCGTGGATCTCAGCGCGTGATCCCGCTAAGCGTCAGCACCAGCCCCACGCAGGCGCCGAGGCCGGTGATCGCCAGCACGGCGCGGAACAGCTGCAGCAGCCAGCCGCCGCCGGCACCGCGCACGCCGAGCAGGAAGGCCGCCAGCGCGGCCACGAACAGAGCCGTGCCGGCGGCGACCAGGGCCGGCGCGACCAGCAAGGTGCCGGCGATCACGCCCACGTTGCCGCCGTTGAACAGCAGCCATTCGCCGGCCCGCCAACGCGACGCGGGCGGCTGCCCCGGCAGCAGCGCCTGGCCCAGCCCCAGCACGCCTTGCGCCACGCCGGCCACCAACACCAGGTAGGCCACCATCCATACCAGCGGCCGGGTCGGCGCGTGCGCGATCACAGCCGCCACGAAGCCGGCGAACAGCAACGCGAGCAGGGCCGTGAGCAGGAACGGCCGCGCCGCGCGCAGGCGTTCGCGCAGTTCGT
The DNA here is from genome assembly GCF_002001105.1 of Rhodanobacter sp. C06. Taxonomy (GTDB): domain Bacteria; phylum Pseudomonadota; class Gammaproteobacteria; order Xanthomonadales; family Rhodanobacteraceae; genus Rhodanobacter_A. Next base: position 6,385 of record NZ_MUNP01000024.1, on the reverse strand, counting down.
AAGGCAGCGAGGTGTTCATGCGGGTCTTTCCGTGGGGAAACTGTTGTCACCTTGCATCGCGACGGTAGCGGCCAGCGCCGCGACCTGCGCATGCCAGCGTTCCAGCGCGGCGGCGTCTTCGTCGTCCACTTCGATGCGCGGAAACCAGGCTTGCGCACCACTGGCGGCCAGCCACGCATCAAGCGCGCGGCCGAAGGCGCGGAAGTCCGCGTAGCCGTGGTCGCCCAGCGCCAGCAGGCCGTAGCGCAAGTGCGCGAGCGACGCGGGTTGCGCCATCGTCATGCGACTGAAGGTGTTCGCCATCTCCGGCGGATCGCCGTCGTACGTGGTGCTGGCGAGGAACAGTGCCTGGCTGGCGGTTTCCAGCATGGCCCGGTCCAGTGCCTCGAAATCCGCCACCCGCGACGTGACGCCCGCGCCGCGCAACTGTTCACGGGCGGCCGCGGCCAGATCCTCGGCCACGCCGGTCTGCGAGGCGTAGGCGATCAACACCGGGCCCGGCGCGAAACGCATGCCGGCGAGTTCGGGTGGCTGCATCGTGCGGCCGTTGGCCGGTTCGCCGATCAGTTCCCGCAGCCACGCGAGTCGAAACATGCCCATGAAGCCTGCGCTACTCCTGCTGCCTGCGATGCATCCTAGCCATTGGCGTCCGGAGTGCGCTGATGTGGATCAAGCGCCGCCCGCGCTGGAAATCCCGGCCATGCGGCCGCATATTCGGACCTCAGCCATAGCGCGTGGAGGTTCCCATGGCTACCGGATGGGCCGGCGACGGCGCCGTGCAGGACCAGATCGACGCCACCGTCGCCGATGCGGTGCAGCGTGCACGCAAGCAATTGAAGCACGGCCCGGGCCTGGCCCGCTGCGAGGAATGCGACGCGCCGATTCCCGAGGCGCGGCGCAAGGCCGTGCCCGGCGTGCGCCTGTGCGTGGCGTGCCAGGAAGCGCAAGACGCCGAACGCGCCGCCGGCCTCTACAACCGCCGCGGCAGCAAGGACAGCCAGCTGCGCTAGGGAATGTCCGATCAATCGGCTTCTTGCTCGTGATTCCTGCGAAGGCAGGAATCCAGTGTCTTTTGTGTTCAGTGATTTGAAGGCGCCAGATCCCGGGTTGATCCGCCGTCGGCTGTTGAAAAGCGCCTCGCCGGGATGACGAGCAAAACCGGGTTTCCCGGGGGCATTCATGCAAGGCCCAGCGCGAGTGCGCGACACTTCGCGGCTTGGCTCCCCACGAGGCGCGTGATCTTGCCCGATTCCCTTCTTTCCCGCGGCGCGATGTTGCTGGCCGCGGCAGGCTGTGTGCTGGCGATGCCGGCGATGGCGAAATCGCCCCCCGGTTTCGACGGCCCGCTCACCGTGCACCTGCGCAGCGACAGCATCACGCTGCGCATGGCCAAGGCGCCGCAGCTTTACCTGGCCGGCACCATCGACGCCGCCGCGGTGGAGCAGGTGCGGCAGCTGCTGCAGTCGGGCAAGGTGCCCCCGGGCACGGACATCTACCTCGACTCCTCCGCCGGCGATGCCGCCGCGGGCATGGCGCTAGGCAAGCTGTTCCGCGCCGCGCGCTTCAGCACGCATCTGGGCACCTGGCGCACCGGAAGCTGGCGCACGGCGGGGCCGCCGGCGCGCCCGGCCACCTGCCTGGATGCCTGCGCCTACGCCTGGCTGGGCGGCCTGTACCGCTGGTCGCCCAGCGGCGCCGACCGCATCGGCCTGCACGAAAACCTGCTGCCGAACCGCGCCACCGCTGCGCCCGGCACACCCTCGCCGGCGGAGCTGCGCGACTACATCACCGCGATGGACGTGCGCCCCGAGCAGGTCGTGAAGGTCGGCAGCCTGGTCGTGAACGGCGTCGCCTGGTGGAAGACGGAACAACTGCTTCCCGCCGAGGTCGCCAACAACGGGCGGCTGCCGATCACGGCCTCCTATCAGAAGACCCCCGGCGATGCTCCCAGCCTGGTGCTCTCGCAGACCGTGCGCGGCCAGCAGAATCAGGTCACCCTGCAATGCGCGCCCGGCGAGGTCTCCCTGATCGCCCATTACACCGTGGGCAGCGAACGCGCCCCGAACCTGGCTGCACGCGCGATGTACGCCTACTTCGAGATCGGCGGGCAGGCCTGGCAACCGCGGCTGGGCAAGCGCCCGCAGGCCGATGGCGACGCGCTGGTGTTCGAGCGCCGGATGCCGTTCGCGCAACTCGAGAACATCCTGCGCGCCGGCTCGCTGGCCGCCTGGATCGAGATCACCGGCAGCCCCGTGCGGCTGGGCTTCTGGCTCGCGCCGTCAGCGGCAGAAAAACTCACGCAACCCTTCCTGACGGATTGCCAAGCGCTGCAGCCTGGCTACGTGCCGCCGAAGGCACCAGCGGAGCAGGCCAAGCCGTCGCTGTGGAAGCGCCTCGTGGGCAAGCTGCGGCGCGACTGAGGCACTCGGCAAAATCATGCAAGGAGCGGGCGCGAGCCACCACGCACCCGCTCAGGCCGCTTCCTGCGCCGTGCCACGTCCGCGATGCCCGCTCATCTCGCTGCCGGCATCGTGGGCGAACTTGAGGTGCCAGCGCGTGGCGCACAGCGAGATCAGGGTGACGACCAGGAAGGCGATGGCAAAGTCGCGCTGGCCGAGCTGGCTGTGGTGTTCGGTCGCCATGCTCAGCTTGAGGATCATCGCGCCGCTGCACACGCCGACCGACAGCATCAGCTGCTGCAACGTGGTGTAGAAGCTGTTGGCCGCGCTCATGCGCTCGGCCGGCACCGCCTCGTAGGCCACCGTGTTGTAGGCGCCGAACTGGAACGACATCGACGCACCACACACCATCAGCAGCACGAACATCAGCGCGAACGGCCAGTCCGGCTGGAAGAACGCGCACACGGCATAACTCATGCTGGACAGCACGCCGTTGATCACCATGCCGCGCCGGAAGCCGGTGCGCTTGAGCAAGGCGGGCGTGGCGCTGCGGATCAGCAAGGCACCCAGCGACGTCGCCAGGATCAGCTGGCCGCTGCGCACGGCCGACATGCCGAAACCAATCTGGAACATCAGCGGCAACAGGAACGGCTGCGCGCCCTGGGTGATGCGCATCAGTGCGCCGGAAATCACCGACAGCCGGAACGAATCGACGCGCAGCAGTGAAAGATCGATCAACGGATCGCTGCGGTGCCGGGCATGCCACAGGTAACCCATGCAGGCCAGCGCCCCGACCGCCATCAGGCTCAGCGCATGCGGCAGGTTGGCGCTCTGGCCCACTTCCTCGAAACCGAACAGCAGGCAGCCCAGGCCCACGCTGCACAGCGCGAACCCGCCCAGGTCGAAGCGCGATGGTTGCGCGGCGCTGGGGATGTACGGAATGAAGCGGCGCACCAGCCAGAATCCGAGCAGGCCGATCGGCACGTTGATGTAGAAGATCCAGCGCCAGTCGAGGTACTGCACGATGAAGCCGCCCAGTGGCGGACCGATCAGCGGCCCCAGGAAGGCGGGCACCAGGGTCCACGACATGGCCGACACGAAATGCCTGCGTTCCACCGCGCTGAGCAGCACCAGTCGCCCGATCGGCGCCATCATCGCGCCGCCCGCGCCTTGCAACAGGCGCGCCGCCACCATCATCGGCAGGCTGTGGGTCAGCGAACACAGGATCGAGCCCAGCACGAACACGATGATCGACCCGCTGAACACGCGCTTGGTGCCGAAGCGGTCGGCCACCTTGCCGCTGATCGGGATGAGCACGGCCAGCGCCAGCAGGTAGCTGGTCATGGCGATACTCATGGCCGGGGCGCGCACCTGGAAATCGCGGGCCATCGTGGGCAGCGCCGTGGCGAGCACGGTCGCGTCCATCTGCTCCATGAAGATGGCGCAGGCCACGATCAGGGAGATCACGCGGTAATCGGGAAACGCCGGCCGGGGGAGGGCCGTGGCGTCCACCTTTTCCTCGGCAAGCAGACTCACGGAAGGTTCCTGGAAACAGGCGCAGACAGCCCTCACCGGCTGGGGTGGCCGGCATGCGGGAACATGCGAATGCCGCAGCGCATGGGGTGGTGCGCTGCAGCAATGCGAATTGTCCACCGTTGTCATGGCCGCGACAAGTGCGACCAAGGGCGAACAGGGCCGGCTTCGGCAGGGGCGTCCGGTTGCCGTTCAGATGGATGATGCGGAGCGCGGGCGCGTTCCCGCCGTGCATCGCCCAGGCATGACTGCGTTATGCTCGCAGGGACTTTCGGGGGAAAGGGATGACCATGCAGCGCTGGCTGATTGCCGCCGCCGTGAGCTGTGTAGCCGCTGCAGGCTGCAGCGAAGCGCCAGGCGGGAATACCGCACCCACCGCACGCCGGCCGCAGCAGGCCGGTCAGGGCACGAATCCGCTGGTGACCGCCGGCCATCTCGCTGGTGCGGAGGCTGCTGCCCTGACCGGTGACCAGCGCGCCGTGCAGGCGCATGTCGAAGCGATGCACCACGACATGATGCGCTCCATGCGCTTGGCCGACCCCTCGCGCACCATCGACCACGAAGCCGCCCGCGCCGCCCTGCGTCCGCTGCCAGGCGTGCGCTCCAGCGTGTGGATCGACCGCGGCAATCTCATGGTGCTGGTGGGCGGTGCCCAGTACCGCAGCATGGCGATGATCGACCGCATCTGTCTCGCGTTGGAACCGCTGGGCGACACGCTGGCCGTGGTGGTCAACATGCAGGACATGACGGCGACCACGTCGGAAGGGGCGGATACGTTGTCGCGGAATTGCCAGCTGGGGGCAGGGGAGCGGGCGATGTTGCAGCCGAAGCGGCAGGTGGATGCGCTGGATCCAGAGGTGAGGCGGGTGTTTCGGGAGCAGCAGGGAGCACATAAGTGAACCTGACCCCGTTTTTGGGGAGCACGTAAGTGAACCTGACCCCGTTTTTGACCCCGTTCTTGGTCAGGCGGCAGCGCTAGTTCCGGCTCTTGGGCGACAGACGCGATGTCCAGTGTGACGGTGCACCGACCACGGCGCCGGATGCCTCACGCAGCTCGTTGCTCACCTTCAGCCAGTGACTCAACTGGCCATCCGGCTCCAGCGTGGCCCTGAATTCATGGCCATTCATGCTGCCCTCTACGCTCGTTCTGCCGCGCCTTGGGAGCTTTTCACTGCTCGATTTTGGCAACACTAGAAACGTCCACGAGTCATCCCCGGCCGACGCGGCGGGGCGCAGCAGCCTTGCGCTGAAGCGTAACCGCGTGGCGTCTTCGCTCATCGATGCCTGGCTCCGGACTTGACGTGGGAAATCAGCGGCGCGGGTGGGCCAGCCACCTGCGGCCTTTGGCGCCCGCCTCGAACCACTGGCAGGTGGCTTTTACTGGTAGTTCCACAAGGGGACAAATGCACGGCGGTACGCCCACGCAAGTCCGAGCAAGGACGCAAGTTCGACGGTACCGACCAACCACGTGCCGTTGAGAAAGACGTGAAAGCCGAAAAAAACCAGGAACATGGGAGCAAAGACAATGATGCCAAGCGGTGCTGTCCGGTGAAATACAAGCAGGAGGCTGCCAACGAGCAACGCAACGTCAAGAAGCGGATTCAAAAAGTGCGTGTCGCGCAAGGCAGAATAAAAAGCATCCGCCGTCGGGTTGGCCCAATGTGCTGTTTCGGTAAACGTCAGTCGCAATGCGGCAACAACGGCAAAACATGCGGCGAAAATCCAACGTGCGACGGCAAGTCCCCAACCAGGCTTTTTCATGATTCCTCCGTTTCGGTGATGCTTCCCTTCACCTGACGCGGAGGTCAAGCGCTGGCGAAGCGGTCCGCGTTGAACGAGATATCAGTCCTGCGCTACAGCTTGAAGAAGTACACCGGCGCCAGTGCCGCGATGACCGCCATGGCTTGGAGCGCCAGGACTGGCAGTGAAAAACGCGGAGCGCGCGGCAGCCACTTGATGGCAAAGAACGCCACGACCGGCACCTGCCCGGCGATGAGAAGCTGAAAGACGTGCGCGGCAGTCCCCTCGTCGGCTTGATGAGCCGCACCTGCACCCACGATCGCGACATGAGCAAGCACCACGACCAGCGCGGCGACGGACATGGCCAGTGGCATGAACGCACTCGGGCGTTTGAATACCGGTGGAAGAGTCATCTCACGCCTCCCTGAAAAGGCTGAAAGCCTGACGCTTGAGTTGAACTTTGGCGAAACCACCATCCCTTGCGAAAGCTGGGTCTAGCAGGCTGTTGAGAAGCACCGTCTCGCGCCACTCTCGATAGCCGCGATCTATGCATGACGGTCGTGATGGTGGGCGCATGGCGCGTTTCCCCGCCCTGCGGACGCACGTCTCCCACCGTTGCTCATGTCGGCGACGGTTCCCACCACTCGCCGATGCCACCGAGGCGGATCAGGTTGTAGGCGGCAAACGTCCAGGTCACCCAACCGCGCACTGCG
>NZ_MUNP01000065.1 GCF_002001105.1 Rhodanobacter sp. C06 | reverse complement strand
TCCCTCCCCTGCACGCAGGGGAGGGAGACGGCGAACCGCGAGCCTGCAGTGCTCTGCTGTTGCTGTTGTTGTTGCTTCTGGCGCGCACGACGCGCGCCTGCTTTTCCGGGGCCCCTGGGCGGCGGCGAAGCGGGGACGACCAGGCCGAGCAGTGGGCGAGCCCATGTAAGGGCTCGCCTTTTCGCGCGGGCAGGCGACGGCATGGATGCCGGAGTTGAGGCAACGCAGGAGCGGTTGCCCGAGCCTGCTCGAAAAGCCCGGCACCGCTTCACGAACTTTCCGTCCATGGAAGGACGGAAATCGCCAACCGGGGTGGCCTTCTCTTTGGGTTACTTTTCTCTTGGCCACGCAAGAGAAAAGTAACCCGGGCGCCGACAGACGCTCGAAACCGCTTTGTCGATCGCGACCTGCCTCGTGATCCGGGCGCGCGCGCCTCAAGTCGCCAGCCCTATTGCAGCGTCACCGCCTTGCGGTTGTCGTCGGGCACCCGGTCGATCAACTCGTTGTACGGGTCGATGCCGGCGATCGCGGGCTTGCCGTCCACGGTGACGGTGATCGTGCTGTCGCCGTCGGGCAGCAGGCGCTTTTCGAGGTACAGCGGCTTGCCATCCCTGCCGTCGCCGGGCGAGGCGGCGAACACGCCGATGGCGATCGGGATGTTCGGGGCGGCCTTGGTCTCCTTGCCCTTGCCGTCGGCGTACATCATGCCGGCGTGCACCTTCATCGTCACCTCGTACCTGCCGTCGGGCAGCTGCTTCGCGCTGGCGTCGAGCATGCGGTCGTCGAACAAGGTGATCTTCCAGAAGAAGTCGTCCAGCAACGGCTGCCACTTCGGTCCCAGCGTGGCGGACAGCGCGTCGACGAATTCCTTCGAGGTGGTGTAGGGCGGTTGCTGGAAGCCCTGGTCGAGCAGGAACTGCTTCAGCACGGCATCGAGCTTGTCCTCGCCCACGTAGTCCTGCAGCGCGTAGAAGACCAGCGAGCCCTTGTTGTAGTGGATGTACTGCTCGTTCTCCACCTTTGCCAGCGGCTCCTCGGCCACCTTGTCGCTGGCGCGGCCCATCAGGTACCTGTCCAGCTCGTACTTCAGGAACTTGCGCATCTGGTCGGCGCCGTACTTGTGCTTCATCACCATCAGCGCGCTGTACTGTGCCAGCGATTCGCTGAGCATGGTCGAGCCCTGCATGTCCGCGCCGATCACCCGGTGCGCCCACCACTGGTGCGCCACTTCGTGGGCGGTGACGTAGTACACGTAGTCGATCCTGCTCTGGTCGCGCAGGTCGGCGATGAAGCCGATGCTCTCGGAGAACGGAATGGTATTGGCGAAGCTCTGCGCGAAGGACATGTAGCCGGGGAACTCCAGGATGCGCAGCTGCTTGAACTGGTACGGCGTGTAGTGGCTGTCGTAGTACGCCAGCGAATCCTTCGCGGCCTCCAGCATGCGACCCACGTTCCAGGCATGCGCGGGGTTGTAGTACACCGACACCTTCACGCCGGCCGCGTCTTCGCTCTTCACCGCATAGCGCGCGGACAGCCAGGAGTAGAAGTTCAGCATCGGCTGCTGCATCGCGTAGTGGAAATAGCGGCGGCCACCCGCGGTCCATTCCTTCTGCAGCGTGCCGGGCGCCAGCGCGATCTGGTCGGCGGCGGTGGAGACGGTGGTGTCGAAGCTGATCCAGTCGGCGTCATTCGAGATATAGGTGTTGGCGCGTGCGGCCTCGTCGCCCAGCGGCGGCATGCGCGGCACGTCGAGCTTCAGTCCGTACTTGCGGCGGTCGTTGCGGTCGGTGAGCTGGTTGTCGGGCTGGTAGCCGAGTTGCGGCAGCTTGCCGCTGTTGAAGAACGTGCCGTTGTGCACCAGGAAGGTTTCGCCGCTGTCGTTGGTGAAACCCTTCGGCGCATAGTCGATGTCGAAGTCGAACGGCATCGAGGCGCCGGGCGCCAGCGGCGTCTTCAGCTTGTAGATCGCCACGCCGAGGCGACGGTCGAAGCTCACGGTGTCGTGCGGCGCGAAGGCCAGCGCCTGCGGCACGAAGTGGTCGGCGTAGTTCACCAGCAGCTCGGTCACCGGCACCTCGTGCCGGTTGACCAGGGTGTAGTGCGCGCGGATGTGCAGCTTGCGCCGGTACGGGTAAATGTCCACGTCGGCTTGCACCGCGGTGATGCGCGGCTGCGGCAGCCCGGCGTATTGCGCGTACTGCTTCTCGTAGTCGGCGCGCTCGCGCTTCTGCGTCGTACCGCTCGCGTAATGGTTGAGCACGTTGGCGTTGTAGTAGATCCAACCGCCCAGGCCCGCGAATCCGAGCAGCGCGGCGGCCAGCACCGCCGCGAGCGCGGGACGCAGCCGCGCACGCGCCTCGCGCAGCCGCTCGCGCCAGCCCTGGCCGGTACCGCGCACCCACAGCAACGCGGCCAGCACCAGCAGCGCCAGCGCGAGGCAGGCCCAGTAGGCGTCGAACCACAGCGCGCCGACGAGAAAGTGGCCGAAGCCGTTCAAGTCCGAATACGGCACGTCGGGCGCCGCGGCGTAGTTGTAGAGGTTGTGGTCCCAGTGCAGCCAGGGGAAGGCGAGCTGGCAGACGAACCAGACGATGACCAGCAGGTAGCCGAGGTAGCGGTTGTCGGTGGCCACCTGCAGGAACAGCGCCAGCACCGCCAGCAGCGCGAACGGGATCGCCTGCAACGCCAGCGTGCCGAGATACAGCCCCGGCTCGATATGGGTGTAGCCGTGGGCCAGCTGCCAACCGATGCCGAACACGGCGCCGGCGAGCAGGTACGTCACGATCACCGCCAGCAGCGCGCCGAGCTTGGCGGCCAGCGCGATCCAGTCCGGCAGCGGTAACGCGTCGCTGACTTCGGCGCTGCGCTGTGCGCGCTCGCGCCACACCAGCTCGCCGGCGTAGAACATCACGATGATGTACAGCAGCCATTGCGAGCTGCCGGCGATCAGCTCCAGCACGCCGTGCGTCACCGGATACGTGGCGGTGCCGTAGATGCGCCCGGACAGCGCCAGCGAGAACGCCAGGTTGACCAGGCCGAACACCAGCATCACCAGGAACGGTACGCCGCGCAGCACGCCGGCCGTGTCGAACGCCAGCAGCCGCCACAGCTGCACCAGGCGTGCGCGCCAGTCGGCGGACAATCGCACCGCGGGCAGCGTCAACGTGGTGGCGGTGGCGGCCGGCCGCAGCAGCGGTGGTTCGGCACGCTGCACGCGCCGGCGCAGCCGCAGGCCTTCGCGGTCGGCGCGGAACAGCGCGAACGCGGTACCGGCCAGCAGCAGCGCGACACCGCTCCACAGCAGCCGGTTGAACAGCAGCAGGCCGACCAGCGGTGGCAGCTGGCGGTTGATCTGTTCCGGCGCCCAGTAGCGCGTGACGATCTGCAGCGTGCGGCCGCCGAACGGATCGAGGATCGCCGCCAGCGCGTGGTTGTTCACGTCCTGGGTCAGCAGCCTGGCGATCGAGAGCAGCACGATGAAGGCGATCACGCCGATCAGCGTGGCCAGCAGCGAGCGCGTGGCGGTGGCGAGCAGGAACAGCACCGCGGCGATGAACAGCAGGTTCGGCAGCACCATCACGCCGAACGCCCAGGCGTAGCCGTGCCAGTTCGATGGCCCCAGCCGCGCGGCATCGACCCAGGGCATGCTGCCGCCCGCGGCCAGTCCCAGCGCGCACAGCAGCATGATCGCCACCATCACCAGGTAACCCGCCGCGAAGCGTCCGCCCAGGTAGGCACGCTTGCGCAGCGGCGTGGCGAACACCAGCTCGGCGGTGCCGTGGTCGAAGTCGCGCAGTGCGGCACCGGCCACGAAGGCCGCTGCCAGCAGCAGGCACAGCGGCGCGAGGTTGTCGAGCAGGCGCACGATCACCAGCGGCGCGTTGCGCAGCACGTTGCCGCTGGCGCCGCCGACCACCACCGCGTCGGTGCTGGCGAACACGAAGGCCAGCGCCGCGAACACGAAGGCGATGATCCAGAACAGCGGCGCCTTCAGTTGCTGGCGCAGCTCGAAGCGGAGGATTTCGAGAAACATCGCTCGTCCCTGTCGTCGGCGGTCAGGCGGCGCGCGCCGTGGCCTGCGCGCGCAGGCGGCCGAAATACACGTCCTCCAGGTCGGGGGCGACCGGCTCGAAGCCCGTCTCGGGCAAGCCGTCGGCCAGCACATGCAGCAGGGTGCGGCCGCCGGCGAGGCGGGTGGAGAGGATGTTCATGCGGGCGCGGTAGCCGTCCAGTTCGGCCTTGTCGATCGTGCGCCGCCAGACCCGGCCCTCCAGCGCGCGGATCGCCTCGCGCGGCTCGCCGGCCAGCAGCAGCTGGCCCTGGCCGATGATCGCCATGCGCTGGCAGAGGTCGGTGACGTCTTCCACGATGTGGGTGGACAGGATCACCACCACGCGCTCGCCGATCTCCGCGAGCAGGTTGAGGAAACGATTGCGTTCCTCCGGGTCGAGGCCCGCGGTGGGCTCGTCCACGATCACCAGGCGCGGATCGCCGATCAGCGCCTGGGCGATGCCGAAGCGCTGGCGCATGCCGCCGGAGTAGCTGCCCAGCTTGCGCTTGCGCACATCCCACAGGTTCACCTGGCGCAGCAGCGCCTCCACCAGCTCGCGCCGCTCGCCCTTCGCGGTGACGCCCTTCAGCACCGCGAAGTGGTCCAGCATCGCCTCGGCCGAGACCTTCGGGTACACGCCGAATTCCTGCGGCAGGTAGCCCAGCAGGTGGCGGGTGGCCTGCTTGTCGGCCATGAGGTCCATGTCGTCCAGCCGGATGCTGCCCTCGTCCGGCTCCTGCAGCGTGGCAATCGTGCGCATCAGCGTGGACTTGCCCGCGCCGTTCGGGCCGAGCAGGCCGAACATGCCGTTCGGGATGTCCAGCGAGATGTCGCGCAATGCGCGCACGCCGTTGGCGTAGGTCTTGGACAGCTGGCGGATGCGGAGCATGGCTTCCTTGTGCCGTGGCGGCGATGGCAGACAGGCACAGTGTGGACGAGCCGGTCCGGCTACCGCATGGGCCTCACGTCACGGGACTTTCGTCACGTGACGCATACGCATGCATACGTATGCGCATGCATCTCGGATGGCCTTGAAAGCTGCCGCGACGGCGCCCCGTTCGCTATGATGGAAGCCTTGCGGCCGCCCCTGTCCCCCCGCGCGGTCTGCCCTCGCCATTCGCAGGAGACACCATGGCCGACATCCAAGAAGCCCGCGTACCCGACATCGGCGGCCACGACAACGTGCCGGTGATCGAGGTGATGATCAAACCCGGCGACCGGGTGGAGAAGGAGCAGGGCCTGGTCACGCTGGAGTCGGACAAGGCCACGATGGAAGTCCCCGCGCCGTTTGCCGGCACCGTGAAGGAAGTGAAGCTCAAGGTCGGCGACGAGGTCTCCGAGGGCGCGCTGATCGCGCTGATCGAGGGGGCGGACGGCGGTGCGGCCGCGCCGGCCCCAGCGGCACCGGCGCCGGCCAGGACGGAGGCCCCGATGGCGGCGGAAGCGCCTGCACCGAGTCGTCGCGCCGAGCCGGGCCATGCGCCGGAAGGCGACGTGCCGCCGCAGGCGCGCCCGCCGTTCGACGCGAACATCGTGATGCCGGGCGACGCACCCTACGCCAGCCCTGCGGTGCGCGCCTTCGCGCGCGAGTTGGGCGTGGACATCCATCAGGTGAAGGGCAGCGCGCGCGGCGGCCGCATCGTGCGCGAGGACATCAGCGCATACGTCAAGCACGCGCTGGCCTCGGGCGCTCGCCCGGTCAGCGGCGGCGCCGTGGCGGCCGGCGGCGGGCTCAACCTGCTGCCGTGGCCGAAGGTGGACTTCGCGAAGTTCGGCCCGGTCGAGGAGAAGCCGCTCTCGCGCATCCAGAAGATCTCCGGCGCCAACCTCGCGCGCAACTGGGCGATGATCCCGCACGTCACCCAGCACGAGGACGCCGACATCACCGAGCTGGAGGCCTTCCGCAAGAAGCTTGGCGAGGAGAACAAGGAGCTCAAGATCACCCCGCTGGTGTTCCAGATGAAGGCGGTGGTGGCGGCGCTGAAGGAATACCCGCAGTTCAACGCCTCGCTGGACGAGACCGGCGAGAAGCTGATCCTCAAGAAGTACTTCCACGTCGGCATCGCGGTGGACACGCCCGACGGCCTGGTGGTGCCGGTGATCCGCGACGTGGACAAGAAGGGCCTGCTCGACCTCGCCCGCGAGCTGGGCGAGATCTCGAAGAAGGCGCGCGACAAGAAGCTGGGCCCGGCCGACATGTCCGGCGGCTGCTTCTCGATCAGCTCGCTGGGCGGTATCGGCGGCACCGCGTTCACGCCCATCGTCAACGCGCCGGAAGTGGCCATCCTCGGCGTCTCCAAGGCTTCGATGAAGCCGGTGTGGAACGGCAAGGAATTCGCGCCACGCCTGATGCTGCCGCTGTCGCTCAGCTACGACCACCGGGTGATCGACGGCGCGCTCGCCGCCCGCTTCGCGGTGTTCGTGGCCAGGCAGCTCGGCGACATTCGCCGCCTGCTGCTCTGACGCCCTGCTTTTCCCTCTCCCCGGCCGGGGAGAGGGCAGGGTGAGGGGCGGGTGCTCGCGGCACCGCTCCATCGAGCGAAAAGATTGACGAAGGATTCCCCATGGCGAACACGATCGAAGTGAAAGTCCCCGACATCGGCGGCCACGACAACGTGCCGGTGATCGAGGTGCTGGTGAAGGCCGGCGACACGGTGACCAAGGAACAAAGCCTGATCACGCTGGAGTCGGACAAGGCCACGATGGAAGTGCCATCGAGTGCTGCCGGCACGGTGAAGGAACTCAAGGTGAAGGTGGGCGACGAGGTGTCCGAGGGCGCGGTGATCCTGCTGCTCGAAACCGCCGACGCCGCTTCTGCCTCCACATCCGCCGCGAATGCCGCCGCTCCACTCCCCTCTCCCTCCGGAAGAGGAGCCGGGGGGGAGGGTTCGGCCTCGCCGAGCGCTTCCGCAAGCCCCGCCCCCTCACCCCAACCCTCTCCCCAGAGGGGAGAGGGGGCAAAGGCGCCGCAGCCGTCCGCGGCGTCCGGTAAGAAGGCCGATATCGAGTGCCAGCTGGTCGTCCTCGGCTCCGGCCCCGGTGGTTACTCCGCCGCGTTCCGCGCCGCCGACCTCGGCCTCGACACCGTGCTGGTGGAGCGCTACGACACGCTGGGCGGCGTGTGCTTGAACGTGGGCTGCATCCCCTCCAAGGCGCTGCTGCACGCTGCCGCGGTGATCGACGAGGCCGAGGCGATGGCCGCGCACGGTGTCAGTTTCGGCAAGCCCAAGCTCGACCTCGACAAGTTGCGTGGCTTCAAGACCAAGGTGGTGGGCCAGTTGACCAGCGGCCTCGCCGGCATGGCCAAGCAGCGCAAGGTGCGCACCGTGGTCGGCACCGGCAGCTTCGTGTCGCCGCACGAGATGGAAGTCCAGACGGCCGAAGGCGTGAAGCTGGTCCGCTTCGAGCAGGCCATCATCGCCGCGGGTTCGCAGGCGGTCCGCCTGCCGATGTTCCCGTGGGACGACGAGCGCGTGATGGATTCCACCGGTGCGCTGGAAATGAAGGACGTGCCCGGCAAGCTGCTGGTCGTGGGCGGTGGCATCATCGGTCTGGAGATGGCCACGGTGTATGCCGCGCTGGGCAGCGAGGTGACCGTGGTCGAGTTCATGGACCAGATCATCCCCGGCGCCGACGCCGACCTGGTCAAGCCGCTGGCCAAGCGCCTGGGCAGCAAGGTCAAGGGCATCCACCTGAAGACCAAGGTGGTCGCCGCCAAGGCCACGAAGAAGGGCATCGAGGTGGGCTACGAGGGCGAGAGCGTTCCCGAAACCACCGTGTTCGACCGCGTGCTGGTGGCGGTGGGCCGCTCACCGAACGGCGGCAAGATCGGCGCCGAGAAGGCCGGCGTGGCGGTGACCGAGCGCGGCTTCATCAACGTCGACACCCAGCTGCGCACCAACGTGCCGCACATCTTCGCGATCGGCGATCTCGTGGGTCAGCCCATGCTGGCGCACAAGGCGGTGCACGAGGCGCACGTGGCGGCCGAGGTCGCGGCGGGCCACAAGGCGCACTTCGACGCGCGCGTGATTCCGTCGGTGGCGTTCACCAATCCCGAAGTGGCCTGGGTGGGCGTCACCGAACGCGAGGCGAAGGAAAAGGGCCTCAAGGTCGGCGTGGGCAAGTTCCCGTGGGCGGCCTCCGGCCGCGCGATCGGCATCGCGCGCACCGAGGGCTTCACCAAGCTGATTTTCGACGAGGCCACCCATCGCATCGTGGGCGGCGCCGTGGTCGGCGTGAACGCCGGCGACCTGATCTCCGAGCTGGCACTGGCGGTGGAAATGGGCGCCGAAGCAGCGGACATTGCGCTCACCGTGCACCCGCATCCCACGCTGGGCGAATCGGTGGGCATGGCGGCCGAGGTCTACGAAGGCACCATCACCGACCTCTACATTCCGAAGAAAAAGTAAGGCGCGCGCTCTTTCCCGAAACGAAAAAGCCCGGCTTCGGCCGGGCTTTTTCGTGGGCTCATGGCCCGTGACAGCGAGGCTCAGTGCGCCGGCACGGCGGATGTCGCTGTGACGAGGCCAGGCAGCTCATGCCCGAAAGCCCGTTCCATGGAATCCAATGCAATGACCGTATCGCCCAGCGAGGAGACCATGGAATTCACGGTATGCATGACTTCGAGTGGCTGGAGGGTGCCGGCCTTCAGGTCGGCGTCGATGTCGTTCATCCTCGCGCCTTGCAGGTTGACGCTGGTGTTGAACGAGACGCGCCGTTCGAAATCGCTCTGGTAGGCGTAGATCGTGGCGTAGTGACGCAGCTTGCCAGCATCGATCCAGCCGGCCGCCTGATTGGCGACGGCCACGTCCCAGGCTTCGTGGCGCAGTTTCGGCAACTGCAGTCCGAGAGAGAAATCGCCTTCCATTTGCGTGTCGATATGCTGCGTGATCGTGTCGGCACCGGTGCCGTCCTTCACCGCCTGGACGAGGTAGTTGTCCAGTTGCGTCAGCAAGGCCAGGCGCTTTGCATCGGCATTGCGCATCCGCTGGATATCGGCGAGGTTGGTCTGCAGTTCCGCCTCGATTTGCGCGCTGGCCATGGCTGCCGCGTGGGTGCGATGCGTGTGCTCGATCCACGCCTCCAGCCCCAGCGCGGTAAGGATGCTGAGCACGATCATCAGATAATGCTTGGCGAAGTCCCTGAAGGATGTCAGTTCGGCGTGCGGTGGTTCGAGATGCATGATCGCTCCAGCGAAGGCGGGACCGCACGAGCGTAGTGGATCACCGGATTCCGGTCTGCGCCGGTCGCGCGTTGGGCGCGGGTGGAGAGTATGACGCCGGGTGTCTGCGTGGGTACCATCGGCTTCCATATTCCAGATAAATCAGTGATTGCCGTGCCGCGTTCCGGCGTGGCGCATGGATCTGCGAGGTGACCATGTCGTTGAAGGTATGTCTCGCCGGCGCCACCGGCTGGGCCGGATCGGAACTGGCGCGCGGCATCGCCATCAGTGCGGACTTGCAGCTGGTGGCCGCGGTATCACGCCGGCACGCCGGCCACGCGCTGGGTGATGCGCTCGGCGATGCGGCCATCACCACGCCGGTGTTCGCCAGCGCGGCCGAGGCGCTGGGCGTGCCCTGTGACGTGTTCGTCGAATACACCCATCCCGACACCGCGCGGGCGAACATCCTCGCCGCGCTGGAACACGGTGCCCACGTGGTGGTGGGCACCTCCGGCCTCGGCGACGCGGACTACGCCGAGATCGACGCCGTGGCGCGCGAGCGCGGCCGTGGCGTGCTCGCCTGCGGCAACTTCGCGCTCACTGCGGTGCTGCTGATCAAGTTCAGTGAGATGGCGGCGAAGGTCCTGCCGCAATGGGAAATCATCGATTACGCCTACGCCGGCAAGCCGGACGCGCCCAGCGGCACCGTGCGCGAGCTGGCCACGCGCATGGGCCAGGTGCGCCAGCCACGCCTGGAAGTACCGCTGGAGGAAACCCGCGGCCTGCGCGAGGCGCGCGGCGGCACCTTGGCCGGCAGCCAGGTGCATGCGGTGCGTCTGCCCGGTTTCGTGCTCGGCGCCGAAACCATCTTCGGCCTGCCGGACCAGACCCTGACCATCCGCCACAACGCCGGTGGCAGCGCCAAGCCCTACGTGGACGGCGCGCTGCTGGCGATCCGCAAGGTGTCCACGTTGACCGGCCTGCACCGCGGGCTGGATGCGGTGCTGGAGCTTTGATCCGGCCGACCTCGATCAGGCGTGGGTGGCGGCTCTGGTCTTGTCCGGCGATGCGAGTGGCAATGCGGCGCCGAGCTGCTTCTCGAGCGCCCGCAGGTTCTGCGTGGTCTGGTCCAGCATCGCGCGCATCTGGCTGATCACGTGCAGGAACTGGCGCGGCTGCACCTCGTCGGTGGCCAGGTCGGCGATGGTGTCCACCATGCCCGTGCCGTTCATCAGGATCGCGGTGTCCTCGCGCATCATGTCGACGCTGTCGCGCTCGTTGGCGTAGGCCGCCGAGTAGCGCTGCATGCGGGCGCGCTCGATCCAGCTGGCGGACTGGTTCGCCACCGCCACGTCCCAGGCCTCGTGGCGCAGGGTGGGAAACTGCATGTGCAGGTCGAAGTCGACCTTGGTCAGCGCGAGGATGTGCTGGCGCACCGCGTCATCGGACGCGTGCGACTTGAGGTCCCGGATCACCGCGTCGCGGATCGTGTCCAGCTTTTGCAACTGCCTGGCGTCGCGTCGGGCGTCGTCGGCGACATCGGCCAGGTTGCTGCGGAGCTCCGCCTCGATCTGCGCGGTGGCTGTGGCCGCGGCATGCGCGTGCTGGGTGTGCTCGATCCACGCCTCCAGCCCCAGCGCGGTGAGGATGCTGAGCACGATCATCAGGTAGTGCTTGGCGAAATCCTTGTAGGTCGCCAGCCGGGTGTTCGGCGGTTCAATGTGCATGGGGAGCTCCGACGCAAGTTGGATCGGCTGCGAAGCGTAGCGGATTGCCTCGCCGGGGGCGTCGTGCGCGACGCGATGAGGGGGCCGCGGCACGCTCAGCCGTGCGTCCCGCTTTCCGCGTCCTTGCCGAGCGCGGTGACGAGGTGGCTTTCCAGTTGTTGCAGGTGGGACTGGGTTTCCGCGGAGGTGTTGATCATCTGCCGCGCGGCATTGACGAAGTCGAGCGGGTCGACGGTGGCGCCGAGGGCGATGCGCGTGCGCAGCCGCTCCACGGCTGGCGCGTCGATCAGCAAGGTGCCGTCGTGGCTGATCCAGTCCGAGGTTTCGCGCAGGTCGGCGTAGGCCACGGAATAACGGCGCAACACGGCGTCATCCATCCAGCTGGCCGACTGGTTGGCCACGGCGACGTCCCACGATTGCGAGGCGAACGTCGGCCAGTTGATGCTGAGCCGGAAGTCCTCCTTGTGCGCCTGGATGTACTGGTTGATCGTCCCGGCGGGCACGCCGTCGCGAATGTCCCTGGCGACGGCGTCGTCGAGCTTCCGCAAAGGGGTGACCAGGCCTTGATTGGTCTTGATCGAGGTGCGCACGTCGGCCAGGTTCGCCTGCAGTTCGGTGCGGATGTGCAGGCTGGCCGCCTCGGCGGCATGGACATGGTGCGCATGCTCGATCCACGCCTCCAGCCCCAGCGCGGTGAGGATGCTGAGCACGATCATCAGGTAGTGCTTGGCGAAATCCCGAAGGGACGCCAGTCGGGTGTTCGGCGGTTCGAGGTGCATGGGGGGGTCTCCGACGCAGGCGGGGAAAGCGGCGAAGCGTAGCGGATCGTCCGGTTCCGTATCGTGCGGGTATCTCGACGGAGGCTCAGGCAGCCGGGCCGTGCGTGTGCCGCTGCCACAGCCCGAGCAGCCAGGACGCGCCGATGCAACCGCCGAGCGCCAGCAGCCAGCCCGTGGCCGGCGTGCCGAGGGACGGCAGCAGGTCGCGAAAGGCGGGCAGCCAGGTGTTGCCGTAGTACGCGAGCACCACGCCGCCGGCGACCACCAGCATGACGACGAGCGTGCTCGCCAGCGTGGATTCGAAGCGCGTGCCGGCGGCCTGCCGTCGGGACGGCGCGGCGGCGACTTGCGCGGCCATCCGCCGTGCGAAATCCGCCGGCAACGCCACGGGCATGGGTTCGCGCAGCGCGCGTGCCAGCAGGCGGTAGCGACGCACGCGGGCGTCGTCGGCGGCGGGGTCGAGGCCGTGGCGCTCGGCGTCGAGCGCACGTTCCTGCGCCTGCCATTCGTGCTCGCGGGCAGGGTCGTCGAAAGGAGGAAGATCGTGGTTCATGCGGCAACTCCCGTCCGGGTTTCCAGCGCCTCGCGCAGGCGCAGGCGCGACCGGAACAAGTGGCTCTTGATGGTACCGCTGGCCAGCCCGGTGATGTGGGCGATCTCGGGAATGGTGTTTTCCTCGAGGTAGTACAGGGTCAGCACGGTGCGCTGCAGCGGCGGCAGCGCCTCGATCGCGCGGTGGAGCTGCTGCGCGGTTTCCGCATCGGCCCAGGCGGCTTCCAGGTCGAAGTCGTCGGCCACGGTTTCGACCAGCGGCGCGCCGTCGTCGTCGTGCGCGTCGGCCAGCGGGATGCGCTTGTGCTGCAGGTGGCGCAGGGCGATGGTGTAGGCCACGCGGCCGATCCAGGATTTCAGCGCGCTCTCGCCGCGGTACTGGTGCAGGCACTGGTGCACGCGCAGGAAGGTGTCCTGGCACAGCTCGCGGGTGTCCTCCGGGTTGCGCACCATGCGCTGGATGATGTGCCAGCACAGCCCTTGGTGCTCGCGCACGAGACGTTCGAACGCGCCTGGCCGGTTGGCCAGCACGGTGTCGACCAGGGCGCGGTCGGAGGGGTGAGCGTCATCCATGGCACATGGGATACAGGCAGGCGCGAAACGGTTGCAACGCTTCGACTGCAACCGTTGACCGGTGGGCGGTATCCATGTTCCCGAAACCCGTCATTTCCAACCCGTCACGGAGGTGCTCATGAATCCCGGCATAGTGGTCCCAGTCGCACTGTTTGTCTGCATTACCTACGCCATCAAGGTCTGCGTGGACGCGATGGCGCGCCGGCGCATGCTGGAAGCCGGCGGCTCGGCCGAACTGGTCACCTCGGTGCTGCGCGACGAGGAGTTGCGCCGCCGCCATTCCTCGCTGCGCTGGGGCATCGTGCTGCTGTCGGTGGCGCTGGGCTTCGGCCTGATCCAGTGGTTCGGCTGGCAGGAGGTCACCCCCGGCATGGTCGCCGTGCTGGCGGGCGCCACCGGCCTCGGCAACCTGGTGTTCTTCGCGATCTCGCGCCGGCTGGGCTGAGCGCCGGGCCCGAAGTCTGCGGCGCGCGGCGGCCGGAACTTCGAGCCAGCCGGAAAACTGGTTCAATGGCGGGCATCGCCGCACCGTCGGCATGCCCGCCGAGCCGGCTGCATGAACGAGCAACTGCTGTTCAACCTCGTCGATCTGGCCGGCACCTTCGCGTTCGCGATCAGCGGAGCCATCGCGGCGCGGCGCCGCAACCTCGACCTGTTCGGCATCCTGGTGATCGCCTTCGTCACCGCCTGCGGCGGCGGCATCGCACGCGACGTGTGCATCGGCGCGATCCCGCCCGCGGGCCTGTCGGACTGGCGCTACCTGTTCACCGCGGTGATCGCCGCGCTCGCCACCATCGTGGCCTATCGCGAGGTGGAGCGGCTGACCTACCCGGTGCGCCTGTTCGACGCGATGGGCCTGGGCCTGTTCGCGGTGTACGGCGCGCACAAGGCGCTGCTCTACACGCACAACGCCGAAGTGGCGATCCTGCTCGGTATGGTTACCGCGGTCGGCGGCGGCCTTGCGCGCGACGTGCTGCTGGCGCGCGTGCCCATCGTGTTGCAGAAGGAAATCTATGCCTCCGCCGCCGGCGTCGGCGCCGCGCTCGCGGTGATCGGCGAGCGGCTCGGCTGGCCCGCGCTGTGGGCGACCTGGCTACCGATCGCGCTGTGCTTCGCGCTGCGCTTCGTCTCGCTGCGCTACGGCTGGAACCTGCCGCGCTTCGGGGGCAAGCACGACTGAACGGCGCGAGTGACCAAGGGCAGGCTCGCCCTCGGCATCCGCATGCTATGTTGCGGCGCTTCGGGCCGGGGAGGCCCAGGCAGCGAAGGGGAATCGCACGTGTCCACGCCCAGCGTAAGCGTCGAATCGGTGACCAAGCGGTTCGCCGGCCATGTCGCGGTGAGCGGCTTGTCGTTGCAGGTGCCGTCCGGCGGCATCTACGGCCTGCTCGGCCCCAACGGCGCCGGCAAGTCCACCACGATCCGTCTCATCATGAGCATCCTCGAACCCGACGAGGGGCGCATCGCGCTGTTCGGTGCCAGCGCGAACAGCCGCGACCTGTCGGCGCGCATCGGCTACCTGCCCGAGGAGCGTGGCCTGTACAAGAAGATGAAGGTGCTCGATCACCTGATCTTCCTGGGCGAGGTGAAGGGCGTCGCGCGCAACGACGCGCGGCAGCGCGCGCAGGCGTGGCTGGAGCGCCTGGAAATCGCCGGTTGGGCGCAGAAGAAGGTGGAGGACCTCTCCAAGGGCATGCAGCAGAAGGTGCAGTTCGCCGGCGCCCTGCTGCACGAGCCGGAGCTGATGATCCTGGACGAGCCGTTCTCCGGCCTCGACCCGATCAACGCGCAGGTCATGAAGGACATCGTGGTGGAGCTCGCCGCCAGCGGCCGCACCGTGCTGTTCTCCACGCATGCGATGGAGCAGGCCGAGCGCATGTGCGACCACGTGGCGATCATCGCGCGCGGCAAGCTGGTGGCGAACGGCACGGTGGCGCAGGTGAAGGCCGACTTCGGTGGCCGCCACGTGGCGCTGGGCTTCAGCCACGACCGCGAGCGCGCGAGTGCCGTGCTGGCCGATCCCCGCCTGGTCGCGCGGGTGGACGACTACGGTGCCAGTGCAGAGTTGAAGATGGCCGAGGGCGCCAACCCCGAGCAGCTGCTGGCCGCGCTGGTCGGTGCCGGCGTGGGCCTGCGCCGCTTCGAGGTGGTGGAGCCCTCGCTGCACGCCATCTTCGTCGCCAAGGTCGGTGTCGACCCCGACGCCATTCCCTTGCCCGCCGCCGTCGCCGGAGCCACCGCATGAACAAGACGTTTGCCGTGATCCGCCGCGAGTACGTGGAGCGCGTGCGCACCAAGGCCTTCCTGATCTCCACCATCCTGCTGCCGGTGTTCATGCTGGCGATGGCGGTGCTCCCGGCGCTGCTGATGAGCGGCGGCGACCACACCAGCCGCGTGGCGGTGGTGGACGCCTCCGGCAGCGGGCTGGGCGAGCCGGTGACGGCCGCGCTCAAGGCCGCCACCATCGGCGACGGCAAGACGGCCACGCCGCGCTACGTGGCCACGCTGTTTCCCGCCGATGCCGCGAACCTCGCGCCGGTGCGCGACGGCCTGATCGCCAAGGCCGGCTTCGCCAGCGACAAGGCGCACGACGGCTGGGACGGCGTGCTGGTGCTCGACGCCGAGACCCTCGCCAGCGGCAAGCTGCACTACTACGGCGACAACGTCAGCTCGCCCGAAGGCATGAGCCGGCTGCAGCGCGACATCTCCAAGGCGCTCGCCGGCGTGCGGCTGGCGCATGCCGGCGTCGACCCGGCGCTGGTGACCAAGGCGATGGCGCCGGCCGACATGGACACTGCCAAAATCACCGACGGCAAGCTCACCGGGCAGAGCGGCGACGCCTCGTTCGCCCTGGCCTACGCGATGGGCTTCCTCCTCTACATCGCCATCATCTCCTACGGCAGCCGCACCCTCACCTCGGTGATCGAGGAAAAGAACTCGCGCATCATGGAGGTGCTCACCTCCTCGCTGACCCCGTTCCAGATGCTGATGGGCAAGGTGCTGGGCGTGGGCCTGGCCGGGCTGACCCAGATGGCGATCTGGGTGGGCACGGCCTTCGTGCTCGGCAGCCAGGGTCCGCACCTGGCCGGCGCGTTCGGCATGGGCGCCGCCGCCGCGGGCAAGTTCGCCATCCCCGGCATCCCGCCGGCGCTGCTGGTGGTGTTCCTGCTCTACTTCGCGCTGGGCTTCCTGATCTACGGCTCGCTGTACGCGGCGATCGGCGCGATGTGCAACACCATCCAGGACGCCCAGCAATACGCGGTGTTCGTCACCATGAGCATCCTCGTCGGCTTCATGTCGATGTTCGGGCTGATCAACAACCCATCGGGCGCGCTGGGCACCACGATGTCCTTCATCCCGCTCTTCTCGCCCTTCACCATGCCGGTGCGCTGGTCGATGACCGCGGTGCCGCCGCTGCAGCTCGCGCTGTCGCTGGGCCTGATGGTGATCGGGCTGCTCGCCTGCGTGTGGCTGGCCGCGCGCATCTACCGCACCGGCATCCTGATGTACGGCAAGAAGCCGACGTGGGGCGAGCTGTGGCGGTGGATTCGCGCCTGACCGGCAGACGGTCGCGACCGGTTCAGTCGAACAGGTCGCGCTGCGTCGCGTAGTTGTCGGCATCGACGAAGCCGGCAAGACCCACGCCGACGAGGCGGTACCGGCTGTCGGCGGGACGCTCCACCCGTTCGCGCAACGCGCAGGCGATCTCGGCCAGTTCGTGTTCGGAGGCGGGGCGCTGCGAGGGCGTGAGGCTGCGCGTGAGCGTGTGGAAGTCGGCGGTCTTGAGCTTGAGCACCACGGTGCGCGCGATGCGGCCTTCGTCGGCCTCGCGCTGGTGAGCGGCCCACGCCTTGGCGGCGAGCCGGCGGATGTGCGGTTCCAGCTCGTCCAGCGTGAGGTCGTGCTCGAAGGTGTCCTCGGCGGATACCTGCAGGGTGGGGCGGTCGGGCGTCACCGGGTGGTCGTCGATGCCCAGCGACAGTTCGTGCAGGCGTCGCCCCCAGCGTCCGAAGCGTTGTTCGAGTTCCGCCGCCGCGAACGCACGCAGCTCGCCCACGGTGGCCACGCCCAGCGCGACGAGCTTGCCTTCCATCACCTTGCCCACACCGGGCAGGCGGCCGATCGGCAATGGCGCGAGGAAGTCCAGCACCTCGCGCGGGCGCACCACGAACAGACCGTCGGGCTTGCGGAAGTCCGAGGCGATCTTGGCGAGGAACTTGTTCGGCGCCACGCCGGCGGAGGCGGTTAGCTGCGTTTCCGCGCGGATGGCGGCGCGAATCGCCTCGGCCGTGGCGGTGGCCGAGGGCAGGCCGTTGTCCGTCGCGGTGACGTCGAGGTAGGCCTCGTCCAGCGACAGCGGCTCGATCAGCGCGGTATGCCGCGCGAAGATCTCCCGCACATGGCGCGACACCGCCTTGTAGCGGCTGAAGTCCGGCGGCACGAAGATCGCCTGCGGGCACAGCCGCTCCGCGCGGATCGCGGGCATCGCCGAGCGCACGCCGAACTTGCGCGCCTCGTAACTGGCCGCGCACACCACCGAGCGCGCGCCCTTCCACGCCACCACCACCGGCTGGCCGCGCAACGAAGGATCGTCGCGCTGCTCCACCGACGCGTAGAACGCGTCCATGTCGACGTGGATGATCTTGCGGGGTGTGGGCACAGGGTATGCGAGCGGTGACGTGCGGCAATTCTAGGGCGCGCGCAATGGCGACGTCAGCGCGGGAGGCCGTGCCTGATCCCCCGGGAAGTTCACTGGTGCAAGAAGTGCCCCATATGTACGCTGATCGATACCGTGGTTGGCTCATGAGAGGAATGGCGATATGCGCACAAAGGGCTTGCCGCTGATTCTGGCGGTGACATGCATGGCGCTCACCGGCATCGCATCTGGATGCAGGGCAATGGGACAAGCCATCGACGCCAATGACATGGCCGGCATCGCCAAGCTGCATCGCGGAGACGTCGCCGCGACCCTCAGTCAGGATCCTGATGCGCTGGCCGCGCTTTGGACGAAGGATGGCGTGCTGTTCGGCGAAGGGGATCGCCCTGTCGTCGGTCGGCAGGCGTTGCGGGAGGCATATGCGAAAGGCGGATGGAAAGTGCTGAGCTACACACCGCATATCCTGGATGTGGCCGTCGATGGCGATGCCGCAGTGGAATGGGGTCGGTTCGAGGTGAGCTTCCGGACGACAGGTACGCGGCAGGCCGAGGAACTGCACGGGCGCTTTCTTCGCGCCATGAAGAAACAGCCCGATGGAAAGTGGAGGTTCACGCGGATCATGTGGCAGAAGGATCCGCAATAGCACACAACGCATGCGGCACTGGCGATTGCCAGTGCCGCATGTACGTTCCCTCATTCCGCGCGCACGTACATCCACGCCCGCAGGCCGGAGGCGAGTTCGACGGCAAGGCGGTGGTAATCCTCCACCTCGTAGGCGTCCGCCTGCGCCAGTTCCTGCGGCGTGAGGCGGAACACCATGCCGCGCACGCGATCCGCCGCGTCCTCGCTGCGCACCGCAATGGGGTGGTGCGTGGCGCCGCTGGTGGCGACGACCCGCGCGTCGCGGATCGCCAGTTGTTCGAGACGGTAGCCGGGCAGTGCGTCCGGCGCGCCGGCCAGGCGGCGGCCGAAGGTGGCGAGCTGCACGGCCTCGCTTTGCAACGTGCCGTAGGAGAACAGCCACTCGTCGGCGCGGTTTTCCATCAGGCGTTCTCCGGCGTGCGT
The DNA here is from genome assembly GCF_002001105.1 of Rhodanobacter sp. C06. GTDB lineage: Bacteria > Pseudomonadota > Gammaproteobacteria > Xanthomonadales > Rhodanobacteraceae > Rhodanobacter_A. The sequence continues at coordinate 26,839 of NZ_MUNP01000065.1, read as the reverse complement.
GGGGCGCACCGTGCCTGCAGTCGCGCGACGACGGCACGGGCGAAGCGTTCGGCGGCGTCAGGCCGTCCGGCGAGGAACAGCGAGGGCTCGATCAGCTCCAGCTCCATCAGCAGGAAGCGGCCGTCCGCGACCACCCCGTCCACGCGCGCGTAGACCGCTTCGTCCAGATCAAGCCGCGAGCAGGTCGCCAGCGCGTGCCTGGCCGCGGCCAGCGTGGCGGCATCCGGCTCGGCGGCCCCGGTGCGGCCGCCATGCTCGTTCTGTACGCGGTAGTCGCCCGCGGCGGGACGTTTGACGACGGCGTGGCTGAACGCGCCGCCGAAGAACAGCAGCGACCATTCGCCGTCATCGACGATCTCGCGCACGAACGGTTGCAGCAGGTAATCGCCGGAGGGCAGTTCCGCCACCGCCTGCTCGAACGCGGCATCGCCCGCCGTGCCGCGCACCGTGCGCCACGCACCGCCACTGACGCTGGGCTTGACCACCACGTTGCGGTTCGCATGCGTCGCCAGGGCCTCTCGCAAATCGGCGTGGGCAACGAAGCGGGTGGGAATGACCGGCACGCCCAGCGCCTCCAGTTGTTCCAGGTAGCGCTTGTCGCTGTTCCAGCGCAGCAGGGCGCTGTCGTTGATCGTGGGCACGCCCAGCGCGTCGAGCCGGTCCAGCCAGTGCTGGAATTGCGAATAGTGCTTGAAGTAGTCCCACACGGTGCGGATCAGCACGGCGTCGTAGCGCGTCCAGTCCACGGCGGGGTCGTTCCACACGCAGGGCGTGGCGTGCACGCCGAGGCCTGCGAGCGTGGCGACGGCATGCGTGTCGTCGGGGTGGACGCCGGGATGGTCGGCGTCGGTGGCAAGGGCAAGCTGGATGGACATAAGAACCCTCTGCATGGAGGGCGCCCTTGTCTCGAGGATCGCGGGCCGAGCGTGGCGGATCGCTCCGTCGCAGCACCCCTCGGCCCGGACTGCGCGGCGCAGATCGCCGGCGCAACAGGGAAGCATCGCGCAGGCGATGCATGGCGCGCATTCTTCGGCGTGCGCGGGCGGCTGTCAATCGCGCGGGCGTATGCTGCGCCCTGTACCCGCCTCGCGACGGAGCCCAACATGCCGATCGACTGGACCCATGCCGGCGCCACTGTGCTGGCGGCGTTCCTCGCCTCACTGGTGGAATGCGTGGAAGCCTTGACCGTGCTGCTGGCGGTGGGCGCCACGCGCGGCTGGCGCAGCGCGCTGGCCGGCGGCGCGGCGGGCCTGCTGCTGTTGCTGCTGCTGGTAGTGCTGCTCGGCCACGCACTCGCCCGCATTCCCCTGCACGGCTTCCAACTGGTGGTGGGCGCCTTGCTGTTGCTGTTCGGCATGCGCTGGTTGCGCAAGGCGGTGCTGCGCGCGGCCGGCGTGCTCGCGCTGCACGACGAGGAAGCGATCTACCAGCGCAAGACGCAGGCCTTGCGCGGGCAGCGTGGCGCAGGGCCCGGCCTGGACAAGCTCGCGTTCGCGGTGACCTTCAAGAGCACCATGCTCGAAGGCCTCGAGGTGGTGTTCATCGTGCTCGCGATCGGTGCCGGCCGCGTCGAGCTGTTGTGGCCGGCCAGCCTCGGTGCGCTGGCCGCGCTGCTGCTGGTGGCGGTGCTGGGCGCGGTGGTGCACCGGCCGCTGGCGCGGGTGCCGGAGAACACACTGAAGTTCGTGGTGGGCGTGCTGCTGTGCGCATTCGGCACGTACTGGGCCGGCGAGGGCATGGGCTACGCCTGGCCGGGCGGCGACTGGGCCATCCCCGGCGTGGCCGGCGCGTTCCTCGCGATGGCCGCGCTGTGTGTACCGTGGTGTCGCCGCCTTGCGTCCATCGGCGCGCAGGAGTCCGCGCGATGAACGGCTTGCGCACCGTGCTGGCCGAACTCTGGGGCCTGTTCGTCGACGACGGCCGCTACGCGCTCGCCATCGTGGGCTGGCTGCTGCTGGCGTGGCTGGTTCTGCCGCTGCTGCAGCTGGGCGGCGGCTGGAATGCGGTGGTCCTCGCCGCGGGTCTGCTGGCGATCCTGGTCGAGAGCGTGTTGCGCCGCGCACGGCATTAGTCGCCGTCCCAGAACACCTCGACCGCGTCGGGATTCATCAAGCCCCAGATCGGCGTGCCCAACCGCACCAAACCGTTGCGGATGCGGTGGGTGGTTTCGTCGTAGGCCGAGATGCGGTAGACCATCTGGTACTTCGAGGTGGTGAACCACATCGACAGCGGCATAGCCAGCCAGAGGGCATTGGATTTCGCATGCAGGATGCGCAAGCCGTTGGCGGCGGCCCAGTCCTGCAGCAAGGCCTTGGCATTCGCGTAGTGGCGCCAGCTCAGCCAGATCGCCGCGGCGATCAGCAGCAGGAACAGCAGCGTCGTGGTTCTGGTCATCGCGCCCCCAATGGATTCCCAGCGCGCAGCGTGACTCGGGTCTTGCGGGCGGGCAAGCCCCCTGTCGACGGGGACTGGTCGAACCCCCGTCCGCCATGCCAAGGTTGCCGGATGACGACGACTGACAGCTCCCCTTCGTACCTGCGCCGCCTTGGCGTGTGGGACGGCGCGATGATCGTGATCGGCGGCGTGATCGGCGCCGGCATCTTCCGCACGCCGGCCACGGTGGCCGAGCGCACGTCATCGGGCCTGCCGCTGCTGGCGTTGTGGGTGCTGGGCGGCCTGCTGACGCTCACCGGCGTGCTGTGCTACGCGGAACTCGGCTCGCGGCGGCCGCAGGCGGGCGGCATCTACCTCTACCTGCGCGAAGCCTTCGGCATGCTGCCGGCCTTCCTGTTCGGCTGGACGATGGCGCTGATCAACTACCCCGGCAGCGTGGCAGCGGTGGCCACCACGTTCGCCGATTACTTCTGCAAGGCGGTGGACCTGCCGCTGCTGTGGGTGAAGCCGGTGGGTGTGGCGGCGATCGTGTTCATCGTGGGCGTGAACCTGTTCGGCATCCGCGCCGGCGCGCTGATGCAGAACGTCTTCGCGGTGCTGAAGCTGGCGGCGATCGCGTTGCTGGTGGCGGTGGGGCTGGCGCTGGCGCACGGCCACTTGGGCGGCGTGCTGGCGGCGGATACCGCGCATCCGGTGCCCAGCGGCGCCTTCGTGGGTGCCTTGCTGCCGGTGCTGTTCACCTACGGAGGCTTCCACTACCTCAACGACCTCGCCGGCGAGGTGCGCGACCCGCAGCGCACGCTGCCGCGCGCCCTGCTGCTGGGCATGCTGGGCGTGGTGCTGGCCTATGTGCTGGCCAACATCGCCTACCTGACCGGCCTGGGCCACTCAGGGCTGGCCGCGAGCCAGGCACCAGCGGCCGACCTGATGCGCCGCCTGTTCGGCGAAACCGGCGCGAAGGTGATGGCGGTCGGCATTGCCTGTTCCACTTTCGGCTATTGCAGCATCGCCATCGCCGGCGGCGCCCGGGTGCTGCAGACCATGGGCGCGGACGGCATGCTGTTCCGCGCGGTAGGCTACATCGACCCGCGCACGCGCGCGCCGCAGGTGGCGCTGGCGCTGCTGGGCGCGTGGACGGTGGTGCTGATGCTGTGGGGCAACTTCGGCCAGCTGGTGGACTACACCACGGTGGGCGAGTGGCTGGGTCACGCGTTCGGCATCGGCACGCTGTTCTGGTACCGCTGGAAGTTCGTGGACGAGCCGGCGCCGTACCGCGTGCCGCTGTTCCCGCTGCTGCCGCTGGTGTTCGTGGTCACGGTACTGGGCGTGATCGTCGCCACCGCCGTGGCCTCGCCGCACGACGCGGGCATGAGCCTGCTGATCATCGCGCTCGGTGCGCCGGTGTATTGGCTGTGGCGGCGCTGGCAGCTGCGCGCGGCTTGATCGCACTTCAGTCGGGGCGAGGCATACTGGACGCCTCCCGGTCGTCATGAGCGTGCCATGAAACGAGTCTGGCTGTTCGCCGTCGCGGCGTTGTTCGCCGGCCACCTGATGGCGGCGGAAGTGGCCGACCTGGCGGCGGCATCGACACGTCCCGACCTGCAGCACGTCGTGCGCGCCGCGGCCACGGAAACCGCACGGGACGGCGTGAAGCAGCAGCGCTACACCTTCCAGCCTGGCGCGCAGCCGCAGATCGTGGTCAGGCCCGCGCAAGGCGCGTGGAACTGGCAGGGGCAGGGCGAGTTGCGCCTGCGCGTGCAGAACGCGATGCCGTGGGCGGTGACCCTGGTGGTCGATATCGACGGCGCGGATGCGAAACAGCACCTGCATGCCGTGGTGGATCTGCCCGCCGGCCCCGCGCAAACCCTGGCGGTTCCGCTGCGCGCCGTCTCGCCGCTGGCTTTCGGCATGCAGGCCGGGCCGACACGGCCGTTCGACGATGGCGGTGGGCGCCTGCTGGTGGCGACCACGGTGGAGGGAAAGCTCGACCTTTCCGCCGTGCGCGACGTGCGCCTCGCCATGCCCGCGCCGCAGGCCGCGCAAGCCATCCTGTTCGGCCGGATGGATGTGCTGCCGGGCGAGGCCGCGCTGCACGACGCCTACGCCGGCATCGTGGATCGCTACGGCCAGTCCACGCGCGAAGACTGGCCGGAGAAGGTCGCCGACGATGCCGCGCTGCGTGCCGCCGTGAAGCAGGCGCCGCCCGTCGCGTCGGCCAGCGGCGAAGATCGCTACGGTGGACGTATGGACGTCCGTTTGCAGAAGACCGGATGGTTCCATGCGCAGAAGGCGGATGGCCGCTGGTGGCTGGTCACGCCGGACGGCCACGGCTTTTTTTCGCTGGGTGTGAACACGGTGAAGGCCGACGACACCCGCACCTATGTGCAGGGTCGCGCATCCATGTTCCGCGACCTGCCGGCGGACGGCGGCGTCTGGGCCGCGTTTTACGGCGCGGGCGACAACCGCAACGCGCAGCAGGGCGCGGGCGCCGGCCGCTGCTGCGACCACGGGCAATGGTTCGACTTCTATGCGGCCAACCTGTACCGGGTGGACGGCAAGGGTTGGCTCACGGCGTGGCGCGCACGCACGCTGGTGCGGCTCAAGGGCTGGGGCTTCAACACCATCGCCAACTGGAGCGATCCGGCGCTGGGCGCGATGCACCAACTGCCGTACACGCGCGAGCTGGACATCCGCGGCGAGTTCGGCAACGTCGCCACCGGCTACGACTGGTGGGGGCGCATGCCCGACCCCTTCGATCCGCGCTTTGCACAGGCGGCGGACGCAGCGGCCGCGAAAGCCGCGCAAGGCGTGCGCAACGATCCCTGGCTGCTGGGCTATTTCGCCGACAACGAGTTGTCGTGGGCTGCTTACGGGCCGCAGGGCCGCTGGGCGCTGGCCGTGGGTACCTTGCACGGCGAGGCGAGCAGCGATGCGAAGCAGGCCTTCATCACCGAACTGAAGAAGGAGTACGGCGCGCCGGACAAGCTGGCCGCTGCATGGGGCATCGCCCTGTCGTCATGGAGCGCGCTGGATGCAGCCAACTTCCCGGCACCCGCGCCCAGCGAGGCGCATCCCGCCATCGCCGCCGACTACAGCGTATGGCTGACCCGCTATGCCGAACGATTCTTCCGCATCGTCGCCGCCGCCATCCGCCGCCATGACCCGCACCACCTCTACCTCGGCAGCCGCTTCGCGGTCAGCACGCCGGAAGCCATCGCGGCCTGCGCCAGGTACTGCGACGTGGTGAGTTTCAACATCTACGCCGACGAGCCGCAGCACGGCTTCGACGCCGCGGCGATGCGCAGGCTGGACAAACCCGTGATCATTTCCGAATTCCACTTCGGCTCCGGCGACTGCGGCCCGTTCGGCAAGGGCGTGGTGAGCGTGTGGAACGAAGCGCAGCGTGGCCCGGCCTATGCACGCTACCTGCAGGCGGCGGCGAGCGATCCGGACATCGTGGGCGCGCACTGGTTCGAATACGTCGACGAACCGGTCACCGGCCGGCTGCTCGACGGCGAGAACGGACATTTCGGCCTGGTCGGCATCACCGACATTCCGTTCGCGGGCTTCGTGGAGACGGTGCGCAAGACGAATCAGCAACTTCGGCACGCCGCGGCGCATTGAGCTTGCCGCCGCGGCGCAGCCGCGACAGCGCGATCGCCAGCGCCAGCACAGCTGCCAGTGCGGCCAGTTCCAGCGGCGCGGCGAAGTCGTGGCGATGCGCGGCCAGCGTGGCGGCCACCGGCGGCCCGACGATCTGGCCGATGCCGAAGGCCACGGTCAGCGCGCCGATCAGCCGGGTGGGATCGCGCGGCGCCAGCCATGCCGCCTCGCGCATGGTGAACATCACCACCGGCGTGATCGCCGCGCCTTCCAGCACGGTGCCCAGCGCCAGCCCGGCGCGGCTGGGCCAGTACAGGCACAGCGCGGTGCCGAGCAGCATCGACAGGCAGCAGCCGGCCAGCCCCGCATAGTTGCTGCGCGGCGCCGGCAGCGCACCCAGCAACAGGGTGGCCAGTACCGTGGCCACGCCGTACAGCGGCCAGAACCATTCGCGCAGCGCGGGCAGATGCAGCTGCGCGTCGGCGATCAGTGGCAGGAAGGTGGCGGGGATCACGTAGCCGAAACCGAACAGGCCGTAGATCGCCACCAGCGGCCAGGTGGGGCCGGCGCCGCGCACACCATCCTCCCTCGCCGCCGTGATGGCCGGGGCGGCGGCTGCGTCCAGCGTGCGCCAGATCAGCGCGGTGACCACGAGGCTGGCCACGCCGAACGCCAGCCACCAGCGCGCCGAATCCAACTCCGCGCCGTGCAGCGCGGCCACCAGCGTGCCGCTGGCGATGATGCCGACGCCGGGACCGCTGTACAGCACGGCCTCCAAGCCCACCCGGCCGTGCGCGCGCAGATGCGCGCTGCACCAGGCGATGCCGTGCACCATCAGCATCGCGGCGGCCACGCCGGCCACGAAGCGGCACAGCAGCCACAGCGCCAGCGAGGGTGCCAGGCCCATGCCCAGCGTGCCCAGCGCCACCAGCACCAGCCCGCCGCGCAGACTGGCGCGTTGCGGCAGCGCCAGTGCGGTGCACAGCAGGGCACCCAGCAGGTAGCCGATGTTGTTGATCGAGGCCAGCCAGCCGCCGCCGACCAGGCTCAGGCCGGCATCGGCCTGCATCAGCGGCAACAGCGGGGTGAGCAGGAAGCGCCCGATGCCCAGCGCGAGGGCCAGCACGGTCATGCCGGCGAAGGTGAGCGGAACAGGGGGGCGCATGGGCGTGCTCCGGCAAGGATGCAGCCATGCTAGACGCGGCGTATCATCGTATAAAGCGAATAATTGCGAATGAAGCCATCGAGGAAATCGAACATGGACCTGCGCGCGCTCGAAACCTTCCAGGCCGTGGTGGCGGCCGGCGGCATCGGCCGCGCGGCGACCAAGCTGCATCGTGCCCAGTCCAGCATCACCAGTCGCATCCACCAACTGGAAACCTCGCTGGGCGTGCAGCTGTTCCATCGCGAGGGCCAGCGCCTGCGGCTCACCGCGCCGGGCGAGGAACTGGTGGATTACGCGCGGCGCATGCTGGAACTGGCCGAGCAGGCCCGCGTGGCCGTGCGCAGCGGCGAGACCGGCGGCGCGCTGCGGCTCGGTTCGATGGAGAGCGTGGCGGCGAGCCGGTTGCCGTATCCGCTGGCGGCGTTCCACCGCGCGCACCCGCAGATCTGGGTGAACTTGCACACCGCTTCCTCGCGCGGCCTGGTGGCCGACGTGCAGGGCGGCGCGCTGGACGCGGCGATCGTGGGCGAACAGGTCGACAGCGAGCGCTTCCGCAGCGTGCCGTTGTACGTGGAGGAACTGGTGCTGGTCGGCGCGCGCGACAGCGTGATGCTGACCGAGCCGAAGCGGCTGGCCGACGGCACCGTGCTGGTCTACCACAGCCAGGGCTGCATCTATCGTCGGCGGCTGGTGGAGTGGCTGGACGCGCAGCGCATCGTGCCGGCGCGCGTGCTGGAGTTCGCCTCCTACCACGGCATCTTCGCCGCGGCGGCGGCCGGTGTGGGCGTGGGCCTGGTGCCGCGTTCGGTGCTGGAGACCTATCCGCAACGCGGCACGCTTTCCGTCCGCGAAATGCCTGCACGACTCGCACGCATCCAGACCGCGCTGGTGATGCTGCGCACCACCCACTTGCCCGCGTTGACCCGGTTGGAGGAATGCCTGCGCAAGGACGCTGTCGCTGCACGCGACAAGGCGACATCGCGTCCACGCCGTACCTCCACGCGCAAGGTGGCCTGAGCCATGTGCCTGATCGCCTTCGCCTGGCAGGCCCATCCGCGCTGGCGCCTCGTGCTGGCCGGCAACCGCGACGAACTCCACGCACGGCCCAGTGCGCCGCTGGCGCGCTGGGACGATTTGCCGATCACCGGCGGCCGCGACCTCGAAGCCGGCGGCACTTGGCTGGGCGTCACCGACGCCGGGCGTTGTTGCGTGGTCACCAACGTGCGCGACCCGCGCGATCCGCAGCTGGGCGCCTCGCGCGGCCTGCTCGCCACCGACTATCTCGTGGGTGCCGACGACGCCACGGCGCATGCGCAGGCCTTGCTGGCGACGGCGGCGAGCTATCGCCCCTTCAACCTGCTCACCTTCGATGCGCACGCCGCGTTCTACCTCGGCAACCGTCCCGAGGCACGCGCGCAGGCTGTGAGGCCCGGCGTGCACGGCCTGTCGAATGCCGACTTCAACACGCCGTGGCCGAAGACGCGTGCGCTGATGGCGCGGCTCGCCGCATGGACCGGGACCGGCGACGCGGACGACTTCGCGCCGCTGTTCGCCGCACTCGCCGACGAGCGGCAGGCGCCGGATGCCGAGTTGCCCGACACCGGCATCGGGCTGGAGCGCGAGCGCTGGCTGTCCGCGGCCTTCATCCGCGGCACCGACTACGGCACCCGCGCAAGCACCGTGGTGGCGATCGCCCATGATGGGCGCGGCGTGATCGAGGAGCGCCGCTTTGGCCCCGAAGGGCGCTTCCTCGGTGAACGCCGGCTGAGCTTCGGTCCGCGCGCCGCCGCGGATTGACGCCCCGCGCCTACATGCTGGCGCGCGCGAGACTGTCCGACGCCGTGCGGTGGCACGGTTAGCGTCGACGACGCCATCCACGGTGGGAGCGTCACATGCGCACGGTTTGCCTGTTGCTGCTGCTGGTCATGTCGGGTGCCGGTCTCGCGCATGCGGCAGACTGCCCCGGCTGGTCGCCCGAACAGGCCCGCCGGGAGCTGGCTGCGCTGCACGACAGGCTCGACGGCTGGAACCACGCCTATCGGGTCGATGGCCACTCACCGGTGAGCGACGCCGTTTACGACCAGGCCGAGCAGCAGCTTGCGGCGTGGAGCCAGTGCTTCCCCGAGCAGGCGCCAGCGCCGCTGGCGCACCTGGGCGATGCCGGTGGCCGTGTCGGTTCGCCGGTGGCACAAACCGGGCTGTCCAAGTTGCCCGATGCCGCCGCGGTCGAGGCGTGGATGCATGCGCGCGGCAACCGCGACCTGTGGGTGCAGCCCAAGGCGGATGGCGTGGCGGTCACCCTGCTCTACGAACACGGCCGCCTGCGCCAGGCCAGCAGTCGTGGCGACGGCTTGCACGGTTCGGACTGGACCGCGCTGGCGCAGGCCATCGCCGCGATACCCAAGCACCTGCCGCACGCACCGGCCCGCGTGGTGCTGCAGGGCGAACTGGTGTGGCGCCTGCCCGGCCACATGCAGGCCGAGGACGGCGGCGTCAACGCGCGTTCGGCGGTGGCCGGCGCGTTGGCGCGCAACACGCTGGATGCCGCCACCGCCGCGAAGATCGGCCTGTTCGTGTGGGACTGGCCCAGCGGCCCGGCCGACATGCCGTCGCGACTGGCCGGCCTTGCCGCGATGGGCTTCGCCGACAGCGCGGCGCTTGCGCAGCCGGTGGCAAGCCTCGACGAGGTGAAGCGCTGGCGCGAGCAGTGGTATCGCCACGTGTTGCCGTTCGCCGCCGACGGCACGGTGCTGCGCCAGGGCCATCGTCCGGCGGCCGACATCTGGAAGGCACAGCCGCCCGATTGGGCAGTGGCGTGGAAATATCCGGCCGCCTCCGCGCTGGCCGAGGTGCGTGCGGTGAACTTCACCATTGGCCGCAGCGGGCGCATCACACCGGTGCTGGAACTGGCGTCGGTGCAGTTGGACGACCATCGCGTGCAACGCGTCAGCGTGGGTTCCTTCAAGCGCTGGCAGGCGCTGGACATCCGCCCCGGCGACCAGGTCGAGGTGGCGCTGGCGGGGCTCACCATTCCGCGCCTGCAGTCGGTGGCCTGGCGCACCGCGCAACGGGCCGCGGTGGAGGCGCCCGATCCCGCGCGCTACGGCCCGCTGAGTTGCTGGCAGACTGCGCCGGGTTGCGAACAGCAATTCCAGGCGCGACTGGTCTGGCTGGGCGGCCGGCAAGGCTTGCGGCTCAGCGGCGTCAGCGCAGGAACCTGGCAAGCGCTGGTGGATGCCACCCTGGTTCACGGCCTGCTGGACTGGCTGACGCTGACGCCCGAGCAACTCGCCGCGGTGCAGGGTCTGGGTACGAGTCGGGTGACGGCATTGACGCGGACGTTTGCCGATGCACGCGGGCGACCGTTCGGCGACTGGCTGCATGCGCTCGGCGCGCCGGATGACGCGGCGGATGCCGGTGGCGATTGGGCCACGCTGGCGGCGCTGGGCGAAGGCGACTGGCGTGCGCGTGGCGCCAGTGCGGCACATGCCCGGCAACTGGCCACCTTCTTCGCTCATCCGGAGGTGCGTGTTCTGGCCGAACAACTGCGCGTCGCCGGCGTGCGGGGTTTTTAGGTCTGTAGGAGCGCACCCCGGGATCAAGTCCGGGGCAGGCTCTGTGCGCGAATGCTTTGATGCTTCGATCAGAGCGAAAAGCCATCGCGCACAGGGTGCGCTCCTACATCAGCTCGCCGTCGACGTAGTACCAGCGGCCCGCTTCGCGCACGAAGCGGCTGATCTCGTGCTGGCGGTGCGCCCGGCCGCCGCCGAGGCGGTAGCGGGCCACGAATTCCACCACCGCATGCGCATCGTCGATGCACTGCTCGCGGCGCACGTCCAGTCCCAGCCAGGTCGGCGCGGGCTGCTGCGCGGCCAGCCGCAGCGAGGCGGGGCGGGTGTCGGCATGCCAGCTGGCGAGCAGGTAATCCTCGCGCTTGAGCACATAGGCGCTGTAGCGCGAGCGCATCAGTTGCGCGGGGCTGGCGGCGACCACGTTGCCGTCATGCAGCGGGCCGCAGCAGGCGGCGTAGCCGGCGGGATTGCCGCAGGGGCAGGGGGTGAGCGTGTCGATCGCCTTCATGCGGCCTTTGTACCCGGTCCGGCGGCGGTGTGCAGAGTTCAGCGCCGGCCGCGGCGCCACACGCGGCAGCGATTGTTGGCCGGCATAGCCACGTCGTCGACCAGCGCGAAGCCCGCCGCCATGGCCAGCGCGTCCACGGCCTCGGCGTCGCGGATGCCCATGTGCGTGTCGCGCGCCTTCAGCCACTGGTCGAACACGGCATTGCTGTCGCTGGTGTAGCGGCCGCCATGGTTGAACGGGCCGTAGATCGCCAGCCGCGCGCCGTCGGCCACGACGGCCGGCAGCTGCGCGAACAGCGCCTCCACTTCGTGCCAGGCCATGATGTGCAAGGTGTTGGCGCTGAACACCGCGTCGAACGGACCGGATGGCCACGGCCCGGCCACGTCGAGTTGCAGCGGTGCGGGCGTGTTCGGCAACGCTGCCTCGTCCAGCCAGGCGCGGATGCCCGGCAGGTTCTCCGCGCGATCCGAGCATTGCCAGTCCAGCCAAGTCAGGGTGGCGGCGAAATGCACGGCGTGCTGGCCGGTACCGCTGCCGATCTCAAGTACCCGCCGCCGGTCGGCAAAGTGCCGGCGCAGGACCTCGAGGATGGGTTCGCGGTTGCGTTCGCACGAAGGGGCGTGGGGTTTGTCCACGCCCGCGTGGTCAGGCCGGGCGACCACGCAGCGCGCGGGCGGGCAACATCAGCAGTGCGCCGAGGAAGGCGAACACCGCGCCCACGGTGATGCCGACCAGCCGCAGCGGCAGGCAGAGCAGCCACACGATCGGATAGAGCACCAGCGCCAGCAGCGCGAGCGGCCAGCAGAACACCAGCAGCAACAACCAGAGCAGGAAGGCGGCCATGGCACGACCTCACGGGGGATGGGTGACAGCACTTTAGCGCGATCCGCCGCCGCCGCGCAGGTGGCTTTCGGCACATCGGCGGCGTGTCGCCACGAGGCTACATCACCGGCTTCACGCCGATCAGCAGTGCATGCAGCCAGAAGGCGAAGATTGCCCAGACCACCACGCCGATCACCACGGTGATGGCGGTGTCCTTGGCCGTGCCGGGCGGGTATACCGTGCCCTCGCGGCGGTCGCGCCGGCGCGAGGCGAGGAACAGCACGACGGCCCATAGCAGGAAGGCGCCAAACAGCACCACGTCGTGCAGCATGCCGGTGGCGAGCAGATGGCCGAACGCCCACACCTTCACCGCCAGCAGCTGCGGATGGTGCAGGCGCGCCTTGATGTTGTTGCGCGGTGCCCGCCCCGCAATGAACAGCACGAAGGCGACCAGGGTGAACAGCGCATTCAACCGCACCAGCCACGGCAGCGGCGTGTACAGCGGCACGGGATGATGCCGCGCCAGCCCGAAGCCCCAGCAGATCAGCACGAAGCCGACCAGCGACGCCAGCGCGAACAGGCCTTTCCACTTCTTTTCGCCCAGCCGCGCGATCTGCCGCTTGCGCCAGCCGTCGGCGAAGATGCGCAGCGAGTGCACGCCGAGAAACAGCACGAGACCGAGGATCAGCACAGGCATGGCAGGCGACTCCGGGGGCGGTTTGCCGGAGTATAGGCAGCCCGGGCCGGCGCCACGAGTGACGGTCGTCAGGTAACCGCTTCGACGCGCACGGCCAGCGCCAGCGTGTTCTCGTGCAGCACGAGCGCGCCGGAACCGGGGCGCCAGGCGTCGCCGGCCTGCAGCACGCCGTCGCCGGTGTCGATGTGACCGCGCATGCAGTACACCAGCACGATGGCGGCATCGGCTTGCCGCGCACCCGCCGTGCGCCACACCTCGATGCCGCCACGCACTCGGCCGCGGCGCAACATCAGGTTGAAATCGCGGCAGGGGCCGCCGGCCAGTGCCACGTCCACGCCGGCTTCGCCGGGGAACGCAAACGGCACACCGAGCGTGGTGAGTGCGTGCGTGCGACCGTCGTCGAGTTTCATCGTGAAACCGTCGCCGGCCAGCAGGACGATCACGCGGTCGATGCCCGGAAACGCGGAGAACGGCGCGGCGCTCTCCACCTCGGCGACGCTCACCCGCCACAGGAAATCGTCCATGCCCGCGCCGGACGGATGGATGGCCATTTCGCGGGTGCGGCCCAGGCCGTTCTTCCATGGCTTGGCCGGGCAATCGGCGAGGCGGAGGATGCTCATGCGCTATCTCTCGATCACGCGCCGGAATGGCGGCAACGCCCGCAGCATCCCGGCACCGTAGCGCTTGGTGACCACGCGCCGGTCCAGCAGCACGATGCGGCCACTGTCGCTCTCGTTGCGGATCAGGCGGCCGCAGTACTGGGTGAGCAGGCGGGTGGCCTCGGGGATGCTTACCTCGATGAAGGGGTTGCGCCCGCGCGATTCCAGCCATTCCGCGTAGGTGGCGCCCACCGGGTCGGTGGGCACGGCGAACGGCAGCTGGGTGATCACCACGGTCTCGCACAGCTTGCCGGGCAGGTCCAGGCCTTCGCCGAAGCTGGCGAGGCCGAACAGCGTGCTGCCGCGGCCCGATTCAACGTCCGTGATGTGCTCGGCGATCAGCTGCGTCTTGCCCAGCGAGCCCTGCGCGCGCACCTTGCGTACCTTGTCGATGGGCAGGCGCTGCAGCACGCGGTCGAGCTTGGCGCGCGAGGTGAACAGCACTAGGTTGCCGGCGTCCCAGTCGAGGTGTTCGGCCAGCCAGTCGCTGATCGCTTGCGCGTGCTCCTCGCGCGCGTCGGGCAGCGCGTCCATCGCCGGCACTTCGAGTTGCGCCTGCGCGGCGAGGTCGAACGGAGAGGGCAGGCTGAGCGTCACCGCGTCGTCGGGCAGGCCCACGGCGTCGGCGTAGCCGCGGAAGTTGCCGCCCGCGCTCAGCGTGGCGGAGGTCAGCACCACGCCGCTGGCGTTGCCCCACAGCACGTTGCGCAACAGGCCCGCGGCGGACACCGCCGAGGCATGGCAGACCAGTTGCTGGTCGCCGGTGAGCGTGACCCAGCGCGCCAACGGCGGCGCCTGGTCGGGATCGTCCACCGACCAGGCCTGCCAGCAGGCGGCCTGCTTGCCGACGCGCTCCAGTGCGATGCCCAGCTCGCGCGACAACGCTTCCTGGGTGGGGCCGCCATCGGTCATCTCCACCACGGCGCGGCGCACCGCGGCCAGCCAGCGCTGCACTTCGCCGGCCTGCAGGCCGAGCAGGCGCGCGTGTTCCACCCAGGCCTCGGGCAGGCGACCCAGCGAGCCGCGGTACATCGGTTCGCTCTCGGCGGGATCGGGCAGCCAGCCGAGGCGGATTTCCTTTTCCAGCGCCTCCAGTGCGTCGGAAAGTTCCTGCAACTTGGCGTCGCCGGCATCCAGCGAGAGCTTGCCGAGGTTTTCCTTGTCGGTGAGCGAATAGGCTGCATGCACCTGGCGGCCGAGCCGGCTCAGCTGGCGCACCGCGTTGGCGAGATGCACCTCGGCGGCGCCGCGGTCGATCGCCTTGCCGGGAATGTGATGGGCCTCGTCGAACACGTACAGCGTCTCGTCCGGACGCGGCAGGATCACGCCGCCCCATGCCGGATCGGGGCCGCCGTCGCCGTCGCCCGGCATGGTGAGGTCGGCGAGCACCAGGTCCTGGTTCGCCACGATGATGTCGGCGTCATCCACCGCGCGGCGTGCGGCGAAGAACGGGCAGATCATGAACTGGCCGCACTTGCGGTTGGTGCAGCCGCCGGCGCTGGTGGTGAGCATGGGGCGCAAGAGGTCGCTCACCGGTTCGGGCGCGCTGTCCATGTCGCCGTTCCACTCGCCGGCGTCGAAGGCCTGGGCGAGTTTCGACAAGGCCTGCTTGTCGCGCTCGGCGGGTGGCCTGGCCCACAGCGCGAGGTCGGCGTCGAAGCCCGCAAGGCCCATCTGTGTTGAACCGGCGAGGCTGTTGCGCGCCATCGCCAGGTTGCGCGGGCACAGGTAGCGGCCGCGACCCTTGGCCAGTGCCACCTTCGCCACGTGTCCGGAAAGCTGCAGGTACAGCGGGATGTCGCGCTCCACCAGCTGCTCCTGCAGCGCCACCGTGGCGGTGGCGATCAGCAGCTTCTTCTTCTGCGCGCGCGCCACCTCGTGGCCGGCGATCAGGTAGGCCATCGACTTGCCGGTGCCGGTGGGCGCCTCGATCGCCGCGACGCCGCCTGCGCCGGCCAGCGCCTTCGCCACCTCGGCGATCATCTTTCCCTGCGAGGCGCGCGGGCGGAAGCCGGGCAGACCGTCCTTCAGGCGCGAGTAAGCGGCGCGGATGGCGGCCTTGGTAGGGTTAGTGAGCATGCCCGCATTCTACCGGCAATGCGTTTTCGGCCCGATACTTGCATGGCATCCGGGACGGCGGGAGCTCAAGATCAGATGGCTGCTGCCGAAGCCGGGAATGGGGTGAGCCACCATCCCCCCTGGTTTTCCCGACCCACTCGCGTGGGTGAACCGGCGGCCAAGCGGGATCCCTCGAGGCTCCCCACGGAGGCAACATGAACGACCCGCACGCCAGCGTGCCGGTCCATGAAGATGGCGCGATCGCGTTCTGGCTGACCCGACTGGTGCGGGCAGTCGATCCGGGCGACGTCGCGCGCGTGGTGGCGGCGCTTACGCGGGCGCAGCCGGGCTGCGCGGGCGCGCAGGTTGCGTGGCCGCATGTACTGCCGGCACCGGCGCCGGCTTCGCCATCGCTGACGATGGTGCGAAGCCGGCTCGAGCGCGCCGGCCTGCCACATGTGTCGTTCGGCGACGTGATGGCGTTGCGCCTGCTGCCCGAGGGGCGCGCCACGCTGCTGGTGGAGCTGGATCGCGGCGCCGATCAAGGGGCGCTGCTGGCCGCCCTGCACCCCTACCTGCCGCTGATCGCCCAGGCGCTGGAACGCTCGCTGCGGATGTGCGAACTGGAGGACTCGCACCGCCAGCTGAAGCGCTCCGAGTCGCTGCAGCGCGCGCTGTTCGCCATTTCCGACCTGGCCGGCTCCGAGCTGGAGATGGCCGAGGTGCTGCGCCGGCTGCACGGCATCGTCAGTACGCTGATGTATGCGGAGAACTTCTTCATCGTCCGCTGCGACCCTCAGCGGCGCACGATGCGCTTCCTCTACTACGCCGACACCGAGGACACCGATGTGCCGCCGCTGAACGTCGATCATCCGCTGGACGGCGGGCGCGACACGCTCACCTGGCACCTGCTGAGTGGCGGCAAGCCGCTGATGGGAAGCATCGAGGAAATCGGCCGGCAGATCACCGGCGAATTCGCGCCGATCGGTCCCGACGCGCTGGACTGGCTGGGCGTGCCGATGACGCGCGACGGAGAGGTCCATGGTGGCCTGGTGGTGCAGAGTTATCGCCAGGGCATCGGTTACACCGCGGAGGACCGCGCGCTGCTCGAGTTCGTCGGCAACCACGTGCTGACCGCGCTGGAGCGCAAGCAGAGCCGCGACGAACTGGAGGACCGCGTGCGCCGTCGCACGCAGGAGCTGGCCACGGCCAACCTCGACCTGCAGCAGGAAGTGCTCGAGCGGCAGCGCGCCGAACGGCTGCAGGCGGCGCTGTTCCACCTTGCCCAGCTGGCCACCGCAGACATCGACAAGGACGAGTTCTACAGGCGCACCCATGCGGTGGCGGGCGAACTGATCAATGCGGAGAATTTCTTCATCGCGCTGCTTTCGGCCGACCGCCAGAAGCTGGAATTCCCTTACTACGTGGACGCCGGCGTGCGCCGCACGCAGGAGCGCGCGCTCGGGCGTGGCCTGTCCGAGTACGTGTTGCGCAGCGGCCGGCCGCTGCTGGCCCTGGAAGAGGACCTGGCGGCGCTGGCCGCGCGAGGCGAGATCGACCCGGAGCGCATCGGCCGTCCGGCGGTGTGCTGGCTGGGCGTGCCGCTGCAGGTCGCCGAGGAAGTGATCGGCCTGGTCGCGGTGCAGAGTTATACGCCGTCGGTCACCTACGATCAGGCCGACCGGGAGCTGCTCAGCTTCGCCGCGCTGCAGATCGCCAACAGCATCCACCGCCGCCGCGCCGCCGTATCGCTGCAGCACGCTTACGCAGAGCTGGAACAGCGCGTGGCCGAACGTACCAAGGAGTTGCGCCAGGAAATCGCCGAGCGCGAGCGCGTCGAGGAGCAGCTGAAGCACGAGGTGATGCACGACGCGCTGACCGGCCTGCCCAACCGCAGCCTGCTGCGCGACCGGCTGGAACGCATGCTGATCACGTTGCAGCGCGAGCCGGAGCGCCGCTGCGCGCTGCTCTACCTGGACGTGGACCGCTTCAAGGTCATCAACGACAGCCTGGGCCACCTGGCCGGCGACATCTTTCTGAAGGAGATCGCATACCGTCTGCGCAGCTGCGTGCGAGAGCCGGACGTGGTGGCCCGCCTGTCCGGCGACGAGTTTGCCATCCTGCTGGAGGAGGTGGCCTCGCCCGACGCCGCCACGGCGGTGGCCAGGCGCGTGCTGGACGCACTGGAGGCACCCATGCAGCTGGCCGGTCGCGACCTGGCGCCTTCGGGCAGCATGGGCATCGCCATCGGTGGAGGCGCCTACCTGAGCGCCGACGAGCTGCTCCGCGACGCCGACACCGCGCTGTATCGCGCGAAGGAAGGCGGTCGCAAGCGCTACGAGTTGTTCGACGAGACGCTGGCCCGGAATGCGGTGGACGAACTGGCGCTGGAGGTCGAGCTGCGCCACGCCCTGCTGCATGGCGAGTTCGTGCCGTACTACCAGCCGATCTTCCGGCTCGACAACGGCGACGTAGTCGGCCACGAGGCCCTGCTGCGCTGGAACCACCCGCGACGCGGCCTGCTGCTGCCCGGCGATTTCGTGCGCGTCGCGCAGGACTGCGGCCAGCTCGAGGCGATCGACTGGCAGCTGTTCAGCCAGGCCTGCGAGCGCATGGCGCAGCCGGACGCCGGTACGGGCTTCGTGACGATCAATGTCTCGCCGCAGCACCTGCGCCATGCGCATTTCGATCGCCGGCTGCTGCAGTTGCTCGGGCGCAGCGGGCTGCCACCCGCGCGGCTGCTGATCGAGCTGACCGAAGGTGCGCTGCTGGAGGACCCGGTGCTGGTGCGTGCCACGCTGGAGCGCCTGCGGGCCACGGGTGTGCAGGCGGCGCTGGACGATTTCGGCACCGGCTATTCCTCGTTGAGCTACCTGCACTCGCTGCCGCTGGGCAAGCTGAAGATCGACCAGGTGTTCGTGCGCGAACTGGACGCCGCCGGTGGCGCCGGTGCCGACACCGTGGTGTCGGCCGTCCTCGCACTGGCCCGCGCACTCGGCATCGGCGTGATCGCCGAGGGCATCGAGACCGAGGCGCAGCGCGATGCGCTGCTGGCGATGGGTTGCGAGTTCGGGCAGGGTTTCCTGCTGGGGCGACCGGGCCCGTTGCCCCGGCGCGCCACGGTCGACCTGGCCACGGTGCAGCAGGACGCACCGGGGCACGCCTAGCGTGTGCCGCGCACCACGATGGTCTTGCCGGACACGTCGATCATGCCCTGCTCCTCTAGCTGTTCGTGCAGCGCCACGGCGGTGGTGGCGACCAACAGATTCTTTTTCTGCGCGAGCCACCTTGACCGGCCAGCGCCTTCGCCTCCTCGGCGATTATCCATCCCTGCGAGGCGCGCGGGCGAAGGTCGGGGAGGTCGTCTGTCAGGCGCCAGCAGGCTGTGTGGAGACGGCCTTGGTGGTGCCGGCGGACCCGTGAGGATCCAGATCGAAACCCTCATTCCTGGCGGCCAGGCAGTGCCCGGGGCGGATGCTGTGCGCTGCCGCGGTCGCGCGCTACCATCGGTCAGGGGGAAACCATCGGCGCCATGAACCAGTTCGGCAGGTCGCATGTCACGATTCCGGACGAAACCGACCAGCTGGCTTGGCTGGGCCGGCTGATCGGCGCGTCCACGCCGCAGGCGGTGGGCGAACTGGTGGTGGAACTGGCCCGTGGCTGCGTGGGCTGTCGCGATGCCCGCCTGCTGTGGCTCGAGCGGGGCGAGTGCCGTGCCGCGGACGGCCCCGTCGACGCGCCTGCGCGGGCGCGAATGCTGGCGCTGCTGCGCGACGAGGAGGCCGCGTCGACGGCCGTCGACGGCGAACTCGCGATCTGGCTGGCGCCGGACGTGCCCGCCGTGCTGTTGCTGGCGCCGGAGGACGCGGCAGTCGCCACGCGGCTGGCCGCGGCGCTGGAACCTTGCCTGGTGCTGGCCGGTCGCCAACTGCAGCAGTTGCTGGCGCTGGCCGAGCTGCACGGCTCGCATCGCCAGTTGGAACGCTCGGAAAACCTGCAGCGCGCCCTGTTCGCGATCTCCGACCTGGCCGGTGCCGATCTCGACATGCCCGAGCTGTTGCGCGGTATCCACGCCATCGTCGGCACGCTGATGTACGCCGAGAACTTCTACATCGTGCGGCACGACCCCGAGCGCGGCACGCTGCGTTTCCTGTACTACGCCGACTCGGTGGATGCCGAAGGTCCCGACATCGCTCGCGAGGAGCCGCTGGAGGAGCGGCGCGGCCAGCTCACCTGGTATCTGCTGACCCGTGGGCAGCCATTGATGGGTAGCGCCGAGCAACTGGCTGCCCAGATCGGTGGCCCGTTGCAGGTGATCGGCCCGGACAGCGTGGACTGGCTGGGCGTGCCGATGCTGCGCGAAGGGCGCGTGCATGGTGCGCTGGTGGTGCAGAGCTATCGCCAAGGCGTGGGCTATTCCGACGAGGACCGCGCGGTGCTGGGCTTCGTCGCCGCGCACGTGCTCACCGCGCTGGAGCGCAAGCAGAGCAAGGACGAGCTGGAACGCCGGGTACTGCGGCGCACCCGCGAACTCGCCGCCGCCAACCGCGAGCTGCAGCAGGAAGTGCTGGAGCGCCAGCGCGCCGAACGCCTGCAGTCGGTGCTGTTCCGGCTGGCCGAACTGGCCACCGCCGACCTCGACGAGAAGGCGTTCTACCAGCACGTGCACGCGGAGGTGGGCAGCCTGCTGGACGCCTCGAATTTCTACATCGCCCTGCTGGACGAGCAGCGGCAGCGGTTGGATTTTCCGTATTACGTGGACGCCGGTGTACAGAGTGCCTTCAGCCTGCCGCTGGAACGCAGTCTCACCGCCTACGTGCTGCGCACCGGCCGGCCGTGGCTGGGCAGTCGGCATGAGCTGGACGCCTTGGCGCAAGCGGGCGAGGTGGTGCCCCACCACATCGGCACGCCGTCCGCCTGCTGGCTCGGCGTGCCGCTTCGCGCGGGCGACGCGGTGATCGGCGTGGTCGCCGTGCAGGGCTATGGCGACGAGATGCGCTTCGGCGCGGCCGACCAGGAACTGCTGGGCTTCGCCGCGCTGCAGATTGCCAACAGCATCCACCGCCGCCGTGCCGCCACCGACCTGCTGCAGGCCAACCTGCAGCTGGAGCACCGGGTGGAGGCGCGCACCCGCGAGTTGCGCGAGCAGATCGCCGAGCGCGAGCAGATCCAGCGGCAATTGCGCCACGAGGTGATGCACGACCCGCTTACCGGCCTGCCCAACCGCGGCTTCCTGCGCGAGCGGTTGGGCGAGCGGCTGGCGCGGCAGCCGTCGGGCGCACTGCCTTGCGCGCTGCTCTATCTGGATGTGGACCGCTTCAAGGTGATCAACGACAGCCTCGGCCACCTGGCCGGCGATGCCTTCCTGCAGGCGACCGCGAGCCGCCTGCGCGCCTGCGTGCACGAACCGGACGTGGTGGCGCGGCTGGCCGGCGACGAGTTCGCGGTCCTGCTGGATGCGGTCGCCGAGCCGGCCGTCGCCGAGCGCATGGCGCAGGGCGTGCTGCAAGCCCTGCACCAGCCGCTGTCGATCGGCGGCCGCGAGCTGCAGCCCTCCGCCAGCGTGGGCATCGCGATCGGCAACGAGCGCCACGTGCAGGCCGACGCGCTGCTGCGCGACGCCGACATCGCCCTGTACCGCGCCAAGCAGCTGGGACGCGGCCGCCACGTGATGTTCGACGAGACGCTGGCCCGCAATGCGGTGGACGAGCTGGCGCTGGAGGTCGAGCTGCACCATGCCTTGCAGCACGGCGAGTTCGTGCCGCACTACCAGCCGATCTTCCGGCTCGACAACGGCGCGGTGGTCGGCCACGAGGCGTTGCTGCGTTGGAACCATCCGCGGCGTGGCCTGCTGCTGCCCGACGATTTCGTGCGCATCGCGCAGGACTGCGGCCAGCTCGAGGCGATCGACTGGCAGCTCTACGAAGAGGTCTGCGCACGCATGGCGCGGCCGGATGCCGGTGCGGGTTTCGTGACGATCAATGTCTCGCCACAGCACCTGCGCCATGCGCATTTCGACCGCCGGCTGCTGCAACTGCTCGAACGCAGCGGCTTGCCGCCCACGCGGCTGCTGATCGAGCTGACCGAAGGCGCGCTACTGGACGATCCGGAACAGGTGCGCACCATCCTGGAGCGCCTGCGCGCCGCAGGCGTGCTGACGGCGCTGGACGATTTCGGCACCGGCTATTCCTCGCTGAGCTACCTGCACTCGCTGCCGCTGGGCAAGCTGAAGATCGACCGGATCTTCGTGCGCGAGCTGGATGCGGTCGGCGGCGCCGGCACCGACTCGGTGGTGGCGGCGATCCTCGCGCTGGCCCGCACGCTGGGCATCAGCGTGATTGCCGAAGGTGTCGAAACCGCGAGGCAGCGCATGTCGCTGCTGGCGATGGGCTGCGAATTCGGACAGGGCTTCATGCTTGGCCGGCCGGAGCCGTCGCCCTGCCTTCCCGCGGCCGCCGCGGGCGCGGCAAGGCAGCGGTGATGCGGCTCGCCCGCCGGCGGGCGTGATGGCCTAGCGCGTGCCGCGAACCACGATGGTCTTGCCGGACACGTCGATCATGCCCTGCTCCTCCAGCTGCTTGAGCACGCGGCCGACCATCTCGCGCGAACAGCCCACGATGCGGCTGACTTCCTGGCGCGAGATCCGGATCTGGGTGCCTTCCGGGTGGGTCATCGCGTCCGGCTCGTCGCACAGGTCGAGCAGGGTGCGCGAGATGCGGCTGGTGACGTCCATGAACGCCATCCGGCTCACCTGGCGCGAGGTGCGCAGCAGGCGGTTGGTGAGCTGGGAGCCGATCGCGAACAGGATCTTCGGGCATTCCTCCTGTAACGGGCCCTTCATCAGCTGGAACAGGCGCTCGTAGCTGATCTCGGCCATCTCGCACACGGTGCGCGTGCGCACCACCGACTCGCGCTGGGACTGCTCCACGAACAAGCCCATCTCGCCGATGAACTGGCCGCGGTTGATGTAGGCGAGGATCAGCTCGCGGCCCTGCTCGTCCTCGGTGCACACCGCGAGCGAGCCGTCGATGACGTAGTACAGCGTGTTGGCCGGGTCGCCGGGGCGGATGATCGCGGTCTTGCTCGGGTAGCGGCGGCGATGGCAGAGCGCGAGGAAGCGTTCCATCGAGGCCGGGTCCGGCGCGAAGGCGAGTGGCGCCTGGGAACGTTCGAAGGCCTGCTGAAGCTGGTATTTGAGTAGCGCCACGGTGTCTGGTTCCCCTTGAATGGTGGCCCTGCGAGCCTTCCATGGGCCGACGGGCTGCATCGATCAGCTGGCTGTCGCACGCCGTTGCCGGCGGCGGGTTCACGCGGGACGCACGCAAGCGATGGAAACTTGCGCGGCATCCGGCAGGTCATCGTTGCGCTCGGGGCTGGCCTTGGCGAGCGCCCCGGCTTGCCGCGAGTTCGGCCCCGACCCTCCCCGATCCCCCATTATGGCAAACCCGGATGAATTGACGCAGGTTCAGTTTTTCCCGATTTTGCCCCATACTTCGCAGTCTTTCGCCCTCGGCCCATGGCCGCGGGCCGTTCGCCGGGTCGCGGGAGACAAGGGTCCCCGCCACCCGAATTCCCGCGGGGACCCTTGGTGCTAACCCGCCTCATCTGCTGACCGTGATCCGGTCATGGAGAGTCGCCGTGGTCAAGCCGCTTCCGCGCCTGCGCCTGCAGGGCTTCAACAACCTCACCAAGGCCCTGAGCTTCAACATCTACGACATCTGCTACGCGGTGTCGGAAGAGCAGCGCCAGCGCTACATCGAATACATCGACGAACAATACGACGCCGATCGCCTCACCCAGATCCTCACCGACGTGGCCGAGATCATCGGCGCGAACATCCTGAACGTGGCCCGCCAGGATTACGATCCGCAGGGCGCCTCGGTGACCATCCTGATCTCCGAGGAGCCCATCGTCGAGAAGCTGGGCCGCGACTCCATCGCCGGCGCGGTGGTGGCGCACATGGACAAGAGCCACATCACCGTCCACACCTACCCCGAGACGCACCCCCACAACGGCATCGCCACCTTCCGCGCCGACATCGACGTGGCCACCTGCGGCGTGATCTCCCCGCTGAAGGCGCTGAACTACCTGATCGACAGCTTCGAGTCGGACATCGTGGTGTGCGACTACCGCGTGCGCGGCTTCACCCGCGACGTGAAGGGCAAGAAGCACTTCATCGACCACAAGATCAACTCGGTGCAGGACTACCTGGCGCGGCACATCCGCCAGAAGTACGAGATGTTCGACGTCAACGTGTACCAGGAAAACATGTTCCACACGAAGATGCACATCAAGGACTTCGACCTCGACACCTACCTGTTCGAGGCCCACGCCGACGATCTCTCGTTCAAGGAACGCCAGCGCATCGAGTCGCTGCTGCGCCGGGAGATCGAGGAGCTGTTCCACGGCCGCAACCTGATGTGACGAAAAGCCCGCCGAAAGGCGGGCTTTTCCTTGTCCATGGCGCTGCGCGTTCTATTCGTCTGCAGTCGTAATCGCCTGCGCAGTCCCTCGGCGGAGGCTGTGTTCGCCAGCGTGCCCGGCGTGGAAACGGATTCCGCCGGCTTGGCGCCTGACGCAGAGGCGATACTCGATGCGGCGCAGGTGGACTGGGCCGGCCTCATCGTGGTCATGGAGCGCCAGCACAAGGTGCG
Source organism: Rhodanobacter sp. C06 (assembly GCF_002001105.1). GTDB lineage: Bacteria > Pseudomonadota > Gammaproteobacteria > Xanthomonadales > Rhodanobacteraceae > Rhodanobacter_A. The sequence goes on along the minus strand of NZ_MUNP01000065.1, from coordinate 2,707 downwards.
GCTGGTGCGGAAGTTCGGCGCCCAGCTCAAGGGCAGGCGGGTGGTGTGCCTCGATATCCCGGATCGTTACGGCTACATGCAGCCTGAACTGGTGGCGTTGCTGGAGCGGAAGGTCGGTCCGTTGCTTGCCGGTTGAGCGGCGGGCTTCAAACCCGATACGCCACCGTCTTCATCACCATCGAACTGGCCTGCATCAGTTGCGGGATCGGGAACGGCAGGGCTATGCCGCCGCGCGCCTGCGCGGCCTGCGCGTGGCGCACCTCGTCGGCCTGCATCTGCGCGAGCACGACGCGCGAACGTTCGTCCTGCGCGGGCAGTCGTTCCAGATGCTCGGCCAGGTGCGCTTCCACCTGGCGCTCGGTTTCCACCACGAAGCCCAGGCTCACCGCGTCGCCGACCAGTGCGGCCAGCGCACCGATCGCGTAGCTGCCCGCGTACCACAGCGGGTTGAGCAGGCTGGGGCGGCTGTCCAGTTCCTGCAGCCGCTCGCCGCACCAGGCGAGGTGGTCGGTTTCCTCGGCGGCGGCGTGCAGCAGGTGTTCGCGGTTCTCCGCGTGGCGCGCAAACGCGGCCTGGCCGTCATACAGCGCCTGCGCGCAGACCTCGCCGGTGTGGTTCACGCGCATCAGGCCGGCGGCGTGGCGGCGCTCGGCGTCGTCCAGTTCTGCGTGGACGACACCGTGCGCGGGCGAGGGGCGATTCGCCTCCGGCGCGCCGGCCACCGTCTCCAGTGCGCGTTCGATGCCGGCCAGCAGGCGGTCCAGCGGGCTGAGCGTGCGGGCATTCATGGGCGATCCTCCGGTGACGGGCGGCGACGCAGGTTCGGGGACTATGCAAGCGTCGGGCGCCGCATGCTATCATTGCCAGCTCACAGGCCACCTGTCGGTGGACTTGCGCCAGTGATGACGGCTCCGCTATCATCTCGCGCCTTTGCTTCACCGATTATTGTGCAACCGCCCTCGCCGGCGGCAGACGGGTATCTCGAAATGAAAACTTTCAGCGCCAAGGCAGAAAGCGTCAAGCGCGACTGGTTCGTGGTCGACGCCACGAACAAGACGCTCGGTCGCCTGTCGACCGAAATCGCGCGTCGCCTGCGCGGCAAGCACAAGCCGGAATACACCCCGCATTGCGACACCGGCGACTACATCGTCGTGGTCAACGCGCAGAAGGTACACGTCACCGGCGCGAAGCTGGACGACAAGATGTATCACCGCTTCACCGGTTACGTCGGCAACCTGAAGACCACCAGTCTGAGGGACCTGCTGGCCGCCCATCCGGAGCGCGTGATCGAGATCGCCGTCAAGGGCATGCTGCCGAAGAACGCGCTGGGCCGCGAGATGTATCGCAAGCTCAAGGTGTACGGCGGCGCCGAGCATCCGCATGCTGCGCAGCAGCCCCAGGCGCTGGAAGTTTAAGGAACCATCATGGCGATTCAGCAGAATTACGGCACCGGCCGCCGCAAGACCTCCGCCGCCCGCGTGTTCCTGCGCAAGGGCACCGGCGCGATCGAAGTCAACGGCAAGACGCTTGACCAGTTCTTCGGTCGCGAGACCTCGCGCATGATCGTGCGCCAGCCGCTCGAACTGACCCAGAACACCGATAAGTTCGACATCAAGGTCACCGTCGAAGGCGGCGGCATCACCGGCCAGGCCGGCGCGATCCGTCTCGGCATCGCCCGCGCGCTGATCGAGTACGACGAAAGCCTTAAGTCGTCGCTGCGCAAGGCCGGCTTCGTGACCCGCGACGCCCGCGAGGTCGAGCGCAAGAAGGTCGGCTTGCACAAAGCCCGCCGCGCCACCCAGTTCTCGAAGCGCTAACCGCGCTTCGACGTGCGGCGCTCCAGGTCAGAGCGCGCCGCCACGTCCGGGTTTAGGGAGATCGTCTAACGGTAGGACAACAGACTCTGACTCTGTTTATCTAGGTTCGAATCCTAGTCTCCCTGCCATACGCAAAAAGCCCGCCGCAAGGCGGGCTTTTTGCGTATGGCAGGGAGACTTCCCGGACTTGAACCTGTGTTCGACAATTTTGCCAGGAGCAAAATTGGACAGCGCGCAGCGCTGGCCCCGTAGCGCGCAGCGCGGAGGGGTGAGCCCCATGGATGGGGCGAACAATCCTAGTTGGTCAATTGGCCTCGCTGCCTAAGACTTAATTGACCGGTGCCGCGAGATGGTGCCGGCTTGACCTACCACTCTTCGCCCGTTTCCCCGAAGTGTTTCTTTGCGCTCCAGCGCTCAAACTCGTCATACATTCCATCGTCTGCAAACGCGGCGTAGTTGTCACCGTATTTTTTCGACAGAAACGTATGGCTGGCCGCGTCACTGTTCCTCTGCTTGCGATGACTGTTGACTCGCTCTGCGCGGAGTGCGTCGGCAATTGGATGACACTCGGCATGACACAGAACCTGTAGGTCGCTTGGTCGCTCATTGCCAAGTCTGTCGTAGTTGAGGTGGTGGACATCCAATTCCCCGGGGTGAAACACCTTCTTGCATCTTTGACAGGTGAAGTTGGCGTACTTCTTCATGGCAGCCGAGATGTTGTGCCATTTGGCGGAGTGCAAGTACTTCTCGTAGTTGATGGGTCGCGAAGAAGTCATGTGTGATGCCCTTTCGATTGGAGCAGATTCCATTGAAGTTGCCTCACCTCATCAGACGTCCTAGCCCTCACACCAACACCGTCGCCACCCCAAACCCCACCGCCATCACCACCC
>NZ_MUNP01000019.1 GCF_002001105.1 Rhodanobacter sp. C06 | reverse complement strand
ACCCAGATGTTGCCGGGGTGGGCGTCGGCGTGGAAGAAGTTGTCGCGGAACACCTGCTCGTAGAACACCCGCACGCCCTTGACGGCGAGTGCCTTGCGGTCGATGCCGGCGGCGTCGATCGCGGCGATGTCGTCGCTGCTGATGCCGTGCACACGCTCCAGCGTGAGCACGCGCTGCGCGGTCAGGTCCCAGTGCACCTCGGGTACGTAGAGGTCGACGCCGCTGGCGAAGTTGCGGCGCAGCAGGCTGGCGCTGGCGCCTTCGCGCTGCAGGTCCAGCTCGTGCTCCAGCATCTTCTCCACCTCCGCGACGACATCCAGCGGCCGGATCTTGTCGGCGTTCGGGTGCCAGCGCTGCGCGAGCAGGCCCAGCGAATGCAGCAGGCGCACGTCGCGCGCGATCTTCGCGTCGATGCCGGGACGCAGCACCTTCACCACCACCGCGCGGCCGTCGGGCAGCTCCGCGGCGTGCACCTGGGCGATCGAGGCGGAGGCCAGTGGCGTCTCGTCGAAATGGGCGTACAGCAGGTGGATCGGCGACTTCAGCTCGCGCTCGACGATCGCCTTGGCCTCGACGCCGGGGAACGGGGGCACCTGGTCCTGCAGCAGCGCCAGTTCGTCGGCGATGTCCTCCGGCACCAGGTCACGGCGGGTGGACAGCACCTGGCCGGCCTTGACGAAGATCGGGCCCAGCTCGGTGAGCGCGAGGCGCAGCCGCACGCCGCGTGCCAGCGGGCGCACGTCGACGGCGGGCCGGCCCAGCAGCGGGCGCAGGAATTTCAGCGGGCGGAACAGGTGGGTGGCGTCGACCAGCTCGTCCAGCCGGTAGCGCAGCAGCACCACGGCGACACGCAGCAGGCGCGGCACGACGGCGAGCGGGGTCACGCGCCAGCTCCCTTGGGGCGTGTCCCTTTCAGGCGCCCTTCCAGCCTGGCGAGGCGCACCTCCAGCCGTTCACCGCGTTCGCGCAGCGCGTCCACGCCGTCGAGGAAGGCTTCCGCCTCGCCCGGCGCCAGCGCGAGGCGCGACTCGTCGCGCAGCCACGCCGCGCCGTCCTCGGCGAGATGGCTGGCGGTTTCTTTCGCATGCTCGAGCGCCTTGCGCACGGCGCGCGCTATCGGCACGCCCAGCACGTCGCCGAACGTGCGCGCGAACGCTTCCTCGAAATCCGGCGCGAACTGGCTGGCGAGTTTTTCCAGCCGTCGCGCGAGGTCGGCGTCGCCGGCGATCTCCACTTTGCCCGGCGCCACGCCGTCGTCGCCGCGGCGCAGCGCCATCGCCAGCAGGCTGCCGGGCGTGGCGGCTACGCGCAGGGTGCTGGCGCCGGCTTCGCCTTCCTGCGGCGGGCCGACCTTGAGGCGGCCGTCTTCCACCTGCACGGCCAGCGCCAGTTCCGGCCCGCGCAGTTGCAGCAGCACGCGGCGGCCGTTCAACGCGGCGAGCTTCTGCTGCGTGTCCGGGTCGAGCGACAGCGTGTGGTTCAGCGCGGTTTCCAGCGTGCGTCCGGCCAGCTTGCGCAGCGGCGTGGGTAGCCAGGCGTTGGGTGTGGGGTCGGTCATCCGGCGATTGTAGCTGGCACGCGTCCGTGGGTCGGGATTCATCCCGACACGTACGAGTCTGTCGGGATGAATCCCGACCTACGACCGGCCATCGCGCAAGGGGTTTTCAATCGATGGCGCCGTCGAAGCCGAGTTGCCGCCAGGCTTCGTACACGGCCACGGCGACGGCGTTGGAGAGATTGAGGCTGCGGCTGTCCGGTCGCATCGGCAGGCGCATGCGCTGCGCCTCGGGAATGCCATCCAGCACTTCGGCGGGCAGGCCGGCGGTCTCGCAGCCGAACAGCAGCGCGTCGCCGTCGGCGTAGCGGGCATCGACATGGCGCGTGCGGCCGCGGGTGGTGAATGCATACACGCGTGGCTGGCCGATCGCGGCGAGGCAGTCGTCGAGCTTGTCGTGCACCTGCACGCGGGCGTACTCGTGGTAGTCCAGGCCCGCGCGGCGCAGGCGCGCATCGTCGAGCGCGAAGCCGAGCGGGCGGATCAGGTGCAGCGCGGCGCCGGTGTTGGCGCACAGGCGGATGGCGTTGCCGGTGTTCGGCGGGATTTCGGGGCGGAACAGGATGACATGCAGCATCCGGTGATTATCGCGTGCTCGACGGCACGCGAGCCAACCATCCAGCGATCAGCCGCGTGGCAGCGGGCAGATTGCGCCGTGGCCCGGCGCCACGCAGGCGTTGGTCGAGGCAACCAGCGCGTGGGCGGTGCCGGCCTTGGCGGCGAACTGCGCCGACAGCGGGACCGTCGTCAGCATCGAGCCGACCACCAGGGCGCAGACCAGCAGGCAGGCGGCGAACAGGCCGTGCAGCATCAGGGTTTCGTGTTTCATGGTGGTACTCCGGTAGTCGTGTCGCGGATGGACTCAGCCCGGCTGACGGGGGCAGATCACGCCGTCGGCCAGCAGCGCGCATTGCGCGGGCGAGGCCAGCAGGGAGCTGCCGGCGCTGGCCAGCTGCACGGACGAAGGGGTGGCACTCAGCATCGCGCCCAGCACCAGGGTGCAAACCAGCAGGCAGACGACGAACAGGCCGCTCAGCATCAGGTTCTCGTATTTCATGGTGTGTCTCCGACTAGGGTGGGTGGTTCCTGCACGTGTTCTGGTGCAATCCGCGTGCCAAGTCGAAAATTGTTTACAAGTGGTTGAATTTGAACGATTTGAAGAACCCACTGCGCAGACCGATCGCTTGTCCGCGGACAGCTGGACAGGCAAACCGGACAGCCGGCCGGACGGACCGGCGGGCATGCCCATCGTCATCTGGCAAGAAGTTGCGAACTCCCATAGGCTCAGAGCCTGCTCCTGGTCTCCAAGCCCCTCGCGCCTGGAACTGTTTGCGTGCAAGCCAAGGAAGAACGAAGGAGTGGACGTCGGTCCACGACTGAGTGATGACACAGGCATGCGGGCAAACAGACCCGGCCCAATGGGTTGTCATCGAGTGGCCGCCATGCGGCAGCGCGCGGTTTGACCTGCCAGCCAGGCAGGCGCTACGCCACGCACTACCACCTGACGGCCACTCGATGGCAACGCGAGATGTTTGGAGACCAGGAGCAGGCTCTCAATATCCGAACCGAAAAGGAGCGTCACGATGGGAAGCAAGCCACTCGCCCTGCTGATTGCGGGCCTGATGAGCGTCGCCGGCGGTGTCGCGCCGGACGTGGCCATGGCCGCGAACAGCGCGTCGGCCGCACACGGCATGCCGGAGATCGCCTACACCCGCTTCACCCTGCCGAACGGCCTCACCGTGATCGTGCACGAGGACCACAAGGCGCCGGTGGTGGCGGTGAGCATCTGGTACCACATCGGTTCGGCCGACGAGCCGAAGGGCAAGACCGGCTTCGCCCATCTGTTCGAGCACCTGATGTTCTCGGGCTCGGAGCACCACAAGGGCACCTACTTCCAGCCGTTCGAGCTGGCCGGCGCCACTGACATGAACGGCACCACCTGGTTCGACCGCACCAACTACTTCGAGACCGTGCCTACCACCGCCCTGGACATGGCGCTGTGGATGGAATCCGACCGCATGGGCCACCTGCTCGGCGCCATCGGCCAGGAGGAGCTCGACACCCAGCGCGGCGTGGTGCAGAACGAGAAGCGCCAGGGCGAGAACCGCCCCTACGGCCGCGTGGACGAGAACATCCTCGCCAACACCTATCCCGCGAACCACCCCTACCAGCACGACACCATCGGCTCGATGGCGGACTTGAACGCGGCGTCGCTGGCCGACGTGAAGAACTGGTTCCACGCCAACTACGGCGCCGCCAACACCACCCTGGTGCTGGCCGGCGACATCACGGTGGCGCAGGCGCGCGAAAAAGCGCTGAAGTACTTCGGCGACATCCCCGCCGGCAAGCCGGTGGCGCGCCAGCAGCCGTGGATCACCCCGCTGGCGAAGTCCACCCGCGGCGTGCAGCACGACCACGTGGCGCAGCCGCGCATCTACCGCACCTGGGTGGTGCCGCAGCTGGGCAGCGACGCGGCGATCCAGCTCGACCTCGCCAGCACGGTGCTGGGCGGCGGCAAGACCTCGCGGCTGTACCAGCGCCTGGTCTACCGGGACAAGCTTGCCGACAGCGTCTCGGCCAGCATCGCGCCGTTCGCGCTGGCCAGCCAGTTCCAGATCCAGGCCGACGTGAAGCAGGGCGTCGACCCGGCGAAAGTGGAAGCGGCGATCGATGACGAGCTGCGGAAGTTCCTTGCCGGCGGCCCCACCGCCGACGAACTCGACCGCGCCAAGATCGGCAACCGCGCGGCGTTCGTGCGCGGGCTGGAGAAGGTGGGCGGCTTCGGCGGCAAGGCGGTGATCCTCGCCGAGGGTCAGGTCTACCGCGGCAACCCCGGCGCCTACAAGCTCGATCTCGAGCGCGCCGACGCGGCCACGCCGGCCAGCGTCAAGGCCGCGGCCGACCAGTGGCTGGGCAAGGGCGATTACCTGCTGACCGTGCTGCCTGCCGGCAAGGGCTTCGACCCGGTGGCCGAGGACAAGGCGGTGCAGCCGCTGGGCGCCGCCGCCGGTCGGCCGCAGCCGAAGCTGCCGGCCGCGCACCCGTACAGCGTGGCGAAGAGCGACGTGGACCGCAGCCAGGGCGTGCCGCAGGTCGACACATTCCCGTCGCTGAGCTTTCCGCAGCTCGAGCGCGGCAAGCTGAAGAATGGCATCGAGGTGATCCTGGCCCAGCGCCATACCATCCCGGTGACCCAGGTGCAGCTGCTGTTCGACGCCGGCTACGCCGCCGACCAGGGCCGCAAGCTCGGCACCGCGAACTTCACCGCGAGCCTGATGAACGAGAGCACCGGCAAGCTCGACTCGGTGGAGGTCGCCAGAACCCGGCAACGGCTCGGTGCGATCACCAGCGTCGGCTGCGGACTGGACAACTGCAGCGCATCGCTCAACGCGCTGAACGACCAGCTGCAGCCGTCGCTGGCGCTGTTCGCCGACATCGTGCGCGATCCCGCGTTCAAGCCGGCCGACATCGAGCGCGTGCGCGGCCAGTGGCTGGCCGACATCGCGCAGGAGAAGACCCAGCCGGTCGGCCTCGCGCTGCGCACCCTGCCGCCGCTGCTGTACGGCGCCGGCCACGCTTACGGCATCCCGTTCACTGGCACCGGCACCGAGGCCAGCATCAAGGCGCTGACGGCCGCCGACCTGCGCACCTTCCAGCACGACTGGCTGCGCCCGGACAACGTGAAGATCCTGGTCGCCGGCGACACCACGCTGGACAAGATCATCCCGGAACTGAACGCCGCCTTCGGCGACTGGCAGGCACCGGCCGGCGCGATCCCGCACAAGAACATCGCGAAGGTGGCGGCGCAGGCCAAGCCGCGCGTGTTCCTGATCGACCGTCCCGATGCGCCGCAGTCGCTCATCATGGCCGGCCTGCTCGCGCCGTCCACGCGGGCGCCGGACAACCTCGCGATCCAGGTGGCGAACGGCGCCTTCGGCGGCACCTTCACCTCGCGCCTCAACATGAACCTGCGCGAGGACAAGCGCTGGGCCTACGGCGCGCAGAGCTTCCTGATGGATGCTCAGGGCCAGCGGCCGATGCTGTTCTACGCCCCCGTGCAGACCGACAAGACCGCGCCCTCCGCCGCGGAGGTGCTGAAGGAGGCGCGTGCGGTGATAGCCGACAAGCCGCTGACCGCCGCCGAGATCGCCAAGATCAAGGACCAGCGCATCCGCGCGCTGCCGGGCAGCTACGAGACCACCAGCGCGGTGCTCGGCGCGATGAACGGCATCGTCGAGTACGGCCGCCCCGACGATTACGTGCGGACGCTGAAGCCCAAGCTGGAGGCGATCACCCCCACGGAGGCCGAGGCGGCGATCAAGCAGATCGTCGCGCCCGAGGCGATGACCTGGGTGATCGTGGGCGACCTCAGGCAGATCGAGGCGCCGGTGCGCGCGCTGGACCTCGGCGAGGTGCAGGTGCTCGACGCCGACGGCAGGCCAGTGGCGAAGTAGTTTTCGCTCGTCATTCCGGCGCAGGCCGGAGGTGCTTCACAACAGCGAAGCTGGTCATCCAGCGGCGATCACGCTTGTTCAAGCCATTCGGCTACTGGACCCGGGCCTGCGCCGGGATGACAAGCCGGACGATGGCGCGGATTCGACCATCGGCGCCGGGCTTGGTGGGCGGAGCACGCACTCATACAGGCGCGATCCAGCATCGCGCGCTAGCATGGAGGCCGGACGGTTCGCCGTCCGGCCTCTTTCCATCCCGACCATTCCTCCCGACATCGGAGTCGTCCATGCGCAAGACCGTGCTAATGCTCGTTCCCACCCTGCTGCTGGGCGCCTGCACCTGGGGCATCAACCCCACGCCGGCTTCGCAGAACGTGCGCACGGCGTGGAACGGCGACGTTTCCGGCTGCAAGGACCTGGGCAAGATCACCGTCTCGGTGATGGACCACGTGGGTCCGGTGGACCGCAACGACATCAAGGTGCGCGACGAACTGCAGGTGATGGCGCGCAACGAGGCCGCCACCATGCACGCCGACACCATCAAGCCGTTGGCCGAGCCCAGCGACGGCTCGCAGCCCTGGGGCGCCTACCAGTGCGGCTCGCACCTGGTCACGCCGGCTGCGCCGAATAGCCCGGCGCAGCCGGCGTCCAGCGGCGGCACCCAGACCTTCCCGGTCAAGGGCGGCTGAGCCGCAGACGCCATGGCGGGAAACACGAAGGGCGCCGGATGGCGCCCTTCGTGTTTGCGCGGATCGGTGCGCGGATGGGTCGCCGCGCGCACGGTGCGTCAGGTCACAGGTGGCCGCTGGCCAGCTCGTCGGCGAGTCGCGGCAGCTTGTAGACCTTGCGGATCGCTTCCATCAGCGCGGCGGTGTCCACCGCCACCGCGCGGTTGTTGCTGCCGTCGTAGACGAAGTCGCCGCCGATGGAGTGGATGTTGCCGTCGAAGATCAGGCCCACCGCGTGGCCTTCGCGGTCGATCACCGGGCTGCCGGAGTTGCCGCCGATGATGTCGTTGTCGGTGACGAAGTCGAACGGCGTGGAGAGATCCAGCGAGTCCTTCGCCCTGATCCAGCTGTCCGGCAGCTTGAACGGATCGGCGCCGGTGGCGCGCCGGTAAGCGCCGGCGAAGTGGGTGAACGGCGGCACCTCATGGTCGCCTTCCTTCCAGCCGACTACCTTGCCGTAGGACAGGCGCAAGGTGAAGGTGGCGTCGGGGTAGTTGCTGGCGCCTTCGCGGGCGAAGCGGGCCTGGGCGATCGCCTCGTCGGCCTTGGTGGTGGGCGCCTGCACCTCGTCCTCATACTGCTTGCGCAGCTTCGTCGCCGTGGGCTCGATCTTGCGCGCGAACACGATCATCGGGTCGGTGGACGCCGCGATCGCCTTCGCGCCGCCGTCCCACAGCTGCTTGCGCAGCGCGGGGTCGGCGAGTTTCGTGCCGTCCACCAGCGTCTGCGCCAGCTCGTCGGGCGATTGCTTGCCCAGCGTCTGGTGCACGAAGGCGTCGTCGGCACCAAGGATCTGGCGCATCTTCTCCATCGACCACGCCATCATGGTGCGCTCGTACTCGGGGTACACCGGCACCTTCGCCTCCAGCGACTGTTCCACCGCGGGCAGGTTGGCGTTGCGGAATTGCGGCAGGCGTTCGGCGTCGGGTTTGGCGCGCTGGGCCGCGCCGCGCACCAGGGTCATCGCGTCGGCGAACAGCTGCGTGCCCACGCCGAAGCCACGGCCGCCGGCAATCATCAGGTAGCGGTTCTGCAGCTCCTTGCCGCGCTGCTGGGCATTGGCCAGTTCCGCCCACGGGTCGCCGTACTTCGCGCGGCGCGCCGGGTCGGCGGCGATCCAGTCGCGCAGCGCGGCGTCCGACTTCTGCTTGTGTGCGATGAACTGCTCGTCGGTGAGCGTGGCCAGCCAACCCTTGAACACCTTCAGCGTGTTCTCGATGCCGAACAGCATGTCCTGCGCTTCCTTGGCCTGCTGCGTGCCGGCGCGGCCGTACTGCCACAATACGCCGCGCAGGTCGGACAGGTAGCCGTACAGCGGGATCAGCGTGTCGTCGCGCATCGCCGACAGCTGGATCCACGGTGTTTGCCGCTGGGTGGAGCCGGGGTTGCCGACCACGAAGGTGAGCTCGCCGGCCTTGGGGCCGTGCGGGTCGAACTTCAGGAACTGCGGCGTCTTCGCCGGCTTGCCGTCCACCCAGGCGCGGAAGAAGGTGACGTCGAGGTCGTAGCGCGGGAAGTTGAAGTTGTCCGGGTCGCCGCCGAAAAACGCGATGCCCTGCTCGGGCGCGAACACCAGGCGCACGTCCTGATAGCGGCGGTACTTGTACAGCGCGTAGCGGCCGCCGTGGTACAGCGAGATCACGTCGCAGCGCCAGCTCTTCGCATCGCCGGCGACGCATTGCTCCTCCAGCTGGCTGTCGATCGCGCGCTCGGCCTTGATGCGCTCGGCGCCGCTCTTGCCGTTCGTCGCCGCGTTCACCTTGGCGGTGACGTCGGTGATCGAGTCGAGCTGGTTGAGTTCGACATCGGGGCACTTCGGCTCGTCCTCGGGCTTCATTGCCACGTAGCCGTCGGCCATGTAGTTGTGGCCGCTGCCGGAGAGCTGGGACAGGCAGGCGTTGGCGCAGTGGTGGTTGGTCATTACAAGGCCGTCGGCGGAGACGAACGAGCCGGAGCAGCCCTCGGCCAGCCGCACCGCTGCGTGCTGGATCAGGTCGATCCACTGCGGCGTGGGCGTGAAGCCGTAGCGTTGCTGCAGCTGCTTCGTCGGCAGATGGTCCAGCGTCCACATGCCTTCGTCGGCCATCGCGCCGGCGGCGGCGCCCAGCAGCAGACCGGAAAATCCCAGGAGCAACCAGCGTTTCATCGCGTCCCCTCCGTGTGTGGGCGGGCGGCGCGGATGGCGCGAGCCCGCTTCGTGGTGGCAAACCGGCGGCCATCGTGGCACCGGCCGCAGGGATGCGGAAGTGAAGGCCGGCTGGGCATGACGGCAAAGGCTGCGCAGCACGGGCAGGTCATGCACACACGTGTGCTTGGAGCCAAAGAGCAAAGTATGTGTGCCCATGGTCGGATCAATGGCTTAGCTGTCTCGTCCGTGGGAGATTGGCCTCGCTTTGACAAGCGAAGTGTGTACGTAAGCGGGGCGCCCACTCTCGGGCTGACGGGAATGTCTAGCCTGGAGCCCACTTACACGAAATCTCGAACCCGCCCTCGTGGCGCGCCCGGCGGCATGTCTTTTGCCGCGGTTTGCATGCACGCCATTGCGCCAATCCGCGTTGATCTGTGCTATCGCCCGGGTTTCCGCTCGCTGTCGGCTCGGCCCACGCACGGACTAACCGAAAGAACCCTGCCGCCTCGTCGTCCGCGACTACGAGACGAATGCCGCGTCCTTTTAAGGTCACTTCGAACAATGGCATGAGCCTGAGCACCTCGGGTGCCTGGGGCCATGGCCGCGAGAATCGCTTGTGTACTTAGTACCCTTTTGTGTACGGTGTACGCATGACCAAGAACCGCATACTCTCGGCCGCGAAAGCGGTGCTCGAATCCGCAGGCTTCGAGGGGCTGACCATCCGCCGGGTCGCCCAGCGAGCGGGCCTCTCGCCGATGGCGCTCTACCGCCATTTCAAGAACAAGGACGAGCTGCTCAACGCCCTCATGCAGGACGGTATCTCCGCGTGGGAGGCGATCGTTCGCGGCATCCGCGCCCAAGACCCGGTGAAGTGGCTGGAGGCGCTCATGGAGGCCTATCTCGATTTCGCGCTCAAGCAGCCGCACCGGTTCGACGCGGCGTTCTTCCTGCCTGCGCCCGCGGCGCGCCAGTTCCCCGACGATTTCGCCGCGGGCCGCTCGCCGGCGATTGCACTCGTGATGGCTCGCATCGATCAGGCGAAGGCCGATGGTCGGTTCCGCGACGAGCCGACACTCGGGATCGCCGTGGCCCTCGCGGCCTACGGACAGGGATTCGTGTCGATGCAGCGCGCCAGGCGTTTCGCGAGCGACCAACAGTTCAAGGCGCTGTACCACGCGGCGCAGCGCCAGTTCCTCGATTCCCTCAAACCGTCCGGGAAAAGCGAATGATCACCCTGCTGGCCGCCGTGTTGAGCGGCATCATGTTTTATCTCGCACAGGGATACGACCACGTCTGGGCCCTGGTCTGGCTCGCGCCCGTGCCGCTGTTGTGGCTCGCCTATGGCAACACGCCCACGTGGCAAGTGGTCGGGGCGAGCGCCATCGCGCTCCTCGGCGGCGCAGGCTACATCTTGCAGTCTCCCTACCTCCACCTCATACCGCCGCTCGTCCTCACGTCGGTTCTGGTGGTCGATGTCGGGCTGTTTTGCGTCGCGGTAGGGTTTGCGCGCTTCGTGCAGCGCCGGGCGTCACCGCTCCTCACGCTGTTTGCGTTTCCGGCTTGCTGGACGGTCTTCGAATTCCTGATTGAATTGCACTCCCCGAACGGCACCTACGGATCGCTCGCCTACAGCACGATGTCAGCGCCCGTCCTGATCCAGGGCGCATCGCTCCTGGGGATGTACGCCGTCACGTTCCTGATCTGCCTCTTTGCCAATACCCTCGCCATGGCGCTGCGGCTCAAACGGAACGCGGCCGCAGTCGGCCTCGGGCTGGCGATCTGCGCGGCCAATCTGGTGTTCGGTATCGTGCGGCTCGCGCACCCGCAGCCCGACGTGCTGCGGGTGGCGGGAATCGTCGATGAGACGGCCGTAGCGGATTCCTGGCGGGCGAAGACCGTGTCCGCCGATCTCGCGGTGACCGAAACCTATGCGCGCGAAATCCGTGCAGCCGCCCGGGAAGGCACCAGATTCGTGGTTACGCCGGAAGGCGGCATGGCATCGACCCCTGCCGGACAGAGCACGATCGTTGCGCCGCTCGTTGCCGCCGCCAGGGATACGGGTGTGCAGATCATTGCCGGCTTCCATTCCGAGACGCCGGCCGCCGACTTCGCGCTTGCGATCGCGCCCGATGGCAGGATTCAGCGCTACGACAAGCGCCATCCGGTGCCGGGCCTCGAGGGCGATTTCACGCCGGGTCATGTCCCGGGCTGGTTGGGCGATGGCCGTGCCATGGAGATCTGCAAGGACATGGATTTCCCCGACACCATTCGTTCCGATGCCGCCAAGGGCGTCCGGCTGGTGGGCGTGCCCGCGGGCGACATGGGCATCGATGGCTGGCAGCACGGAATCATGTCCGTGATGCGCGGCGTCGAAGGCGGATTTTCGATCGTGCGGGCTGCCCATGACGGCCTGGTGTTCGCCAGCGACGCGCAAGGGCGTCTGGTCGCTCTCAAGAAGGATGCGCCTGCGGGCCTGACCATGATCGTCGCCGACCTGCCGCTGGGATCCGGGCCAACGCTCTACGCGCGGATCGGCAACGCCTTCCCGTGGCTCTGCGGGATCTTCGCTCTCGCGCTTGGCGCAGGGTTGCCGGCCTGGCGGCGGCTGCGAAGCGCCGCGCTCTTGCCGAGCCTTGAAAATTGACCAGAAAGGCGCGGTCCTGCGCACTGAGGATTGACCAGGGAATTCCAACCTGGTCTGCAGGATTCATGGCCCAGCAAGTACTCGCAGGGTGGTCGGTCTTCGACGCGTAGAGGTGGTCAATTTTCAGCGAGCGCCAACATGCTTGGCCTGCAAGCATCGGAGTTCTGTTCAACGCGACGGGGGCTTGCGGATCGTCGGAGCGAGGCATAAAATTCACGACTATATATTTCATATATGAAATACAAACGTAGACATTAATCCCGCCGTGAGCAGCTTCGCCCCCACCGAACAGCGCCTTGCCGTCACCTGCCGCCGCCAGCCCGCGTTCCCGCGGGAGCCGGCAGTGCTGGTGCGCCTGATCAAGCATCTCTACAAGCACCTGCACGACGACGCCAACGCGCTGCTGAAGCCGTGGGGGATCAGCCATCCGGAGTACAACATCCTGATGATGCTGTACGGCACCGAGGGCCATGCGCTCAATCCTTCGCAGCTGGCCGAAGCGGCGGGCGAGAAGTCGGCCAACATCACGCGGCTTGCAGACAGCCTGTGCGACAAGGGGTTGATCGAGCGCACCGCCAGCGACGAGGACCGGCGCAAGGTCAGCCTGAGCCTGAGCCGGCAGGGGCTGGCGATGATCGACGACTTCATGCCCGCGATCTGCGCATTGCTGGAGTGCCAGACCGCCGGCCTGAAAGCGTCCGAGACGGCGCAGCTGGTGCGCCTGCTCAAGAAATTCCTGGGCCAGCTGGAACGGGACTGAGGCATGCCGGTGGCATCGACGAAGACGGGGCTGGCGGCGCGTCGCTGGCCGGTGCTGGCGGAGGCGTTCGCCGGCGAGGGCCGCGCGTGGCTGTTCGTGTTCAAGACGCTGTTGGCGCTGTACCTCGCGGCGTGGCTGGCGATGTGGCTGCGGCTGGAGCAGCCGGCCACCGCGATGATCACGGTGGGCATCGTGATGCATCCGCACACCGGCATGGTGCAGGCCAAGGGCTTCTATCGCGCGATCGGCACGCTGTGCGGCAGCACGTTCGGCCTGGTGTTGCTGTGCGTGTTCCCGCAGCAGCGCGTGCTGTTCCTGCTGTGCCTGTCGCTGTGGGTGGCCTTGTGCGCCGGCGGCGCCACGCTGTACCGCAACTTCATGGCCTATGGCTTCGTCCTCGCCGGCTATACCGCGGCGATCGTGTCGCTGCCGGCGGTCGGCAACCCGCTGGGCGTGTTCGATTCGGCGCTGATGCGCGTGAGCGAAGTGATGCTGGGCATCGTGGTGGCCGGCGTGGTCAGCGACCTGGTGTTCCCGGATCGCCTGCGCCTGGTGCTACGGCAGAGCGCGCGCGAGCATTTCGCGCACTTCATCGACTTCGTGCGCGGCTCGACCGGCGGCGGCATTCCGCGCGAGGAAATGGAACAGGCGCACCTGCGCTTCGTGCGCGCCGCGGTCCAGCTGGAGAACCTGCGCGCCTCGGTGATCTTCGAGGACCCGGAAGTCCGTGCGCGCAGCACCCGCATGCGCCTGCTCAACCAGCACAACATGGCGGCGGCGACCAGCTTCCAGTCGCTGCACCACCTGATCAACCGGCTGCAGCGCGAAGGCCGCCACGCCGAGGTGGCCGCGCTGATCGCGCTGTACCACCCGATCGGCGCGGCGCTGACCACGGCGCCCGAAGACCTGCACGATCCGGCCGTGCTGACGCCGCGCCTGCGCGACTGCGCGCAGCGCCTGCCGGCGCTGGAGGCGGAGCTGCGCGCGGGCCTGGCGCCTGGCCGTCCGCAGCTGGCCTTCGAGACCGGCGCCACCGTGCTCAGGCGCTTCCTCGACGAGCTGTGCGGGTATGCCGAACTGGAGCTGGCGCTGCGCGCGCACGTGCAGCGGGGCGGCGTGGAGCGCGTGCATTTCCAGCGCGGCAACGATGCCAGTGGCGCCGCGGTGGCGGTGCTGCGCACCTTCCTCACCATGACCGCGCTGAGCGCGTTCTGGATCGCCAGCGGCTGGACTTTCGGCGCCAGCGCGATGCTGCTGGCCACCATCTTCAGCGGCCTGTTCGCGGCGACGCCCAATCCGCTGGCCTCGGCATTCACCATGCTGCTCGGCTACGTCTTCGGCATGCTGGGCGGCATCGTCACGGCATTCTGGCTGCTGCCGGGCAGCGACGGCTTCGTCATGCTGATCGCGGCGACCCTGCCGTTGCTGATCATCGGCCCGTGGCTCAACGCGCATCCCGAGTTCGGCAGCCTGGGTGGCGGCTACGCGATCGGCATCGTCTATATCCTCGCGCTGAAGAATCCGATGGTGTACGACCCCGCGCTGGCGTTGAACGAGGCCATCGCCCAGCTGGCCGGGGTGGCGCTGGCGGCGGTGTCCTTCGTGTTCGTGCCGCGCGTCACCGGCAGCGGCTGGCAACGCCGCCGCCAGTTCCGCCGCCTGCGCGAGCAGGTGGTGCAGGCCGCCAGCGCGCCGCTGGACGGCTTGTCCTGGCGTTTCGAGAGCGTGAGCCGCGACCTGTTCCACCAGGCAATCGTGCATACCCGGCCGGGCAGTCGCCAGTCGCGCGAGCTGCTGGCGTGGGCGCTGGCGGTGCACGAGAGCGGACGCGCGCTGATCGAGCTGCGCCAGCAGCTGTACGCCAGCCCCGTGCAGACCGACGTGCGCGCGGCGGTGGATCGCGCGATAGCCGCGGTGGCGCAGCTATACCGGCATCCCGATCCCGCGCGCCGGCAACAGGCCGAGGACCGGGTGCGCGAAGCCATCGGCGCCTGCGCGGCGGTCCCCGCCCTGCGTCCGCGCCTGTACCAGCTGCTGGGTGCGTTGCGCGACGACGAATCGCCGCTGGCCACCTGGATGTCCGCCGAGGAGCCTGCCCATGCCACGTGAGATCGCCATCTACGGCGTGCTGGTGCCCGGCCTGCTGCCGCTCTTCCTCGGCTGCCTGCTGCTGATGCTGCTGGTGGACGCGCTGATCGGCCGCTACGGCCTGCACCGCTACGTGTGGCATCCGCCGCTGTTCCGCCTCGCCCTGTTTGCCTGCCTGTTCGGCCTCGCCGGCCTGCTGTTGCTCAACTGAGTACCTCGATGAACAAGACTTCCCTGCTGCGCTTCCTGCTCACCGCCGTGGTGGTGCTGCTTGCCGCCGTGCTCGGCCACGCCTTGTGGAAGCACTACCTGTATGCGCCGTGGACCCGCGACGGCCGCGTGCGCGCCGACGTGGTGCAGATCGCGCCGGACGTGGCCGGCCTGATCACCGCGGTGCCGGTGCACGACAACCAGTTCGTGCACAAGGGCGACGTGCTGCTGGTGATCGACCCGTCGCGTTACCGGCTGGCGCTGGACCAGGCACGCGCCAACCTCGCCGCGGCCGGAGCCAGCGCGCACGCCGCCGACGCCAGCATCGCGGCGGCCACCGCCGCGGTGGCGGCACGCAAGACGGACTATGCGATGTACCGCGCGCAGGCGCGCCGGCGCACGCAGGTGCCGGCGGGCAGCGTGGTATCCAGCGAGGCGCGCGGCAACGCGGTCGCCGCCGCCGAGGCGGCGGAAGCGGCCTGGCACCAGGCCGAAGCCGCGTTGAAGCAGGCCCGGGCGGCGCACGACCAAGCGCTGGCGGCCGGGGTGCAGGCGCAGGTGGCGGTGCAGGCCGCCGAGCTCAATCTCGCGCGCACCCAGGTGCGCGCGCCGGTGGACGGCTACGCCACCAACGTGCAGGTGCGCGTGGGCGACTTCGCCAGCGCGGGTGCGCCGCGGCTGGCCCTGGTGGACAGCCACAGCTACTACCTCTACGGCTATTTCGAGGAGACCAAGCTGCCGCAGCTGCACGTGGGCGATCCGGTGGACGTGCGCCTGATGGCCGGCGGCATCCACCTCAAGGGCCGCATCGACAGCATCGCGCGCGGCATCGCCGACCGCGACAATCCCGGCAGCCCCGAGCAGTTGGCCAACGTCAATCCCACCTTCAACTGGGTGCGCCTGGCGCAGCGCATCCCGGTGCGCATCGACATCGACGCCAGCCGGATGCCCGCGGGCAGCGTGCTGGTCGCCGGCATGACCGCGACCATCGAAGTGCACCCGCGCGACGACGACCGCACCTCGCGACGGGATCGGCCATGAGACGCGATCGCATCGTTGCGCGCCTGCAGCGAAGCCTGGCGGCGGCCGCGCTGACGCTGGCGCTGGCGGCCTGCGCGTCCACCCGCGGGCTGCATCCGGTCGGCCATGAAATCCGGCCGGACAGCCTGCGGACGCAGCAAAGCGTGGCCGGCGTGCAGGTGAGTCCGGCCGCGTGGCCGCGGCAGGACTGGTGGCGCGCGCTGGGCGACGCGCAACTCGATGCCTTGATCGACGAAGCGCTGCGCGACAACCCCGGCCTCGCCGTGGCCGGTGCGCGCGCGCGGCTGGCGCAATCCGAGGCCCAGGCGCTGGATGCCGCGCGCGAGCCCAGCGTGGAAGCCAGCTATGCCGCCACCGGCGCGCGGCTGTCGGAGAAGGAAGTCGGCCTGGTGCTGCCGGAGGCCGTGGGCTCGTTCGCGTGGATGCAGAGCGCCGGCGTCAACTTCTCGTGGAACCTCGACCTGTGGGGTGGCCAGCGCGCCGCGTGGGAGGCCGCGCTGGGCCGCAGCCGGGCCGCGGAAGTGGATCGCCGCGCGGCGCGCATCCAGCTGTCGGCGAACGTGGCGTTGGCGTACATCCAGTTGCGCCAGGCCTTCGTGCTGCGCGACATCGCGCAACGCGACGTCGAACGCGCGGATCGCATCGCCGCGCTTACCCACACCCTCGTCGCCAGCGGGCTGGGCCTGCCCGACCAGCTCCTGCAGGCGCGTGCCGAAGCCGGCATCGCGCACCAGCACCTGGCCGCCGCCGGGGCGGCCATCGACAGCGCGCGCATCAGCCTCGCGGTGCTGCTGGGCAAGGGCCCGGATCGCGGCCTGCAGATCGCGCCACCCGCCGGGTCCACGCCGGTGTCGCTGGCGGTGCCGCCCGATCTCGTGGCCAACCTGCTGGGCCGTCGCCCCGACCTCGTGGCCGCACGTTGGCGCGTGGAAGCCGCCGCGCACGATATCAAGGCGGCCAAGGCGCAGTTCATGCCCAACCTCAACATCAGCGCGATGGCGGGTTTCCTCGCGATCGGCGACAACGTGCCCTTGTTCCAGTTGCCTGCGCGCACCTACAGCGTCGGCCCCGCGCTGTCGCTGCCGCTGTTCGACGGCAAGCGCCTGCGCGCCGGCCTCGGCGCGCGCGATGCGCAGTACGACCAGGCGGTGGCCAACTACAACCAGACGCTGGTGCGCGCGGTGAACCAGGTGGCCGACCTGCTCAGCCTGTCGCGTTCGGTGCACAGCCAGCTGCAGATGCAGCAGGGCGTGCTGCACAACGCGCGGGGCGCCTACGACAACGCACAGGCCGGCTACAAGCTCGGGCTGGGCACCGAGTTGAACACCCTGGTCGCCCGCCGCGTGCTGCTCACGGCCGAGCAGAACGAGGCCGTGCTGCAGAGCCGGCAGGCGGAACTGGCCGTGCGCATGGTCGAGGCGCTGGGCGGCGGCTTCAAGGACGACGAAGCGCCGTCGAGCGGCGCCAGATAATCAGGCTTTGCTGTCCGTTGGGTGACCGTCGCGGGTAGGCAAGCCCGTGCCGGGTTTGCCATCATCGCGGCCATGAACAGCTTGTTGAACGCCCCGGGCCGCCTTGCTCGCCGCCTGTTGCCGCGTCGTCGTGGCGCGGCGCCGGACCGGCCACCCGCCTTCGCCGTGCCGGCCGATGCCATCACGGCGCTGCCCGATCCAGCCGCGTTCCGCCAAACCCTGCTGCAGCTGATCGCGCAGGCCGAGCGGCGCATCGTGATCGTGGCGCTGTACCTGCAGGACGACGACGGTGGCCGCGAGGTGCTGGAGGCGCTGTACGCAGCCAAGGCGCGACGCCCGGCGCTGCGCATCACGCTGTACGTGGACTGGCACCGTGCCCGTCGCGGCCTGATCGGCCAGGCGCACAGCGAAGGCAACGCGGGCATGTACCGCGAGTTGGCCCGGCGCTTCGGCGACGGCGTGGAGATCCGCGGCGTGCCCGTGCAAGGCCGCGAACTGCTCGGCGTGCTGCACCTGAAGGGCTGGGTGATCGACGACGCCGTGCTGTATACCGGCGCCAGCCTCAATGACGTCTACTTGGCGCGGCACGGCCGCTACCGGCTGGATCGCTACCATCTGCTGCGCCATCGCGGGCTGGCCGACACGCTGGCCGGTTTCGTCGAGCGCCAGTTCGCCGGCAACGCGGCCGTGCCGCGGCTGGATACGCCGGATGCCCCGGCCACCCGCGCGCTGCTGCCGGCGATCCGCGAGCTGCGCCAGTCGCTGCAGTCCGCCAGCTACGCCGTGCCCGGCGAGACGCCGCAGGCCGGCGAGGTGGCGGTGACGCCGCTGCCGGGCCTGGGCCGCAACGGCAACGCGCTCAACGACGCCGTGCTGGGGCTGCTGCGAGAGGCGCGCGAACGGGTGATCCTGCTCACGCCCTACTTCAACCTGCCGCGGCCAGTGCGCGCGGCGGTAGGCCAGGCGCTGCGCCGCGGCTGCCGCATCGACATCATGGTGGGCGACAAGACCGCCAACGATTTCTACATCCCGCCGGGCCAGCCGTTCACCACGATCGGCCTGCTGCCGTATCTCTACGAGAACAACCTGCGCCGCTTCGCCCGCGCGCACGCGCACCAGCTCGTCAGCGGCCAGTTGAACCTGTGGTTGTGGCGCGACGGCGACAACAGCTACCACCTGAAGGGCCTGCTGGTGGACGACCACGCGGCCCTGCTCACCGGCCACAACCTCAACCCGCGCGCTTGGGCGCTGGATCTGGAGAACGGACTGCTGCTGCGTGATCCGGAGCACCGCCTGCTCGCGATGCACGAGGCCGAGTGGGCGGCGCTGCGCCGGCACGCCACGCGGCTCGCCGACTACCGCGCGCTGGAAAGCCCGCGCCACTATCCGCCGGAAGTGCGGCGCCTGCTGCGCCGGCTGAGTCGGGTACGGCTGGATCGGCTGGTCAACTGGCTGCTGTGAGCCTGGTGCCTGCCGGCGGGCGTGAGAAGTGCCCGCCGCTCACTCCTGCCCCGGCCGGACGGAAGCGGGTGCGGCCAACGCTCAACCCAGCGCGCGCACGCGGAAATTGCGGCCCTTGATGCGGCCGGCGCGCAACCGTTCCAGCGCCTTGGTCGCCAGCGCGCGGCTGATCGCCACGTAGGCGCGGGTGGCGAACACGTCGATCTTGCCGATGTCCTTGGCGTCCAGCCCAGCGTCGCCGGTGAGCGCGCCGAGGATGTCGCCGGGTCGCAGCTTGTCCTGCCGGCCCGCGTCGATCACCAGGGTCTTCATCGGCGCCAGGTTGAGCGTCTTGCCGCGCGGCGAGGCGATTTTCAGCGCGCGCCACGGCAAGGGCGCGCCGAGCGCCTGTTCGATGTTCGCCGCCTTCGGCCGCTCGCGCGGCGTGCACAGCGTGATCGCCAGTCCCGTCTCGCCGGCGCGGCCGGTGCGGCCGATGCGATGGGTGTGGGTGTCCGGGTCGTGCGCGATGTCGTGGCTGAGCACCAGCGGCAGCGCGGCGATGTCCAGCCCGCGCGCGGCCACGTCGGTGGCCACCAGCACGTTGCAGCTGCGGTTGGCGAAGCGCACCAGCACCTCGTCGCGGTCGCGCTGTTCCATGTCGCCGTGCAGCGCCAGCGCGGAGTAGCCGCGGCGATCCAATTCCTGCGCCACCGCGTCCACGTCCTTGCGCATGTTGCAGAACACCAGTGCGTGCTGGCCGCGCTCGCCGGCGAGCAGCTGCGCCAGCGCATCGAGCTTGTGCGCAGGTTCCACCTCGACGAATTGCTGTTCGATCGCGGGTTTTTCCTCGGCGGGCGCGTCGACGGTGACCTCCACGGGATCCTGCTGCACGCGCCGGCTTACCGCGCGGATTTCCTCGGGGTAGGTGGCCGAGAACAACAGGGTCTGGTGGTGCTTGGCGATGCGTCCGACGATGTCGTCGATTGCCTCGCTGAAACCCATGTCCAGCATGCGGTCGGCCTCGTCCAGCACCAGCACCTTGATGCCGCCACCATGCAGGCTGCCGCGCTTGAGGTGTTCCTGTACACGGCCGGGCGTGCCGACCACGATGTGCGGGTCGTGCGTGAGCGAGGCCAGCTGCGGCCCCAGCGGCATGCCGCCGCACAGGGTCAGCAGCTTCACGTTCGGGATGTTCGCGGCCAGCTTGCGGATCGCCTTGCTCACCTGGTCGGCCAGCTCGCGGGTGGGGCACAGCACCAGCGCCTGCAGGCGGATCGTCTCCGCATCCAGCGCCTGCAGCAGGCCGAGCCCGAATGCCGCGGTCTTGCCGCTGCCGGTTTGCGCTTGCACGATCGCGTCGCGGCCTTCCAGCATCGGCGGCAGGCTCTGCTCCTGCACCGGGGTCATCGTGGCGTAGCCGAGGGTTTCCACGCTGGCGAGGAGGGCGGGTTTGAGCGGGAGGGTGGCGAAGGCAGTCATGCGCCATGATCGCATGCCGCCGCCGTGACCCGCCTATTCCAGCGCCGAGTCGATGCGGATCTCGCCGGAGAGCACCTTGTGGATAGGGCAGGCGTTGGCGATCTGCAGCAGGCGTTCGCGCTGCTGTGCGTCCAGCTTGCCGAACACCGCGATGCGCCGCCGGATCAGGCTGCTGCCGTCTTCCGGCTTGCCATCGGGGTTGAAGTCCAGCGCCACCTCGACGCCGTCCAGCGGCCAGTCCTTGCGCGCGGCGTACATCTTCAGCGTGATCGCGGTGCAGGCGCCAAGCGCGGAGAGCAGCAGCCGGTGCGGGTCCGGGCCGGCGTTGGCGCCGCCTTGCTCGTCCGGTTCGTCGGCCAGCCATTGGTGGCCTTGGTCGTCGCCGAGGCGGACGGTGTATGGCGTGCTCGCGATCGCGGCGCTGACGGTGGCGGGGGTGTTCATTGCGGCTCCAGTCGGTGGCGTGGTGTCCACATCTAGCACGTCGGGCACGGACGCGTGTGCCACTTTCGTGAAGCGGCGCCGACTTGCATCGGCGCGCGCAGTCGCCGACCCTGTGCAGTCCCAGTTCCACCGACGCACCGCCATGGACATCGTTTTCATCGAGGATCTGCGCATCGACGCCGTGATCGGCATCTACGACTGGGAGCGCCGCGTGCGCCAGACGCTGGCGTTCGACATCGAGATGGCGTTCGACAACAGCGTGCCCGCCGCCAGCGACGACATCGCGCTGACGCTGAACTACAAGGATGTGTCGAAGCGGCTGATCGACTACGTCGGCGCGTCCAGCTTCGGCCTGGTGGAGACGCTGGCCGAACGCTGCGCCGCGATCATCCGCGAGGAGTTCGGCGTGAGCTGGGTGCGGCTGAAGCTCTCCAAGCCCGGCGCGGTGCGCGGCGCGAAGGCGGTGGGCGTGTGCATCGAGCGTGGTACTCGCCCCGGCGAGCGCCACTGATCCCTTCCGCGAGGGCCGGCGGCTTCCCCGCGCCGCCGGTGGTGCGGCCCGGCGGCGCGTCGATTGCGCCGCTTCGAGACCCGAGGAGCGAAGCGAATGGCTTCATTGCAACAACTGCTGGACCTGCCCGGCATGCGCACGGCACTGGGCCTGCTGGCCCTGTTGCTGCTTGCGTGGCTGGCCGGCGCGCTGGCGCGCCGCGTGCTGTTGCGCGTCGTGCGCGGCATCGCCGAGCGCACGCAGTGGCGCTGGGACGACGCGCTCTACCGGCGGCGCAGCTTCCTGTGGCTGACGCGGATGCTGCCGGCCTTGCTCGTGCAATATGGCGTCGCGCTGGTGCCGGACCTGCCGGGCGAGCTGGAGGCGTTCGTGCGCAAGATCGCGGTGGCGCTGGTGGTGCTGTGCGTGGCGATGGCGATCGGCGCCGCGCTGTCGGCGCTGGAGGATCTCTACCGCGAGACGCCGCGCGGGCGCGAACGCTCGATCAAGGGCGTGGTGCAGCTGGCCAAGATCGTGCTGTTCGTGCTGGCCGGGCTGGTGATCGTCACCGCGCTCACCGGACAGCGCATCGGCCTGCTGTTGTCGGGCCTGGGCGCTATGTCGGCGGTGCTGATGCTGGTGTTCAAGGACACCATCCTAGGTTTCGTCGCCGGCGTGCAGCTCTCCTCCAACGACATGCTGCGCGTGGGCGACTGGATCGAGATGCCGCAGCTCAACGCGGATGGCGACGTGATCGACATCGCCCTGCACACGGTCAAGGTGCGCAACTGGGACAAGACCATCACCACCATCCCCAGCTGGCGGCTGATCTCCCACTCGTACAAGAACTGGCGCGGCATGCAGGAGACCGGCGGGCGGCGCATCAAGCGCGTGCTGACCATCGACGCGTCCAGCGTGCGCTTCCTCGACGACGCGGCGCTGGGGCGGCTGGCCCGGCTGCGCCTGCTGGCGGACTACCTGCCCGCGAAGCGGCGCGAAGTCGCCGCATGGAACGGCGCACTGGGGGAGGCCGGCGAGGTGGCCGCCAACCGTCGCCGACTCACCAACCTCGGCACCTTCCGCGCCTACGCGCAGGCTTACCTGGACGGCCATCCGCGCATCCACCGCGACCTCGGCCGCATGGTGCGCCAGCTCGCCAGCGGGCCGCAGGGCATTCCGCTGGAGCTGTACTGCTTCACCGCCACGGTGGCCTGGGCCGAGTACGAGGGCATCCAGGCGGACATCTTCGACCATCTGTTCGCGCTGCTGCCGGAGTTCGGCCTGCGCCTGTACCAGCAACCCTCCGGGCACGACATGCAAGCCGGGCTGGCGTGACTGGGCGCGGGGCAGGCAGAATCGCGAGCCTTCCAGCCCGTGACATCGTGATGGCCCGCGTCTATCTCAGCCTCGGTTCCAACCTCGAGCCGCAGCGTCATCTCCATGCGGCGCTGGACGAATTGCGCGTGCGTTTCGGCGCGATCGCGGTGTCGCCGGCCTACCGCAGCAAGGCGGTGGGTTTCGACGGCGCGGATTTCGTCAACCTCGCGGTGGGGCTGGACACGGAGCTGGAGCCCGCGCCGCTGAATGACTGGCTGCACGCGCTGGAAGATCGCCACGGCCGCCGCCGCGACGTGCCGCGCTACTCGGACCGCACGCTGGACGTGGACATCGTGCTGTACGACGAGCGCGTGATAGCCGGCCCCGGCCATCTGCAGATCCCGCGCAAGGAACTTCGGCACGCTTTCGTGCTGAAGCCGTTGGCCGACATCGCGCCCGCGATGCGCCATCCGGTCGGCGGGCAGACGATGGCCGCGCTGTGGGCGGCGTTTCCCCAGGAACGCGAGCCGCTCACGCCCGAGCCGCTCTGAGCGGGCCCCGCCGTCCCGCACTGTCGCCGCGATGCGGCCGGTGCTAGAACTGCGGCTCCAATCGCATGGGGGCAGGGGCATGGCCGGCAAGTTCGCCCGCAGCTGGGCATTGATGAAGGCGAGCGCGGGCGTGTTGCGCGCGGACAAGTCGCTGTTGCTGTTCCCGTTGCTGTCGGGGCTGTGCAGCATCGTGGTGGCGGCGAGCTTCCTGCTGCCGGTGGTGCTGGCGATGATCGGCCACCACGGCGGCGACTTCGAAGGCCGCCGTTTCGCGCCGGCCTACTACGTGGTGCTGTTCGCGTTCTACCTGGCGCAGTACTTCGTGATCGTGTTCTTCAACACCGCGCTGGTCGGCGTGGCATTGGCGCGCCTGCGCGGCGAACCGGCCGGGCTGGCCGACGGCTTCGCGCTGGCGCGCTCGCGGCTGGGCAGCATCTTCGGCTATGCGTTGATCGCCGCCACCGTGGGCCTGTTCCTGCGCGCGCTGCAGGAGCGGCTTGGCCTGATCGGCCGCTTCGTGGTGGGCTTGCTCGGCCTGGCGTGGACGGTAGCCACCTTCCTGGTGGTGCCGGTACTGGCCAGCGAGGGCACGGGACCGGTGGATACGGTGAAGCGCAGCGCGGAACTGCTCAAGCAGACCTGGGGCGAGAACGTGATCGGCAACGCGGGCCTGGGCGTGGTGTTCGGCCTGGTGTTCTTCCTCGCGGCGTTGCTGGCAGCGGTGCTGGTGTTCGGCGCGATCGCCACGCAGTCGATCGCCGTCATCGCGCCGGTGATCGTGCTGGTGGTGGTCGGCTTCCTGCTGCTGGGGCTCGTGCAGTCCACCCTGCAAGGCATCTACGCCGCGGCGTTGTATCGCTACGCGGAAGCGGGCGAGGCGGGCGGTGGTTTCGACCAGGCGCTGCTGGAATCCGCGTTCCGCCTGAAGCGCTGATTCAGGTCGACAACGTGCGACCACCGTCCACACGGATGATCTGGCCAGTCACGTAGGGCGCGTCACGCAGCAGCCAGAGCACCGCGCCGGCCACATCTTCGGGCGTGCCGGCGCGCGCCAGCGGCGTGCGTGCCAGCAGCGCCTGCTGGTCGGCATAGGGCTTGCCGTCGCTGGGCCACAGTACGGCGCCGGGCGCCACGCCGTTGACGCGGATGTCGGGCGCGAGGTCGAGCGCGAGCGAGCGCGTCATCGCCGCCAGCGCGGCCTTGGCCATGCAGTAGATCGGGTGGTCCGCCAGCGGGCGCTCGGCGTAGATGTCCACCAGGTTCACGATCGCGCCATGCGTGGCGCGCAGCGCGGGCGTGGCAGCCTGGGCGAGGAAGAACGGCGCCTGCGCGTTCGAGGCGAACAGCTCGTTCCACTGCGTCACGGTGGCGCTGGCCACCGGCGTGGGGTGGAAGGCCGAAGCATTGTTCACCAGCGCGTCGAGCCGGCCGTAGCGGGCCAGCGTGGTGTCCACCAGCGCGGGCAGCGCGTGCGGATCGGCCAGTTCGGCCTGCAGCACCAGAGTGCTGTCGGCACGTTCGTATTCCAGCTCGGCGGCCAGCGCCTCGGCATCTTCCACCGAGCGGCGGCAGTGCAGGGCGAGGTCGTAGCCGGCCGCGTGGAGCGTGCGCGCGATCACCGCGCCCACGCGCTTGCCGGCGCCGGTGATCAGCGCGACGGGGCGATCCTGGCGTGGCGGCATGCGACGATTCCTGCGCGGCGATGGGTGACAGCTTGCCGGATCGTCGCCGTTGCGTCACCCGCGGCGGCGCTTCAGGTCACGTCCGATGGCGGGCGCCGTCGGCGCGTGCCTACCTTGCGTGCCGCGCCGGCGAGCTTGCGTGCGGCCTCGCCTGCGCTCTTGCGCACCGACGCGGTACCGCGGTGCGCGGGTGCCGGCGGTTCCGTCTGCGCCTCGCTACCTTCGTGCTCGATACCGCCGCCGAACAATTCGATCGCGGTAGCGGCCACCTGTCCGGTGTCGTAGTACGCGTAGGCGCCCACCCCCAGCGCGCCGATCACCGGCAGCCAGCGCGACACGCCTTCGCCGAGCGCGCGGCGGCTGAGCTTCACGCCCAGCTGCTTGGCGATGCGTTCCACCACCGCATGCGACATGCGGCGGAACAGCAGGCGGTCGCCCATGCGCACCACCAGGTCGCGGAAGGCCTGCGCCGCGGTGTGGCGGAACAGGCAGTACAGCATCTGCTCGCGACCCAGCTCGGCGTGGCGGCCGTAGGCGGCGGCGATGTCGCTGACCATCTGTGCCTGGATCTTCCAGATCGCCACCAGCTCCGGCAGCACGGTGAGCCAGCCCAGCGGCCCCGGCGGCAGCGCCAGCGTGCCGGCGGTGAGCGCGGCGCGCTGGGCGGCGCGGCCGGCAAGCTGGCGCGCTTGGGTCTGCGGGTCGGCGGCGCCGTCCACCTTGCTGTCGGGGATGCGGCTGACGAAATCGAGGATCGCCTGGGTGACCCGGTTCGCTTCCTCGTGGCGGCCGATCACCGCGGGCACCTGGCGACTGGCGTCGACGCGATCCGGTTCGGGCGGGTGTCGCGGATTCATGGCGCACTCCGTGAACGCGCAGGCGTGGCGCGTGGGAAGCCAGTCTAGGTGGCGGGGATGAAGCGCGCATCAATGCCGGTGTTCCGGCGAGCCGAGATATCGCGCGGCCATGACTTGTGGCCCGGGTCGGCTCGGGATCTTCTTAGTAATGTTATAACATTACGTAAATTGGCCCGGCCGCCACGACGGGCCCGCATCCCTGGAATCCGTGCCCATGAAATTGTCGACACTCGCCCTGAGTCTTGCCGCCGCACTGTGTGTGGCATCCGTCCCTGCCCGTGCCGGCGACGCCACGCCCGCTACCGCCGCAGCCCCGACGCCGACCGGCGGTAGCGCGACGGACGGCGGCCCCGGCGGCTCGCGCAACCAGCCTGCGCCCACGGTGCGCAACCTCGGCGCGATCAGCGTCTCCGCCGCGCTGGACCAGGCACGCAATGCGTTGTCGCCGGACACCGGGTCCAGCCAGTACGTGATTGACCACAAGGCGATCGCGCAGTTGCCGCTTGGCGCCGCCACCCCGGTGAACCAGGTAATCCTGCAGGCGCCGGGCGTGGTGCAGGATTCCTACGGTGGCCTGCACGTGCGCGGTGACCACGCGAACCTGCAGTACCGCATCAATGGGGTGATCGTGCCCGAATCGATCTCGGGCTTCGGCCAGACGCTCGACGCGCGCACGATCCAGAGCGTGAGCCTGCTCGACGGCGCGCTGCCGGCGCAGTACGGCCTGCGCACCGCGGCGGTGGTGAACATCACCACCAAGAGCGGCCGTGACCTCGGCAACGGCGGCAGCGTGGGCGTCACCGGCGGTTCGTTCGGCACGCTCAATCCGAATGCCTCCATCTGGGGCAGCAACGACCGGTGGAGCTGGTTCCTCACCGGCAATTATCTCGAGAACGATGTCGGCATCGAGAACCCCACGTCCAGCCGCAAGCCGATCCACGACCACACCAACCAAGTGAAGGGTTTCGGCGACATCTCCTACCTGATCGACAACGACACGCGCCTGTCCTTCATGTTCGGCTTGGCGAACAACCGTTTCCAGGTCCCGAATCGGCCAGACGCCACGCCGGCGTTCGGTTATCTCGGCATCGCCGATTTCGATTCGGCCGACCTCAACGAGCAGCAACGCGAGAACACCCGCTTCGGCGTGCTGTCGCTGCAGGGCAAGCTGGGTGCGACCAACTACCAGGTCTCGCTGGGCCAGCGTTACACCAGCGTGGCCTTCAGCCCGGACCTGGTCGGCGACCTGATGTTCAACGGCGTCGCCTCGGCCGTAAGTCGCAACAACCGCGCCAGCACCCTGCAGGCGGATTTCGCCACACCGCTGGGCGACAGCAACACGCTGCGCTATGGCATCTACGGCAGCTTCGAACATGCGGGCAGTGGCAACAACGCGTGGGTATTCCCGGCCGATGCCGACGGCAATCAGACCAGCACCACGCCGATCAACATCGTCGACAACACCCGCCTCACGGCCAGGACCTGGTCGGGCTACATCCAGGATGAATGGAGCATCGGCCAGGACTGGACGGTGAACTACGGCGTGCGCGGCGACCAGTACACGCTGGCCGGCACCAGCAGCAGCCAGCTCAGCCCGCGCCTGGGCGTGGTCTGGCAGGCCACCGGCAGCACCACGGTGCATGCCGGCTATTCGCGCTACTTCACGCCGCCGGCCACCGAGATGATCACCACCGCCAACATCGCGAAGTTCGCCGGCACCACCAATGCGGTATCCAATCCCGGCAACGCGACGCCACTGGCCGAGCGCGCGAATTACTTCGACGTGGGTGTCTCGCAGAACATCGGCGACGCTTGGACGCTGGGCCTGGATACCTACTACCGCCAGGTGCAGCGCCTCCAGGACGAGGGCCAGTTCGGCGCCGCGCTGGTCTACTCCACCTTCAACTACGACCGCGGGCACATCGGCGGCGTGGAATTCACCGCCAACTACAGCGATGGCCCGCTGTCGGCCTACTTCAACCTGGCCTACAACCGGGCGATGGGCAAGCGGGTGATCACCAGTCAGTACAATTTCGCGGTGGATGACCTGGCCTACATCGCCGACAACTACATCCATCTCGACCACGATCAGACGTACACCTCGTCGGGCGGCATCAGTTACGCACTGGCCGACAGCACCCGGGTCGGCGCCGACTACCTGTTCGGCAGCGGGCTCCGCAAGGACGGCGCGGTGCCGAACGGCGCCCATCTGCCGGCGTACTTCCAGCTCAACCTCAACGTGTCGCACGACTTCACCTTCGACCACTTCGGCAAGCTGCACACCCAACTGGCGCTGATCAACGCGCTGGATCGCACCTACGAGTTGCGCGACGGCACCGGCATCGGCGTGGGTGCGCCGCAGTTCGGTCCGCGCCGCGGCCTGTACCTCGGCCTGCAGAAGGACTTCTGACCTCGAACGCCTTCCCCCTTCGGGGTAGCGGGGAGCGGCCATGGATGGCCGCAGCTTTGAGGAGCGAGGAGAGGGCTGGGATGAGGGGCCAGTCTCGCGGCAACCCAAAGCCATTGCGGGTCATCCGTTATGCTTGCTTCCTTAGCAAGCGATGACACACCCGCATGGCCTCCCGTCTCCCCGAACCCTCCGCCGACGAACGCGCGCATTCCGATTACCTGCTGCGCCAGCTGCGCGAGCAGATCGCCGCGCACGGGCCGATGCCGTTCTCGCAGTACATGGAGCGTTGCCTGTATGCGCCCGGGCTGGGTTACTACAGCGCGGGCAAGACCAAGTTCGGCGAGGCGGGCGATTTCGTCACCGCGCCGGAGCTGGGCGAGCTGTTCGCACGTTGCGTGGTGAATGCCGTGGCACCCGTGCTGGGCACGCTGGGCGACGAGGCGGATTTCCTCGAACTGGGCGGCGGCAGCGGCGCGTTCGCCGAGGCGGCGCTCAAGGCCTTTGCCGCGTCCGGGGTGCTGCCACGCTGTTACCTGATTCTCGAGCCCAGCGCCGACTTGCGCGAACGCCAGCGCGAGCGCGTCGCCGCTGCATTGCCGGCCGAGCTTGCCGCGCGCGTCGAATGGCTGGATCGGCCGCCCGAGCAGGAATGGCGCGGCGTGCTGTTCGCCAACGAAGTGATCGACGCGCTGCCCACCACGCGCATCGCGATGAAGGGTGGCGAGGTGTACGAGGAACACGTGGCGCTGGACGGTGAAGGCCGCCTGATGCGCGTGGATCGCCCCGCCGACGCGCTGGTGGCCGGCGCGATGCGCCATGTCGAGCGCGACCTCGGTGCGGATTTCGCCGACGGCTACCGCACCGAGATCCTGCCGCAGCTGCCGTACTGGCTGCAGGCGGTGGCCGGCGCGCTGGAGGCCGGCCTGATGCTGTTCGTGGATTACGGCTACGTGCGCCGCGAGTTCTACCAGCCCGAGCGCCGCGACGGCACCTTGATGGCGCATTACCGCCACCACGCGCACGCCGATCCGCTGTGGCTGCCCGGCCTCAACGACCTCACCGCCTCGGTGGATTTCACCGCACTGGCCGAGGCCGGCAACAGCGCCGGTTTCGGCGTGGCCGCCTACCTGCCGCAGGCGCAGTTCCTGATCGCCAGCGGCCTGCAGGAGGCGTTCGAAGCCGCCCAGGCCGAGGCCACCGATGAGCTGGCGCGCTACCGCCTCGCGCAGGAAGTGAAGCGACTCACCATGCCCGACCAGATGGGCGAGCGCTTCCAGGCGATGCTGTTCGCGCGTGGGCTGGAAGCGTTGCCGCTGCCGGCGGAATTGCTGGCCGCCGACCAGGGCGGAAGGCTGTAGGAGCGCACCCTGTGCGCGAAAGCGCGGCCTGACCCCAATCGTAGGTCGGGCTTCAGCCCGACACATCCGGACGACAGGACCCGACCTGTCGGGATGAATCCCGACCTACGGCTACTGCCTATTTCACCGCCGGCGTCGCCGCCGCCCCGCGCCCCAGCGCCATGCCCTTGAGCACGTTGAGCGCCTGCGCCAGCGCGTAGTCGCTGGTGGCAAGCGTGCCCTCGGCGGCGCTGCCGTCGGCGTTGATATTGCCGCCGGCCTTCGCATTCTCGTTGGCGAGATGGTTCGGCAGGTCGGCCTCGGAGCTGATCAGCTCGGGCGCCACGTCGGCCTTGCGCACGCTGAGGTCGGCGAGCGGGATGTCGGGCCGGATGCCTTCGGCCTGGATCGAGGTACCGTTCGGCGTGTAGTAGCGCGCGGTGGTGATCTTCACCGCGTGCTCGGCGTCCAGCGGCAGCACGGTCTGCACCACGCCCTTGCCGAAGGTGCGCTGGCCGATCAGCAGGGCGCGATGGTTGTCCTTCAGCGCGCCGGAGACGATCTCGGCGGCGGAGGCGGTGCCGTGGTTCACCAGCACCACCAGCGGCGCGCCGTCGAGCAGGTCGCCCGGATGCGCGCTGAAGCTCATGTTGGCGTCGGCCAGGCGGCCGCGGGTGGTGACGATGGTGCCGGAGTTCAGGAAGTCGTCGCTCACCGACACGGCGGCGGTGAGCAGGCCGCCGGGGTTGTTGCGCAGGTCGAGCACGGCGCCTTTCGGCGCGCCGTCCTTGGCGACCAGCGCGGCCAGCTTGCGTTCGAGGTCGGCGGCGGTGTCGCTCTGGAACTGGGTGATGCGGATGTAGTCGTAGCCGGGTTCGAGCTGGCGCACCTTGACGCTGGTGATCGCGATGTTCTCGCGCACCATGTGCATGTCCACCGGGTTGTCGCTGCCCTTGTGCAGGATGGTGAGTGTGACCTTGCTGCCGGGCTTGCCGCGCAGCTTCTTGAACATGTCGTCCACGTTCTGCGGGTCGACCAGCACGCCGTCGATCTTCACGATGCTGTCGCCGGGCTTGATGCCGGCGCGCGAGGCAGGCGTGTCGTCGATCGGGGTGACGATCAAGAGGCCGCCGTCCTGCTGCAGCACCTCGATGCCGAGGCCGCTGTACTGGCCGGTGGTGTCCTCGTCGAGCTGGGCCAGGCCTTCCTTGTCGAGGTATTCGCTGTGCGGGTCGAGCCCGGCGAGCATGCCGGTGATCGCGTCCTTCATCAGCGCGTGGTTGCTCACCGGCTCCACGTAGGCCTGGCGCACGATGTCGTAGACGCGGCTGAAACGGCGGATGTCCTCGAGGTCGACCTGGTTGTCGGCGGCCTTGGCGGGCGCGTTGGCGCGCACGTGGGTAGGCGCCAGCTCGGTGGGCGGCTCGGGCACGCTCGCGGCCGGTGCCGGTGCGTTCTGCGCATGCACGAATGGCGCCGCCAGCAGCAGGGCGCACAGGCTGTAGATGGGAAACCGCATGGAACGACTCCGGGGAAGGGGATGCACCCGCCGCGCGGCAGCGGGTTTCACGCCGCCAGCCTGCGACGATGGCGGGCGGCCGTCAACGGTGCCGGCTGAACGGGTGGCCGGGCCCGGCCGGCTCAACGGCGCTGGCCGAGCCAGCTGCGGGGGTCGACCGGCTGGCCGTCGCGGCGCAGCTCGAAGTACACGCCGGTGTTGATGCCGGTGGGCGGCGCAGCGGTGCCCACGGCCTGGCCGGCGGTGACCGCATCGCCCACGTTGTGCAGCAGCGCCTCGTTGTTGCCGTACATGCTCATCCAGCCGTTGCCGTGGTTGAGGATCAAGAGCATGCCGTAGCCGCGCAGGAAGCCGGCGTAGACCACCCGGCCGTTCGCCACTGCGCGCACCTCGCTGCCGCCGGCGGCGCGGATCAGCACGCCGTTGCCGTAGCGGTGCACGTCGCCCGCCGCCGGCCAGGGCAGGTTGCCGCGGATGTTGGCGCCGGCGCCGCCCACCGCGATCGGCGGCGGCGCCTTGCCGCCGTGCTTCTTCGCTGCTGCCTGGCGCGCGGCCTCGCGGGCGGCGGCCTCGCGCAGCGCCTGGTCGATCTGCTTCTGCAGCTTGTCGACCAGGCTGTTGAGCGACTGCTCGTCCTGCTTCAGTGCGGCCAGCCGTTGCGCCTGGTCCTGGTAGGTGGCGTCGGTTTCGGCGACCAGTTTCTGCTGGGCGGAGCGCTGCTTGCCCAGCTGCCTGCTTTGCTGTTCGCGCTGGGCGCGTTGGGCCTGCAGCGCCTGCTGCTCGGCGGTGATCCGGGCTTCCAGCGTCTGCAACTGGGCCAGGCTGGCCATCAGCTGCTGCACCTTCTGCACGCGGTCCTGCTGGAAGTATTTCGAGTAGACCAGCGCCCGCGCGATGCGGCCCACGTCCTCGTTGTCCAGCAACAGGCGCAGGTCCGAGCCGTGGCCCAGCGCGTAGCTGGCACGCAGCAGGTCGGCGATCGCGGCCTTCTGGCTGGCCAGTTTCTGCTTCAGCTCGGCGCGCTGCTGCTGCAGCTGGTCGAGTTGCTGCTGCTTGGTGGCGATCTCGGCATCGGTCTGGCGCAGCGCGCGCGCGGCGGCGGCCAGTGCGGTGGCCTGTTTCGCGAGTTCAGCGTTGAGCTGGTCGCGGCGGGCGGCCGTGGCGGCCTGCTGCTTGCCCAGCGCCTGCACTTCCTGATGCACGTTGCTCAGCTTCTGCTTCGCCGCGGCCTGCTCGGTCTGGTTCTTGTCCTGCCGTGCCTGCGCGCTTGCCACGACGAGGGCGGCGCTCAATGCCACGACGGAGAGGAGGGGAAGGCGGGCGACGCGGACGAGGCTGGGCATCGGCCGATTATCGCCGAGCCCGCGGGCGGCGGCGAGCCGCCCGCGGGCCGGTCGTTCATGCGGACAGCGTCAGCGGGCCGCGGCGACGGTCGGCGCGGCCGGCTGTGCCAGCGCCTTGCGCAACTCGGCGCGCGCCGCCGCGTAGTCCGCCTGCCAGGCGGGATCGTCCAGCAGCCGGCCGCCCAGCACGGTGCCGGCGAGTCGGCCGGCCGCCACGTCGCTGGGGTAGTGCACGCCCATCACGATGCGGTGCTGGGCATACCGGTCGGCGCGGGCAAAGATCGCCGCGCGCCGCTCCGGCACCATGTTCGCCAGCAGCACCGCCTCGGTGTAGCCCAGCGTGGAATGGCCGCTGGGGTAGCTCCAGTCGTCCGGCTGCTCCTGGCTCAGCGGATGCACCGCGTGCGACACCAGCACCGGGCGCGGGTGGTGCCAGAACGCCTTCACCGCCTTCACCTCACCCTTGTCGTAAGCGACCACGCGCGCGAAGAATGCCGCCGTGTGCGGCAGCCGTGCGGGGGTGAACACCGCGCCGAACACGTCGGCGTAGCGGAACACGCTGTGCAGGCGGTCGGCCTGCGCGGCGGCGATCTCCGCGGGCGTGCGGTGCGCCTGTACGGCGAGCACGCCTTGCAGGTCTTGCCGTGCCGCCGGCGAACCGGCGGCGGGCGGTGGAGGCAGCAGTGCCGCGAGGTCGACCGCGGGCCCGTTGTCGTCGGCCATCGCGGGTTGGCCGATCAGCAGCATCAGCATCAGCAATGCAGTGTGTTTCATCAGAACAGGTCCGCCGAGATGGTGAAGTTGAAGTTGCGCGCCGGGATGGTCCAGTACAGCGGCGTGCCATCCGCACCGGTGGTGCCGGCCAGGGCGTTGATGTGGGTGTTGTCGAAGATGTTGTTGAGCTGCACGCCGATCTTCAGGTCCTTCACGTTGGCGATGTGCGGATCGAACCGGTAGCTGGCGGTGAAGTTGGTCACCGCATAGCCGCCGATCGGCGTGTCGTTTTCTGCGTTGGCCGTGTAGTAGGTCTTGCCGACGAACTTGTCGACCAGCGACACGTAGGCGGGGCCGTTGCTGTAGATGAGGCCCAGCGCGGCGGTCTTGTGCGGCGTGTTCGCGTTCCACGCGTTGTCGGTGGTCTGGATCGCGCGGTTTAGCGAGCCGTTGGCGTAGACGCTGAGTCCGCCGCCGACCATGTACGTGCCTTCCAGCTCGAGGCCGGTGTAGTGCACGCCGCCGCCGTTGTAGAACTCGGAGATGCCGCCGACGTTGTGCTTCTGCACGAAGTTGTTGAAGTTGATCTTGTAGACGTCGCCGGACAGCGTCAGGTTGTCGTTGGTCCAGGTCGTGCCGAGCTGCCAGTTGGTGGTCTTTTCCGGAGCCACGGCGCTGTCGGAAACCGCCGGGTTGGGCACGTAAAGCAGGTTGAGGTTGGGTGCGAGGTAGCCCTTGGCCCACTGCGCATAGGCCGTCCAGCTGGAGCTGAACGCGTAGTGGAACGAGGCCGACGGCAGGGTGGCGTTCCAGGTCTTGGAATAGGTCAGCGGGGTGCCCGTCTTCTGGTTCACCGGCGCATCGATGCTGCGCTTGAAGTCGTTGTACTTCACGCCGCCGATGAAATACGCGTTGTCGGTGAGGTTCCACTGGTATTCGAGGTAAGGCTGGAACGTGACCAGGGTGTCGTTCATGCGGCGGTCCGCCGCGGCCAGCTGCAGCGTGGGCGCGCCGGGGTTGACCACCGGGTTCAACTGGTCGAGCGTGTCGTCGAACTCGTACAGCCAGCGGATGTCGTCCTGGTGGTCGTACCACACGCCGGTGCGCACTTCGCCTGGGCCCAGCGCCTTGCTCAAGCGGAAGATGTCGCCCCACGAACGGTTCGTGTTGCGCATGTGCTGGCCGGGCACGTCGGTGGCGCCGTAGAAAGTGCCGTTGGGCGTTTCGCCGTTCGGATCCTCGCCGTTGAAGCCGAAGTGGTTGTAGCCGTAGGTGTAGGCCTTGTTGTCGATCGTCCAGCCGTCGAACGCCGAATGCAGGCCGACATAGCCCATGTTGGTGTTGATTTCGTCTTTGTTGTATCGGTAGTAGGCCTGGCTGGTCGGGTCGTTGTTGAGCCCGTAGTTCACGCCGAACTCCGCGATCTGCGCCTTGGTGGCGCCGAACGGCACGTACTGGTCGAGCTTGTTCGCCATCGCGGCGAAGGTCAGCGTGGTGTTCTCGCCCAGCGGTTGCACGAGCTTGGCAAACACGCTCTGGCGGCGCTGGCCGGCATAGGTGAGGTAGCCGTCGGAATCGCTGTTCTGCAGGTTGATCACGGCGCTGGTGCCGCTGCCGGTGAAGCTGCCCGTGTCGATGCGGGCGCCTTCCACGGCCGTGGCCCAGCTGCCGAGGCTGACGTACGGGCTGATGCCGAACTGCTTGCGCGGATTGATCGAATCCACCGTGATGGTGCCGCCGAACGTGGCGTTGCCCAGCGTGCTGGCCGTGCCCGGGCCGCGATCGACCGTGACGCTGTCGGTTTCCTGGTTGGTGAAGTACGAGGTGGAGTGGTGCGTGAAGTCGTTGGAGTCCATCCATGGAATGCCGTCGAACGTCACGTTGTACTGGCCGTCCTGGAAGCCGCGGATCGAAACCACCGCCGATTCCATCAAGCCGGAGCCGTTCGGCGTGACGGTGTACACGCTTGGCGAAATGGCCACCGCGTCGGTGTAGTCGCCGGTCGGGGCGATGTTCTCCTGCAGGTACAGGCTGCCGATGATCGACTGCGGCTCGGTTGCCAGCATGGAGCCCTGCGTCGGTGCAATGGTGCTTGCGGTCGTGGCGGCGGTCACCTGGACGGCGCCGAGGTTCTTGGCGTCCTGCGGCGAGGCGGCGGAGCCTGTGTCGGCCGCAGTCGACGCGGGCTGCGCGGGGTTCGTGACATCGGCGCGGACCGGCGATGCCAGCGCTGTGGCGATGGCGAGGGCAAGCAGGGCAGCGCCGCAGGAACGGAAGACGGGCATGGGTTGGGACATGGCGGGTCCGGAGAGTGGAAGGCAGGATGCGGTCCGGCACGCTAGGGCCCGCGCATGACAGCCACGCAACAAAAGGAAGATGCGAATCCGGGCGGCCGATCGTGAGGAATTGCGATCTGGTGGCCGGCGCCAGGCACATGCCGCGCGAACCGGTGCCGAACGCGCGCGACGCGCGCTTCGCTCGACGTGGGCGCCGCGTTGCGTCCATGCAGGCCTGCCCGCCGCGGGCGGTCATGCGATGACAGATAGTTGCATTTGAAATTGCATTTGGACGTTTAGAAGTCTTTGACGCGACGCAGCAATTGTGTTGTAGTCGAATCGCAAACCCTGCATCCAGCCCGGCGCCTCGGCGCCGCTGGCCTTCTGTGCCCTGCCATCCAGCGAGTGAGCAAGATGAAGCAGTCCGGTGGAACCAGCCTGTACGACGCGTCCTTCGAGCACGACAGCTGCGGCTTCGGCCTGGTCGCTCAGATCGATGGCCGCGCCAGCGCCTGGGTGGTCGACACCGCGTTCGAGGCGCTGGCGAAGCTCTCGCACCGCGGCGCGGTGAACGCGGACGGCGTGAGCGGCGACGGCTGCGGCGTGCTGATCCGTCGCCCGCAGGCGTGGTTGCGTGCCCTGGCGGACGAGGCGGGCATCGCGCCGGGCGGCCGTTTCGCCGCGGGGCTGGTGTTCCTCGATCCGGCGGCCGGCGATGCGTCGGCGAGCGTGCTGGAACGCCATCTCGCCGAGGAAGGCGTGCGCGTGGCGGGCTGGCGCGAGGTGGCGGTGAACGAGGCGGCCTGCGGCCCGTTGGCCGCCGCGGCGCGGCCGCGCGTTCGCCAGCTGTTCGTGGATGCCGGTGACGGCATGGACGACGAGGCGTTCGAACGCGCGCTGTTCCGTGCGCGCCGCCGCGCCGAGACCGCGCTGGCCGACGACCCGCAGTTCTACGTGGTGACGCTGACGGCCGAGCTGATCGGCTACAAGGCGATGGCCGCGCCGGGCCGGCTGCGCGAGGTGTTCGCCGATCTCTTGCATCCGGCCCTGGTCGCCGACGCGGTGGTGTTCCACCAGCGCTTTTCCACGAACACCACGCCGCAATGGCGGCTGGCGCAGCCGTTCCGCCTGCTGGCGCACAACGGCGAGATCAACACGATACGC
Organism: Rhodanobacter sp. C06; assembly: GCF_002001105.1. Lineage (GTDB taxonomy): Bacteria > Pseudomonadota > Gammaproteobacteria > Xanthomonadales > Rhodanobacteraceae > Rhodanobacter_A. The sequence continues at coordinate 10,857 of NZ_MUNP01000019.1, read as the reverse complement.
GCGAACCGGCGCTGGATGCAGGCGCGCGCGTCGATCTGGCGCTCGCCGCGGGTGGAGCTGGGCGACCTCGGCCCGCTGGTGCGCCAGCAAGGTTCGGATTCGGAAAGCCTGGACAACGCGCTGGAAGTGCTGCTCGCCGGTGGCCTCGACCTGCTCGCCGCGATGCGCGTGCTGGTGCCGCCGGCGTTCGCCGCGCGCGAGAACATCGACGAGGATCTCGCGGCGTTCTACGAGTACTACGCGCTGCACAGCGAACCCTGGGACGGCCCCGCCGGCCTGGTGATGTGCGACGGCCGCTACGCCGCATGCACGCTGGACCGCAACGGACTGCGCCCCGCGCGCTGGGCGCTGTCCGACGACAACCATTTCATCATCGCCTCCGAGGCGGGCCTGTGGGACATGCCCTCGGCGCGCGTGGCCGCCAAGGGGCGCCTGGCGCCGGGCGAGATGATCGCGGTGGACTTCCGCGAACACCGCCTGCTGCGCGACGCCGACATCGATGCGGTCAACCGTTCCCGCGCGCCGTACCGCGATTGGTTGCGCGCGGGTGTGAGCTACCTGGAATCGGACCTGATCGATCCCTCGCTGGCCGCCGAGCCGCTGCCGGTGGAGCAGCTGCGCTGCTACCAGAAGCTGTACGGCCTCTCGCGCGAGGAGCGCGAGACGGTGTTGAAGGTGATCGCGGAACTCGAGGCCGAGGCCACCGGCTCGATGGGCGACGACACTCCGGTCGCCGCGCTGTCGCGGCAGGTGCGCCCGCTGTTCGACCGCTTCCGCCAGGCCTTCGCCCAAGTCACCAACCCGCCGATCGACCCGTTGCGCGAGAAGCTGGTGATGTCGCTGGTCACCCAGATCGGCGCGGAAGGCAACGTTTTCGAGCTCAAGCCCGAGAACGCGAAGCAGGTGCTGATCAACTCGCCGATCCTCTCCCAGCGCAAGCTGCGCCAGCTGCTGGCGCTCCCGCAATTCGTCGACACGCCGCGCTTCGACCTGATGTACGCGCCGGAGCTGGGCCTCGAAGCCGCGCTGCGCCGGTTGTGCGAAGAGGTGGCGCAATCAGTGCGCGAGGGCAACGCGCTGGTCTTCCTCAGCGACCGCTACCCCGAGCGCGACCAGCTGCCGATCCACTCCCTGCTCGCCACCGGCGCGGTGCACGCGCACTTGGTCGAGCAAGGCCTGCGCTGCCAGTGCAACCTGATTGTGGAAACCGCCACGCCGCGCGACTCGCACCAGTTCGCCTGCCTGCTCGGCTTCGGCGCTACCGCGATCTATCCATGGCTGGCCTACCAGAGCCTGTTCGAGCTGGGCCGCGAGGGCCACATCGACGGCGACCGGCTGGAGATCGGCCGTAGTTACCGCCGGGGCATCCGCAAGGGGCTGCTGAAGATCCTGTCGAAGATGGGCATCTCCACCATCGCCGGTTACCGCGGCGCGCAACTGTTCGAGATCGTGGGGCTGGCGCCGGAAGTCGTCGCGCTGTGTTTCCCCGGCACGCCCTCGCGCATCGGTGGCGCCGGCTTCGCCGAACTGGAACACGAGCAGCAACTGCTTGCCGCCGAGGCGTGGAACGCGGCGCAGCCGCTGCGCGCCGGCGGCATCTACAAGTACATGCACGGCGGCGAGTACCACATGTACAACCCGGAGGTGATCGCCTCGCTGCAATTGGCGGTGCGTTCGGGCGACCCGGCGGATTACCGCGCTTACGCCGACCACGTCGACCGCCGCCCGGCTTCGGCATTGCGCGACCTGCTCGCGGTGCAGCCGCTGGGTGCGCCGGTGCCGCTGGATGAGGTCGAGCCGGTCGAGGCGATCCTCAAGCGCTTCGATTCCGCCGGCATGTCGCTGGGCGCGCTGTCGCCCGAGGCGCACGAGGCGCTGGCCACCGCGATGAACCGCCTCGGCGCACGCAGCAATTCCGGCGAGGGTGGCGAGGACCCGGCGCGCTACGGCACCGAGAAGATGTCGAAGATCAAGCAGGTCGCCTCCGGCCGCTTCGGCGTCACCCCCGCCTACCTGGTCAACGCCGAGGTGCTGCAGATCAAGATCGCGCAGGGCGCCAAGCCCGGCGAGGGCGGCCAGCTGCCGGGCCACAAGGTGGACGCCACCATCGCGCGCTTGCGCTACGCCAAACCCGGCATCGGCCTGATCTCGCCGCCGCCGCACCACGACATCTATTCCATCGAGGATCTCGCCGAGCTGATCCACGACCTCAAGGAAGTGAATCCCGACGCGCTGGTCTCGGTGAAGCTGGTCAGCCACGCCGGCGTGGGCACGGTGGCCGCGGGCGTGGTGAAGGCCGGCGCCGACCTCATCACCGTGAGCGGCCACGACGGCGGCACCGGCGCGAGCCCGCTCACCTCGATCAAGTACGCTGGCACGCCGTGGGAGCTTGGTCTGGCCGAAACGCAGCAGACCCTGCGCCGCAACGCGCTGCGCGGCCGTGTGCGCCTGCAGACCGACGGCGGCCTGAAGACCGGCCTCGACGTGATCAAGGCTGCGCTGCTCGGCGCGGAAAGTTTTGGTTTCGGCACCGGCCCGATGGTGGCGCTGGGCTGCAAGTACCTGCGCATCTGTCATCTCAACAACTGCGCCACCGGCGTGGCCACCCAGCATCCGGTGCTGCGCAAGGAACACTTCACCGGCTTGCCGGAGATGGTGATGAACTACTTCCAGTTCATCGCCGCCGACGTGCGCGAACACCTCGCGCGGCTGGGCGCGCGTTCGCTGGCCGAGCTGGTCGGCCGCAGCGAACTGCTGGCGCAGCGCGCCGACGCCACGCCGGTGCGCCATGGCCTGGACCTCGCGCCCCTGCTCGATGGCGCCGGCCTCGGCGCAGCTGTCGACAGCGCCTGCGCGATGGCGCGCAACCCGATGCGCGATGCCGCCGCACTGGCCACGCGCATCGCGGCGGACACCGCGCCGCTGGTCGAGCTGGGCGAGGGCGGCCACTTCAGCTACGCGATCGCCAACACCGATCGCGCGATCGGCGCGCGCCTGTCCGGCGCGATCGCGCGCCGGCACGGCGACCACGGCATGGACGAGCGCCCCATCGTGCTGCAGCTGGAAGGCGCGGCCGGCCAGAGCCTGGGCGCGTGGAACGCGGGCGGCGTGCAGATCGAGCTCATCGGCGAGGCGAACGACGGCGTGGGCAAGGGCATGGCCGGCGGCCGCATCGTGGTGCGCCCGCCCGCCGACTCGCCGTTCGCCACGCAGGACGCCTCCATCATCGGCAACACTTGTTTGTACGGCGCCACCGGCGGCGAGCTGTTCGCGGCCGGCCGCGCGGGCGAGCGCTTCGCGGTGCGCAACTCCGGCGCGGTGGCGGTGGTGGAGGGCGCCGGCGACCACTGCTGCGAATACATGACCGGCGGCGTGGTAGCGGTGCTCGGCAAGGTCGGCCTCAACTTCGGCGCGGGCATGACCGGTGGCTTCGCCTACGTGCTCGACCTCGAGCGCGACTTCGTGGACTGCTACAACCACGAGTTGGTCGACATCCTGCGCATCTCGCCCGAGGGCATGGAGCACCACATGCAGCACCTGCGCGGTCTGGTGACGCGCCACGTGGAGCTCACCGGCAGCGACTGGGGGCGGCAGGTACTGCGCGACTTCCGCGGGTTGCAATACAAGTTCTGGCTGGTGAAGCCGAAGGCGGCGAGCCTCGCGGTGTTGGCGGAAGAGTTGCGGAGGGCCGCATGATGGGTGCGCGGCCGCGATTTTTTCCCTCTCCCCTTTGGGGAGAGGGCAGGGTGAGGGGCGGGTGCTCGCCTCATGGTCTGCTTCGCAAGCGACAAGGCGGTTCCGTCCGCCTGCCGGCGGCCGGGTCACTTTTCTCTTGCGTGGCCAAGAGAAAAGTAACCAAAAGAGAAGGCCACCCCGCGACGGCGCGCGGCAGGCTTCCTGCCCGCCGCGTCCCCTGCGGTGCTCGCCGGCAGCAGGCCGCCAAACAACTCGGCCATCCCTGGCCTCGAACAGTTTGGCTTTCCCCTGCTGCCGGCTCCGCTCCTCGGCGCCGTCGAGGGGCCCCAATTCAAGGCGCGGCCATCGTGGCCGCCTTCGAGCAAGATCAAAAGCAAAAGCAGCGCCTGCGGCGGTGTTGGAGGTTCGCATGAGCGAGCACAAGCTGTTCCAGTTTCTCGACGTGCCGCGGGAGACGCCGCGGACGGTGCCGGTGGCGATACGCGTGCTGGGATATGGCGAGATCGCGGGGGATTTCGGCGAGGCGAATGCGGGAGCGCAGTCGGCGCGCTGCCTGGATTGCGGCAATCCGTATTGCGAGCATGCCTGCCCGGTGCACAACTACATCCCGAACTGGCTGAAGCTGGTGGAGCAGGGCCGCATCCTCGAGGCGGCGACGCTGATGTACGAGACGAACCCGCTGCCGGAGATCTGCGGTCGCGTGTGTCCGCAGGATCGCCTGTGCGAAGGCGCCTGCACGCTGGAGCAGACCGCGTTCGGTGCGGTGACGATAGGCAGCGTGGAGCGCTGGGTCACCGATGAGGCGCTGCGCCAAGGCTGGCGGCCGGATCTTTCGGCGGTGCAGGAAACCGGCAAGCGCGTGGCCATTGTCGGCGCCGGCCCCGCGGGCCTGGCCTGTGCGGATCGGCTGCGCCATGCCGGCATCGCCGCCGACGTATACGACCGCCAGAGCGAGATCGGCGGCCTGCTCACGTTCGGCATTCCGCCGTTCAAGCTGGACAAGGCGGTGGTGCGCACGCGCCGCGCTTTCCTCGAACAGTTGGGCGTGCGCTTCCTGCTCGGCCGCGAGGTGGGACGCGACATCGAGTTCGGCGAACTGGTGGACGATTACGACGCGGTGTTCGTGGGTACCGGCGCCTACACCTACGTGGACGGCAAGCTGCCGGGCCGTGGCCTGCACGGCGTGCACGACGCGCTGCCGTTCCTGATCGCCAACACCGAGCGCCTGCTGCGCGACGAACCACCCGCGCCCGCGTTCGACCTGCGCGGCAAGCACGTGGTGGTGCTGGGCGGCGGCGATACCGGCATGGACTGCAACCGCACCGCGATCCGCCTCGGCGCGGCCTCGGTCAGCTGCGTGTATCGTCGCGACGAGGCCAGCATGCCGGGCTCGCGCCGTGAGGTGGGTTACAGCCGCGAGGAGGGCGTGAACTTCCTGTTCCATCGCCAGCCGCTGGAAATCCTCGGCGACGAACACGGCCGCGCGCGCGCGGTGCGCGTGGTGCGCACCGAGCTGGTCGACGACGGTCACGGGCGCCCGCGTCCGCGCAACGTCGAGGGCGGCGAGAGCGAGCTGCGCGCGGACGTGGTGATCCAGGCCTTCGGCTTCCAGCCCAGCCCGCCGGACTGGTTGGTCTCGCATGGCGTGAAGCTGGCGCACTCCGGCCGCGTCGTCACCGGCGCCGACGGCGCGCTGCCGCAGCAAACCAGCCACCCGCGCATCTTCGCCGGCGGCGACAACGTGCGTGGCGCCGACCTGGTGGTGCGTGCGGTGCATGACGGCCGCGAAGCGGCGGCCTCGATCGCGCGCCTGCTGGTGGAGGCGCCGACGGCGATGGTCGCCGTCTGAGCAGTTGCCGATGTTTTCGCGTCATTCCGGACGTTGACTCGGCAGTCGTTGCGACAATTGGAAACGGTGCATGAACGCGCTTCGTGACGGCCACTTGTAAAGGCCGTGTGCGAGGAGTAATCAAATCGTTCAGCGACGGTTGTCCGCGTCCCCACGCCCGTCGGCCGCTAGAAGCTGCATGTTCCCGCATCAAGACGGGAACCCTCCTGCGTGCCCCTGAGCCATGCGAACACCTCGCTACGGTTCCCCGCGCCGGAGGTTCGCCCATGAAACGCATGACGATGATTTCCCTCGCCGGTCTGGCGATGACCCCGCTGGCCGCGGCGTTTGCGCAAGACGCGCCACCGCCGGCTTCGTCCGCACAACAACAATCCACGCAACAGCAGCCCACGCAACAGCAGCCATCGCCACCGCCATCGGCGAAACAGGCACAGCAGTTGCAGACCATCGTGGTGACCGGTTCGGCCATACCGCGCATCGACACCGAGACGACCTCGCCGGTGACGGTGATTTCGGCGGTGCAGATCCAGCGCAGCGGTTTGACCACGCTCTCCGATGTGGTGCGCTCGATTTCCGCCGACAACAGCGGCTCGATCCCGAATGCATTCAGCAACGGCTTCGCGGCCGGCGCCTCCGGCGTGGCGCTGCGTGGCCTCACCGTCAATTCCACCCTGGTGCTGATCGACGGTCATCGCAACGCCAGCTACGCGGTGTCGGACGACGGCGAGCGCTCCTTCGTCGACCTGAACACCATTCCGCTCGCCGCGGTCGAACGCATCGAGGTGCTGAAGGACGGTGCCTCGTCCCTGTACGGTGCCGATGCGATCGCCGGCGTGGTCAACGTCATCCTGCGGCCCGACTATCACGGCGTCGAGGCCACGGCCGATGTCGGCACCTCGCAGCGCGGCGGCGGCTTCACCCGCAAGGCGACCTTCCTCGCTGGCGGCGGCGACCTGGACACCGACCGCTACAACGCTTATTTCAGCGCGCAGTTCCAGAAGGACAACTCCATCCGGGTGAACCAGCGGCCGTTCCCGTACAACACGACCAACCTGAGCTCGCTCGGCGGCCCGAATCCCGGCGTGCCTTCCAATGCGGTAGGTTCGATCTACGGCTCGGTCACGCCGTCCACCGGCGGCAACATCCAGCCGTTGCGGAGTTGCGCGGGTGCCCCCTATGAAACCCTGGTGACCAACGACCCGAACAGCCCGGGCAGCTATTGCCAGCAGAACCTGGCTGCCCAGTACGGGCAGCTGCAACCGGCGATGGAACAGGGCGGCCTGTACGGCCGCTTCACCGTCAAGCTCAACGACACCACCACGGCCTACCTGTCGGCCAGCTATTTCCAGGCCAAGACCTGGACAGTGGCGCCGCCATCGCAGATCCAGAATTCGACGCCGAACAATACCGACGCCATCACCTTGCCGGTGGGCAACCCCTCCAATCCGTTCGCGGTGCCCGCGGCCATCAATTATGCGTTCGGCGACATTCCGAACGGATTCAACTACAACAATCACAACGCGCGCATCGTGGGCGACGTTACCGGCCAGTTCGACAATTGGCACTGGGATGTCGCGGCGGTGCTCAACCACACTTGGTTGAACACGGACCAGTTCGGTTTCATCAGCTATGACGCCTTGCTCAGCGCAGTCGCCAACGGCACCTACAACTTCGCCAACCCGTCGGCGAACTCGTCTTCCATCCGCGCGACACTTGCACCGGGTTATTCGAAGACATCGACCTCCGACCTAGACTCGCTGGATCTGAGTGCCAACCGGGAGCTGTTCGACCTGCCGGGCGGCAGTCTCGGCCTCGCCGTGGGTGCGCAACTGCGCCATGAGGCGCAGAACGATCCGACGCTGAATCCCAACTTCGAGTTCCAGGGCTTGGGCAATGCCCATACCAAAGGCAGCCGCGACGTGAGCGGCGTCTACGCCGAACTGGATGCGCCGCTGCTGCAGTCGCTGGAAGCCGATGTCTCCGGTCGCTTCGATCATTACTCCGACGTGGGCAACAATTTCTCGCCCAAGCTCGGCATCAAGTGGAAACCGTTCGACTGGATCGCCCTGCGCGGTACCTGGTCCAAGGGCTTCCGCGCGCCGTCGTTCGCCGAGAACGGCTCCAGCGCGGCCGAGGGTTTCGTCACCTACACGCCGCCGCCCGCGTTCCAGGCGCTGCACAACAACAATGGCTACGTGCAGCCGTACGCGCTGGCCGAGGACGCAGTGGCGAACAAGAACATCAAGCCGGAAAAGGCCACCAACTTCACGCTCGGCGTGGTGCTGCAGCCGACCAACTGGCTGAGTGCCTCGCTGGATTACTACAACATCAAGAAGACCGGGGTGATCGTGCAGTCGCAGACGAGTTCCGCGCTCGCTGCCTATTACGCGGGCACGCCGCAGGCGCCGGGGGTCAGCGTGACGCCGGATGCACCCGATCCGCAGTTTCCGAACGCGCAGCCGCGGCCGGTCGTGGTGACCGGCGAGTACGTCAACGCGAACCAGCTCAAGACCACCGGCATCGACCTGGATCTGCAAGGCCACTGGACCTTCGGCGACGATATCAAGTACATCAGCGAGCTGTCGGCCACCAACGTCTTCAGCTGGAACCTGACCCTGCCTGACGGCACGGTCCAGCGTTACGTGGGCACCCAAGGGCCGTACAACCTGTCCTCGGGCGCCGGCACGCCGCGCCTGCGCGGTTCGTGGGCCAACACGATCATCTGGGGGCCGCTCACGGTGACCGGCACGCTGTACCGCACCAGCGGCTATGCCCAGATCGCCGAAGACGTGGGCGTCGGCCCCGGCTCGTGCATCACCACCACGCCGGCCGGCACGCCGTTCCCGGCCAGTTGCCGGATCGGGGCGTCCACCTTCTTCGACCTGACCGGCAGCTATGCGATCAACGACCACGTCACCATCACCGGGTCGGTCCTGAACGCGTTCAACAAGCTGCCGCCGTTCGATCCCGCCAACTACGCGGGCCCGGGCACCAACTACAACCCCACCTGGTCGCAGGAGGGCATCGTCGGTCGCTTCTTCAACCTCGGCGTCAAGGTCGATCTGTAAGTCAATGGACGACGACAGGCCACGGCGCGCCGGGTGACCGGCGCGCCGTGGCGTTTTCGGGATCGCGGCTTGTCGCATCGCTGGTCGGCGCCCGCGATGTCACCGACAATGCATGCCTGCCTCGTCCCTTGCGTCTGCCGTCGCATGCCGAGCCGGCTCGGTCCTCGTCGCAGCAGCGGCCATGCAGCTGCTCGGCGTGTCGGCCTTGATCGGGACGGGCGCCAGTTCTTCGGTTGAAACGACAAGAGGACGAACGCGATGCGCCTGGGCCTGGCCGCCAACCAGCTTCACCACAGCCACGACGACGCGGCGCTGTTCCGCTGGTTGCGCGCCTGCGAGCGCGGCATCCGCGAACTCGGGCTCGGCCTGCACGCGGTCGGTCGCACCCACGACGCCATCGTGCGCGCCGGCCTGCTCGCGGATTACCCGCCGCTGCGCCGCTATCCCTACGGCCGCGAAGGCGGGCTGATGAAGCTGGTCGCCGAGGTGGTGGGCATGGACGGCGCGGCACGCACGCTGGATGGTGCGATCTATTTCATCGATCCGGTCGATCCGTCCTCGGTGTTTCCCGAGGCGGTGGCGCTCAAGCGCCAGTGCGTGATTCACGCCAAACCCTTCCTCTCCACCGTGGCCTCGGCGCGCGACTGGATCGAGCTGGAACGCATGCACGCCGGGCTGGCACCCGATCCCAATGCGGACGACCTCCACGCGCCGGAATCGCAGACATTGGCCCTGATCGCCCACGATGCGATGAAGCCCGCGATGCTGGCCTACGCGGCCCAGCACTTCGACACGCTATCGCGCTTCGCCCGCCGCGTGGCCACCGGCACCACCGGCCAACGCCTCAACGAATTGGCCTGGAGCCGCGGCTGGCCGCAGGGCCAGCCGTGGGCGGATCGCTACCAGAGCGGCCCTATGGGCGGCGATGCGCAGATCGCCGACCTGGTGTTGGAACACCGTTGTCAGCGCGCGATCTTCTTCGAGGACCCGCACGTGGCGCGCCAGCACGAAGCCGACATCCAGTTGCTGGAGCGCGCGGTGACCACGGTCACCGACACGGCGGTGTGCATCACCACGCCGAAGCTGGCGGCGCGCTGGGCCGAGGCGGCGGAGTTGCGGAGGTCGCGGTTGGCGGGTCGCTGATTGCAGCTCCGAGTTCGAAAGCGGATCTAGGGCAACTGCTCCCCGAACCGGGTCATGGCGCTCACCACTTCGGCCGGGTTGGACAGGAACACAAAGTGGTGGCCGTGCGGTATCCGCACGATCTTTGCCGATGGCTGTTGACGCTGGAGCGTAGCGATCTCCTGCTCCTGCATTCGAGTGTGCAGCGCATCCGCTGCTTGACGCTTCGCCTCATCACTGCCGACTGGAAGATCCGACGTGCGTGGTACGGGGACGATGTCGAGTATGGGCACGTCGGGTGCGTGGAAGCGCTCTTCGCCTTCAAGGATGGCGTTGTAAACGAACGCCGGTGCTTTCTGCTTTCCGATGCCGCCCGTGGCGCTTGTCGCAAACGTCTGGCGTATTTCGTCTTCAGGTATGACTCCACCGAGTTGTGCAGAGACGAAACAACGAAACGCCGGGAAGCTGGCTAGTTCTTTGGGCGTTGGTTCGGGAGGCGGAGCCCCCGTTGTGCTGGCGTCATCCGCAGCTATCCCAGCAAGCTCGCTCCCAAGGCTCCGTTGCAACACAGAGACTTCATTCAACAGCTTAGTCATCTGCGACTTGTCTGTCGGGTCATTGTGCATGCGCGAAATCTGCGCGGACAGATGACTCAAGTCAGGATGATAGGCTCCGCGGTTCTGATCGTAGATCGCGTATTCGTGCGCGGCATCGAGGTAGATCAGTCCGGCAATTTTGCCTTGATAGTGTGTCCCTGCCGCGCTCAATTCCTCGCCGGCGATCGAATGGCCGGCAAGGATGGGGCGATCGATATCGAGTGCTTTGACCACGGCCATGACATCATCGGCCAGCCGATCGGCGTCATAGCCGTTCTTGGGCACGGACGATGCTCCGAAGCCGCGTCTAGCAGGCTGTTGAGAAGCACCGTCTCGCGCCACTCTCGATAGCCGCGATCTATGCATGACGGTCGTGATGGTGGGCGCATGGCGCGTTTCCCCGCCCTGCGGACGCACGTCTCCCACCGTTGCTCATGTCGGCGACGGTTCCCACCACTCGCCGATGCCACCGAGGCGGATCAGGTTGTAGGCGGCAAACGTCCAGGTCACCCAACCGCGCACTGCG
>NZ_MUNP01000063.1 GCF_002001105.1 Rhodanobacter sp. C06 | reverse complement strand
TGCATTGCTTGGACAGGTCATCGACCCGCCAGCGCAAGGCGTCCACACAATTCACCTGTGCACACTGTCAAAGATCCAACCACCGCGGAGCTTTCCGCTAGAGGACATTTCGTCCCGGTGAGCCGCCTACTATACATCGTCTTTCCGGACCGTCAACACCCTCGAAGAAGAATCTTCAGCGAGCAGGTGGGACGCCGTGCCGATGCAGCAGCGGGGCGGCGAATACTAGGGAGGCGCCCGAATCTTGGCAAGCGGTTTCTTAGAAGAAATCTCGCTCTTTCATGCAAGCCACTGATCTCACGAAAGACATTCCCGCGAAGCCTGCATGACGCTCAACCGCCGGTCAGTCGCACCCGGGCGAAGTTGCGCTTGCCCACCTGCAGCACGCCTTCGAAGCCGACGGCGAACACGCGCTGCGCGTCCTCCACCACTTCCGCGTCGATGCGCACCGCGCGCTCCTTGAGCTTGCGGTTCGCCTCGGAGTTGCTGGCGGTGAGCCCTGCCGCGGTGAGCAACGCGGGCAGGCGCAGGCCCTCGGCGGGCGCCGCGATCTCGCTGAGCGGCAGCAGCGAGGTGTCGCCCTCGCCACGCACCACCGCGTGCCAGCCCGCGATGGCCTGCTCGGCGGCGGCCGCGTCATGGAAGCGCGTGGCCAGCTCGCGTGCGAGGCGCAGCTTGGCGTCACGCGGATTCAGCGCGCCGCTTTCCACCTCGCGCCTCATCCGTGCCAGCTCGTCCAGCGAGACGTCGAAGCTGAGCAGCTCGAACCAGCGCCACATCAACGCGTCGTCGATCTTCAGGGTCTTGGTGACGATGTCGATCGCCGGCTCATCGATGCCGATGTAGTTGCCCAGCGACTTGGACATCTTGTTGACGCCGTCCAGGCCTTCCAGCAGCGGCATGGTCAGCACGACCTGCGGGGGCTGGCCGTGGTGCTCCTGCAGCGCGCGTCCCATCAGCAGGTTGAACTTCTGGTCGGTGCCGCCGAGTTCGACGTCGGCTTTCAGCGCCACCGAGTCGTAGCCCTGCACCAGCGGATAGAGGAATTCGTGGATCGCGATCGGCTGCTGCGCGGCATAACGCTTGGCGAAGTCGTCGCGTTCGAGCATGCGTGCCACGGTGTGCTGCGCGGCGAGCTTGATCATGTCGGCCGCGCCCATCTGGCCGAACCACTCGGAGTTGAAGCGCAACTCGGTCTTCTCGCGATCGAGCACCTTGTAGACCTGCGCGGCATAGGTCTCGGCGTTCTTCAGCACGTCCTCGCGGGTGAGCGGCTTGCGCGTGACGTTCTTGCCGGTGGGATCACCAATCATGCCGGTGAAGTCGCCGATCAGGAAGATCACCTGGTGCCCCAGATCCTGGAACTGGCGCATCTTGTTGAGCAGCACGGTGTGGCCGAGATGCAGGTCCGGCGCGGTGGGGTCGAAGCCGGCCTTGATGCGCAGCGGACGTCCGCTTTTCAATCGCTCCAGCAGATCCTCGCGCTTGATGATTTCGTCGGCGCCGCGCGCGATCGCGGCCAGCGCCTGCTCGGATTCGTTCATGCGTTCCTCGGGGTTTGTGGTTGCCATGACAGCCATTTGGGCGATGGCAATCACGTTTCGACGTTAATTGTGCGTTAACCGAAAACGCAGCGCAAACCCTTGATGGGAAAGGCATTGACGCACTTGTCACGCGGCGACTATGGTACGCGGGTTTGTTACTTTGTACGACGAGGCTTGCGCAGCATGGGTGAGGAAATTCGGGGGGCGCGCCACGCACGCAAGCAGGCCATCTGCCGCAAGGCGCAGCGTCGGCACGTCAGCTTCTACGAACGCTGCGCGCACTGGTCGTTCGATCGTTCGGCATCCACCACGCCGATCCACTGGCACCGCGAACGCTGGGTGCTGGCCGGCACCGCGCTGATGGTGACCCTGCTTTCCGGCTTCATCATGCCGGCCTGGGCCACCGCGATGAAACCCGCGCCCACGGTCGAGGCGCACACCCTGCTGCCGCTGGCCCTGCCGAAACTGCCCACGGTCGATCCGGCGGTTTCCACCGTGGACGACTGGCAGGTGGTGCGGGTGCGGCCCGGCCAGACCCTGTCCGACATCTTCGGTGGCCGCGGGCTCAGCCTGACCGACCTGCAGAAGGTGATGGACGCCGCCGGCGACGCGAAGTCCGCCTTGCACAACATCCATCCCGGCGAGGAATTCGACTTCCTGCTCGGCCCCGGCGGCAGCCTGCTCGGCTTCCGCTTCGACAAGGACCAGGCCAACCGCGCGATCGTGCGCCTCGACGGCCCGCAGGCCACGCTCACGTTGCAGCCACGCGACATGGATGTGCGCGAGGAAGTGGCGCACGGCGTGATCCGCAGCAGCCTCTACGCCGCCGGCGACCAGGCCGGGCTGAGCGGGGCGATGGTGGGCAAGCTCGCCGACCTGTTCAAATACGACATCGACTTCGTGCAGGACCTGCGCGAGGGCGACAGCTTCACCGTGATCTACGACGACATCTACCGCGACGGCGCGCGCTACGGCGAAGGCGACATCGTGGCCGCCGAGTTCGTCAACCAGGGCAAGCGCTACACCGCCTACCGCTTCAGGAAGGCCGACGGCAACTACGGCTGGTTCAGCGAGGACGGCCGGCCGCTGCAGAAGTCCTTCCTGCGCATCCCGGTGGACTTCACCCGCATCTCCTCCACCTTCAGCGCGGCGCGCATGCACCCGATCCTCGGCCGCATGCGCGCGCACAAGGGCGTGGACTACGCCGCGCCGATGGGCACGCCGATCCATGCCGCCGGCGACGGCGTGATCAAGTACCACGGCTGGGAGAACGGCTACGGCAACTTCGTGCTGATCCAGCACAACAAGGACATCAGCACCGCGTACGGCCACATGTCGCGCTTCGCGCCGGGCCTGCGCGTGGGTTCGCGCGTGAAGCAGGGCCAGGTGATCGGCTATGTCGGCATGACCGGACTCGCCACCGGCCCGCACCTGCATTACGAATTCCGCGTGGACGGCGTGCAGCGCAATCCGCAGACGGTGACCCTGCCGAAGCCCGAGCCGCTGCCCGCGGCCCAGATGGCAAAGTTCAAGGCTACCGTGGTGAAGCCCGAACTGGCACGGCTGGAGCAGATCGACCAGCGCATCAAGCTGGCCCGGGCCAACACGCCGAACAGCGACCGCTGAGCATCGCGCCCGCGTGAGTGAGGTCCCGTCGCTCTACCTCGGCCTGATCTCCGGCACCAGCGCCGACGGCATCGATGCCGCGCTGGTGTCGTTCGAGCAGGAGCGCCCGCGCCTGCTGGCCGCGCGCACGCATCCTTGGCCCGATGCGCTGCGCACGGAGATTCTCGCGGTGGCGCAGGGTGAAACCGCGCTGGATCTCGATGAGTTCGGACGGCTGGACGTGGCGCTGGGTCATGGCTTCGCCGAAGCCGCGCTGGCCCTGCTGCGCGACAGCGGCACGCCCGCCGCGGCGGTACACGCAATCGGCTCGCACGGCCAGACCGTGCGCCACCGTCCCGCGGGCGCGCATCCGTTCACCCTGCAGCTGGGTGATCCGGCCACGATCGCCGAACGCTGCGGCATCACCGTGGTGGCGGATTTCCGCCGCGCCGACGTGGCTGCCGGCGGCCAGGGTGCGCCACTCCTGCCGGCCGTGCACGCAATGTTGCTGGCCGTGCCAGGTCGCACGCGCGTGGTGCTCAATCTCGGCGGCATCGCGAACATCACCGTGCTCGGTGCCGACGGCGGCGTGACCGGCTTCGACACCGGCCCCGCGAACGGCTTGCTGGATGCATGGTGCCTGCGTCATCGCGGCGAAGCATTCGACCGTGATGGTGCATTCGCCGCCAGTGGCAAGGTCGACGACACCCTGCTCGATGCGCTGCTGGCCGATCCCTATTTCGCGCTGGCACCGCCGAAGAGCACCGGCCGCGAGCACTTCCATCTCGACTGGCTGGCCGCGCAGCCGCGTATGGCCGCGCTGGCGCCGGCCGACGTGCAGGCCACCCTGCTGGAACTCACCGCATGCAGCGTGGCCGCGGCCATCGCGCGTCACGCGCCGGATGCGAAGGACGTGCTGGCCTGCGGCGGCGGCGTGCACAACGGCGCGCTGATGCGTCGGCTCGCCGAGCTGCTCGCGCCGCGCCCGCTGTCAAGCACGGCGGCGTCCGGTGTCGACCCGGATTTCCTCGAAGCCACCGCGTTCGCGTGGCTGGCCCGGCAGCGCCAGCTCGGGTTGCCCGGCAACCTGCCCGCCGTCACCGGTGCGCGCGGACTGCGCCTGCTCGGCGCGATCCATCCCGCGCCGCGCTGAGTCGGCGCACCCGGAGCCGGCTCACTCGAACAGCCGGGCCTCGCGCGAGGCCGGCACCAGCGAATCGCCGCGTGTCGTCGACAGCGCCTGCACGGTTTCGCGGAACACCGCCTGCTCGGCCGGATTCCACGCGCCGACCAGCACCGCGAGTTCGTCGGCCTCGATCAGGGTCTCGGCCTGCTGGCCGCTTTCGGCGGCACCAAGGCCGCGCCGCAGCGCATGCAGCAGCACCTCGTTGATGCTCCACTGGTGGTTCTTGGCGAACGCCTGGATGCGTTCGGCCAGTAGATGATCGACATGGCGTATCACGAGATCGGGCATTCGTCGGCTCCTTGCGCGCGGCGCACCCCTGCGTCGCCGATGATGCCAGCGTGGCGATGTCAGGCAAGCGGCACGCCGCCGTTCCGTGGTCTGCGCCGCACCCGCAACGTGAACCCGTGCTCAGTGCGGTCGCGCCAGCTCGGCGCGGTCGATCGCGCGGCGCAGCACGAGGACCAGCAGCAGGCCGGGCAGTGCCGACAGCGCGGTGATCGCGAAGAAGTCCGACCAGCCCACCTGCGGCACCAGCCAAGCCGCGAGCGGGCCCAGGAACACCCGACCCACCGCCGACAGCGAGGACAGCAGCGCGTACTGGGTGGCCGAGTAGCGCACGTTGCACAGTGCCGTCACCAGCACCACGAAGGCGGTGCTGCCGAGACCGCTGAAGAAGTTTTCCGCACCCACCACGATCGCGAGAGCGAGCAAGTCGGGGCCGCTGTGCACCAGCCAGATGTAGCCCAGGTTCACCAGCGCCTGCAGCACGCCCAGCAGCAGCAGCGCGGGGAACAGCCGCATCCGCGTCACCACCCAGCCGCCGGCCAGCGCGCCGAGCAGGCCCGCGGCGAGGCCGAAGGTCTTGTTGATCGCGCCCAGCTGGGTCAGCGAGAACTGCGGCACGCGCAGCAGGAAGGTGGTGGACAGCGACAGCGCGAACGCGTCGCACAGCTTGTACAGCACCATCAGCGCGAGCCACCCCAGCGCCAGCCCGCCATAGCGCTGGAAGAAGTCCATGAAAGGCTGCACCACCGCCTCGGCGAAGCTGCGCGTGGGCTGTTCGTCCGGCGCCTCCGGCGAGGTGACCGTGACCAGGATCGCCGCCAGCATCAGCGCACCCATCAGCCGGTACACCCAGGCCCAGCCCATGTGATCGGCGAGGATCAGCGACAGCGCGCCGGACACCAGCATCGCCGCGCGGTAGCCGCCCTGCATGAAGGCGACGCCCCAGCCGCGCTCCGCCGGCCGCAGCAGGTCGGTGCGATGCGCGTCGTAGGCGATGTCCTGGGTAGCCGAGGCGAACGCCAGCAGCACGCCGAGGAAGGCCAGCGTGGCCGCCGCGCCCTGCGGCGTGTAGAAGCTCATGCTGATCAGGGCGGCGCCGCACAGCAGCTGCATCAGCAGGATCCAGCCGCGCCGGCGCCCCAGGAACGGCAGCGGCAGACGGTCCAGCAGGGGCGCCCACAGGAACTTGAACACGTAGGCCTGGCCGATCAGGGTGATCCAGCCGATGTCGCGCAGGCTCATGCCTGCCGTGGTGAACCAGGCCTGCAGCGCGGGGCCGGACAGCGCCAGCGGCAGGCCGGAGGCGAAGCCCAGCAGGCCGATGCTGAGGATGCGCCAGTTGCGTCCCGGCGCTGCGGCAGCCTCAGTCGGCATAGTCGACGGTGTACGGCGCGTGGTCGGAGAAACGCTCGTCGCGGTAGATCGCGCAGCGCTTCAGGCGCTGGCCCAGCGCGGGGGTGACGAGCTGGTAGTCGATGCGCCAGCCCACGTCGTTCTCGCGGGCGCGGCCGCGGTTCGACCACCACGTGTAGTCCTCGCCTTCCGGATGCAGCGTGCGGTAACTGTCCACCCAGCCGCGCTCGACCAGGCCGTTGAGCCAGCTGCGTTCCTCCGGCAGGCAACCGGAATTCTTCTGGTTGGACTTCCAGTTCTTGATGTCCTTCTCGCTGCGCACGATGTTCCAGTCGCCGCACAGCACGTAGTCGCGGCCGCTGTGCAGCCATTCGTCGAGGATAGTCGCGAGCCAGTCCATCGCCTTGAACTTGAACTGCTGGCGTTCGTCGCCGGAAGTGCCCGACGGCACGTACAGCGACACCACGCTGAGCTTGCCGAAGCGCGCCTCGACGTAGCGGCCCTCGTTGTCGAATGCGTCCCAGCCCAGCGCGGTACGCACCGCGTCGGGCTCGCGCTTCGCGTAGATCGCCACGCCGGAATAACCCTTCTTGCTGCTGGCGTCGCGGTAGAAGCAGTGGTGGCCGTCGGGACGGAACATCGGGTCGCCGAGCTGGTCTTCCTGCGCCTTGGTTTCCTGCAGGCAGACCACGTCGGCCTTCTGCTGGCGCAACCACTCGAACACGCCCTTGGTCGCGGCCGAGCGGATGCCGTTGGCGTTCAGGCTGATGATGCGCATGCGCGACTCCCGGTGCGGAGCGGGCATCATAGCAATCATGGCCGCGTCGCCCGACCTCCACGTCTGCCCTGTCACGCCCGCCTTGCGCGAAGCCGTGCTGCGGCTGCACGCGCGACCGGAGCAGGACGGCTTCGTCAGTCCGCCCGCGCGCACGCTGGCCGACGCCGAGCAATGCGCCGGCAGCGAGCCGATGGCGATCCTGCTCGATGCCATGCCGATCGGCTACTACCGCATCGAGCACAGCGCACGCAGCCTCACCGGCCTCGATGATGATGCCGACGCGCTGGGCCTGCGTTCGTTCCAGCTCGATGCTGCCTGGCAGGGACGCGGCCTCGCCATGCCCGCGATGGATGTGCTGCTGGCCGACCTCGCGCAACGCCATCCGCAGGCGCACCGCCTCCTGCTCACGGTGAATTGCGACAACGCCGCTGCGCTCGCGTTGTACCGGCGCGCAGGCTTCGCGGACAGCGGCACGCTGTACCATGGCGGCCGCTCCGGGCCGCAGCACCTGTTGTGGCGCGCCCTTTCCTGAAGAGAACCCCATGCACGACTACCAGCGCGACTTCATCGAGCTCACCCTGCAGCGCGAGGTGCTGCGCTTCGGCGAATTCACGCTGAAGTCCGGGCGGCAGAGCCCTTACTTCTTCAACATGGGGCGGATCGATTCCGGCGCCGCGCTGGGCCGGCTGGGCCGCGCCTACGCCGCCGCGGTGGTGAACGCGGGGATCGCGGTCGACATGCTGTTCGGTCCCGCCTACAAGGGCATCGCGCTGGCCGCCGCCACCGCGATCGCGCTGGCCGAGCAGCACGGCCACGACCTGCCCTGGGCCTACAACCGCAAGGAGGCCAAGGACCACGGCGAGGGCGGCGTGCTGGTCGGCGCGCCGCTCAAGGGCCGCGTGCTGATCGTGGACGACGTGATGACCGCCGGCACGGCCGTGCGCGAATCGCTGGCGCTGATCCGCGCCCACGGCGCGGAACCGGCCGGCGTGCTGATCGCGCTGGACCGGCAGGAGCGCGGCCAGGGCGAGCTCTCCGCCGCGCAGGAAATCGCGCGCGACTACGGCATCCCGGTGATCGCGATCACCAGCCTCGCCGACGTGCTGGCTTATGCCGGCGAGCGCCCGGAACTGGCCGCCGAGCACGCCCGCCTCGTGGCCTATCGCGGGCGCTACGGGGTCGCTGGCTGAACCGCCGGGCGAACGCGATCACGGACCGACGCCCGGACTGGCGGTCCCGGCGTCACGTTGCTGCGATGATGTCTATACTTCCGACCAGGGGGTATTCATGCACAAGCCGCTACACGTCCTGACCATCGCCGCGCTGCTCGCCAGCGCCACCGTCTGCGCCCAGAACGCCGACCACAACGGCATGCGCTACAAGTGGGTGGACGGCAAGGGCCTGCCGCATTTCAGCGACAGCCTCAGCCAGGACGCGATCAAGTACGGCTACGACGTGGTCAATGACCAGGGCATGGTGGTGCAGCGCGTGCAGCGCCAGCTCAGCCCCGAGGAACGCGCCGCCGCACAGAAGCAGGCCGCGCAGCAGGCCGCCACGCAGCGCGCCGCCCAGGACCGCGCCCGCACCGACGAGCAGATGCTGTCCGCCTATCCCGACGAGGCCGCGTACAAGGCTGCGTTGCAGCAGGCGCTGGCGAACATGGACCAGCAGATCCACACCAGCCGGCTCAACCTGCGCAGCCAGGAGCAGGCGCTGACCGAACTGCTCGGTCGCGGCGCCGAGTTCGAGCACAACAAGCAGTCGCTGCCGAAGTCCCTGCAGGACGGCATCGCCAAGCAGCGCGGCGTGGTGAGCGACCTGCAGGCACTGCTGCAGCGCCAGCAGGCACAACGCGAGCAGGCCGCGCAGGCGCAGACGCAGCAGCTAGCGCACTACCGCGCACTGCAGGCCGAGCAGAACGATCATCCCTGAGCCGCTCACGGCACGAAACCCCTGACGCGAAGGCCCGGCCATGCCGGGCCTTCCACGTTTGATCAGAACGGGAGCTTCAACGCGGGATCGACGGCGAGCAGTTGCTCGCGGAACACCTGCTGGATGCGCGCGAGCGCGGTCGGGTTGTCCGCATCGAAGCGCAGCACCAGCACCGGCGTGGTGTTCGAGGCACGCACCAGGCCCCAGCCGTCCGGCCAGTCGGCGCGCACGCCGTCGATGGTGATCAAGGTGGCATCGCCGAAGTTCGCCCGGGCACGGAACATCTCCATGAAACGGTAGTGCTCGCCCTCGGCCAGTTCGATCTTCAGCTCCGGCGTGGAGACGCCCTTGGGCAGGGTGGCGAAGATCTCCTCCGGCGTGCGCTCCTCCAGATCGCCGGCGAGGATCTCCAGCAGCCGCGCGCCGGCATAGATGCCGTCGTCGAAGCCGTACCAGCGTTCCTTGAAGAAGAAGTGGCCGCTCATCTCGCCGGCCAGCTCCGCGCCGGTCTCGCGCATCTTGCCTTTGATCAGCGAGTGGCCGGTGCGCCACATCAGCGGGCTGCCGCCGGCCTCGAGGATCTGGCCCTTCAGGTGTCCGGTGCACTTCACGTCGTAGATGATGGTGGCGCCCGGCTGGCGCGCCAGCACGTCGCGCGCGAACAGCATCAGCAGGCGATCCGGGAAAATGATCTCGCCCGTTTTCGTCACCACGCCGAGGCGGTCGCCGTCGCCGTCGAAGGCCACGCCGAGGTCGGCGCCGGTCTGCTTCACCGCGAGGATCAGGTCCTCGAGATTGTGCGGATCGGAAGGATCGGGATGGTGGTTCGGGAACGTGCCGTCCACCTCGCAGTACAGCGGCACCACCTCGCAGCCGATGCCGCTGAGCACCTGCGGCGCCACCGCGCCGGGGATGCCGTTGCCGCAATCCACCACCACCTTGAGCCGATGCTCGGCCTGCACGTCGGAGACGATGCGCTCCAGATAATCCAGCACCACGTCGACCTGGCGCAGGCTGCCTTCGCCGCCGCGCTCCAGCGCGTTCTCGGCGATGCGGTGGTACAGGTCCTGGATCGCGCCCTCGGACAGCGTCTGGCCGCCGATCACGATCTTGAAGCCGTTGTAGTCGGGCGGGTTGTGGCTGCCGGTCACCGCCACGCCGCAACCTGTGTTGTAGTGCCAGGTGGCGAAATACACCACCGGCGTGGGCACCGCGCCAAGATCGATCACGTCGACGCCGGCCGCGCGCAGGCCCTCGGCCAGCGCGCCGGCCAGCTCCGGGCCGGACAGGCGGCCGTCGCGGCCCACCACGATCTCGGTGAGCGCCTGCTCGCGCATCAGGGTGCCGATCGACTGGCCGAGCAGGCGCGCCACACCGGCGTCGAGCGTCTTGCCCACCACGCCGCGGATGTCGTAGGCACGGAAGATCGACGGGTCGAGCGCAATCTTCGCTGCGGGCTTCGCCACCGGCGCGGGCGCAGGTGCCGCTGCGGTGGCGAGCTTGGCGAGCACCGGCGCGGGCGGCGCGGATTGGCGGGCGGCTTGCTGGGACAACTTGAACTCCTCGATGTCGATGTCTCGCTCGGCGATCGGCAGCTCGCGCCGCCGCAAGCGCCACCACAGCAGGTACAGCCCCGCACCGAGCCCGGCCAGCGCCAGCAGCGCGGTCAACGGCCACGTGCGCGGCAGCACGATGAACGCCATCGGCATGGCCGCGGCCACGCTGAACGCGCTGCCCGGCACCATCTTCGCGACCGGCTCCGCTCCGGCACCGGCGCTGCCGTGCGAAAGGATGCGCATGTCGGTGCTGGCGTCGCCCTGGCGCAGATCCAGCCGACCACCCGCGGGCGAGACCGCCTCGAAGGCCTGCTGCACCGGCGCAAACGGCAGCTCCACCCACAGCCAGGCCTGCGCCTGCTGCGGCGGACCCAGCGGGAGCACCAGGCTCAACCGGCGGTCGCCCACGCCGTGCGACACGCTCTGCACCGGCGGCACGCCGTCGGCGGTCTGTGCGGCCATCAACTGCGCCGCCTTGGCGTAGCCGAACTCGCGGAAGTTCGCGTGCAGCACTTCGTCGAGACTGCCGCTGTAGACGTCCAACCGGCGCGCCTGCGGCAACTTCGCGTGCAGCGCCGCCACCAGCGCGGCGCGATCGCCCTGCAGCGTGGCCGGATCCAGCGAGGCCACCGCCTGTTCCACCGTGGCACGCTGTGCGGCGACTGCCTGCGCCAGCTGCTGCACCGCCTCGTCGCGCGCCTGCTGCACCCGCGCCGCCGCATTGCCTTCGTCCGCAATCAGCCAGGTCTGCCAGGCGCAGAACGCGCCGAGCAGCAACAGCAACGTGCCCAACGCCAGCGGCCACAACCGTTGCCAGTCCGGCTGCGCGCGCCGGCGCGATCCATTTGCGTCACTCATCGCCATACCCTGTCCCCGCAGGTATCCGCCACGTCCGGCCCGCCCCGCACGCAACCGGAATCACTTGATGCCCGTCGAACCGAAACCGCCGGCGCCACGCACGCTGGGCGCGAACTCGCCCACGATGTGCAGCCGCGCCTGCGCCACCGGCACCAGCAGCAGCTGGGCGATGCGGTCGCCCACGCCGATGGTGACCGGCGCGCGGCCGCGGTTCCAGCAGGAAATCATCAGCGGGCCCTGGTAGTCGGCATCGATCACGCCGACCAGGTTGCCCATCACCAGGCCGTGCTTGTGACCCAGACCCGAGCGCGGCACGATCAGCGCGCACCAGCCCGGGTCGCCGATATGGATGGCGATGCCGCTGGACACCAACACGCTGTCGCCGGGTGCCAGCGTGAGCGGCGCGTCCAGCGCGGCACGCAGGTCCATGCCGGCGCTGCCACTGGTGGCCGCTTCGGGCAGCGGGATCGCATTGCCCAGACGCGGGTCGAGGATCTTCAGTTCCACGTCCAGCATTGCCGCGCTCACCCGCGCACCGCGCGATAGCGTTCGGCCACGCAGGTCACCAGCTGCCGCGCCAGCTCGGCCTTGCCGGCGCGCGCCAGCGCCAGCATGCCGTCGGCCCAGTACACGTCCAGCGCGTTGTCGGCGGTCTCGAAACCCAGCCCGTCGCCGACACGGTTCGCGGCGATCATGTCCAGGCCCTTGCGCTGCAGCTTGTCCTGCGCGTAGTGCGCCACGTCGTGCGTCTCGGCGGCGAAGCCCACCAGGAAAGGGTGCGCGGCCTGCGCGGACAGGCTGCCGAGGATGTCGGGGTTCTCGGCCAGTTTGAGCACCAGGTCGGCGCCGGCCTGCTTCTTCAGCTTTCGCTCGGCCACCTCGGCCGGCCGGTAATCGCCTACCGCAGCCGCACCGATGTAGATCTGCGCCTGCGCGCAGGCATCGAGCACCGCGGCCTGCATCTGCGCCGCACTGCGCACGTCGACGCGGCGCGCCACGCCGGGCGGCGTGGCCAGACTCACCGGACCGGTTATCAGGGTCACCTGCGCGCCGGCCTCGGCGGCCGCCTGCGCCACCGCGAAACCCATCTTCCCGGAGCTGCGGTTGCCGATGAAACGCACCGGATCGATGTCCTCGAAGGTGGGGCCGGCGCTGACCACCACCTTCAGCCCGGCCAGCGCGCCGCTGCCGAACGAGGCTGCCAGTGTGTCGCGCAACTCGTGCGGTTCCAGCATGCGGCCCGAGCCCACGTCGCCGCAGGCCTGTTCGCCTGCTGCCGGACCGAGCACCTGCACGCCGCGCTGGCGCAGCTGAGCCAAGTTCGCCTGCACTGCCGGGTGCGCCCACATCTGCTGGTTCATCGCCGGCGCCACGTAAAGCGGCGCGGCGCTGGCCAGGCACAGCGTGGTGAGCAGGTCGTCGGCATGGCCGTGCGCCAGCTTCGCGAGCACGTCCGCGCTGGCCGGCGCGATCAGGATGCGTTCGGCCCAGCGCGCCAGCTCGATGTGGCCCATCGCCGCCTCGGCGCTCGCGTCCCACAGCGAGTTGCGCACCGGCTGGCCGGACAGCGCCTGGAAGGTGGTCGCACCCACGAAGTGCTCGGCGCCCGCCGTCATCACCACGCGCACCTCGGCGCCCTGCTCGCGCAGGCGGCGAACCAATTCGCAGGACTTGTAGGCAGCGATGCCGCCGGACACTCCCAGCAGGATGCGGCGTTGGGCAAGACTCATGTAGGCAGGGCCTGACGTGCGGGCAGACGGTTAGCTTACCGGAATCGTGCCACCCGACTGCTGCCCGCATCGCATCCCCGCCGGCACGCTGAAGGGCATGAGCATCCGCGACTGGCCCGAAGGCGAACGCCCCCGCGAAAAGCTGCTGGCGCGCGGCAGCGGTGCGCTGTCCGACGCGGAACTGCTGGCCGTGCTGCTGGGCAGCGGCGTGCGCGGCAAGGACGCGATCGCGCTGGGCCGCGAACTGCTGGTGAACGCGGGCAGCCTCGGTGCCCTGCTCGGCCGGCCCGACGCGTCGGTGCGCGCAGTCGGGCTAGGCCCGGCCAAGCGCGCGCGCATCGCCGCGGCGCTGGAACTGGCCCGGCGCAGCCTCGCCGAACAGCTGCGCGAAGCGCCCGCGCTGGGCAACCCGCGCGACAGCGGCGACTACCTCAGCGCGCGGCTGCGCCACCTGCCCTACGAGGTGTTCGGCTGCCTGTACCTGGACAACCGCCACCGCGTGCTGGCCTTCGAGGAACTGTTCCGCGGCACCGTGGATGGCGCCAGCGTGCATCCGCGCGAGGTGGTGCGCGCCTGCCTGCAGCACAACGCCTGCGCGGTGATCTTCGCCCACAACCATCCCAGCGGCGTGGCCGAGCCCAGCGCGGCCGACCGCGCGATCACCCGCGAACTCCGCGAGGCCTTGCAACTGGTCGGGGTGCGTGTGCTCGATCACCTCGTGATCGGCCATGGCGAGCCGGTGTCGATGGCCGCGCGCGGGTTGATTTGACCCCGCAAGAAAGTCGTCGGGGCGATTGGTGCATCTTCGTGAAGAGTGCGGGCATGGATGGCCGCCCGTTTGATCTTCGCGTTCATGGAAGAGCGCACGAACATACAAAAAACGGCGCGGGATGAGCCGCGCCGTGGTTGCCGATTCGGGGAGAGGAGAGAGCGGCGTCTCCATGTGCCATGGGGAGGGGAGTCGCCACCGGCACGCAGCCAGTGTGGCGGCGCCGCATGACAGGACGATGACGATCCCGCGCCACAGCGATGACCGCCAAGCGGCCGTTACTTATGCACAAAAGCCCGCTACCGGCATTTGCGCCCCTCAGCGCAACCAAGACTTCAAGAATGGTCTTTATATATCTGATTCATAATTATTTTTCTTGGGCAACGTAGTCTGGCCGCGCATGCAACGGTGTGTCCTCCACGCTAGGCGCCGCTTTTCCCACAGAGTTATCCACAGGCAGCGCGCCGCGTCGCAGCATGCCGGCCCCGATCACCGCTCGGCGGCCGCCCCAAGCCAGCGGTCTGCTAGGATTACCGGTTCCATCCCGGAATTGCCGCGCCCGTGAAAGCCCAGCTGCACGAACTGGTCCTCGAAGCCATCCACGCCCTGCAAACCCAGGGCAACCTGCCCGCCGACCTGGTGGTGCCAAGCTTCGTGATCGAGCGCACGCGCAGCCGCGAGCACGGCGATTTCGCCTGCAACGCCGCGATGCTGCTGGCGAAGCATGCCCTGGGGCCCATCGAAGGGGCCGCCCGCGCCAAGCCGCGCGAACTGGCCGAAAAGCTGGTCACCGCGCTGCCGGCCAGCGAACTGCTGGTGAAGGTGGAGATCGCCGGCCCCGGTTTCATCAACCTCTTCCTTGCCGCCGACGCCAGCCAGGCGCAGGTGCACCGCATCCTCGAACAGGGCGCCAGCTACGGCCGCAACGCGCTGGGCGCGGGCCGCACGGTGGGCGTGGAATTCGTCTCGGCGAACCCCACCGGCCCCTTGCACGTGGGCCACGGCCGCGGTGCGGCGATCGGGGACTGCCTGAGCCGCCTGCTGGAAGCCAGCGGCTGGAACGTGAAGCGCGAGTTCTACTACAACGACGCCGGCGTGCAGATCGCCAACCTCGGCATTTCGGTGCAGGCGCGCGCGCGCGGCCTCGCCCCCGGCGACGCCGGCTGGCCGGAGGACGGCTACCGCGGCGACTACATCGCCGACGTGGCCAAGGCCTATCTCGCTGGCGACAGTGTCACCGTGGAAGGCCACACCGTCACCGGCGCAAAGGACGTGGAGGATATCGACGCGATCCGCGCGTTCGCCGTGGCCTCCCTGCGTCGCGAGCAGGATCTCGACCTCAAGGCCTTCGGCGTGGCCTTCGACGTGTATTTCCTGGAGTCCTCGCTGTACGCCGACGGCAAGGTGGAGGAGACCGTGCGCGAACTGGTCGCCCACGGCCACACCTACGAGGAAGGCGGCGCGCTGTGGCTGAAGACCACCGACTTCGGCGACGACAAGGACCGCGTGATGCGCAAGTCCGACGGCACCTACACCTACTTCGTGCCGGACGTGGCCTATCACTTGTCGAAGTGGCAGCGCGGCTACGAGAAGGCGATCACCGAGCTGGGCTCCGACCACCACGGCTCGCTGGCCCGCGTGAAGGCCGGCCTGCAGGCGCTCGATTGCGGCATTCCCCAGGGCTATCCCGACTACGTGCTGCACCAGATGGTCACCGTGATGCGCGGCGGCGAGGAGGTGAAGATCTCCAAGCGCGCCGGCAGCTACGTCACCTTGCGCGACCTGATCGACGAGGTGGGCCGCGACGCCACGCGCTACTTCCTGATCTCGCGCAAGGGCGATTCGCAGCTGGTGTTCGACATCGACCTGGCCCGCTCGCAGACCAACGACAACCCGGTCTACTACATCCAGTACGCCCACGCCCGCGTGTGCTCGGTGCTGCGCCAGGCCGGCGAGAAAGGGTTCACGTTCGATCAGCACAATGGGCTCAAGCAACTCGCGCGGCTGGACAACGAGCACGAGCAGGCCCTGCTCACCGAGCTGTCGCGCTACCCCGAAGTGGTGGAAGCCGCGGCGACGAACCTGGAGCCGCACCTGCTCGCCGTGTGGCTGCGCGAACTGGCGAACGCGTTCCACACCTACTACAACTCGCACCAGTTCCTGGTTGACGACAAGGACCTGCGCGACGCCCGCCTCGCCCTCGTGGTGGCGACCCGGCAGGTTCTGCGCAACGGTCTCGACTTGCTGGGCCTCGGCGCCCCGGAGAGCATGTGATGGCAGCACGCAAAGGCAAGGGTCGGCAGGCGGTACGCAACGGCGGCGGCGGCATTCCCGGCTGGGTCTGGGCGCTGGTCGGCGTGCTGATCGGCGCGGTGGCGGTGGTGGTGCTGATGCGCCACTCGCTGATGCCGATGACCGCGAAAACCGGCCCGCAGGCGAATCCGCAGGCCACCGCCGAGGCCCCCAGCGAGACCGGCGCGGTGGCGCCGGGCACCGCCGAGAGCGCGCCGAAGAAACCGCAGTTCGACTTCTACTCCGTGCTGTCGGAGAAGGAAGTGCGCATCCCGGATGCCGAAATCAGCGCGCAGGCCAAGGCCGAGCAGCAGAAGCAGCAGGCCGCCGCGAACACGCCGGCGAACGCCGCGCCCGCGACCGCGCCAGTGGCGCCGTCGGCGCCCGGCAATCCGCCGGTGGCCACCCAGAACGTGGAGGCCGCGCCCGCCGCCGCCGTGCCGAAACCCGCGGCCGGCAGCGGCTACCTGCTGCAGGTCGGCGCCTTCCCGAATCCCGCCGACGCGGAGACCATGAAGGCGAAGCTCGCCATGCAGGGCTTCGTGGCCAACGTGCAGTCCGTCAGCGTCAACGGCCAGACCTTCCACCGCGTGCGGCTGGGGCCGTTCCCCACCGCCAGCGCACTGGAAGCGACCAAACAGCGCCTCGCCGGCGTCGGCATCAACTCGATCGCGCTGAAGGAAGGCCGCTAAGTTACCGCCACCCGGCAACCCGAGGCCGCGCCCGCAGCGCGGCCTTTTTTGTTGCCTTAAGCATGCGTGAAGTTCACTCGCGGCGACCTTCACGTCTCGCTTCGCCGGCACCGCGCACGATGCTTGGCCGCCGTCCGTCAGCGACGCGCAGGGGATGCCAGCGACACGCAGGGGATGTTCCATCCACGCAACGGGACCCGTGCCCGGGGAGGTTCGCATGAAAAGCAGCACAGTCTGGCTGGCGCTGGCGTTCGCGCTGGCCTGCAGCAGCGCGCAGGCGGCGGACAATGTCCGCGTGGCCCGCGATTTCACCGACATGGTCGCACCCACGGACCAGCAAGCGTACGAGGCCGGCACCAAGCACTTCAACCAGTGCCTGCACCAGCACGGCTTCAAGTACAACTGGACGGCCTGGACGCACGAAACTGGCGACACCTACAGCTACTCCTACGTCTCCGACCCGATGCCGTGGGCCACCTTCGACGCGATGGACACCGCGGTGAAAGCCTGCCTCGGCGTGATCCACTCCGACGTCAACCCGCACCTGAAGAGCGAGATCAGCGCGTTCATGCAAGCGATGCCCGAGCTGAGCCACCAGCCCAAGGACATGGGCCCGCCGCCGCCGCTGATCGAGGTCAGGTACTTCACGCTCAAGCCCGGCCACCAGGCCGTGGAAACCTTCATGGCCGCGGTGAAGAAGATCGCTGCCGCCGCCGCGAAGTCGAACTGGCCCCACTACTTCCAGTTCGCCCGGATGATCGACGC
Source organism: Rhodanobacter sp. C06 (assembly GCF_002001105.1). Lineage (GTDB taxonomy): Bacteria > Pseudomonadota > Gammaproteobacteria > Xanthomonadales > Rhodanobacteraceae > Rhodanobacter_A. Next base: position 33,291 of record NZ_MUNP01000063.1, on the reverse strand, counting down.
CGGCGACGGTGCCCCCGACTTCATCCTGGTGATCCCCGACAAGAACTGGGCGGACGTGGGCACGGAACCCGATCCCGACGTGTGGAAGATGGTCGAGAACGTGTATGGCAAGAGCGATGCGGCCGCGATCCGCCAGTCGATCAATGACGCGGTCGCCAAGCAGTCCTCCCACGTGGACAGCTACAACGCGGAGCTGAGCTACATCGCCTCCGGCAAGTGAGTGGTGCCATGCGGTCCTGGCGACCGGCTCGGTCGCCCGGACCCGCGCCGGCCATTACACTGGCGCGCATGACGACCAAGACTGCCTGGATCACCGGCGCCACCGCGGGCTTCGGCGCCGCCACCGTGGAGCACTTCGTGGCCGGTGGCTGGCGGGTGATCGCCAGCGGCCGCCGCGCTGAACGGCTGCAACAACTGGTGGATGCACATGGTGCCGACAAGGTGCATGTCGCCGCCTTCGACATCCGCGACGAGGCGGCGCTGCGCGCGGCCGTCGACGCGCTGCCGCCGGCGTTCGCCGGCATCGACCTGCTGGTCAACAACGCCGGCCTCGCGCTGGGCACCGCGCCGGCGCAGCAAGCCGATCTCGCGCAGTGGCGGCAGATGATCGATACCAACGTCACCGCGCTGGCGACGATGACCCACGCCCTGCTGCCGCGCCTGATCGAACGCCGCGGCGCGATCGTGAACATCAGCTCGATCTCGGCCAGCTACCCGTACCGCGGCGGCAACGTGTACGGCGGCACCAAGGCCTTCGTCACCCAGTTCTCGCAGAACCTGCGCGTGGACCTGCATGGCACCGGCGTGCGCGTGACCTCGATCGAGCCCGGCATGGCCGAGACCGAGTTCACCCTGGTGCGCACCGGCGGCAACCAGGCCGCCTCCGACCAGCTTTACGCGGGCGCCCACCCGATCACCGCGGCCGACATCGCCGACACGATCTGGTGGATCGCCAACCTGCCGCCGCACCTCGACGTCACGCGGCTGGAAATCATGCCGGTGAGCCAGTCGGCGGCCGGCCTGCAGGTGCATCGGGACTGAGCCGCCCGTTCGGGAAGAAGCCAGGGCGCGGACGGAAAAACCGCGCCCAGGCCGAACCCGAACGCAATCGATCCCTCACTCCCGATGCACGTCGTGGGTCACGAACGGGTGCTCGGCCGGCGGCGCGGCCAGCCATTGCGGATGGGCCAGCGTGTGCTGCATGTCGGCGAGGCCGCTGCGCCAGTGGCCGTGCATGCTGGCGGCGCTGAACTCGTAGTCCTTGTAGTGGCCCTCGTAGGGCCGGTCGCGGTAGATCAGGTGGACCAGGTTGACCAGCGCACCGTTCGCCTCGCACTCCGCCTGGCGATACGCCGGGTCGGTGCGACGTTCCGGCGGCACCAGCGCCAGCACTTCCTGCAGCAGGCGCTGGCGCCGGCGGCTCTCGTGCATGTACTCGGTCATCAGCCGGGTGCGGCTGGAATACTGGATCTCCTTGCTGCGCTCGGCCACGCCGGGCATGTCGTGCGGCAACTCGCCCCGCGCGCTCCACAGGTCGACCTGGAACACCAGCATGTCGCGCGGCGGCTGCTCGGTGAGCACGCGGTAGAGCGGCGTGTTGGAAACCACGCCGCCATCCCAGTAGTACTCGCCGTCGATTTCCACCGCGGGGAAGCCCGGCGGCAGCGCGCCGGAAGCCATGAAGTGCTCGGGCCCGAGGCGCTGCCGGGTGTTGTCGAAATAGACGAAATTGCCGCTCTTCACGTTCACCGCGCCCACCGACACGCGCATCGCGCGTGCGTCGTTGACGCGGTCGAAATCGACCAGGCGTTCCAGCGTGGCGCGCAGGGGCGTGGTGTCGTACCAGCTCGCGGTGGCGGGCGTGGCCTGCGCCTGCAGGAACGGCGGCGGCAGGCGCGGCCGGAAGAAGCCGGGCTGGCCCTGGACCAGGGCACGCCACGCGGCGAGGCCGCTGAGTCCGTTCTGCATCGCCAGTGGCCAGTGGCGGGCATCGAGGGCCGCCGGCAATGCGGGCGGCGGCCAGGGCGAGGCGCGGCAGATCGTGTCCCAGAACGCGCGCAGGCGCTCGACGCGGCGCTCCGGCGGATTACCCGCGATGATCGCCGCGTTCAACGCGCCGATCGAGATGCCGGCGACCCAGCCGGGGCGCAGCTTTGCTTCCTCCAGCGCCTCGACCACGCCGGCCTGGTAGGCGCCCAGGGCGCCACCGCCCTGCAGCACCAGCACCACGCATGCATAGTCACGCGCCACCTGCGCGGCCAGCGACGCCGCCGCGGCATCCGCCTTGCCGCTCACTGCATGTACCAGCCGTGGCTGACCACGATGCTCTGCCCGGTCAACGCGGCACTGGGGAACGTGGCGAGGTAGAGCGCGGTCTGCGCGATGTCCTCGACCGTGGTGAACACGCCGTCGACGGTGTCCTTCAGCATCACGTTCTTGATGACGTCGGCCTCGCTGATGCCCAGCTCCTTCGCCTGCTCGGGAATCTGTTTCTCCACCAGCGGCGTGCGCACGAAGCCGGGACAGATCACGTGCGAGCGCACGTTGTGCGCCGCGCCTTCCTTCGCCAGCGTGCGCGCCAGGCCCAGCAGGCCGTGCTTGGCGGTCACGTAAGGCGCCTTCAGCTTCGAGGCCTCGTGTGAATGCACCGAGCCCATGTAGATCACGATGCCGCCGCGGCTCTTGCCGGTGCCGTCGTTCTTGTACATGTGCTGCAGCGCGGCTTTCGTGGCGAGGAAGCCGCCGTCGAGATGGATCGCCAGCATCTTCTTCCAGTCGGCGAAGGCGAACTGGTCGATCGGGTTGATGATCTGCACGCCAGCGTTGGAGATCAGGATGTCGAGCGCGCCGAACGCGGCCACCACCTTGTCGGTGCCGGCGTTCACCGCCGCTTCGTCGGTGACGTCCATCGCGATGCCGATCGCCTTGCCGCCGGCCGCGTTGATCGCCGCCGCGGTGGCGTCGGCCGCCTGCTGGTTGATGTCGCAGATCGCCACCTTCGCGCCGTGCTTCGCGTAAAGCTCGGCGATCGCCTTGCCGAGGCCGCTGGCCGCGCCGGTGATCAAGGCCACCTTGCCGTCGAGACTGCCCATGGGGAACTCCGTGAGAGGGAGATCACCATTGTAGGCAGCGCGCGTGACGGAACCATCAGGCCGTGGGTGCAAGACCGGCTTGCTTCCTCTCCCCCTGGGGAGAGGAAGCAACAACGTGTCAGCCTTCCTCGGCGAGGTAGGTGTAGGCGGTGAGGCCACCGTCCAGCGTGCGATACAGCTGTTCCGCCGGTTCGCCCGCGATGCCGGAGGCGGCAATGCGCTCGCGGTAGCTGGCGCGCAGCGCGGCGAGGTCGTAGCCCACGTAGTCCAGCATCAGGTCGGTGGTGTCGCCGCGGCGCTGGTGGGCGAACACCCAGCCGTCGCCGTCCACGCGCACGTTCACCGCATCGGTGTCGCCGAACAGGTTGTGGATGTCGCCGAGCGTCTCCTGGTAGGCGCCGACCATGAAGATGCCCAACCGGTAGCTCTCGCCGTCCTTGAGCGCATGCAGTGGCAGCGAGACGTCCACGCCCTCCGCATCGACGTAGTGGTCGATGCGGCCATCGGAGTCGCAGGTGAGGTCGACAATCACGCCGCGCCGGGTGGGCTCCTCGCCCAGCCGTGCGATCGGCGCGATCGGGAAGATCTGCTCGATCGCCCAGATGTCGGGCACCGATTCGAACACCGAGAAGTTGACGAAGTACTTGTCGACCAGCTTCTCGTCCAGCTCGTCCAGCGCGGCGCGATGCGAGCGCTCGCCGGGCAACAGGCGCGCGCGCACCGCGTTGGCGATGGCGTAGTACAGCTCGTCCAGCCGCGCGCGGTCGACCAGCGCGAGCTGGCCCAGCGCGTACAGCGCCTGCCCTTCGGCCAGGTGATGCTGGGCTTCATGGAACAGTTCCAGCGCGGGGCGCTGGTCGAGCTCGGCGTGCACCTCGCGCAGGCGGCGGAGCACCGCGGGCTCGTCCTGCGCCACCGGCGGAATCGTGCCGGCCGGCACTTCCTCCACCTCGCTCACGTTGACCACCAGCACGGCGTGGTGCGCGGTCATCGCGCGGCCGGCCTCGGTGAGGATGTGTGGCGCCTTGAGCCCTTCGGCTTCCACCGCCTCGGCCAGCGACTGCACGATGGTGGCGGCGTACTGCTCGATCGAGTAGTTGATCGAGTTGTGGCTGCGCGAGCGCGAACCCTCGTAATCCACGCCGAGGCCGCCGCCGACGTCGACGATCTCCAGCGGCACGCCCATGCGGCTGAGCTCGACGAAGTAGCGGCTGGCCTCGCGCATGCCGTTGGCGATGTCGCGCACGTTGGAGATCTGCGAGCCCATGTGGAAGTGCTGCAGCTTCAGCGTGTGCTTGAGGCCGGCCGCATCGAGCCGCTCGATCAGGGTCAGCACCTGCGCGGGCGACAGCCCGAACTTGCCCTTGTCGCCGCCGGTGTTCTGCCACTTGCCGGCGCCGATGGATGCCAGGCGCACGCGCACGCCGAGCAGCGGCTCGACCTCCAGCGCCTTGGCTTCGGCGAACACGTGGTCGAGTTCCGACAGCTTCTCGATCACGATGTGCACGCGCAGGCCGAGCTTGCGGCCGATCAGCGCGAGGCGGATGTATTCGCGGTCCTTGTAGCCGTTGCAGATCACGATGGAACCGGGCCGCGCCATCGCCAGCACCGCCATCAATTCCGGTTTCGAACCGGCTTCCAGGCCGAAACCCTCGGCGCCCGCGGCCACCAGTTCGCCGGCCACGCCGCGCTGCTGGTTCACCTTGATCGGGTAGATGGCGGTATAGCCGCCCGCATAGTTCCATTCGCCGATCGCCTTGGCGAACGCGGCCTGCAGCCGCGCGAGGCGGTCGGCGAGGATGTCGGGAAAGCGCACCAGCAGCGGCAGGCGCAGACCCTCGGCGCGGGCGCGATCGACGATGGCCGGCAGCGACAAGACGGGGCCGCGCGCGCCGCGGGGGCGCATCGCGATCTCGCCGCGGGCATCGACATCGACGTAACCGTCGCCCCAATGGGCCACGGCATAGGTGTGGCGGGCATCGGCCACGGTCCAGGGCTTCGACATGAAGCGTCTCCTTGTGCAAACGGATGGCATGTCGTCGCAGCGGCGAGCCTTGACGTGGAAAAGCGCGAACGGCCGGAAGCCTCGCACGCCGCGGGGCCGATCGCACCTGCCGGCGCGCCGAGGGCGGCCGGGCCGCCATTGTAACGGCCCCGGCGGCCCGCCCAAACCCCGCCCGCCACGGCTCGGCTACAATGGGCGGCCAAATACCCCGCATTCACGCCCAGGTACACCCATGTCGCAGCAGCCCACATCGAATGAAGCCAGCTGGTTCACCGAGGCCCACCAGGCCTCCGGCTCTTCCATCGGCTTCCGCACCGAGCAACTGCTGCACGCGGAGAAGACTCCGTTCCAGACCATCGAGATCCACCAGACCACCGACTGGGGCAAGCTGATGGTGATCGACGGCTGCGTGATGCTGACCACGCGCGACAACTTCCTCTACCACGAGATGATGACGCACCCGGCGCTGTTCACCCACGCGCGCGCCAAGCGCGTGGTGATCATCGGCGGCGGCGACTGCGGCACGCTGCGCGAGGTGCTGAAGCACGAGGAAGTGGAGTCCGCGGTGCAGGTGGAGATCGACGAGCGCGTGACCCGCCTCGCCGAGCAGTATTTTCCCGAGCTGTGCGAATCGAACCACGACCCGCGCGCCGAGCTGCTGTTCATCGACGGCATCAAGTACATGGCCGAAGCCGAGCCCGATTCGCTGGACCTGGTCATCGTCGACTCGACCGACCCGGTGGGTCCGGCCGAAGGCCTGTTCAACGCCGCGTTCTACGCCAGCTGCCACAAGGCGCTGCGCCACGGCGGCCTGCTGGTGCAGCAGAGCGAATCGCCGCTGGCGCACCTCGAGCTGATCAAGTCGATGCGCTCGGCGATGCGCACCGCCGGCTTCAGCGCGGTGAAGACGCTGCCGTTCCCGCAGCCCTGCTATCCCACCGGCTGGTGGAGCTGCACCATGGCGCGCAAGGGCGGCGACCTCTCGGGCTTCCGCGAGCGCGGCGCTTCAGCCAAGAACTTCCCGACGAAGTACTACAACGCCGAGATCCACAAGGCTGCGCTGGCCCAGCCGGAATTCATGCGCGAAGCTTTTGGCGAATAAGCCAAAAGCTTCAAATAGACATCGTATGAATCGCCGAAGCGCGGCTTAGAGCAAGCGCGCTCTGGTGGTGCCCGGGTTCATCCCGGGCCAGCAGCTTCACCCTTCAGAACATCTTCGACCGCACCTTCGGCAGCAGCACCAGCACCAGCGTCGCCAGCGGGCCGAACGGCAGCGAGAGCAGGAACCAGATCAAGCCACTGCGACTCTTGCCCTGCGCGAGACCCGCATTGATCAGCGCCAGCGTGCCCCAGCCGGCGAACCACGGTGCGCCGTCGGCGAAACTGGAAAAATGATTCACGGCATGTCCTCCGGCCCCTGTGTTGGGGAGCGCGCCAGGCGCGCGAACGAACGGGCATCCTAGCAACTCGCCTTCGGTCAGGCCCGCCACGGCATCCCGGGGCTCAGATATCGTTCAGAGCATCCTCAACACCCGGCCGCTAAGCTGGCGGCCCCGTGATCGCTGGAGCACCCCATGCGTGGATGGCATTGCCTCGCCCTTGCCGGCGCCCTGTCGCTGCTCACCGCCGCCGCGGCGGCGGCCGCGCAGCAAGCCGCTCCGGCACCGGCCGCCGGCGACAGCGCGCGCGAACAGGCGCTGCAGGCGTTCCAGCACGACCTGGTCAGCGTGCTGGCGCTGCGCGCCACGGCGGAGCCGCTGCTGGGCGCGGCGCTGCTGGCCCGCCCGCTGCCGCGACAGCCGAAGACCAACAGCTTCCACGCGCTGATCAACCGCGCCGCCGCGGCCGGCGATGCCGGCCCCGCCGTGCAGTGGGTGCGCCTCGCCGACTGCGACGCGAAGGCCGACGCCTGCCCGAGCGCCAGCGCGCTGCGCAAGCTGGTGGAGCAGGCGCCGGACAACGCCGCGGTGTGGCTGCTCAAGTTCGGCCTCGACACCCGCGACATGAAGTCCGATGCGGCGCGCGCGGACCTGGCCAAGGCCGCCGCCGCCAAGCTCTACGACGACTACACCGGCAGCAGCCTCGCGGCGCTGGCCGGTGTGGTGGATGCGTTGCCCCCGCCGCCGGCCACGCAGGGCGCGGGCGGACCCGTCGGCGTGCAGGCGTTGATCGTGCAGGGCAATGCCCGGCTGCAGCCGCGGCCCGCGCTGCCGATCGTCGCCAAGCTGTGCGAGAACGCGGGCGACGACGCTGCAATCAAGCTCGACTGCCTCAAGCTCGGCAAGCTGCTCGAATGGGGTTCCAGCCCGCTGGCGCGCTCGCTGGGCCTGCACCTGCGCGAAGTGCTCGGGGACGCGACCGCGCAGGCGGAGGCACGGCAGCAGCGCCGCGACCTGATCTGGCAGGTGCAGAACTACTCGCAGCTGGCGCTGCGCGCGCAGGACGATCCCGCGCTGGCGCAGCAGTTGCTGGCGGCTTCGAAGCGAGGCGGCACCGAGATGAGCCAGCTGATCGCCGTGCTGCGCGCCAGCGGCGTTTCCACCACCGCGCCGGGCAGCTGGCAGCCGCCGGCGCCGGACGCCCCGGCCCCGGCGCACTCCCCATGACGGGCCGCAGCGGTTAGGCTTGGTCCACCTTTCGCGACAAGGGCGTACCCATGGTCACGACGCTGGTGGCGAGCAGCAAGGGGGGATGCGGCAAGAGCACGCTGGCGACACAGCTGGCGTCGCACTGGGCCCAAGCCGGGCAGCACACCGCCATCGTGGATGCCGATCACCAAGGCTCCAGCTACCGCTGGGCCACGCGTCGGCCCGACCACGTACCCGGCGTGCTGGGGCTGGAAGGCGGTCGCAAGGCGCTGCAGCGCGTGCCGCCGGACACGCAGCAACTGCTGATCGACACCGCGGCCGGCTCGGGCGAGCGCGAGCTCGAACCCTTCATCGAACAGGCCGACGTGCTGCTGGTGCCGGTGCTGCCGTCCAGCTTCGACCTCGACGCCACGCTGCATTTCCTCGGCGCATTGCAGGCGATCAAGCGCATCAAGAGCGGCAAGCTGCCGGTGGCGCTGGTCGCGAACCGGCTCAAGCCCTGGACCCACGCCAGCCAGGACGCGGTGGAGCAGCTCGCGAGCGCCTCGCCGTTCCCCGTCGTCGCCCAGTTGCGCGACAGCCAGGCCTATGTGCTGCTCGTCGCGTTGGGCAAGGGCATCTTCGACTACCAGTCCGAGCAGGTGCGCAGCCACCAGCAGGACTGGAAACCGCTGCTGCGCTGGATCAAGCGCCAGGCCGCCTGAGCGCGCCCCACCACCATCCCCGGAGTCCTTCATGCACGAACTGATCCTGCTGCGCCACGCCGAAGCCCTGCCCGCCGAGGGCGGCGGCGACGATCGCCAGCGCCCGCTGAGCGAGCACGGCCGGCGCGAGGCGCAGGACGCCGGCGCGTGGCTGGCACGGCACGGTGCGCGGCCGCTGCGCGCACTGTGCTCGCCCGCGCGGCGCGCCGAGGAAACCGCGCAGCTGGCGCTGGCGGCGCTGGCCGACCCGCCGCCGCTGCAACAGGCCGGCGAGATCTACGACGCCACCCCCGGCGAGCTGCTGGCCCTGCTCGACCAGCACGCCGACGCCGGCACCGTGCTGCTGGTCGGCCACAACCCCGGCCTCGAACGGCTGGTGGCACTGCTGGTGGAAGGCCGTTCGGACGAATTCCGCGGCATGCCGCCGGCCGGACTGGCCGTGCTGCACCTCAGCAGCGGCCCGCTGGAGCCGGCCAGCGCGCGGCTGGATGCGTTCTGGTCGCCGCGCTGAATCGCCCGAAAGACCGTTCTTGCCGAACGTGGCGCAGCGCGGTTCCGCGAGGCCGGAACACGGCCACCTCCAGGCCCGCGGCGCTTCGGCCTCCCCGCGCCCCCGAGGTATCCGCGTCCATGCCCGCGCCCCGGCGCCATGCCCGGGGCGAACGGGTTTTGGGATAACTTCAGCAACTTGCCTGGGGCATGACGCCTCGCCTTGTCCATCGTTCATGTCGCCTCGCTGGCTGCTGCTTCCCGTCCTGCTGCTCGTCGCGCTGCTGCAAGGCTGCACGCTCAGCCGCGCCCAGATCCGCGCGGCCGGCGCCATCGTCGCCGCCAGCCCCGGCCGCGAGGACAGCTGCCAGCAAGCCGACCACTGTGCCAAGCCCTCGCCGCTGCTCGAAGCCGCGCAGCAGGCACTCGCCGACTCCACGCCCGGGCAACCGGTCAACACCGTCACCCTGCTCGACGACAGCGAGGCCGCCCTGGCTGCGCGGATCAGCCTGATCCGCGCGGCGCAGCACAGCATCGACGTGCAGACCTACATCTGGGACGAGGACGACATCGGCCAGCTCATGCTCAACGAACTGGTGCAGGCGGCACGGCGAGGGGTGAAGGTGCGCATCCTCGCCGACCAGCTGTTCTCCTTCGACGATCTCGGCCTGCTCGACCGCCTCGCCCGGGTCAGCCCCAACCTCGAGGTGAAGCTGTACAACCCCACCTTCCACGACGCGCAGACGCCGCCGCTGGAATTCGCCGCCAGCGTCGTTTGCTGCTTCATGAAGTTCAACCAGCGCATGCACAACAAGCTGCTGCTGGTGGACGACGCCATCGGCATCACCGGCGGCCGCAACTACCAGAACCGCTACTTCAACTGGGATCCCGATTTCGACTACCTCGACCGCGACGTGATGGCCGGCGGCCCGGTGGGCCGCGAAATGGCCGACAGCTTCGCGCTGTTCTGGCAGCACAAGCGCTCGGTGCCGCTGATCCGCCTGCGCGACGTCAACCGGCGCATCCGCGGCGACCGCGCGGCGCCCGGCTGGCCCGCGCCGCACTACACCGATCCCGCGCGCGTGGCGCGTGTGCAATCCGAAGCGGAAGACCCCGACTGGCTCGCCGCCTGGATCGGCGACGACACCTTGCACGTGAGCCAGGTGAACTACTTCAGCGACCTGCCGGCCAAGACCGACGAGCCGACCAAACGCAGCGCGCGCGAACTCACCGGCCGCCTGATGCGCATGGTCGCCGACGCGAAGCACGAGGTGGTGCTGCAGACGCCTTACCTGGTGCTCAGCAAGCGCGCGCAGGACATCTTCAAGCGCCTGCACCGGGAAGACCCGCCGCCCAGCATCATCATTTCCACCAACTCGCTGGCCGCCACCGATGCGTTCGCGGTGTACGGGCTGTCCTACAAGCACCGCCGCCGCTACCTCACCGAATACGGCTTCCAGATTCACGAACTGAAGCCGCATGCCGACAGCGCAGCCGAGGCGTTCGAGGAAGCGAACGAGGACCAGGATGACGGCCCCACCGGCCAGCCCATCGCCGCGCCCGGCAAGTCCGCCAAGTCCGGCAAGCTGCGCCAGCGCTTCCCCGGCAACGAGCGCCGCCCCGGCATGTTCGGCAGTCAGGGCAAGCGCAACCGCCCCGCCCCGCTGCGCAGCAGCGGCCGCCGCTACAGCCTGCACGCCAAGTCGATGGTGGTGGACGATCGCTTCGCGATGGTCGGTTCGCACAACTTCGACCCGCGCTCGGACCACTACAACACCGAAGCCGCGGTGATCGTCCACGACCCGCGCTTCGCCAGCGAGCTGCGCGCCTCCATCATCGAAGACACCTTGCCGCAGAATGCCTGGACCATCGCCAGGCGCGAGCCGACCATCCCGGTCCTCGGCCACATCAGCCAGGCCATCGGCGATCTCTCCTCGCGGTTGCCGCTGTTCGACCTGTGGCCGTTCCGCTACGCCACCAGCTACGAGATCAAGCCCGGCTGCGCCCCGCTCGCCCCCGACAATCCGAAGTTCCGGGAGTGCTACACCCCGGTCGGCGACTTCCCCGACGTGGCGATCTCGCCCAAGCTGATCTACACGCGCCTGATCACGGCGTTCGGAGCAGGGGTGAAGGGGATCCTGTGAGGCTGCCTGCGCGACACGCGCCAGGACCCGCCTGAGCGTTCGATCGGCCGACCAGGCTCCGGATGTGGCCCGGGATCCCCGCACGCGGGGATCCCGGGGCTTGTGCTCCGCGCCGCCGCTCCCTGCGTCTCTTCCCGACTGCCCGAATCGACGCACGCTCCGCGCCCACCCGGAGATGCCGTTCGGCAAGGCGCGCCATTGACCGCCCGCACCCGGCGGCTGCAGCTCCGCGCGGAACACGGGGGTCGTCCTTCCTGCGCGCGCTAGGCCGATGCGCTCCCTCGCGCCGGCATCGCCCTGGCGGCCCTTTCGCGCCCGCCCGTGACTGGGCGAAGGGCGGGATTCCGCAGTGATTTCCCGGGCCCCGCGTCTAGCGGCCGCAGCCCTCGACGCGCCCCCATGGCCGGGTGCGGGTCGCCACGGATCTCGCATCGCAAGTTGACGGTGCAATGACTTACGAAATATTGACACTCGCAAGTTCTTTGCGATACGGTCGTCCGTCCCCCGCCTCGATTTCGATTCAATTCGAACAAAATCAGGCTGTTGTGCGACACATTCGTGAGCTGTTCCCGGCAAACCGAATTTCGTATGTTTTTGTGAATCCCGGAAATTCCGGGCCCCATCCCCAGGGAGCTATGAAATGAACCAACCTGAAAACCACAAAGCAGGGCCGCTGCGCCGCACCTCGCTGGCCATCGGTCTGGCCCTGTGCCTGTTCGGCACGGGCGCGATGGCCCAGTCGACCACGGGCAGCATCTACGGCCAGGCCCAGGCCGGCGACACCGTGCTGGTCAAGAGCAACACCGGCGTCACCCGCCAAGTGACCGTGGATGCGGCCGGCCGCTACGTGTTCGATTCGCTGCCGCTGGGCAGCTACACGGTGACCCTGCAGCGCGACGGCCAGACCGTCGATTCGCGCGCGGACGTGACCATGCGCGTGGGTTCCGGTACCGAGGTTTCCTTCGGCGCGCACAATGTCCAGAGCCTGGCGGCCGTGACGGTAACGGCCAACGGCCTGCCGAGCATCGACGTGAGCGGCGTGGATTCGCGCACCGTCATCACCTCCCAACAGCTGGCCCGCCTGCCGCTGGCGCGCAGCGCCGAGGCGATCGCCTTGCTGGCGCCCGGCGTGGTCTCGGGCAGCTCGCTCTTCGTCAACGCCTTGGGCGGCTCGGTGGTGTCGTTCGGCGGCGCCTCGGTCACCGAGAACGCGTACTACCTCAACGGCTTCAACACCACCGACCCGCTGAGCGGCTTCGGCGGCATCACCCTGCCGTACGGCGCCATCGACCAGCAGGAAATCCTGAGCGGCGGTTACGGCGCGGCCTACGGCCGTTCCGACGGCGGCGTGATCAGCCAGGTCGGCAAGCGCGGCACCAACGAGTGGCACTTCGGCGGGCAAATCCAGTGGACCCCGAAGGACCTGAACGCCGATCCGAAGAACTGGTACTACGTCAACAAGGACGGCTCGCAGGGCAAGCTGCGCCAGTACCGCAAGGACAACAAGTCGTGGACCACCACGGCGAGCGCCTACGTCGGCGGCCCGCTGATCCAGGACAAGCTGTTCCTGTTCGCGGCCGTCGAGGCCGAGCGCCGGCAGGGCGAATCCACCGGTTCGAACGTGGCGCCGTTCGTCGACCATTACCGCTACGACAATCCGAAGTGGTACGGCAAGCTGGACTGGAACATCACCGACAGCAACATCCTCGAGGTGACCGCGGCGTCGAACAAGTCGTCGTACCAGGGCACCTACAACGAGTTCGACTACGCCACCCTGACCGAAGGCGGCTTCAACAGCTACGACACCCACACCAAGAACGGTGCGGAGGTTTATTCGGCGAAGTTCACCAGCTACATCACGGACGACCTGACCGCCAGCGTGATGTACGGCAAGATGAAGGGCACCTGGTACAGCAACACGCCGGGCTACGATCCGACCTACCCGTACATCTTCACTGCCGCCGACGCGAACCCGGACTTCGCAACACCCCACAACAGCCAGACCGTCTCGACGATCAACCTGCCGGGCCACCGCTCGACCAACACCAACCTGCGCCTCGACCTGAGCTACCGGCTGGGCGACCACACCATCACCGGCGGCATCGACAACCAGGACGTGAACAACATCGACGGCGGCACCAAGTTCCCGGATGCCGGTCTCGGCTACGCCTGGGAATACAACACCATGGACGATGACCCCGACGCCTACATCATCGGCGGTCCGGGCACCGCGCAGCCGGGCGCCGACTGGCACAACTCGCCGTGGGTGGCCAACACCGGCTCCCAGCCGGGTGGCGAGACCGGCTATTACGTGGCCCGCTACCGCTACCACGACAACGCGTCGGTGCGCGTGAAGCAGCGTGCGCAGTACATCGAGGACAGCTGGCAGATCAACGACCGCTGGCTGGTCAAGCTGGGCCTGCGCAACGACCAGTTCACCAACTACAGCGCCGCCGGCAAGCCCTACGTCCGCCTGACCTCGCCGCAATGGGCGCCGCGCGTGGGCTTCAGCTGGGACGTCAACGGCGACTCCAGCTTCAAGGTCTACGGCAACGCCGGTCGCTACTACCTCGCCATGCCGACCAGCGTGGCGCTGCGCGCCGCCGGCTCCTCGCTGTACACCCGCGAGTACTACACCTACACCGGCATCGACCAGAACGGCATCCCGACCGGGCTGCACCCGATCGAAACCTACCTGGGCGACGGCGCGCCGGTCTCGGCCAACGGCGAGTACGGCCAGCCGCGCGACCCGAAGACCTCGGCTTCGACCAACCTCAAGTCGGAATACCAGGACGAGTACATCCTCGGCTTCGACAAGAAGCTGGGCGACGCGTGGGTGTACGGCGCCAAGGCCACCTACCGCAACCTGCGCAATGCGATCGACGACATTGCGGACAGCCCGTCGATCGTGGCCAAGATGAACAGGATGGGTATCGACCCGGCCACCTACGACGTCAGCCAGATCCCGGGCAGCATCCTGATCAACCCGGGCAATACCTCCTACTTCGACATTCCGAAGCTGGGCGGCGGCTACTACACCGTGCCGATGGACTGGACGAAGGACTTCGGCTTCAACACCACGATGAAGCGCAAGTACTACGGCCTGAACCTGTACCTGGAGCATCCGTTCGACGGCAAGTGGTTCGGCAAGCTCGACTACCTGTACTCGCGCAGCTACGGCAACAGCGAAGGCCAGGTGCGTTCGGACATCGGCCAGGAAGACGTGTCGGCGACGATGGACTGGGACTACGCCACGCTCATGGACTACGCCAACGGCGCGCTGGCCAATGATCGTCGTCACCAGATCAAGGCCTACGGCTCGTACCAGGTCGCCCCCGAGTGGATGCTGTCCGGCAACCTGGCCATCGCCTCCGGCGGCCCGAAGACCTGCCTTGGCGCCTATGGTCCGAATGGCACCTACCCGGGTCTGGGCTACGGTCCGTACTACCACTTCTGCAACGGCCAGCCTTCGCGGCCGGGCGACCAGCGCCTGCCGTGGACCTACCGTCTCGACCTGAGCGCCGAGTACCGGCCGGAGTGGGCGGGCAAGAAGCTGGCGTTCAACGTCATGGTCTACAACGTGTTCGACAAGCAGACCACCACGCAGACCTACCCGGTCTCGACGAGCAGCAGCTACCTGCGTCCGTACAGCTCGATGACGCCGCGTTACGTCCGTTTCGGCGTGTCGTACGACTACTGATGCACTGAAGCCCTACGCCCATCGCAGGGAGTAACAGGAGACCGCCGGAGATGACCCGGCGGTCTTTTTTTCGCGGCCCGGGCCAGACTTTGCGCTTCCCGCAAGCGCAGCGAGGCGTTTACGGCGCCTGCGCCACCTGCTGCGGACCGCTGGTGAAGCGCATCGGCAGGTCGCCGCTGAAGCCATCCGGGTGATCGGCGGGCACGGCAAAGCGCCAGCCGCGCACGGTGGCGAGGGCGTGGGCGTCGAGCACGGGATCGCCGCTGGATGCGGCCAGCGCCGCGTCGGCGACGCGGCCATTGCCGTCGATGCTGACATGCAGCAGCACGCGGCCATGCAGGTGGCCTTCCATCTGCGACCACGACACCGGCGTCACCGGCATCGATACCGGCACCAGCTCCGGCGGCGAAGCGGCGGTTTCGGCCTGCGCGGCGGCCACCACCGGCGGCAGCACGGCGCGATGCGCCACCGCCGCGAAGGCACGCGGCTGGCGCACGGCACGGTGCGGCGCCACGCGCGGTGCGGCGGGCACGCCGATGCGATGCGCCGCGGGCACATAGCCCGCCACGCGTTCGCTGGGACCGGCCCAGCCGGTGCCGAAACCGCTGAGCCATTGCGTGCCGGCGATGCCAACGGCCAGCGCGAGCAGGCTCAGGGAGGTGGTGGTACGCAGACGCAACACGGAGCTGGGACCTCGCACGCAGGAGCGGCTTCAGCCGCGACGCTTGGGCCATCAACGCACACGGCAGAGGAATCGCGGCTGAAGCCGCTCCTGCAGTCGGCTCCCGGGACCGTTTTGCTAGCGTTCCAGGATCGCGGTGACGCCCATGCCGCCGGCGGTGCAGATCGAGATCAGGCCGCGGCCCGCACCCTTCTGCTCCAGCAGCTTCGCCAGTGTCGCGATGATGCGCGCGCCGGTGGCGGCGAACGGGTGGCCCACGGCGAGGCTGGAGCCGTGCACGTTGAGTTTCGCCGGATCGATCGCGCCCAGCGGCGCGTCCAGGCCCAGCCGGTTCCGGCAGTAATCCGCCGACTCCCACGCGCGCAGCGTGCACAGCACCTGGGCGGCGAACGCCTCGTGGATCTCGTAGTAGTCGAAGTCCTGCAGGGTGAGGCCGTTGCGCTTCAGCAGGCGCGGCACCGCCACGGTGGGCGCCATCAGCAGGCCCTCGCCGTGCACGAAGTCCACCGCGGCCACCTCGGCGTCGCGGAACCAGGCCTGCACCTTGAGCCCGCGCTGCGCGGCCCAGCCTTCGCTGGCCAGCAATACGGCAGCCGCACCATCGGAAAGTCCGGTGGAATTGCCTGCGGTCAGCGTGCCGTTGCCCGACGCCTTGTCGAACGCGGGCTTCAGCGCGGCGAGTTTCTCCAGCGTGGTGTCGGGGCGCAGGAAGCCGTCGCGCTGGATGCCGCGGAACGGCACGATCAGGTCTTCGAAGAAGCCAGCGTCGTAGGCGGCGGCAAGCTTGCGGTGGCTGGCCAGCGCC
This sequence comes from Rhodanobacter sp. C06, assembly GCF_002001105.1. GTDB lineage: Bacteria > Pseudomonadota > Gammaproteobacteria > Xanthomonadales > Rhodanobacteraceae > Rhodanobacter_A. The sequence continues at coordinate 17,082 of NZ_MUNP01000063.1, read as the reverse complement.
AATTCGTCCTGTGCCGGGCGGCCGATGTGCCACTGCTTCGCCATCTGCTCGCAGTGGTCCCCCATGGACTTGCCGGTGCGCGGTTCGGCCACGCCGGGGAAGGACGGCTTGAGCTCCTTCAGCGAGAAGCGGTGCAGCGCGATCTTCAGCTTGTCCAGCGGCGCCTTCGCGCGGTTGATCGCCAGCAGGCGCTTGCGCAGGCGCGTGCCGTAGACGATCGGCACGTCGCTGGTGGTGTCGGAACCCGCGGCGATGCCGGCCTCGATCTGGCCGCAGGCGATCTTGTTCGCCACGATGATCGCGTTGTCCAGCGAGGTGCCGCAGGCGCGCGCGGTGGTGATGCCGGGCGTGGTCGGCGCGAGGCCGGAGGAGAGCAGCGCCTCGCGCGCGAGGTTCCAATCCGAGGCGTGCTTGATGACGGCGCCCAGCACCACCTCGCCCAGCTCCACGCCATGCAGGCCGTAGCGCTCGACCAGGCTGCCCAGCACCTTCACCGACATGCCGAAATTGCCCACGTCCGCGTAGGTGGTGTTGTTGCGACAGAACGGAATCCGCACACCGCCGATCACGCCCACGCGTCGTTGCATCTGTTCCATGTCCGCGACGATCCAGAACCAAGCCCTGCGTGCAAGGCTAACCTGCCCCGCCACCGCGCGAAAGCGCGCCAAGCCGTACAAGTGGCGCTTCATTCACCGAAGGCGGCCGGCGCGACGCGAAGGCAGCACGGGCCCGCTTGCTAGAATGACGGTTTTCCCCTCCCGGATTCCCCCGCCGTGGAAGCCACTACGCTGATCGCCCTGCCCATCGTGCTCGCACTGGAACCGCAGGCCGGCGCCGCGCCGCGCGCCAGCCTGGGCCGCGACGAGGCGGACGAACTGGCCGCGCTGGTCGCCACCGACCTGCAAGCGCTGCTGCCGCAGGTGGCGCAGGCGCGGCTGGTGCTGGCGGGCGCGCTGTTCGATCCGGTCGAACTGCTGCGCCCCGGCTTTCCCGTATGGGCCACGCTGGAGGAACTCGGCCGTCGCGTGCCGCGCGCCGGCGTGGCGCAGGTGGTGGCGTTCGGCAGCCACGAGGGCCACATGCCGGCACTGCCGCTGGAGCCGTCGCCGCAGTTCGCCGACGGCCCGATGCGCCTGCTGCCGCTGTCGCTGCTGGCGCCGGAAACCCTGGCCGAAGAGCTGGCCGAGCAGGTCGAAGTGCAGCTGGTCGGCCGCGGCGAGGCCGGCGCGCGCACCGCCGACTGGCTGATCCGCACGTTGGGCGTGCAGCTGGAGCACGCGCGCTACCTCAGCCGCAACGATTTGATGGCGCTCACCTGCGTGCAGTACGAGCACGTCAACCTCGCGCCGCTGTGGAGCCTGCTGGAAGCCGCCCTGCTCACGCCGAACCGCGCCGAGGAGGTGCTCAGCGCGCGCGGCCTCGCGCTGCGCTATGAAGGCGGCCGCGTGCTGGCGCAATCGCCCGCCGCATGGCTGGCCGCACAGGCCGGCGATCCCGCGCAATGCGCACACGACTTCGCCGGCATCGTGTTCGAGCTGCGCCAGTACGCCGCGCTGCTGGACGCGCACGCCCTGCCGCTGCGCCTGCAGTCGGCGCCGGAGGGCGACGGCGACTCCGGCTGGCTGCTGGAAACCGTGGCCGCGGCCGATCCGGTTTGCGATGCGCCGCGGCTGTACGCCCACGAGGCGCCCGGCCTGGGCGTGGTGGCGGTCACCGCGGCGCAACACGGCGCGGGCGGCCGCCCGCACGTGCTCGCCCACGGCTACCCGCTGCAGCCGCGCGCCTTGGGGCCGCTGCTGGCGGCGCTCGCCGAACGCCACGGCTGCGCCGCCGAACTGCAGGCGCCGGGCCGCATCGTGCTGGACGCACAGGGTCGACTCGCCGCCCCGGCGATGCCCCTGCACTGAGCCGTTTTCGGGCCGCACGCGGGGCGATAACTGCCTGCACGGATCGTTCACACATCCGCAGATGCAAAGCGATGCCCGGCGGGCGCATGATGATCCGTGCGCCGGCATGCGAATGCCTGGCGGCGGCAGCGGGTCCGGGCAGGCGCCGGGTCCGCTGACTCGAAAGCCGTCGGGGGCGGTTTTCGGAACTCGGCGACGGGGTCGGCGACCGATCTTTGCAGGCAGCGAAGATGTCCACGGCAGTGCAGTCCACCGGCGGTGATGGGCCCGCTTCCGCGTTTCCGCCGGAGCTGGCCGGTCACGTGCTGCAGAACGCCCCGGCGCTGATCGCCTGCATCGACACCGAGCTGCGCTTCCGCTTCGTCAACGACACCCATCGCCGCTGGTTCGGCGTCGATCCCGCGCAGCTGATCGGCCGGCGCGTCAGTGAGGCGCTGGACGTGCAGAGTTACCTCGGCGCACGCGCCGCGCTGCTACAGGCGCTGGCCGGCCAGCCGACGCACTACGAGGGCGAGCTCGCCAGCGGTGCGATGCGCCGCTACGTGCACGGGCATTTCCAGCCCGACCTCGACGCCACGGGCCAGGTGCGCGGCGTCATCACCGTGTTCACCGACATCACCGAGCGGCACGCGCTGGAGCTGCAGCTGCGCGAGAGCGAGCAGCGCTTCTTCCAGGCGTTCCAGCACGCCGCGATCGGCATGGCGCTGATCCATCCCGATGGCCAGTTCATGCGCGTCAACGCCGCGCTGTGCGCGATGCTCGGCTATGCCGACACCGAGCTGCTCGCACGCAACTGGCGCGACATCACCCACCCGGACGACCTGGCCGCGAGCGAAGCACTCGCCCGCCAGCTGGTCGACGGCAACCGCGAGGCCTACCACACCGAGAAGCGCTACCTGCATCGCGACGGCCACGCCGTGTACGCCCAGCTCAGCGTGTCGCAGGTGCGCGACGACGCCGGCCGGCTGCGCTACGTGGTCACCCAGGTGCAGGACGTCAGCCAGCGCCGCCACTTCGAGGACACGCTGTTCCGCGAGCGCCAGCTCGCCGAGGCCACGCTGAGCTCGATCGGCGACGCGGTGCTGACCACCGACCCCGGCCTGCACGTGACCTCGCTCAACCCGATCGCCGAGGCGATGACCGGCTGGAGCGCCGGCGAGGCCAAGGGCCGGCGCATGGACGAAGTGTTCCGGCTGCGCGACGCGGACAGCGGCGCCGAGGTGGCGAACCCGCTGCGCGAGGCGATCCGCCGCAACGCGATCGTGAACCTGTCCGGCAAGGTGGCGCTGGCCCACCGCAACGGCTTCGAGACGCCGATCGAGGATTCCGCCGCGCCGATCCACGATCCCGCCGGCAACGTGATCGGCGGCGTGCTGGTCTGCCACGACGTCAGCGAGAACCGCGCGCTGGCGCTGAAGATGATCCACCTCACCCAGCACGACGCGCTCACCGGCCTGCCCAACCGCAACCTGCTGCCGGAGCATGTCGATCAGGCGGTGCACCGCGCCACGCTGCGCGACCGCCGCTGCGCGCTGCTGTACCTGGACATGGACCACTTCCGCCGCATCAACGAGGCGCTCGGCTACGAGGGCGGCGACCAGGTGATGCAGGCGGTGGCGCAGGGCCTGCGCGAGACGCTGCGCGAGAACGAGACCCTGTACCGCTACAACGGCGACGAGTTCGTGCTGCTGCTGCCGCGCGTGGACGAGGCCTGCGAGGCCACCGTGCTGGCCGAGCGACTGCAGCAACAGTGCGCGCGCATCGCGCTGCCGGGCGTCGCGTCGTTGCAGGTCGGCGCCAGCATCGGCATCAGCGTGTTCCCCGACGACGCGGACGACGCCGACGCCCTGCTGCGCCACGCGGGCACCGCGATGTACGAGATGAAGGTGGCCGGCCGCGGCGGCTGGCGCCGCTACACCACCGCGATGGGCGAACGCGCCGCCACGCTGCGCAACATCGAGGGCGCGCTGCGCGATGCGCTGGCGCACGACGCGCTGGCGCTGCACTACCAGCCGATGGTGGACGCGCGCAGCGGCCGCATCGTCGGCGCCGAGGCCCTGTTGCGCTGGCAGGTCGACGGCCACGACGTGTTCATGCCCGACCAGTTCATCCCGGTGGCCGAGGACAGCGGCCTGATCGCCGAACTCGGCGCGTGGGTGCTGCAGCGGGCCTGCATGCAGTCGCGGCAATGGCGGCAGCGCGGGCGGGTGCTGCCGATCTCGGTGAACGTGTCGCCGCTGCAGTTCCGCCACGAGCGCTTCCAGCCGCAGCTCGACGCGTTGCTGGGCGCCTACGGCATCGGCCCCGGCCAGCTGGAGCTGGAACTGACCGAGCGCACCATGATGGCCGGCGGCGATGCCACGACCCGGCTGCTGCAACGCATCCGCCAGCATGGCGTGCGGCTGTCGCTGGACGACTTCGGCACCGGCTACTGCAGCCTGTCCTATCTCAAGCACTTCCCGGTCGACGCGCTGAAGATCGACCGCAGCTTCGTGCACGACGTGACCGCCGACAGCGACACCGCCGCGATCACCCGCACGATCGTCGCGATGGCGCGCAGCCTCGGCAAGACGGTGATCGCCGAGGGCGTGGAGACCGCCGCGCAGGCCGACTTCCTGCGCGAGGCCGGCTGCACCCTGCTGCAGGGCTTCCATTTCGGCATGCCGATGCCCGCCGCCGAGCTGGAACGCTGGATGGCCGCCAGCGCTGCCTGAGCGGGGCCCGCCCCGTAGGAGCGCACCCTGTGCGCGATGGCTTCTGGCTCCGGTCGAAGCGCCTTTCGCGCACAGGGTGCGCTCCTACACAAAGACGGCCACGGCGGCGCGTCAGAGCACCTGCTCGTACATCGCGTAATGGCATGGACGCATGCCCAGCCGCTCGTAGGTCGACTGCGCGCGGCGGTTCTCCGTCTCCACGTACAGGCGCAGGCGCGCCGCGCCGGCGGCGCGGGCGCGGCGTTCCACTTCGGCATACAGCGCACGGAACACGCCGTCGCGACGTGCCTCAGGCACCACGTACACGCTCTGGATCCACCAGTAGTCGCCGGCGCGCCAGTCGCTCCACTCGAACGTGACCAGCAGGCCGCCCAGCGCCGCGCCGTCACGTTCGGCGACCAGGTAGAAGCCGCGCTGCGGCTGCTCGAATACGCCGCGCACGCCGCGCTCCAGCACCGCCGGATCGAGTGCGAGGCCTTCGGTCTCGCACGCCATCGCCGCGTTCCAGGCGCACAGCGCGGGCAAGTCGGCAACGACGGCGGGACGGATCGACAGCGGCATCTTCGGCGTTTCCGGCAAGGGGGCGAGACACGCATCGTAGCGCGCACGATCTTCACGTTCGGCCGCGTAAGGTCGATTGCCTATCGCCGCGTCCGTGCACCGACGCCAATCCCGCGGTCCGCTCGCGACGAGCCGATCGCGTCGAACCCGGCAGGAACCGCCATTGAATTTCGCCAAACTCCCCGAGCTGCTGCGCTTGCGCCGCTTGCGCGCCTTCCGCCGTCGCCGTGCCGCGCAACGCGCCAGGCGCGAGCCGGAGCCGGAGCCGGCGCTGCGGGCGGAGCTGTTCAGCGCCGAACAGATGGAGCGCCACGGCCGCACGCTGGCCGCGCAGCACCGGCTGAGCCCGGGCCGCCACGCCGACCTGCTGCTGGCGCGGCTGGCCGACAACGAGGCGGTGCTGATCCACGCCTGCGAGCGGCTCACCCCGGCCACCCGCCAGGGCCGCCGCATCACGCCCGCCGGCGAATGGCTGCTGGACAACTTTTACCTGGTCGAGGAGCAGGTGCGCATCGCGCGCCGCCACCTGCCCAAGGGCTACAGCCGCGAACTCCCGCGCCTCGCGCACGGGCCATCGGCCGGGCTGCCACGGGTATACGACATCGCGCAGGAAGTGATCGCGCACGGCGACGGCCGCGCCGACATCGCCGGCCTGCGCCGCTTCGTCAACACCTACCAGGCGGTGGCGCCGCTGAAGCTGGGCGAGCTGTGGGCGATCCCGATCATGCTGCGCCTCGCGCTGATCGAGAACCTGCGCCGCGTCGCCGCGCGGGTGATCGCCGACTGGCGCGATCGCGGCAAGGCCGCGCGCTGGGCCGACAAGCTCACCGCCGCCGCCGAACGCGACCCTGCCGGCGTGGTGCTGGTGGTGGCCGACATGGCACGCGCCGGGCCGCCGATGAGCGGGCCATTCGTGGCTGAGCTGTCGCGCCGGTTGCAAGGCCAGGGCCCGGCGCTGGCGCTGCCGCTGGGCTGGATCGAGCAGCGGCTTGCGCAGTCGGGCCTCAGCGTGGAGCAGCTGGTGCAGCTGGAAGCGCAGCAGCAGGCGGCCAGCCAGGTGTCGATCGGCAACAGCATCGGCAGCCTGCGCGCGCTGTCGGCGATCGACTGGCGCGCCTTCGTCGAGCGCACCAGCCTGGTCGAGCGCACGCTGCGGCAGGACCCCGCCGGCGTCTACGCGGCGATGGATTTCGCCACCCGCGACGACTACCGCCACGCGGTGGAGCGGCTGGCGCGCCGGCACCGGCTGGACGAGCACGCGGTGGCGACGGCCACGATCGCGCTGTGCCGCCGCGCCGTCGACGACGACGCGCCGCCGCTGCAACGGCACGCCGGCCACTGGCTGATCGCCGCGGGCCGGCCCGCGCTGGAGCGGGAGCTGGGCGTGCACGCGCCGCTCGCCGAACGGCTGCGCCGCGGCTTCGACCGCGCGCCGCTGCCGATCTACCTGGGCCTGCTGGCCGTGCTCACGTTCGCGTTCGCGCAGCCGCTGCTGGCCACCATGGCGCGCGACGACTTCCCGTTATGGGCGCTGCTCGCCGTCGCGCTGCCGGCGGCGCTGGTGGCCAGCCAGCTCGCGCTGAGCCTGCTGAACTGGCTGGCCACGCTGAGCCTGCATCCGCAGCGGCTGCCGCGCATGGACTACGCCGACGGCATCCCCGCCGAGGCGCGCACGCTGGTGGCGGTGCCCTGCCTGCTCGGCGACGCGCACGACGTGGAGACGCAGGTCGAGGCGCTGGAGGTACGCTTCCTCGGCAACCGCGACGAGCGCCTGCACTTCGCCCTGCTCACCGACTTCGGCGACGCAGACGCGGAAACGCTGCCCGGCGACGACGCCCTGCTGCGGCTGGCACGGCTGCGCATCGAGGCGCTCAACGAGCGTCATGCCGATGCCGGCGTCGACCGTTTCTTCCTGCTGCACCGGCCGCGCCGCTGGAATCCGGGCGAGCGCCGCTGGATGGGCCGCGAGCGCAAGCGCGGCAAGCTGGCCGACCTCAACGCGATCCTGCGCGACCGGGGCGAGGACCGTTTCCAGCTGATCGCCGGCGACCTCTCCGCGCTGCCGCCGGTGCGCTACGTGATCACGCTGGACGCCGACACCCAGCTGCCGCGCGACGCCGCCGCGCAATTCGTGGGCACGCTGGACCACCCGCTCAACCGCCCGCACTACGACTCGCGCAAGGGCCGCGTCACCAGCGGCCACGGCCTGCTGCAGCCGCGCGTGGGCATCAGCCTGCCCGGCACCGCGCGCTCGCGCTACGCGCGGCTGTTCGGCAGCGACGCCGGCATCGATCCGTACACGCAGATGGTTTCGGACGTGTACCAGGACGTGTTCGGCGAAGGCTCGTTCATCGGCAAGGGCATCTACGACGTCGACGCGTTCGAGTCCGCGCTGGAGGGCCGCTTCCCCGACAACCGCATCCTCAGCCACGACCTGATCGAGGGCTGCCACGCGCGCTGCGCGCTGCTCAGCGACGTGCAGCTGTACGAGGAACACCCGGTGCGCTACCAGGACGACGTGCAGCGCCGGCATCGCTGGATCCGCGGCGACTGGCAGCTGCTGCCCTGGCTGCTGCCGTGGGCGCCGGCGGCGAACGGGCGCTGGCGGCGCAACGCGCTCACCGCGCTGTCGCGCTGGAAGATCCTCGACAACCTGCGCCGCAGCCTGGTGCCCGCCGCGTTGCTGGCGTTGCTCGCGCTGGGCTGGCTGGCGCTGATCCCGGTACTGTCCTGGACGCTGGCGGTACTGGCGATGGTGGCGGTGCCGCCGCTGCTGTCGGCGCTGCTGGAACTGGCGCAGAAGCCGCACGACGTGCAGCTGGACCAGCACCTGCGCGCGGGCTTCGCCGCCGCCAGCCAGCACCTCGGCCGCATCGCGCTGCACCTCGCATGGCTGCCGCACGAGGCGCTGTACAGCCTCGACGCGATCGCTCGCACGCTGTGGCGCATGGCGGCCAGCCATCGCCACCTGCTGCAATGGCGCAGCTCGGCCGAGGTGGCGCGTTCCAGCCGCCACACGCCGGCCGCGTTGTGGCGGCTGCTGTGGATCGCGCCGTGCGTGGCGGTGCTGCTGGGCGCACTGCTCATCGCCAGGCGCCCGGTCGCGCTGCCGGTGGCCGCGCCGCTGCTGGTGCTGTGGCTGCTCGCGCCCACGCTGGCGTGGTGGATCGGCCTGCCGCGGCGCGCGCGCATGGCCGCGCCGAACGCCACGCAACGGCTGTTCCTGCGCCAGCTCGCGCGCCGCACCTGGGCGTTCTTCGACAACGAGGTGAACGCGGAACACCACTGGCTGCCGCCGGACAACATCCAGGAGGCGCCGGTGGCGGCGGTCGCGCAACGCACCTCGCCCACCAACATCGGGCTGGCGCTGCTGGCGAACCTCGCCGCGCACGACTTCGGCTGGCTGGGCACGCGCCGGCTGCTGGAGCGCAGCGCGCACACGCTGGACACGTTGCAGGCGCTGCCGCGCCACCGCGGCCACTGGTACAACTGGTACGACACACGGAGCCTGCAGCCGCTGCCGCCGCTGTACGTGTCGGCGGTGGACAGCGGCAACCTCGCCGGCCACCTGCTCACCCTGCGTCCCGGCCTGCTGGAACTCGTCAACGAACCGGTGTTCCGCGACGCCGCGCTACGTGGCCTGCGCGATGCCTGGCGCGTGCTGGAAAGCGTATGGCCGCAGGGAGATGTCGCCGCCACACCGCTGCGCGAGCTCGACGCCACGCTGGCCGCGCCGCCCGCCACCACCGGCGCGGCGCTGGCGGTGCTGGAACGCCAGCACGCGCAGGCGCAGGCGCTCGCCGCGCCGGACGACGAGGAAGCCGCATTCTGGCTCGCCGCGCTGCAGGCGCAATGCCGCGAACTGCTGGAGGAAACGCAGGCCTTCCACCTCGACCCGCCCGCGGACGACGACGGCGGCTTCCACGGCATCCCCAGCCTGCGCCAGCTCGCGCGCATCGAACCGTTGTGCTGGCCGGGCACCGCGCAGGCCGAACAGCGCCGCGAACAGGCGCGCGAGCGCATCGCGCGCATCGAGCAGCTGGCGCAGCAGGCCGCCGCGCTGGCGCAGATGGACTGGCGCTTCCTGTACGACGGCGCGCGCGACCTGCTGGCGATCGGCTACAACGTGGACGAACGCCGGCTCGACGCCGGCTATTACGACCTGCTCGCCTCCGAGGCGCGGCTGGCCAGCTTCGTGGCGATCGCGCAGGGCCAGCTGCCGCAGGACAACTGGTTCACGCTCGGCCGCCTGCTCGCCACCAGCGACGGCGAGCCGGTGCTGCTGTCGTGGACCGGCTCGATGTTCGAGTACCTGATGCCGGCGCTGGTGATGCCCGGCTACGAGGGCAGCCTGCTCGACCAGAGCTGCCGCGCCGCGGTGACGCGGCAGATCGACTACGGCCGCCGGCTGGCCCTGCCGTGGGGCGTGTCCGAATCCGGCTACAACGCGTTCGACGCCCACCTCAACTACCAGTACCGCGCGTTCGGCGTGCCGGGGCTGGGGCTGAAGCGCGGGCTGGGCGACGACGTGGTGATCGCGCCCTACGCCAGCATGCTCGCCGCGATGGTGGCGCCCGCCGCCGCCGCGCGGAACCTGCAGCAACTCGCCGCGCTGGGCCTGGCCGGCCGCTACGGCATGTACGAGGCGCTGGACTGCACGCCGGCGCGCGTGCCGCGCGGGCAGGACAGCGTGGTGGTGCGCTCGTTCATGTCGCACCACCAGGGCATGGGCCTGCTGGCGCTGGACCACGCCTTGCTCGGCCAGCCGATGCAGCGGCGCTTCGCCGCCGACCCGCAGTTCCGCGCCACCTGCCTGCTGCTGCAGGAGCGCGTGCCGCGCACCGCGGCGGAATACCTGCACGCCACCGGCTTCCCCGAACTGGCCGAAGGCCCGCGCACCGCCGAGGCGCGGCTGCGCGTGTTCATCGACCCGAACCGGCCGCGCCCCGCGCTGCAGCTGCTGTCCAACGGCCGCTACCACGTGATGGTGTCCAGCGCGGGCGGCGGCTACAGCCGCTGCCGCGAACTGGCGGTGACGCGCTGGCAGGCGGACGTCACGCGCGATCACTGGGGCATGTTCGGCTACCTGCGCGACGTGGCCAGCGGCACGTACTGGTCGGTGGCCTGGCAGCCGGTGTGCCGCAAGACCGAGCTGTACGAGGCAATCTTCTCCGACGCCCGCGCCGAGTTCCGCGTGCGCGAACGCGAGTTCGACGCGCACACCGAGATCGTGGTGTCGCCGGAGGACGACATCGAGCTGCGCCGCACCCGCCTCACCAACCGCGGCCGCACGCGTCGCACGATCGAGCTGACCACCTACGCCGAGGTGGTGCTGGCGCCGCCCGTGGCCGACGCGGTGCATCCCGCTTTCAGCAAGCTGTTCGTCGAGACCGAGCTGCTGCCCGAGTTGCAGGCCATCGTCTGCAGCCGCCGCCCGCGCGCGGCCGGCGAGGCGGTGCCGTGGCTGTGCCACCTGCTGGCGGTGCACGGCGCCGACGTGGCGGCGATTTCCTACGAAACCGACCGCGCGCGCTTCCTCGGCCGTGGCCGCGAACTGGCGCGGCCGCTGGCGATGGAGCAGGAAACCCTGTCCGGCAGCGCCGGCGCGGTGCTCGATCCGGTGGTGGCGATCCGCGTGCGCATCGCGCTGGAGCCGGAGCAGTCGGCCACGCTGGACGTGGTCACCGGCATGGCCGACAGCCGCGAGGCCTGCCTGCGGCTGATCGGCAAGTACCGCGACCGCCACCTCGCCGACCGCGTGTTCGACCTCGCCTGGACGCACAGCCAGGTGCTGCTGCGCCAGCTCAATGCCAGCCTGCCCGAGGCGCAGCTGTACGAACACATGGCCACCGCGATCCTCTACCCCAACGCCATGCTGCGCGCCGACAGCGGCGTGCTGGCGGCGAACCGCCGCGGCCAGAACGGGCTGTGGGGCCAGGGTGTGTCCGGCGACCTGCCGATCGTGCTGCTCAGCATCGCCGACCCCGCGCGCATCGAGCTGGTGCGCCAGCTGCTGCAGGCGCACGCGTATTGGCGGCTGAAAGGGCTGGTGGTGGACCTGGTGATCTGGAACGAGGACCGCGCCGGCTACCGCCAGGAGCTGCAGGACGCGATCCTCGGCCTGGTCTCCTCGGGCAGCGAGGCGGCCCTGCTCGACCGCCCCGGCGGCATCTTCGTGCGCCCCGCCCAGTTGCTCTCCGGCGAGGACCGCCTCGTGATGCTGGCCGCCGCGCGCATCGTGCTGGCCGACCATCGCGGCAGCCTCGCCGAGCAGGTGCAGCGGCGCCGGGTGGAAGCCACGCTGCCGCCGCTGGTGCCGGAATGGGTGCGCCGCGCCGTGCCGGCCGTGCCGCCCGCGAACGACGCGCTGCCGCAGCTGCCGCCCGGCCACTTCGCCGCCGACGGCCGCGAGTACGTGATCGTGCTCGACCCCGGCCGGCCCACGCCCGCGCCGTGGGCGAACGTGCTGGCGAACCCGCAGTTCGGCACGGTGCTCTCCGAGAGCGGCGGCGCCTACACCTGGAGCGAGAACGCGCACGAGTTCCGCCTCACGCCCTGGTCCAACGACCCGGTGGGCGACGGCGCCGGCGAGGCGCTGTACCTGCGCGACGAGGACGACGGTCGCTGCTGGTCGCCCAGCCCGCTGCCCTGTCGCGGCAGCGGCCGCTACGTGACCCGGCACGGCTTCGGCTACACCGTGTTCGAGCACGTCGAGGACGGCATCCGCAGCGAGCTCACGGTGTTCGTGGCGGTCGATGCGCCGCTGAAATTCTGCATGCTGAAACTGCGCAACCAGTCCGGCCGCACGCGCCGGCTATCCGTCACCGCCTACGTGGAATGGCTGCTCGGCGACCTGCGCGAGAAGACCGCGATGCACGTGGTCACCGAGGTCGAGCCGCGCAGCGGCGCCCTGCTCGCGCGCAACGCGTACAACGCCGAATTCCCCGGCCGCGTGGCTTTCCTCGACCTCGACGCCGAGGAGCGCAGCCTGGGCGGCGACCGCAGCGAATTCATCGGCCGCAACGGCAGCCTCGCCGCGCCCGCCGCGCTGGGCCGCGCGCAGCTCTCCGGCCGGCTCGGCGCGGGGCTGGACCCCTGCGGCGCAATGCAGGGCCGGCTCGCGCTGGACGACGGCGAGGAGCGCAGCGTGACGATCCGCCTCGGCGCGGGCCGCGACGCCGCCGATGCCGCCGCGCTGGCGCAACGCTACCGCGGCGGCGCCGCAGCGGCCGAAGCGCTGGACCAGGTGCATGCGCAATGGGATCGCATCCTGGGCGCGGTGCAGGTACGCACGCCCGAGCCCGCGCTGGACGTGCTCGCGAACGGTTGGCTGCCGTACCAGGCGCTGGCCTGCCGCGTCTGGGCGCGCAGCGGCTACTACCAGTCGGGCGGCGCGTTCGGCTTCCGCGACCAGCTGCAGGATTCCATGGCCTTGCTGCACGCCGCGCCGGAACTCGCGCGCAGCCAGCTGCTGCTGTGCGCCGCGCACCAGTTCCCCGAGGGCGACGTGCTGCACTGGTGGCACCCGCCGCTGGACCGCGGCGTGCGCACGCGCTGCTCCGACGACTACCTGTGGCTGCCGCTGGCCGTCGCGCGCTACGTGCTGGCCAGCGGCGACCGCGCGGTGCTGGACGAGGTCGTCGGCTACATCGAGGGCCGCGCGCTGCACGACGACGAGGAGTCGTACTACGACCTGCCGCAGCACTCGCCGCTGACCGAGCCGCTGTACCGCCACTGCGTGCGCGCGATCGAACGCGGCCTCGCCGCGCGAGGCCCGCACGGCCTGCCGCTGATCGGCAGCGGCGACTGGAACGACGGCATGAACCGCGTGGGCGAGCGCGGCATCGGCGAAAGCGTGTGGCTGGGCTGGTTCGAATGCGCGCTGCTGGCCGACTTCGCCGAAGTCGCCGCGCTGCACGCCGACGCCGGTTTCGCGCGGCGCTGCCGCGACGAGATCGCCACGCTGCGCACCGCGCTGGAACGGCATGCCTGGGACGGCGCCTGGTATCGCCGCGCCTGGTTCGACGACGGCACGCCGCTGGGCGCCCACGCCAACGAGGAATGCCGCATCGACTCCATCGCGCAGAGCTGGTCGGTACTCTCGGGCGCGGGCGAACCGGAACGCCAGCGCCAGGCAATGGACGCGCTGGACCGCCACCTGGTGCGCCGCGACGCCGGCCTGGTGCAACTGCTCGACCCGCCGTTCGACAAATCCGCGCTCGACCCCGGCTACATCAAGGGTTACCTGCCCGGCGTGCGCGAGAACGGCGGCCAGTACACCCACGCCGCGATCTGGGCCGCGATGGCGTTCGCGAAGCTCGGCGACGCCGCGCGCGCCTGGGAGCTCGCGCGCATGATCGCCCCCACCCGCCGCGGCGAGGACGCCACGCAAGTGGACATCTACAAGGTCGAACCCTATGTGGTCTGCGCCGATGTCTACGCGGTGGCACCGCACACCGGCCGCGGCGGCTGGAGCTGGTACACCGGCTCCGCCGGCTGGCTGTACCGCCTGCTGGTCGAATCCCTGCTCGGCCTGCGCCTCGACGCCGGCAAGCTGCGCCTCGTCCCGCTGCTACCCCCCGAATGGGACGGCTACGAACTCGACTACCGCCACCGCAGCACGCCGTACCGCATCCGCGTGCGGCAGTGCGACGCCGGCACGGCAGGCAGCGTACGGCTGGATGGCGTGCCGCAGGCGGACGGCGGCATTCCGCTGCACGACGACGGCGTGGAGCATCGCGTCGACATCGAGCATCCGCGGAGGGAGTGAATCGCCCTCGCCCGCTCAGCGATCCAGCGGACTCAGCACACCGTTTCCGCCCCGATTGAGCACGTGCGTGTAGATCTGGGTGGTTGCCACATCCTTGTGGCCGAGCAACTCCTGCACCGTTCGGATGTCGTAGCCCGACTCCAGCAGATGCGTGGCGAACGAATGGCGCAGCGTGTGCGCGCTCACCGGCTTGACGATGCCCGCACGGCGACAGGCGCTTTTCATGGCGCGCGACAGCAGCGCCTCGTCGAAGTGGTGCCGACGCTCCACGCCGTCCAGCGGATCGATCGAGCGCTGCGCCGAAGGAAACACGAACTGCCAGCCGAACTCGCGCCCGGCGCGTGGGTACTTGCGGGCCAGTGCATGCGGCAGGCGGGCCTGGCCGAAACCCGCGTGCAGATCGGCTTCATGCAAGACATGGGCGCGCTCGATCTCGCGTTGCAACGGCTCGACCAGCCGCCTGGGCAACACCGTGCGCCTGTCCTTGCCACCCTTGCCGTCGCGCACGGTGATTTCGTTGCGGGAAAAATCCACATCCTTCACCCGCAGCCGCATGCATTCCATCAGGCGCATGCCGGTGCCGTACAACAGGCTTGCCAACAGCCACGGGCGCCCTTCCAGCTGCGCCAGCAAGGCCTGCACCTCCTCGCGCGCCAACACCGTCGGGACGTGCTGCGAGCGCTTCGCGCGCACCATCGTCTCCATCCATGGCAGCTCGATCCGCAACACTTCCCGATAAAGGAAAAGCAGCGCCGACAGCGCCTGGTTCTGCGTGCTGGCCGCCACCCTTCCGCGCACGGCCAGGGCGGACAGGAAGCCCTCCACCTCCACCGCCCCCATGTCGCGCGGATGGCGCTTCCCGTTCACCAGGATGAACCGACGTATCCATCCCACATAGATGGCCTCGGTACGCAAGCTGTAGTGCTTGAGCCGCAAACGTCGCCGAACTTCGTCCAGCAGACGCGGCGCTGGCGCCCCCGGACGAGTCCCTGCTATCACCGTCGATAGTGGGGGATAAGACATAGCGCCTCGCTCCGTGGGATATGCAACGTGAGCATCACCCGCTGCCCGGTGCCGCCGCCATCCGGCAACCCCTTGTTCGCGTGTAGGATTCGCCCGCTTGACCAAGGACAGCCGAAAGCTGAACATCCGGTGCATATGCCCCGATCCGGGGTCTACTAAGCGTTAGAACTCATGAGCAGTACACAGAAATTGCAGAGTCTTTCGACCCTCAGCGAAGCACTTGAACTGTTGCTCGCTTCTGGCATCGGTGTCGTTGAGGCGTCTCGCATCGTCACGTCAAGCCGCGTTGCCCTGGGGCAGGAGAACAACCCTTTGTTTATTCCGTTCGTCGGCATCGACTCAGAGACTGACCAATTTCCGCTGGGCTCAGTACGTGAGTTGTGGGCGCCTGATGCGCTTGTAAGTTACGATCAAGAGCGCGAAGCGGCTGAGCAGCACTACACAGCTTGGGCAATGGAATCAGCAAAAGCGTTACTTGCTTGGGCGCATTCGCAAGAGTTCTAACAATTCGTTCAAGGCGGACGGCTACGCCGCCGCTTAACTCCAGCGTTAGAGCCCAGGTGAACAATGTCGCCAATTGAATTGAAGGCATCGCACGCCAAAACCCTTCGATACCTCGCTGCAAGTCGCTTCTACTTGCCGCAGGTACTGCCAAGCCAAGACGCTGAGGCTTGCTGGCTATCGCTGCAGGAATTCTTGCACCACAACGAACTCGGTCTTGCCCTCAACGACGCTATAGAACTTGGTGAGCTCTGCGGCAGCCCCAAGGAGTTCTGGGCCGAGTTACATTGTGCTGCTGTAAACATGGGCCTTCAAAGCCAAGCAGCATTGTTGCAGGCTAGGCTCTAACTACTCGTTCAAGGCGGACGGCTTCGCCGCCGCTTAACTCCAGCGTTAGGGGCCACTCATGGAACGTAGCGGTTTGGCCTGCCTCTTTATCGCCTTGCTCGGGGCCGTCTGTCTTCCTTCTGTCGCTCACTCAAGCCATGAGCGTCTGGCACAAGCGTCGGTTTGTGAGCTCACACATTTCGGCCCTGAACACGATGGACGTATCTACAGAACATTGGCGTTGTACTCCACCGACTTCCGTCACGGTGCTTTCCTCATAGATCCAACAAACACAAATTGTTGGGTGCAACTCGGCGTCAAGCAAAGCGACATTGACGGGTCCGTAGGTCGCTTCGAGCAACTGTTGGTAAACGGCGTGATGCGCCATGGTCCTGGCACAAAGCGAGTGGTACAGGCGGAAGTCGTCTTTCATTGGGTCAAAACGGATTCCGGCGGTACTTTCGCATCACATGGGAAGCCTTGGGTTCCCAAGGGCGAGGTCGAGTTAAGGCGCGTTTTCAGCTCGGTTGCTGCTACCGTGGCCCCTAACCAGTCGTCCGAGGCGGACGGCTCCGCCGCCGCTCAACTCCAGCGTTAGGGCGCAAGTGAGCTTCCCATTTTTGGAGGTGACTCGTGGAAAATGTAAAGGTTTACTATTTCATCAAGTTCGACCCTGCATCGGGGCAGAACCAACGCTCACTGCGTCCCGCAACGCGTGAGGCTATAGAGAGTGCCGGGGGCGTCATTGACGCGCGATCGGAGAAAGAAGTGCCGGCGTCCGGGCTTGATGGAAACGGATTTTATAACTTGCAGTGACTTTGCTAGCTTAGGCGTTAGGGTGCAGGGAGGAGATTATGGCGAAGCTTGAGCACAAGAACCTTCACGCCTACGGTGACAAGACGGAGGTATACGCTGCTCTGCAGCAGCATTACAACAGAGATACTTGGCGTCAGCTTTTTTGGCAGTACGCGATTTTTGGCTGCGCGATAGGCGGGGCATTCGTATCGGGCCACAAAGATTGGCTCTGGCTTTTTGCTGGCATCTTTTGCGTTGAACGAAGCATCTGTTGCTACATCGACAACAGCAATCGAAATTGGGCAATGCACGTTATCGACTGGCGTGAAAGCGGTGGCGGCGGTGCGCCCTAACCAGTCCGTAGGAGACTTCCCCGTCAAGCCGGGTGCATGACGCTTCTGCCCTGGGCTTTCGGGCGACTGCCGGTGCTGGGGATTTTCTGGTGCTTCGTACTGCGCGTCAGTGCTTCGCGGCCTGCTACGTG
>NZ_MUNP01000070.1 GCF_002001105.1 Rhodanobacter sp. C06 | reverse complement strand
GGGCGACGTACGCCGTCTCGCGGATACGCCGTAGACCTGACCGCTCGGCGAAGTGACGGAAGTCGCCCATCGCACGGAGAGTGGCGGAGACCGCGACCGCGCCGAAGGCCTTCCGCCACACGACGTTCGCGAGCCACGCCGATGCGTCCACCGGGGACGCGTGGACCTCCACGACGCCCTGCGGGTCGCGGGTGAGCCAGCGCGCCACCGGTGCGTCAGCCTTGTCGTCGTCAAAGGAAAGCAGAGCAAGGGTGTCATGGCAGGACTGCAGCCAGGCCGATGCGTCGCCCAGCTCGCGTACGATGCGCGCCACCATCCCAGACCCCGCCCCCGCCGGCGGCTCCTTCGTCAGCTTCTCCTTCTCTCGCTCCACCTGGTCCAGCAGCACCTTCGCGCGGGAGGCGCCCAGCTCAAGATCCGAGCGCAGCCCGTCCAAGGAATGCGCGTGGAGGCGCGCTGAGGTCGCTGCGCCGAAGACGCGCCCGTACCGGCGTCCCGCCGCGACGCTGGCCTCGCTCGCCGGGAGGAGGGGAGTGATCACGCGGCCCAGTGCGTCCAAGACGGACGCGACGTCGCGCTCCGCTTCGGTCAGCCGGTCGAGGGCCGACGCACCCAGCACCTTCGCCCGTACGCCGCCGGCACGCTGGATGACCTCCATCGTCGCCTTCAACCGCTTGGCGTGTCCGCCTATGACGACACCGTCCGCCTGCGCCTCCACCGCCACGTCGGGCAGGTGGTGCGCCTCGTCCACGACAAGAATCGACTCGTCCAGGGGAGGAAGGATGGCACCGCCACCACCCTCCCGCTGGTCGGCCAGCAGCATCGCGTGGTTCACGACGACGACGTCGCTGTCGCGGATGGACCGGCGAGCGCGTAGGAGGCCGCAGCCGGTCGCGAACGGACAGCCGGCGCCGGCGCCGGCGCAGCCCTTCGACGTCGTGGTGAGCAACGGTCGCAGCCGGACGGAGAGGGGGCGCTGCCAGGTGTCGAGGTCGCCGTCCCACTCGCGGTCCTTCCGCGAAGCCCACGGTGCTCCTACCGCTTCTCGCTCCTCTGCTGTCGGCTTGAAGGGCCACTGCCCGCCGACGGTGGAGTCGCCGCCGAGGTCGAGGCCGAGCTGGTCCGGGTCCTCGCCGGACAACGAGGCGAGGTTGCGGTCGCAGAGGTACCGGCCGCGTCCTTTGACGATCGCCGTACGGACGGGAGTCGCGCCGAGACTGGCGATCGCGGTGAGGTCGTTCGCGAGCTGCTGTTGGAGCGCGACGGTGGCCGTACTGACGATGAGCGTCCTGCCGTGATGCTGAGCCGCAACGAGACCGGCGATGAGGTAGGCGATGCTCTTGCCGATCCCCGTAGGACCTTCGAGGGCGATCAGCCGTACGGCGTCCTCGTCCTCCGGTTCCAGTGCCCGCGCGATCGCGTAGATGGCGCGGTCCTGCTCTCGCCGCCGCTGGAATCCGGGCTTGCCGGACGCCAGCGTGGTGAGCCATTGCTTGATCCCGTTTACCGTACGACCGCTGAGGTTGCTCATGCGACGAGGATCGCCTGCGCGTGGCGGTGCTTGGCCAGGATCGGGCGAGGCAGCGGTACGCGGTCCGCCGGGGTGCCCTCCGCGGCCCACTGCTTCTCCATCGCCTGGCGAAGCCTGACCTGTGCCGGCATCAGCGGGCGCAAACCCGCCTGCATCAGAGCGCACGCGTCGTACTGGCCGGCGCGGTTCAGGGCCGCCTCCGGGTCGCGCGCGAACTCCTCGACCGTGACGCCCAGCTCTTCGAGATACGCAGCCTTGTAGACGCCGGGGAACGGATTGACGACGGTGGTGGTCATGGCGGACTCCTTGTCCTTTGGGTGACTTCACCCCTTCGATACCACTATCCGTCGTACGCGCAAGACCTCTACCCGATCCCCCTATCTCGGGTGACATCGCGGGCTTTGTGTCTCTACTTGGGCGCCTATTATCTACATAGATAGGCGCCCAAGTAGACGCGCGCAGGGTACTTGGGCGCCTATGTACTGGCGCCTTCCCCACCGTTGCGTTGATGGCCGCTTGGATGCCATAGCGCTACCCGTGATCGCGTGAGCTCGCGGCGCCGCATGCGCGGAACCCGACGTTGTCGGCGGCGGCGCTCCGTGCACGCGATAGCCCCTTCCTGGATACATGGGAAGGGCGCGTCGCCGGCAGTCAGCGGCCCACGACGAATCGGCTGTTGCGGGCCGGTGCGTGCGATCCACGCCGGAAAATGACTCCCGGTGGCGGCGCGGGACCATGAAATTTGCCGTTCTGCGCTTTCGTGCACCGCCGTGCTTCCGTGTGCATCCATCTGCATTCTCCTGCGTTTCCCGCGCACGCGGTTCTACACGATGTGCATCGATGTGCTTCTCCGTGCCATGTCCTGCATTTTCCGCCGCGATGTGCACTCTTCTGCGTTTGCATGCGTTCGCCTGCTTTTTTCTCGACCCGCGCGGCGATGGAGAGATGCGTCGTTGTGCATCGACATGCCTTTTCAACACACATGCGTTTTCGTGCATTCGGCGTGCACCCGAATGCGTCTCGAAGCTGGCGTTGAGTCACGATCCTATGGCTGTCGGTGATTAGCGACCGTTATCGGGGGTAACCTGAGTACGGATTTTCGGCTAATCAAGCGGTTGACTATGGTTAGTCACGGTGGCGGTTGTGGAAGCAGGCGGTCGTACTCTTTCTTGACCACGGCATAGCATTCGCAAGTGCGCTGCTCGAGTCCGGCGCGATCAATGACCGTGATGTGGCCGCGCTGGTAGCGGATCAACCCGGCTTGCTGCAGGTTGCCGGCGGCTTCAGTGACGCCCTCGCGGCGCACGCCAAGCATGTTGGCGATCAGTTCTTGTGTCATCGCCAACTCTTCGGAATTCAGCCGATCCAGGCTCAGCAGCAGCCACCGGCAGAGTTGCTGATCCAACGAGTGATGGCGGTTGCATACCGCCGTCTGGGACATCTGAGTGATCAGGGCTTGCGTGTAGCGCAGCAGCAAGTGGAGGACGGGGCCGGCACGATTAAATTCCTGCAGCATCAGGTCCGACTTGAGGCGGAATCCCTGGCCAGCGCTCTGTACCAGTGCGCGGCTTGGCGTCGACTCGCCGCCCATGAACAGCGAGATGCCGACGATGCCTTCGTTGCCGACGACCGCGATCTCGGCGGAGGCGCCGTCTTCCATCACGTACAACAGCGAGACGATCGAGGTCGTTGGAAAGTACACGTGGCTCAAACGACTGCCGGACTCGTAGAGCACCTTGCCGAGTGGCATGTTCACGGGCTCGAGGTGCGGCAACCAGCGTCCCCATTCGGCTTGGGGCAGAGCGGCGAGAAGTCGATTCCGTCGCGGATCGGAAGCTTCAACCATGGCTTTCCTCTATCGTTCCGGAAGTGAATTTCGGCGTCCCTTGGCGACGCAACTATTGGTACGGCCAAGTATGCCACCGGAAGAGGCGACGCTGTTGACGCGGGCTACCCCGGAGTCTCGCGCTCAGTACGGAAGCACGCCGGACATCATATCGGCGCCGACGTATGTGTGCCGTCGTACAGAGACGGGGCTGTTATGCGCGTAGGTTAGTCATGTCATTGAGGTCGCAATCCCGCGATGGGAGATGATCATGGACAAGAATCGCATCGAAGGTACCAAGCACGAAATCAAGGGTGCAGTGAAGGAGGCCGCAGGAAAAGTCACCGGCAATCCGGTGAAAGAGGCTTCCGGCCAAGCCGAGAAACAGGTTGGCAAGTTCCAGAAGGAAGTGGGCAAGAGCCGCGACGACTACAAGAAGCACACGTGAGCCATGGCCGGCGGCAGGCCATGTCTCCGCCGCCCATGAGTCCGCTGTAACAAACGGAAGCCCCCGGGACGGACCCCAGGGGCTTTCGCTTATGTCCCGGCATCATCGCCCAAGGGTCTCATATACCAGCGCATCAACGGCCGCATCGACGCACCGTGCACCAGGATGGAGACTGCCACGCAGACCAAGGTGAGCGTGACCAGTTTCTGTGCGAGCGGACCGTTCACCCCATGCCGGATCGCGAACAACAGATAGAACACGGAGCCGATCCCGCGAATGCCGAACCAGCCGATCATGGCGCGTTGGGGCAGGCCTGCGGATCTCCCGAGGGTGCCGGCGAACACGGCTGCCGGCCGTATCACCATGAACAGCAGCGGGATGAACCACCACAGGTCGCGCCACGGGGTCATGTAGGGGAGCATCGCGCCGACGAGCAGCACCATGGTCAGTTCGGCGAGCTTTTCCAGCTGGGCGTTGAAGCCGCGCACGGCATGCGTCATCGTCGCGCTCGCGTGGTGGGACGCACCGTAGGCATGCCGGTGGAACGGAGGGACCGTACCGAGCGACGTCGCCCCGGCCTGCGGATGTTCCTTCACCCGTTGCAGCGCCAGGCCTGCGGCGAATACGGCCAGAAACCCCGATGCGTGGCAAAGCTGCGCCACGCCATAGGTCACCGCGACGATACCCAGCGACACGAACTCGTCGAGCCCGGTCGCCTGTCCATGGCGCGTGCGCAGGTGCACGAGCAGCTTGCCGATCGCGGCGCTCAGCAGCGCACCAATGCCGAGCCCGCCCACGGTGGCCCACAACACGTCTATCGCCCACCAGTGCCATCCGTACGCACCGAGGGCATGCAGGCCCAACAAGCCGAGGCCAAGCAGCACGAAAGGGAAGGCGGTGCCGTCGTTCAATGCACCCTCGCCGGCAAGGCTGAAGCGGAGGCCATCGGGATTTGTTCCGCGCTCCGTTTTGACCCCCGAGGCAAGCACGGGATCGGTAGGTGCCAGGATGCCACCTAGCAACACCGCGCCACCCAACGAGAGCCCCAGTCCCCAGACCCCCGCCGCAGCGATGAGCCCGACCGTGATCGTCATGGAGACGAAGGCCAGTCGCAACGACAGTATCCAGCGTCGGTCGAGCAACGGCACCTCCATCCTCAGACCGACAGTAAACAGCGAGATGAGTAGCGCCATCTCGGCAATCCGCCCCAGCAGGTCCGGGTTGCTGCGTGGATCGGGTGCTATCAGGCCAAGCCAGGCAGGCCCCATGGCGTAGCCGATGACGAGATAAACCATCGCGCTGCTGAGCAGGATGCGGGCGAGCAGCGACCCGGTCAGCACCATGGCAATGAGCAACACGCCGAGCAGGAGCGACCACAACGGGTCAGACATGCGGATCCCGCCGTTGGCGGACGGCCGCGTCGCCCGTCGGGCGATGGATGGACGGGAAAACGATGTCGGCAGCTCCGGCTTGAGAACCTGGCACGGCCATGTTGGCGCCCATGGAGAGGGCGAACCCCTGCAGCGCGTCGATGCCGCTGGCTCCGGCCGCACGCACCCATTGCATCATCGACTCCGCCACATGGTCCGCACAGCGGCTTTCCATCAACGCGGCAAGCTGTGTTCGGAACCGGCAGATGGTGCGCAGGCGCGGCCGGGCATCGATCCACGCATCAAGGCGCCTCCGCTCGTCCGTCGACAGCCAGCGGCCGCCGTCGGCCAGCGCATGGCGCAGTCGTATCGAAAGTGACGGTGTGTGGCGATCCCTGTACCGGACTTCCTCGCGCACGACCGGCAAGGTGACCTTGCGGAAGAATTCCGTCATGACTTTCACCCGTGGCGCCAATGTCACCGGTTGTGCCTTGCGAATGGCCAGGTGGTTCGTCATGTTTGCCTGTTCGACGACGGCGATGCGCTTGACCTCCGCGAGCCCGAGTCTGGAAAGGGCCTGGATGACGAACCATCCCAGATCGAATTCGAAGCGGCGTACCGAGAACTTCGCCGAACCGGGAAAGGCGTGATGGTTGTTGTGCAGCTCCTCGCCACCGACCCAGATGCCCAGCGGCACGACGTTGGTGGACTTGTCCGCAGTCTCGAAATTGCGATAACCCCACCAATGGCCGATGCCATTGACCACGCCGGCGGCCCAGAAGGGAATCCACATCATCTGGACTGCCCATATCGCCATGCCGCCGACGCCGAACAGAGCCACGCTGATGAACGCCAGCAGCGTCGGACCCCAATTGCAGTGAGGCGTGTACACGTGGCGTTCGATCCAGTCATCTGGCGTGCCACGGCCGTACTTGGCCAGCAGCTTTCCGTCGTGGCGTGCCGCGGTATAAAGCTCGCTGCCTTCCCACAGCAACCGGCGGATGCCGACGATGTAAGGGCTGTGCGGGTCTTGCGCGGTATCGGCGTGCGCATGGTGCTTCCGATGCACGGCAACCCATTCGCGGGTGACCACCGCGGTGGTCAACCAGCTCCAGAAACGGAAGAAATGCGCGAGCGCGGGATGGAAATCGACCGAGCGGTGTGTTTGGCTGCGATGCAGATACAGGGTCACGGTGAATATGGTGAGCTGCGTCGTCACCAGCAGATAAAGCAGCACTGTCGTCGGCCCTGCGTGGAGCAGACCGTACGAAGCCGTGTCTAGCAGGTCGTCGAACATGAGGCTTTCTTATGGGGTCGGTGTGTCTTCTGCTGCGCCACCACAGGGCGGACGAGGCGGAGCAGCCGATGGTGCATCGGGCCGCGAAAAGCTCCTGGTCTTCAAGCGCACGGGGCGACCGATGCTTTCATCCCGATGCACTGGCGCAAGGTCATGATGCAGCGGGTGGTGTACGCCGTCTGTACCCGACCGCACACAGTCCATGGTGCCCATTGTCAAGGCTTCTCCGGAAGCCCCGACGTTCGTTATCGAACAGATATCGATCCACCACTTGGATAATGTGATTTGCGGCAAGGCACGCATGAAGAATCCTGCCATCCGAGGTCGAGGTTTCCGAGGTGCAGTGCTTGCTTCACCGATCCCAAGGAGAATCGAAATGACCATTGGCACCATTATTCTGGTGGTACTCGTCCTGCTGCTGATCGGCGCGATCCCACGTTGGTCGTACAACCGGCAATGGGGCTACGGTCCAACCGGTGGCCTGGGTCTCATCGTGCTTATCGTCGTCGTATTGATCTTGATGGGGCGAATCTAGCGTCTACGGGCCCGGGACTCGGCTTCACCGGCCATGTCCGCCGGAACTGCATGCACGAAGCACGCGCACAGGCAACGAAAGGACGGTATCGATCATCGACTGCTCCGTACGCCATATGCGCGTGCCAGCATGGGGGGCTGAGAGGTGACAGCAGGAATCCTTGCAGCCGGTTGCCGAGGGACTACCGCGCTGGTCGCTGGCCGCTGTCGCGGGAGGAGCGCAACAGGGCGGGATCGGCAGTCCCATAAGCCGGCGCCAACGAGCGCTCGACCGATCGAATCGGCACGCCTCCAGCGGAGAGGCGTCTAAGTTCGGCTCGCAGCGACTCGTTTTCCTGCATGAGTTGTTCATTGTGTTGCAGAAGAATGTCGAAGTCCCGTTCGAGACGGCTGTCGCCGTTGCAGGTTGTAGTCATGGCTTTTCCCGATAATCCGCACGGATGTAGAAAGACGGACACTGCGAAGCATGCGAACCGAATGCCGGAAGTAGCAGATGGTCACTGGTTGTCGATTGCCGCGTCTGCCCCCGGGCATCAAACCCTGGACATGGGCGACGCTGCCGTGGCCATTCCTGCATGCCACCAGAGCCGCCGCAGTTCCGTCACTTTGTCCGCGAGAGCGTGACCTCTCCGACGTCGACGCCAAGATCGATGCCTTTACCGGTGCCGGACAGCGCAAGGGAAACATCTCCCTTGGTGAGCACCTGCGCCTCGCTTGCGTTGCCGGCTCCCGCATGAGCTTCGGCGTCACCGTAGTGGCCGAGAATCTCCGATATCGAATGCACGTCGGTGAAACGGCCCGTTCCGTCGTCGATACGGGACTTGCCAACCGTCAGGCCACCGCCCCTGGCGACAATCTTGACGTGCATGGACTGGCCATCCCGGCAGGTGACGAAGCCGCGTCCCTCCGACTGCTTGTAGACAAGCGACCAGGTTGAAAGAGAGAACTGCATCGTGCAGTCCAGGTCGGCGGAATGTTGGGCGCGCGCCAGACCTGGATGAACGGCCATGGCCGTGACGATCAAAACCGAATTCAATGCGAGAAGATGGCGTTTCATGAGATGTGTCCTTTGTCTGCGTTGTCACTTGCCACGCCCATGCGCACGGAAGTGGTGACAGGGGGCGTTGGGTGGATGTCTGAACCGGGCCACTTTTGTGGCATTCCGGTCACTGGAGGTGCCTGTCCCGGGCGAACCGCCCGAGCTTTGGAGATTGTCGCGAAGTCGCGCCGAGAGCAGCGAGTGCACACAGGCATCATCGAATATCCCGTGCCGGCTGTATGTACGATGCGACACACAACATTTGCGGGGGCAGATACGCGATGTGGCGGGGCGGGCGAACCGATTGTGGATAGTGCGGCGGAGCCTGCCTGGTCCCCCGATTCGTTCTCGTCAGCCTTCTCTTCTCAGAGCATGCCCTCGATCGGCAACAGCCGGAGCGCCCATACTTCCAGCCGACGCATCATGCTGACGCCGGGATCGCGGTCGTAACTTACCGGCTTGCCGTCGTCGCTCGCCAGCCATCGCATCCGGCCGGCGTGCGGCAGGCCTCTCGCGACCAGGATCACCCGATAGGCGTTCGCCGGCCGGGTGGCGTTGTCGAAGAACTGCTTCACCGCGGCCGCCAATGCCGGGCTGTCGACGATGATGCCCATCTCGGTGTTCAGCAGCTTCGAGCGCTGGTCCATGTTCATCGAACCGATGAAGGTTTGTTGCCGGTCCACCACGATCGCCTTGGCATGCAGGCTGACGCCGGACGAGGTGCCCTTGGCGGTTGCCGGTTGCGGCGCGCCGACGGCGGGACGCAGTTCCCACAGCTGCACGCCGCCTTCCAGCAGTGCGCGCCGATGCCGTGAATAGCCTGCATGCACGGCCGGCTCGTCGGTGGAGGCGAGCGAATTGGTGAGTACCTTTACCGTCACGCCGCGTGCTACCAGGCCGACGAGATAACGCACGTCCTGCTTGCTGGGCACGAAGTACGGCGAGACCAGCAGCAGTTCGTGTTGCGCCCGGTCGGTCATCGCCCGGATCTGGGGGGCGATGCGCAGCGCCGGGTTGTCCTGATGTGGTTCGATCTTGGCCGGCTGGTCGGCGACCAGCCTCGCCGGCCCCCAGAACCACGCACCATGGCGGTCGCCCGAAGGGCCGTCGGGATAATCCTGCGCCGCCGCCTGCGCGTAATCCGTTTGCGCGAAGTGGCGTGCGTCGCGCCCGAGGTTGGCACGCAGTTGCGCCAGGTCGTAGTGGTTGGCACGCTTGCCGCGGAACGCCGTGACTGGGTAGGCGGCGGGGCAGTTCCAGTATTCGTCGAACGCGCGCGAGGCTTCCTTCACCACCGGCCCGATCGCGATCAGGTCGAGGTCGCGGAAGTCGGTGGTGCGGTCGACGCTGAAATAGTCGTCGCCGATGTTGCGGCCACCGACGATCGCCACGTTGTTGTCCACGATGAACGACTTGTTGTGCATGCGGTGGTTGAGCCGGCTCGGCGAGAACAGCAGCTGCACGGTCTTGGACAGCAGCGAGGGCTTGCGCGTGTGGAAGGGGTTGAACAGGCGCACCTTGAAGTTCGGGCTCGCGTTCAGCGCATCGAGCATGCCGACCTCGTGGCTCACGTTGATGTCGTCGATCAGCAGGCGCACGCGCACGCCGCGATCCGCCGCGGCCAGCAGGTGCTGCGCCACCAGCCGGCCGGTCGCGTCGTTCTTGAAGATGTAGTACTGCAGATCGACCGCGTGCTTGGCCTCGTCGATCAGCGCCACGCGGCTCATCAGCGCATTGGTGCCGTCGGTCATCAGGCGGAAGCCGGACTGCTGCGGATGCTGGTCCGCCGCGGCATGCACGTAGCGCGCGCTGGGCGTGCTGGTGGTCGGCGGCAAGGCATGCGACGGACGCTTCACGAAATCGGTGCGCAATGCCGAGCAGCCGCCGAGCGCCAGCCCGAGCAGCGCCAGCGCCGCGCAAGCGTTCGTACGTCGCAGCCAGACGTTCATGGGGTTGCCGCCGACGCGAAACGGAATCCAGGCGCCTTGCCTCGTTCCGCGTCCATGCCACTGGAGCGCCCGGATCAGGACGCCGGTCCGGTGGTGGAATCCCACCCGGACTCCCCGACTGTGCGCTGCGTGCCGTCAATATGGCGCGACAGCGGATGCTGCTCACTTGCCCCAGGTGACGAACATCACCGCCGCCGCGGCCGCCATCACCGCGGTGGCGAGCCAGCCGAACAGTTTCAGTGTCCAGTGCATGGTGAACGTGCCCATCACCTTGCGCCGCGAGCCCATCAGCATCATCACGACCATCAGTGGCGCTGCTACCACGCCGTTGATCACCGCACTCCAGTAAAGCGCCTTCACTGGATCGATCGACGTGAGATTGAGCGCCATGCCGGCGAGGCTGGCCACCACCAGTACGGCGTAGAAGAATTTCGCTTGGTGCAACTTGTGCTCCAGCCCGGAGCGCTGGCCGAACGCGCCGGCGGCTGCGTAGGCGGTGGCGCCGGCCAGCACCGGCACCGCCAGCAAGCCGGTGCCGATGATGCCCGCCGCGAACAGCGCGAACGCCAGCTTGCCCGCCAACGGCCGCAGCGCCTCGGCCGCCTCGGCGGAGGAAGTGATGTCGGTCTTGCCATGCGCGTGCAGCACCACCGCGGCGGTGAGGATGATGAAGAACGCGATCAGGTTCGAGAACAGCATGCCCACCGTGGTATCCACGCCGATCCGGCGCAGCGCGCCGGTGCCCTGCCAAGGCGTGTGCTTCAGTGCCTTGCGGCCACTGCCAACGCCCATCTCCTCCACCTCCTGCGACGCCTGCCAGCAAAAGAGATAAGGGCTGATCGTGGTGCCGAGCAGGGCCACCACGCCGACTGCGTACTTGGCGTTCCAGGTGATCGGCGGCATCACGATGCTCCTGAACACCGCTGTCCACGGCACGTGGATCACCATCACCGTGCCCACGTAGGCGAACAGGCTCAACGTGAGCACTTTCAGGATCGGCGAGTAGCGCGAGAACGGCATGAACAGCTGCAGCCCCAGCGACACCACGGCAAAGCACAGCGTGTAAAGCAGGGTCGGGCCGCCGATCAGCAGCTTCAGCGCCGCGCCCATGGCGCCGATATCCGCCGCCAGGTTGATCACGTTCGCCACCACGAGCGAGACCACCAGCGCATAACCCAGCGGGCGGGGGTAGTACTTGCGGATGCCGTCCATCAGACCCCGACCGGTGACCCGGCCGATGCCGGCGCTGACGCCTTGAATCGCGATCATCAGCGGCATGGTCAGCAAGATGCACCATAGCGTGCCGTAGCCGAACGCGGCGCCGAGCTGCGAATACGTGGCGATGCCGCTGGGGTCGTCGTCGGCGGCCCCGGTGATCAGGCCCGCGCTGAAGCGGCGCCACAGCGGCACGGCCGACTTGCCTTCCCCTGCGGGTGACTGTTCGACCATGGCCTTTGCTTTCGATAGGAGCCTGTTCAATAGCTCCCCGCAGCCCGTTTGGGGATCATCGGCAGGCTCCGGGTGCCTCCGCTCTTACGCCAGCGCTCGGTGTTGGTCTTCGGCGGATTTGCCGAAAGCCCGGCCTGCCATCATGCCTTCGCCGCCGGGGGCGTCTGATGCCGCCATGTTCCGCCTTCGTCAACAAAGCTGCCCGCCGCCTGGGAAAGGCTCCATGAGGCGAGCGCTTCGACGGTCAGGCTTATGGTTTTCTCGCAAGGCCGGGATGGATCGTTCGTGGCTGCGCGGGATTGCAAGTCGGATCCGGAGATGACGGCGCGTACACCGCCATCGTGCAAAATCATGGACTTCAAGAAGCACTCCTCTGGTGGAGCATGACACTGCTGTGGCCGGCATTATGCGTGTGCGCAGGCCCATTCACGAGGTTCGATTTCTCTCACCGGCCAACACTGAATGACCGGCATGATCTTGGTATCCAAATGTCTCTTGCAGAAAGATTGGGCGATCCAAGGCATGCACGGGGTCGCCTTTTTCATGTGATAGCTCGCCACCTATGGTGGATCAATGACTCAGGAGAATGCTGCTGATCACGCCGGTGGTCACGACAACGAGCAGGAAATCGCCATTGTCGCTGCGCACCCAATGGTATCCATGCGGCGGCTCGCGCAGGTGCTCGGAACGCCAGTCCGATACGACATAGCGGTTGTTGCGATAGTCATTGGGCATGACCCCGCCTTTCCTGTACCAGCCCTCGTGCGTGCCCCGGCCATGCATGACCGAACTGTTCTGGCGATGGCCGTTGTTGTCGTGGTCATGGGATTGGGATGCCATTGCCACATTGGTCATCAACAGGGGCGCGCAAATGGCCATGGCCAATTTCGTTTTCATGACGTACTCCTTCGTGAATGCCATGTTTGCGGGAATGCCGCAAACGGTGACAGTGGCATATGTCTGCGTACGTGCTGTCCAGCGGCAGATCGTTTCGAAGGCACGGCAACTGCAAGACGGTTATTGCATTGCATCGACCTGATGCACCTGGGCAAGATGGCGGCACGGCATCGATTTGCCGCCGTTGTTTTCGACCCGATCGCCGCGGTTGGTTTGAGCGGGTCGAGTATCGGGCCACGGCCATTTACGCAGAAAATCCGCGGATGATCCGTTCGGTCGCGCACAGACGACCAGAGTGTGCGCGGTGCAGTTTGGGCCGCCGAGTTCGGAACCGCCTTGCGCGGGATTGCGCGGTACTTAGGCTCTTGGCCGTGTTTGCGCACCCATCCTGCAACATCGGGGTGACGGCACCACGGACGCAAGTCTTCATCGAGTCGACTGGTCCGCCACCAAGGCAGCGGCCCGTCGCGCTGCCTCCGCCGCAGCACAGGGCCGCGGGCAGGCCTGCGGGAAGGTCGACGGGCATGGCCGATCACGCGCCGACCGGCGGCATCAAGGCGGCTTCCGCCAGTGGCATGTTTGTCGCACGGCTGCCCGGTGTCGGGAACATCGATCTGGGCCGGGATCTTCCACAGCCAGGCGCATCTTGCAGGCGATCTCCAAGGAAGCGCAGCACGCTGCCCGCGCGGCCGCGCCCCCTCCACCAGGAAGCAAGCCATGTCCGATGAACTCGACCAACAATGCGTCAATACCATCCGCTTCCTGTCTGTGGACATGGTGCAGAAGGCCGACAGCGGTCATCCGGGCCTGCCGCTGGACGCGGCGCCGATGGCGTACGCGCTGTGGACGCGCTGGCTGAAATACAACCCGCATAACCCGGACTGGATCGACCGCGACCGCTTCGTGCTTTCGGCCGGCCATGGCTCGGCGCTGCTCTACAGCCTGCTGCACCTGACCGGCTACGCGCTTTCGCTGGACGACATCAAGCAGTTCCGCCAATGGGGCAGCAAGGCGCCCGGGCATCCCGAGCGCGGCCACACACCGGGCGTGGAAACCACCACCGGGCCGCTGGGGCAGGGCATGGCCAACGCGGCCGGCATGGCGATGGGCGAGGCCCAACTGGCGGCGCGCTACAACCGGCCCGGCCATGCGGTGATCGACCACTACACCTACGCTCTCGTCAGCGACGGCGACCTGATGGAAGGCGTGGCCTCCGAAGCTGCCTCGCTGGCCGGGCACCTGCAACTGGGCAAGCTCACCTGCCTGTACGACGACAACTACGTGACCCTGTCCGCCGGCACCGACATCACCTTCTCCGAGGACCGCGCCGGGCGCTTCGAAGCCTATGGCTGGCACACGATAATGGTGAGGGACGGCAACGACCTCGCCGCGATCGACGCCGCCCTGAAGGCCGCTCGCGCGGAAACAGCACGGCCTTCGCTGGTCCTGGTGCGCACGCATCTCGGTTACGGCTCGCCCGAGCAGGACAGCTTCAAGGCACATGGCTCGCCGCTTGGCGTGGACGACGTGCGCGCGACCAAGCAGAAGCTTGGCTGGCCCCCCGAGCCGGCTTTCCTGATTCCCGATGCGGCACTCGCCCATTTCCGCGAGGCGTTGCAGCGCGGTGCGCAGGACGAAGCGGCCTGGGACGAGCGCATGGCCGCCTATGCCAAGGCCTTCCCCGAGCTGGCGCGCGAGCTGCAGGGCCGCCTGCGCGGTGAGCTGCCTGCGGGCTGGGACGCGAAGGCACCTGTGTTTCCCGCTGATGCCAAGGGGTTGGCCACGCGCGATGCCTCGGGCAAGATGATGAATGCCATCGCACCGTCGCTGCCCGCGCTGTGCGGTGGCTCAGCCGATCTCGATCCATCCACCAAGACCGCGTTGAAGGGGCAGGGCGATTTCAACCCACCGCCATCGCAAGGCGAAGATCAGCAAGGCTCCAGCGGCGGCGGCTGGAGCCGTGCCGGGCGCAATCTGCATTTCGGCGTGCGCGAGCACGCGATGGGCGCCATCGCCAATGGCCTGGCCGCACACGGCGGCTTCATCCCGTTCACCGCGACCTTCCTGATCTTCTCCGACTACATGCGCCCGCCGATGCGCCTGGCCGCATTGATGGGCCTGCACGTCGTCAATGTGTTCACCCACGACAGCATCGCGCTGGGCGAGGACGGCCCCACGCACCAGCCGGTGGAACAGCTGGCGAACCTGCGCGCGATTCCCAAGCTCATCGTGATCCGGCCCTGCGACGCCAATGAAACCGCCGTGGCCTGGAAGGTGGCGGTGGAAACGCGCGATCACCCGGTGGTGCTGGTGCTGACGCGGCAGGCGCTGCCCACGCTCGACCGCACACGCTGCGCGGCGGCGGACGGCCTGCGCCACGGTGCCTACGTGCTAAGCGATGCGCCCGACGGCAAGCCGAACCTGATCCTGATCGCCAGCGGTTCCGAGGTGAGCCTGATCGTGGCCGCGTCGGAACGCCTGCAGGCGCAGGGCATCGCCGTGCGCTGCGTGTCGATGCCGAGCTGGGAGCTGTTCGAGGCGCTGCCGCAGGCCGCGCGCGACGCGGTGCTGCCGCCATCCGTCGGCGCGCGGCTGGCAGTGGAGCTGGGTGTGCGGCAAGGCTGGGAACGCTACATCGGCGCGCACGGCGATATGCTCGGCGTGGAACGCTTCGGCGCCTCCGCACCGGCCGACGTTCTGCTGCGCGAATACGGGTTCACCGTCGACAACGTCTGCAAGCGAGCCGAGGCGTTGCTGGCCCGAAACGCATTGCGCTGAAGCCGGGAAGGATGAATCCGGGAAGGGAGCGTGCCGCCACCTCGCCGAAGCTTCCGGAGAGTTGGCTGGTGCGCGGCAAGGCTTTCATCACGGCCCTGCGTGCGCTGTCGCACCGACCGGGGGAGGGGCTGCAGGTCACTCTGGGACGAGGCTTGGAAGGACAGGCCAACGCGCTGGCGGAAATCGCGACTCGATCCGGGTCTCCATGGCCTGTCATGCCAGCTGCCAAGCCGGGGAGGTTTTCCACCGGAACATCGCCGTCGCCCGGACGCTCCACCTTCTTGAAGGCGCCGACGTCTGTCGGTGCTGGCCACGCAGGAGAAACACATGTTGCGCAGCATGAACGACCTGGAAAGCTACGCCATCCGTGCAACGGACGGCGACCTTGGCCATGTCAAGGATTTCTATTTCGACGACCGGGCATGGGTGATCCGTTATCTGGTGGTGGACACCGGCAACTGGCTCTCGAACCGGAAGGTGTTGATCTCGCCCATCGCGGTCGATCGCCCCGACTGGGCCGGCAAAGTGCTGCCGGTGTCGATCACCAAGGAACAGGTGCGGAACAGCCCCGGCATCGATACCGACAAGCCCGTTTCGCGGCAGCATGAAATGGACCATCTCGGCTATTTCGGCTACCCGTATTACTGGGGTGGCAGCGGGCTATGGGGAATGGGCGCACACCCGTCCTCGATGAGGACGATGGCTCATGACAGACCAGGTAGCGGCCGGGACGAACCGCGCGACAGAACAGGGTCCGGATCCGCGCTGGATAACAATGATCCACACCTGCGCAGTTGCCAGGAGATACTGGGTTATCACATCAAGGCGACCGACGGCGACATCGGTCACGTGCAAGGCCTGCTCGTCGAAGAAGACACGTGGGCCATCCGATACATCGTCGTGGAGACGAGTCACTGGTGGAGCGGGCACCTGGTTCTGATCGCGCCGGAATGGATCCGGCACGTGAGCTGGGCGGAGAACACGGTTGCCGTCAATCTCCGCCGTCAGGCGGTGAAGGGTGCACCACCGTACGACTCGGCCGTGGAACTGGACCGCATGCTGGAGATGGACATCTACAGGCACTATGGGCGCAACGGGTATTGGGCGGAGCACGAGGAACCCGAGTTCATGATATCCAAGCGATAGCTCCGCGACAGGCTGCAGCGCGCTGCGCAGCCTGCTGATCGGGAGGCAGGCGCCGTCAGGATGCGTGTGCAGAAGTTTTCTGAGACACGTGCCGGAGCGATGGCGACCGGCATGGGTCCTCCGGTTCGCTTGGCCATTTGACCCCGAGCGAGTACGCAAAGCGAGGCCAGAATCCATTTCACGTCGTTTGCCGGTGCCCATCGTTGCCAACAAGGGCGATGTAGACTGCGCAAGCCTGTACCTGCGGACACTCACGGATCACCGATGCAAGCTGAAGCGCAAGGGATCCAGCCGATGTTTGCGCATCTCGCAACCGAGAGCGCCGATGCCGTACGGATTGCGGAGATAGCCGTCTCAATCTGGGATGACGTGGGCGACGCATTGGCGCCGATCATCGGCCAGTCCGGTGTCGACGCGCTGATCAAGCGCAGTATTTATCTGACGCGTACCGCGCACCCATGCCTGCAGGCCATCAACGAGAACGCGTTGCCCCTCGATGGCTTGTCGGCATTAGGGGCGGTGCTGGCGCAACAGGACCGCATTGAAGCGATCGCGGTGAATGCTGCGCTACTGCAGAACTTCCATAAAGTACTGATCACACTGATTGGCGCATCGCTCACCGAACGACTGCTGCGTCCCGTATGGGAAACCCCACGAGCGGTGATGCCGCGCAGGAAAACATGACATGACCACTGCCAAAGCCACCATCAACCGGCTGCGCACCGGCGTGCCCGGACTGGACGAGGTGCTTGGCGGCGGCCTGCCGGAGTTCTCGTTCAATGTCATCGCAGGGCCACCCGGCTGCGGCAAGACCACGCTGGCACACCAGATGATGTTTGCGCTGGCCACGCCTGCACGTCCGGCGCTGTACTTCACCGTGCTGGGCGAGCCGCCGCTGAAGATGCTGCGCTACCAGCAGCAGTTCGACTTTTTCGACAACGACAAAGTCAATCACACGATCCACTTCGTCAATCTTGCCGAAGAGACCGCCACCGGTGACCTGACCCGGGTACTTGCGCGGATCGTCGCCGAGGTCGAAGCGCACGGGCCTGCCCTGGTGTTTGTCGACTCGTTCCGCTCGGTGATCCTGGCCGGGCAGGGCGGTGGCACGGAATTCATCAGCCTGCAGCAGTTCGTGCAGCAACTGGGCATGCTGATGACCAGCTGGCAAGCGACCACCTTCCTCATCGGGGAGTACTTCAGCGACAGCGACCCCAGTCCGATATTCACCGTGGCCGATGGTCTGATCTGGTTGCGCCAGAGCGTTCAGCGCAATTCGATGGTGCGCAAGCTCGACATCCTGAAGATGCGCGGCCAGTCCACGCTGCCGGGTTTGCATACGTTCCGCATCGGCATGGCGGGCCTGCAGGTGTTTGCGCCGCCACCGGTGGCCGACGTGTCGGCGAATCTTTCAAATCCGCCGTTCACTGAACGACTGTCGATGGGCGTGCCCGGACTCGACGCGATGATGGGTGGCGGCCTGCCGCGTGGCTATTCGTTGCTGGTGGCCGGGCCGTCCGGGTCGGGCAAAAGCATCCTGGCGGCGGCATTCCTGGTCGAAGGTGGCCGCCGGGGCGAAACCGGCGTGATTGCCGCCTTCGAGCAGCGCGCCACGCAGTCGCGCGGCCAGCAAGTAGCCGAATTGATCGAAAGCGGCCGTATCGGCGTGGTCGACACCAGCGCACCGGGCCTGTCGGTGGATGAGGTCGCCATGGTGCTCACCGCCGAAGTGCGGCGGCTCAAGGCCAGTCGTGTGGTGATCGACTCGCTGTCGGGCTTTGAACTCTCGTTGGCGCCCACTTTCCGCGAGGACTTCCGCGAAGCACTGGCGCGAATGGTGTCCGCGTTGGCCAGCACCGGCGTCACCGTGCTGATGACCTCCGAGCTTGAGGACCGCTACACCGAACTGCGCTTCAGCCCCTACGGCACGGCTTTCCTGACCGACGCAATCGTCGTTCAGCGCTACATCGAGGTGGAGAGCCGATTGCAGCGCATGATGGCGGTGCTCAAAGTCCGCGCCAGCATGCACTCGACCGAATTGCGCTTGTTCCACATCGACGACGACGGCATCAAGATCGACCAGATGCTGACCAACTACGAAGGCCTACTGGGTAGCAGCCCCACGCGCAGCCAGCCTGGATCTCGGCAGCGAAGCGGCCCTGACGATGGTTGAGCGCCGCGCCAGCACTGCCATGACCGACCAGGCAAAACCGACCGAGGCTGCCACGAAACACGCGCTGGCATTGCTTGAAAAGAAGGCGGCCCGGCTGCGCCACGAACTGGTGGAACTGCGGCGGAAACTTTCTCATGCGCGCCACTCTCTCAGTGAGAGCCACGCCATCCAATTGCAGGAAGCCAACCAGGAACTGGTGCTGGCGGCATTGCATGCTGACGATATCGCAGCCATGGCCGTTGCCGACCTGGCTACCTTGACCGCGGCCTTCCAGCGCGATGTCGTGACCGGGACGCTCAACCGTGCCTTCATGCTGGATCGGCTGGAACGTGCCCTGCTCATGGCCCGACGCGACGGGCGGCGCCTGGCGCTGGTGTTTATCGATCTCGATCATTTCAAGCCCATCAATGACCTCCTCGGGCACGCGGTTGGCGACGAAGTACTGCAAATCGTGGCGCGTTCGCTGCAATCGGTGCTGCGCGAATCGGATTCCGTGTGCCGCTATGGTGGCGACGAATTTCTGGTGCTGCTGCCGGCGATCGCGGCGCCCGCCGATGCAGAGCGGATCGCCGCCGAGATGCTGATGGCGCTCAGGACGCCTGTCAGCGTAGGGGGCGAGATACTGAAGCTTTCGGCAAGTCTGGGCATCAGCATCTACCCGGATGACGGTGAAGACTCGGTTACCCTCATCAAGCACGCCGATGCTGCCATGTACCGTCGCAAGCGCGCCGGGTTCGGCGATTTCCACCCCCACTTGGGAGCATGGCCTCAGGAGCCAACCCCATCGCTGCAGGATCTGCGTGAGGCCAACGCACAACTAGTGCTGGCCGCATTGAAAGCACAGGAATCCGCGGCGGATGCGACCGAAGCGCACCGCCAGCAGTTGAAGCACATGGCGATCGTGGCGCATGAATTGCGCAATCCGCTGACTCCGCTGCGCATCGCCGCCGGCCTGCTGATCAACCGCAACAGCACCGGCGAAATTCCGGTCGAGCGGCTTCAAGTGATCATCAATGGCCAGGTCACCTGCATGACCCGATTGATCGACGACCTGCTCGACGCCTCGCGCCTGAGTACCAGCACGCTGCGAATCGAGCGCAGCGACATCGATCTGGGCAGTATTCTCAACCAGGTGGCGGCGTCATGCCGGCCTGGCATGGAGCTTCGTCAGCAGCATTTCAGCATGTGTATACGGCCGGAGCCGATCCGCATGTTCGGCGACCCGATGCGGTTGGCGCAGATCTTCAGCAACCTGCTGGACAATGCCAGCAAGTACACGCCCGAGAAAGGCGAGATCGCGCTTGAGCTGGTGCTACTGGATACCTGTGCCGTGATCACCGTGCGCGACAACGGTATCGGCATTTCTGCCGAGGCTCTGCCGACGATATTCGACCTGTTTGTACAGGACGCCGACGCGTTGCCGCATTCCAGCGGTGGCCTTGGGGTCGGCCTGTCGGTGGTGCGTGATCTGGTGCGGGCACATGGGGGCAGCGTGGTTGCGCACAGCGCTGGTCGAGGTCGCGGTAGCGATTTCGTGGTAACTCTGCCTCTATCAGGCTGTTAGGAGCATCGTCCAGGAGCGTGTGCAGAATCTTGTGTAACCCAACAGAAGGTTGATCAGGCCGGGTTATCGGGGCTAGCGCGGAGCGGCTCCGACCCTATGCGGGCAGGTGGTCGACGCATCGTATCGAACGCTTTTTCGGGCAGGTGGCTTGCAGTGGAAACGACAGCGCAACCGCTCGACAAGACGTCGGCGCGGCTGACACGCGATCTGAACGATGCACTGCATAGAGGGGCGTGTCCTAGATTTTGTGTAAACGGGTCGCAGGCAGGAGACTGCCGCCAGACCCGGAGACACCATGAGCCCACGCAAGCACGATGTACCCGACGAGCTGCTTAGCCGTCTGTTGGCCAACTACCAGAAACCCGAAGACCTGATCGGCGAGAACGGCCTGCTCAAGCAGCTGACCAAGCTGCTGGTCGAGAAGGCCCTGGATGCAGAGATGACCGAGCACCTCGGTCACGAGAAGCACGAGCCGGTGGCCAACGCCGCCGGCAACACCCGCAACGGCCGCAGCCGCAAGACGCTCAAGGGCGAGTTCGGCGAACTGCCCATCGAGATCCCCCGCGACCGCGACGGCACCTTCGAGCCGAAGCTGGTCCCCAAGCACCAGACCCGCTGGACCGGCTTCGACGACAAGATCCTGTCGCTGTACGCCCGCGGCCTGACGGTGCGCGAGATCCAGGCGCACCTGGAAGAGATGTACGGCGCCGAGGTATCGCCCAGCCTGATCTCCTCGGTGACCGATGCCGTGGTCGACGAGGTGAAGACCTGGCAGAGCCGGCCGCTGGATCCGGTGTACCCGATCGTCTACCTCGACTGTATCCATGTGAAGGTGCGCGAGGGCGCGGTGCGGGTGAAGGCGGTCTACCTGGCCATCGGCATCACCACGGCCGGCGAGAAGGAGGTGCTGGGCTTGTGGCTGGCCCAGACCGAGGGCGCGAAGTTCTGGATGCAGGTGGTGACGGAGCTGCGCAACCGCGGCGTGCAGGACATCTTCATCGCCTGCGTCGACGGCCTGAAGGGCTTTCCCGAAGCGATCGAGGCGGTGTTCCCGCAGACGACGCGGTGCAACTGTGCATCGTGCACATGGTGGGGCACAGTCTGAACTGCGTGTCGTGGAAGCGGCGACCGGAGGTGGCGGCCGACCTCAAGCGCATCTACACCTGCGCCACCGCCGAGGAGGCCGAACTGCGGCTCGCCGAGTTCGAGGCGCGGTGGGACGAGGAGTATCCGCCGATCGGCCAGTCATGGCGGCGCAACTGGCCGCGGCTGGTCCCGTTCTTCGACTACCCGCCGGAGATCCGCAAGGTGATCTACACCACCAACGCCATCGAGTCGGTCAACTACGGACTGCGCAGGCTGACCAAGCACCGCGGTGCGTTCCCCAGCGACGAGGCGCTGATGAAACTGCTGTATCTCGCCCTGCGCAACATCAGCAAGCGGTGGACGTTGCCCATCCGCGATTGGAAGGCCGCGCTCAACCGCTTTACCATCCAGTTCGAGGACCGCATGCCTCAGCTGTAAACCCAATCCCGTTTACACAAAATTCTGCACACGCTCAGATGCCCTGGCGCGGGCCGTCGCCCTCTGCAAGCCTTGCCCCGAGCCGATCCTGCGCGCCGCGAGCAATTATCTCGGCTGGGGATCGACGCTAATCAGGTAGGGAATTTGTCGACTCACTTGTAGAAAATGATGTATACCAGACGCCGGCTTTGTTCGACTGCAGAAGTCGGCACGGATCGTCGGGCTCTCGTACCCACCTTATTGGGCGAACTGAAATGGGACGCCTCGTGGTTGATGGTTTTGTTTTCGGCATGTCGCGGCTTCCGGTGTTTCGGTTTGCCTTGGAGATGAGCGATGAATGAAGCAGCACAACCCTTGACCGAAGACGATTCCGAACTTTCACCGTGGTGGTTGCGAACGGTGGCGATCGTGATGATGATCGGCTTTGCCGGATTGCTGGCCATCACCTCGCTAGCCTACCGCAATGCGCCGCCGATCCCCTCGCAGGTGGTGGACGCTCAGGGCAGACTGCTGTTCAGCGGCGACGATATCCGTGCCGGTCAGGCGGTCTTTCTCAAATACGGCCTGATGGACAACGGCAGCATCTGGGGACATGGCG
Source organism: Rhodanobacter sp. C06 (assembly GCF_002001105.1). Lineage (GTDB taxonomy): Bacteria > Pseudomonadota > Gammaproteobacteria > Xanthomonadales > Rhodanobacteraceae > Rhodanobacter_A. The sequence goes on along the minus strand of NZ_MUNP01000070.1, from coordinate 182,970 downwards.
CGTATCTCGGACCGGACTATTCCGCCGAAGCGCTGCATCGTCTCGGTGAGGACACCGCCGAGGCCATGGCCGGCAAGCAGTATGGCAAACCCGTGGGCGCGCTGGATGCGCAGCAACGGGCAGCAGTGCATGCGGAAACGACGGTGACCCTGAAAACCAACCGTTACGATGGGCAGAGCGGCGTGTTGCGCCTTATCGAGCCCGAGGCGGTCGCCTACCGGCAGCAGATCGGCTACTGGGCGAACTACTTCAAGGATCCGACCAGGAATGGCGGGCTCAAGCCGAATCTGATCAGCGATTCCACCGAGCTGCACCAGTTCACCGCTTTCGTGACCTGGGCTGCGTGGGCTTCGGTGGCGACGCGGCCGGGTACGGATGCGTCGTACACCAACAATTTTCCCTACGACCCCAGCGTGGGCAATGTCGCCACCGGCAGTGCGCTGCTGTGGAGCGCGCTGAGCCTGCTGGTGCTGCTGGCCGGCATCGCGACCGTGCTGCTGGCGTTCGGCAAGTTCGATTACCTGGGATGGATCAGCCGCGGTCACCATGTGCATCCGCAGTTGCTGCCGGGACAATCGAGTCCGGGTCAGCGTGCGCTAGTGAAGTTCTTTGTCGTGGTGGCCTTGCTATTTCTGATGCAGACGCTGGTCGGCGGTGGCGTGGCGCATTTCCGCGCGGACCCGGGCAGTTTCTATGGCTTCCAGCTGGAGAACATCTTCCCCAGCAATCTCCTGCGTACTTGGCATTTGCAGACTGCGATCTTCTGGATCGCCACCGCCTACGTCGCTGCCGCCTTGTTCCTTGGCCGCTCCCTGCGCGCGCCGGATGACGAGCCGCGCTGGCTGGCCGGTTGGGTGCACGTGTTGTTTGCGGCCTTCGTGGTGGTGATCGGCGGCAGCCTGCTCGGCGTCTGGGCCGGCATCGAACAGAAGCTGGGCAACTGGTGGTTCTGGCTCGGTGACCAGGGCTGGGAGTACCTCGAGCTTGGCCGGATCTGGCAGTACCTGCTGGTGGTCGGCCTGCTGGTCTGGTTTGCCATCCTCTGGGTGCTCGCGCGTCCGCGCGCGGTGGCCAATCCGGCGGCACGACCGCTGGCGAAAATGTTCATGTTCGCGGCCGTCGCCATCCCGGTGTTCTACGTGCCGGCGTTGTTCTTCGGCGCCAAGACGAATTACACGGTGGTCGATACTTGGCGTTTCTGGATCATCCATTTGTGGGTCGAGGGTTTCTTTGAATTCTTCGCCACCACGGTGGTGGCGCTGACCTTTTATCAACTGGGCCTGACCCAGCGCAACGTAGCGTTGAGGGTGATCTACCTGGACGCGATCCTGTATTTCCTCGGCGGCCTGATTGGCACCGGGCACCATTGGTATTTCACCGGGCACACCAATTTCAACATGGCGCTGTCGGCCCTGTTCTCGGTTCTTGAGGTCGTTCCGCTGACCTTGCTGACGTTGGATGCCTGGGATTTCGTACGGACCACCCGCGGCGATTGCGAGATTTGCGGCAAAGCAGTCGCGGTGCCGCACAAGTGGGCGTTCTACTTCCTGATGGCGGTAGGTTTCTGGAACTTCGTCGGTGCCGGCATGTTCGGCTTCTTCATCAACCTGCCGATCGTCAGCTATTACGAGGTGGGCACCCAAGTCACACCGACCCATGGCCATGCCGCGCTGATGGGGGTGTTCGGCATGCTGGCCATTGCCCTGATGGTGTTCTGCCTGCGCCAGGCCAGCAGCGATGCGCGTTGGCCTGGAATCGAGAAGTATGTCAGGGTGGCGTTCTGGGGTAGCAATGTTGGGCTCGCGATGATGTTGGTGCTGAGCCTGTTTCCGAGCGGTGTGCTTCAGCTCTGGGACGTGGTGCAGCATGGTTACTGGCATGCACGCAGCGTCGAGTACATGAGCATGCCGCGCTCGCACGTGATCGAATGGATGCGGTTGCCTGGCGATCTGGTCTTCATTATCTTCGGCGCGGTTCCGCTGGTAATCGCGTCGACCAAGGGCTATCTGGGTATGCGTGCGGAAACTGCAGTGGGCCACTGAAACGCGCCGCTCCAGCGTTATAGCAGCACAGGTTTGATCATTGGAGGGAGGTGTCATGTTGATCAAAAACTCCAAGCAGATCTCGAGCTGGCGTCTTCCCAAACGTTTTCCAGTACCAGGAAACCTTGGTACATCCCCCACGTCGCGTATCGAAGAGGGTCGAGTCTGGCCCGAACCGACAAATGCGACGCGGGTCAAGCGTCTACGTATTTATCGTTACGATCCAGGCTCCGACCGCGGTCCCCATATCGACACCTATACCATCGATCGCGACAAATGCGGGCCGATGCTTCTAGATGCGCTGATCAAGATCAAGAACGAGGTCGACCCCACGCTCACGTTCCGCCGCTCCTGCCGGGAAGGCATTTGCGGTTCCTGCGCGATGAATATCGATGGCACCAATTGGCTCGCCTGCATCCGCTCACTGGACGAAATCAGCGATCCGGCGACGGTGTATCCGCTCAACAACATGGACGTGGTCAAGGACCTGGTCGGTGACCAGAGCCACGCATTGGCCCAGTACACCTCCATCAAGCCCTGGTTGCGAAGCAACACGCCACCGCCGACAAGCGAGCGTCTGCAATCGCCGGAGGAGCGCAAGAAACTCGATGGCGATTACGAGTGCATCCTTTGCTTCTGTTGCACCTCTGGCTGTCCCAGCCACTGGTGGAACGGCGATCGATTTCTGGGACCGGCCGTGTTGTTGCAGGCGCATCGTTGGCTGGTGGACAGCCGTGACGACGCGACCGAAGAGCGGCTGGACGATCTCGAGGATCCGTTCAAGTTGTATCGCTGCCACACCATCCTTAACTGTACGCGCACCTGCCCCAAAGGCCTGAACCCCGGCAAGAAAATTGCCGAGATCAAGCTGATGATGCAGCAGCGCTGCGGGTGACCGGCCGTGGCTATCCGTCCCCGCCCGCGATCACCCGATGTGCAGATCTACCGGCCGCAACTGACCTCGGTACTTTCAATCACCCACCGCGCCAGTGGCGTCTGGCTGGCGCTGGGCGCGTTTGCACTAGTCGGTTGGCTGATCGCCGTGGTCCAAGGTGGCCACACGTATGCGACGCTGGAAAGCTTAATGGGTTCGTGGATCGGACATGTCCTGCTGTTCAGCTGGACGCTTGCGCTGTTCTATCACCTGTGCAACGGCATCCGCCACCTGGCCTGGGACCTGGATTACGGGTTCGAATTGCGCAACATCTATCTCAGCGGCTGGTGTGTGGTGATGACTAGTGTGCTGCTGACCGGGGCCACCTGGGCAATAGCCTTGAGCATGGGGGCCTAGCACATGTCGGAATGGAAGCGACATGGCCCGCTGCAGCGCAGCGCCCCAGGCGATCGCGCCACGGCGCTGCACCGGGCCATTGGTCTTGGCTCGGCCAAGACCGGCGCCTCGCACTGGTGGCTGCAGCGGGCCACGGCGGTTGCGCTGATCCCGTTGCTCATATGGTTTCTGGCCGCGCTGATCAGCCATACCCGCGCCGGTCACGCCGAACTCGTGGCCTGGCTCGCGCGACCAGTGACGTCGGTGCCGATGATCCTGCTGCTGGTGGCGCTGTTTCAGCACCTGCGCTTGGGTCTGCAGGTCATCGTCGAAGACTATATGCATGCCGATCGCGTCAGGTTCGTCGTGGTGGCCGCCATTCACGGCATCTGTTACGCGCTAATGTCGGTCGGCATTTTCGCCGTGCTATTGATTAGTCTGCGCTGAATCCGATCGCGGACGCGCTCGTATTCAACACGGCACCTTAGTCGGCATTCACTTCTCGGGACCGACTCATGACCAACAACGGTTTCGCCACCCGCGACCGACTTGATGTCGATGGCGTCAGCTATGTCATCCATCGGCTGGAACGCATCAAAGGCGCACAGCGGCTGCCGTACAGTCTGAAGGTGTTGTTGGAAAACCTGCTGCGCAACGAGGATGGCCGCCTTGTAACGGCCAAGCAGATCGAGGCACTCGCCGGCTGGCATCCTGCCGCCGAGCCGACGCAGGAGATCCAGTACACACCAGCACGCGTACTGATGCAGGATTTCACCGGCGTGCCCTGCGTGGTTGACCTGGTGGCCATGCGCGATGCGATCATCGCACTGGGCGGCGACCCGCAATGCATCAATCCACTGGTGCCCAGTGAGCTGGTCATCGATCACTCCGTCATCGCCGACGTGTTCGGCAGTGCCGATGCCTTCGCCACCAATGCCCAACTGGAATTCCAGCGCAACATCGAGCGCTATCAACTGCTGCGTTGGGCACAGCAGGCATTCAACAATTTCAAGGTGGTGCCGCCGGACACCGGCATCTGCCACCAGGTCAATCTGGAATACCTGTCGCGCGTCGTATTCACCCGCGAAGGGCCCGACGGAATGATGGCCTATCCCGATACGCTGGTCGGCACCGACTCGCACACGCCAATGGTCAACGGATTGGGTGTGCTTGGCTGGGGCGTCGGCGGTATCGAAGCCGAGGCCGCGATGCTGGGCCAACCGATGAGCATGCTGATTCCGCAGGTGGTCGGGCTCAAGCTGACCGGCGAGTTTCCGCCCGGCACGACCGCTACCGACTTGGTGCTCACCGTGGCCGAGCTGCTGCGCAAGACCGGTGTGGTCGGCAAGTTCGTCGATTTCTACGGCCCAGGCGTGGCGCGTATTCCGCTGGCCAACCGCGCTACGCTGGGCAACATGAGCCCGGAATACGGCGCGACCTGCGCGATTTTTCCGATCGACGAGGAGACGCTTTCCTATTTGCGCCTGACCGGTCGCCCCGAGCATCAGGTGCGTCTGGTCGAGGCCTATGCCAAGGCGCAAGGCATGTGGCACGACCCTGACAACGAGCCGGAGTTCTCGCAAACCCTGGAGCTGGATCTGGGATCGCTGGAACCCTCCATCGCCGGTCCCAAGCGTCCACAGGATCGTATCCCGGTGCGCATCGCCCCGAGTGCCGTCGGCGCATTGCTGGGCGGACAGCCCTATGAGAAGGCAATCCTGGGATGCCTGGACGAAGGCATTGACGAAACGTTCCCTGCCAGCGACCCGGTTTCCATTGCCAGGGACTGCAACACCGAACCTCCGCGGGTGCCGGGCCATTGCGACATGGCCCATGACTGGCCGCATGCGCCGGTGGACATCACCCTAGCCGACGGCACCCCTGCCAAGGTCGACAACGGCCACGTCGTCATCGCTGCCATCACCTCGTGCACCAACACCTCCAATCCGCTGGTCATGATCGGTGCCGGCCTGCTGGCCAAACACGCAGTGGAAAAAGGCTTGACACGCAAGCCGTGGGTCAAGACGTCGCTGGCACCGGGCTCGCGCGTGGTGACCGACTATTATGACCGGGCGGGGCTCACGTCATACCTGGACCAGCTCGGCTTCAACCTCGTCGGCTACGGCTGCACCACCTGCATCGGCAATTCGGGGCCGCTGATTCCGGAAGTCGCTGTGGCCGTGGACGAACACCAGCTCAACGTCAGCGCCGTGCTCTCGGGCAATCGCAACTTCGAGGGCCGCATTCACCCGCAGACCCAGATGAACTTCCTGGCCTCGCCGATGCTGGTGGTCGCCTATGCACTGGTCGGCACCATGCACGCAAACCTGTTGAAGGAGCCGCTGGGCGCAGGCAGCGACGGCAAGCCGGTGTACCTGCGCGACATCTGGCCATCGATCGACGAGATCAAGAAGGTCATCGATGCTTGCGTACAGGCGGAGATGTTCACCAAGGGCTACGCCGACGTATTTGCCGGCGACGAAAATTGGCGCAGCCTGGAGGTCCCCGAAGGCGACGCGTTCGAATGGAGCGGTGATTCCACCTACGTGCGCCAGCCGCCGTATTTCGATGGCGTCGGCCGCAAGATCCAGCCACTGACGGACATCACGGGCGCGCGCGTGCTGGCCAAACTGGGCGATTCGGTGACCACCGACCACATCAGCCCGGCCGGTGCGATTAAGGTCGACTCGCCCGCGGGCAAGTACCTCATCGACCATGGCATCGAGCGCAAGGACTTCAACTCCTACGGCTCACGTCGCGGCAACCACGAGGTGATGATTCGCGGCACCTTCGCCAACATCCGCCTGCGCAACCAGTTGGCGCCTGGCACCGAGGGTGGCTTTACTCGTGACTTCACGCAAGATGATGCACCGGTAAGCAGCATCTACGACGCGTCGGTCAACTACATCAAGGCGGGTACGCCGCTAGTCATCCTGACCGGCAAGGAATACGGCTCCGGTTCGTCGCGCGACTGGGCCGCCAAAGGTACTGCGCTGCTGGGTGTACGCGTGGTGATTGCCCAGTCCTACGAGCGCATCCACCGCTCTAACCTAATAGGCATGGGCGTGCTGCCGTTGCAGTACAAGGCCGGCGACAGCGCAGACTCACTGGGCCTGACCGGCGAGGAAAGCTTCGACATCAGTGGCCTTGCCGCCAAGGGCGTACCTCCACACGAAGTGCATGTGCGCGCCACCGACGGACAAGGCAAGGTGACGAAATTCAGTGCCACCGTGCGCATCGATACACCCGTCGAGGCTGAGTACTACTGCCATGGCGGCATCCTGCCGTACATGCTGCGCCAGCTGCTCGACGACGCGCAGAAGTGAGTGCTCTATATCGTCGTGCTGCGCTTGATGCTGGCAACTGGTGCCCACCTTGATGCATTGGTTTCTTTCAGTTGAAGGGTCGAATCATGAGCAAACAAGCCCCTCGAATCTGCACCACTGACGCTGACGTTGGGCGGTTGGAAACACTGATCTCGCAACTTCCCGCGCACGGTCGCGTTGTACTGTCATTACGCAACGGCACAACGTACACCGGCGTCGTCAAGGTGCGCGCCAGTACGCAAGTGTTTCGCGATCCCCAAGGCGAAGAAGGAATCAACGCCGTCATTACCCTGGAGAGTCCAGCCGCACCGCATGGCGCCTGGAATCTGTGGTTGGACCAGGTCGAGCACGTCGAGCATCTTGATTCCGGACTGGGTGGCGAAAACTGATGGCAACGACTGACTGTTCCGCCCTTGCAGCCACGCTAGCAGGCTGTCGGTTGAGGCAATCGAACACCACCGCGCTGCACCCAACGCGTGCCTTGGAGAAGGCCCGATCCGAACAGCCCACACGCGTACGATGGTACCTTGAGCTGGTCAAATAGATCGCCCCGTGCCGCCTCGATCGGCGGAGATGCAAACGTCTGCCATCATCGTGGCGTGTAGACGTGGTGCGTTGAGCTTGCGGTTGCGCGTGAAGGCGCCGAGCTGGAGACGAAACGGGGCGATGAACTCCAGATCGAACAGTGCCGAAGAGTTTATCTGTGTGTCCTCGCATTCGATCACTACCGCATCGGTGATTTCCAGTCCGCCGTGTTTCACTGCCGCCGCGTGGCGGCGCTGCCGAATGACGCTCAGGTGCGTCGGGGCTTGGTGCCGCCAAATAGCCGTTCGCAGGCAACCCTTGACGAGCCCGAGTGCTGGCTCAGTACCAGCACGAGTAATGCGACCCGATGCGAAGTACTGTTCAGTTGGAACATGCTGAGAATTCCCGGTCATGGAAGTGGCTGGACTGACTGGCCCTGCGGTGCAGGCGAATCCAGTGATTGCGGCGCGGCCGTTAGCCCCGTGGATGCCGTGGGCCTAGCCAGGCACTGCAGCGGGCCATGGGCGCCAGCGGCCGCCTTGGCGGGACAGCGGTAATCCAGCGCGGCCACCAGCGCGGGAGTGACCTCGTCGAAGCCGAGCACGGCGCCGCCGTGTTCGTGCACGAAAGCCGCCGCTGCCACGCGTGTGGCGAATGGCGCCAGGGTTGGGCCCATCGAACCGGGCAGCGGCTGCCAGACCGCATAGAAAGCACGGCGCGCGTCGATGAAGCTGGCCGCGGCGTGGCTGGGCTGCTGCCAGTCGATATGCGCGCTGTCCTGCACGAACAGCGCCTGCAGCGAGGCCTGATTTTCAGGCTGCAGCACGTAGGCGAAGAAGTCGCGGGTGGAGTCGAACATCAGCGGCTTGGTGCGGCCGGCCACCCAGGCTTCCGCCCGCGGCCCTGGCGAACTGTCCAGGTACATGCCGCATACGGCGCAGGTGTCGTCCGGATGGGTGTCGACCGCTTGCCGGGCGGGGGTGCGGTCGACACCGCAACCAGTGAGCAGGGCCAGCGCGAGGGCCGGTGTCGCCAGCCAGCCGGAGCGGAGTGGGGAACGGGTGCACATGCGTTTCTCCTCAGATTTCCTTGCGCCGGAATGCAAGCATCGCCCCGGCGAACGGCAGCACCGCCCAGGCCAACAGCACCAGGCACAGTAGCAGCGGCGAGTAGCCGTGGTGGGCGGTCATGCCGGTCAGCAGGTCGTTGCCGGCACCGTCGCCCAGAGCGGTGAGGTTGACCAGCCGGAACACATCGACCGGGTTGAGCAGCAACAGGTACGGATACATCGCCCGTTCGACCGGGTTGCCGCCGCTGACCACCAGCAACGCCAGCAGCGCCAGGTCGAACAGCACCACGCTGAGCAGCCAGCCGATCAGCGCCAGGCCGGCGGCGCGCGACTTGTCGACGGTCAGCACGCTGATCAGGCAGGCCAGCCCGACGAAGCAGGCGCCCAGCAGCGAGGCGCTGAGGATGAAGCGGCCGATGTGCAGCCACGCCTGCAGCGTCTGCGCGGGCGGCTGCATCAGTTGCATGATCGCCACCGCCAGGCCGAAGCCGAGCAGGGTGGCTACGGCCAGTGCGCCGCAGTGGCCGAGGAACTTGCCGGCGACCAGCTGGCCGCGCGCCAGCGGATAGCTGAGCATCAGCAGCAGGGTGCCGTCGTCGCGCTCGCCGACGATGGCGTCGTAGGCGATCAGCAGGCCGATCAGCGGGATCACGAAGGCGCCCAGCGTGGTCAGGCTGGCCAGCGTGGCGTCGAACGAGGTGAAGCCGACCCGGCCGGCGGCGGCGCTGCCGAACCAGGCGATGCCCAGTGCCAGCAGCGCGAACAGTATCGTGAGCGCCACCGTCCAGCGGTTGCGGAAGTCGTCGCGGAACTCCTTCCGGGCGACGATGAGGATGGTGTTCATGCGCAGGCCTCCGCGGCGGACCGCTGACCGGCGCCGAGCCAGTCGTAGAGCTGCGCCAGCGTGGGCTCGCGCACGTCGAGGTCGGCCACCGCGGGATCGGCGAGCAGTTCGCGCAGCACGGGCAGCTTGCCGGCCCGCGGCACCTGCAGCTCCAGCCGACCGTCGGGCCGCCGCTGCGCGGGTAGGCCGCGCGCGTCCAGCCGGGCCAGCAGTTCGCCGGCGGCGTCACCGCGCGGGTGCAGCAGCACGCGGGCGGGCAGTGCGGCCTGCTCGCCCAGCGCGTCGAGGCTGCCGGCGGCGAGCAGCCGGCCCTGGCGCAGGATCAACGCGCCGTCGATGTGCGGCTCCAGCTCGGCGAGCAGGTGCGAGGAAATCAGCACGCAGCGGCCGTCCGCGCGCAGCTCGCCGACGATGCGGTACAGCTCGCGGGTGGCCTGCGGGTCGAGGCCGGTGGTCGGTTCGTCCAGCAGCACCAGTTCCGGCGAGCCGAGCAGGGCCTGCGCCAGGCCGAGGCGTTGCCGCATGCCCTTGGAGTACGTGCCGATGCGCCGGTCGGCGGCGTGGGCCAGGCCGACGCGCTCCAGCAGCGCCTGCGTCTGGCCGCGCGGCGCCTGCTTCAGCCGGGCCAGGTAGTCGAGCAGCTCGCGCCCGCTCAGGCTGGCGTAGAAGGTGGCGCTCTCGGGCAGGTAGCCGATGCGCCGGCGCAGCGCGTGCGCGCGCCACGGCGACTGGCCGAGCACGTCTAGGCGGCCGCCGCTGGGGGCGATCAGGCCCAGGATCAGCTTGATCAGGGTCGACTTGCCGGCGCCGTTGTGGCCGAGCAGGCCGATCACCCGGCCGCGCGGCACGCAGGCGCTGACGCCGTCGAGCGCGGCGAGCGTGCCGTAGCGCTTGGCCAGCGCCTCGCATGCAATCGCGTGGTTCATGGATCGACTCCGTAGGGGGCCGGGGCGCGCATCAGCGGGTGGCTGTCCTGCACCGCGGCCGGGGTGAATACCGGGAAGGCGCGCTGCACGTAGCGCAGCAGCAGGATCGACGGACTGGACATCAGGCTTCGCGCGGCCGGGTATTTCCACAGCAGCACGTCGACGCTGTCGTTGGGCCGGAACGGCACGTCGCCGATGCCGTCGCCGTCCAGGTCCCACCCGAGGTAATCGCTCCAGAAGTTGCCGCGCCCGCGCTCGGACCATTCCTGGGCGAGGTTCTGCGCGTACTTGACCTGCACGCGGTTGTCGATGAAGCGGTTGTTCCAGACCCGGTTGTGCTCCGAGCCCGCGGTCACGTGGATGCCGATCTGCGAGTCGGCGACCAGATTGTCGTGGATCGCATTGAACTGCGACAGGTAGACGAACAGGCCCTTGCCCTCGCCGCCGTCGATGGACTGGCCGTCGCCGCCGCGCTGGCCGGCGACTCCGCGCACCAAGTTGCCGGCGATCTCGCTGTAGGAAATGTAGTTGAACAGGAACCCGTAGGCCTGGTCGCCGTCACTGGTGTTGCCGATCACGTGCAAGTGGTCGGAAGCCATCAGCGCGTAGCCGGCGAGGTTGTTGCGGCTCGCGTTGCCGGTCAGCCGATTGCGGTGCGAGTACATGTAGTGGACGCCGTAGCGCACGTCGTGCACCGTGTTGCGGGCAATCGTGTTCTGCGTGCTGACATAGACGTAGATGCCGTCGCGCGACCAGCCGACGTCGTTGTCTTCGATGGTGCAGCCGGTGTCGTTCCACAGGTGGATGCCGTCGCCGCGGTCGGCCACGCGCAGGCGGCGGATGCCGCGCACGGTGTTGTGCCGCACCTGCACGTCGGAGGCTCCGTCGAGGTAGATGCCGAAGAGGCTGTCCTCGACCGTGCTGCCCGCGATGAGTACGTCGTGCGCGCTGCGCTCGACGTAGATGCCGGCATTCATCGCGGTGAGGTCGGTGCCGCTGGCGCGCACGTCGAGATTGCGCACCGTGACATGGTCGGCGCCGATGCGCAGCACGTCGCCGCGGCCGTCGCCATCGAGGATCGCGCCGGGTCGCCCTTCCAGGACCAGGGGCTTGTCCACGCGCAGGTGGACATGATGCACGCCGGCGGGCACCTCGATCACCGCGCCGGGCGCGGCCGCCGCCACGCGCGCGGTCAGGTCGTCGGCGGCGCGCGTGCAAGGAGCCACCAGTACGGCGGCCAGGGTCAGGATGGACAGGCGGGCGGCGGACATGGCTGCGCGTGCCGCGCCGTCGCGGGAGGCGACGGCGCGGCCTGGCCTCAGGCTTCCACCAGCATGCGTCCCTGCATCTCCATGTGCATGGCATGGCAGAAGAACGTGCAGTAGTACCAGTACACGCCGGCCTTGTCGGCGGTGAAGGTCACCGAGGAGGTGGCACCCGGGCTGATCTCCATGTTGATGCCGTAGTTGGCGATGCAGAAGCCATGAGTCACGTCCTCCACGGCATCGATGTTGGTCACCGTCACGGTGACCTCGTCGCCCTTCTTCACCTTGAAGTTGTTGATGCCGTAGATCGGCGCAGCCGAGGTCATGTAGACGTACACCTTGCGCCCTTCGCGGATCACCTTGCTGTCGGCCAGCACGTTGATGCCGTGGCGCTTGGCCATGGCTATGGCGTCGGCGAAGTAGGGATCGTCGCGGTCCCAGACGTGCTTGACCTTGTCGATCAGCAGCCGGCGGTGCAACAGCACCACGTCGTGCGGCTCGGAGTAGACCGGGCCATCGGCGACCAGCCTCATGGTGTCGCCGGAGATGTCGATCAGCTGGTCGTTGTCCGGGTGCAGCGGGCCGACGGGCAGAAAGCGATCCTTGGAGAACTTGTTCAGCGAGAGCAGCCATTTGCCGTCGGCGTCGCGGGTTTCGCCCATCGATGTGTGGCAGTGCCCGGGCTGGTAGGCCACGTCGATCTTCTGGCGCAGGTAGTTGACCTTCTTGCCGTTGTACGCAGCGATCGCGTCGGCGATGTTCCACTTGGCGATCTGGCTGTCGATGAACAGGGTGGTGTAGGCGTTGCCGCGGCCGTCGTAGGCGGTGTGCAGCGGGCCCAGGCCGATCTCCGGTTCGGCGACCACGGCATCGCGCGGGTCCTTCAGCTTGCCGGCGAAGCAGTCGTCGATGCGGCTCCACTCCATCACCGACACCGTGGGCGACAGCTTGCCGTTGGCCACCACGTACTTGCCGTCCGGGCTGGCGTTGATGCCGTGCGGGTTCTTCGGGATCGGGATGTAGAGCGTCAGCGGCGAGCCGTGCCGGCCATCGACCACGGGCACCTTGGAATCGCCGATGGTCTTGAACTGGCCCGCCTTCACCGCGGCCTCGATGCGCGGAATGTTGAAGACCACCACCCAGTCGCGCTCGGCCTGCATGGTGGCCGACAGGTCCATCCCCTTTTCGCTGTTGTAGCAGGTGGAGATCGCGTACTTGCCGGCGTAGTCGGCCTCGGTGTTGTCGAGGTTGCCGTCCACCAGCACCTGCCAGGCCACTTCCATGGTGTCGCCGTCGATCGCGCTGAACATGGTCTGGTACTTGTCGACATCCTCCAGCGCGTGACCGTCGTTGGGGGCCGGGGCGAGGAACTCGCCGTTGGCGAACACGTAGCCGGTGCGCGGCGCGCGCTGCACGCGCAGGCCATGGATCGCCTGCACGTTGGGCACGTCGATGATGCGGTCGGTGCGCATCACGTCGCAGCGTATGCGCGCCACGCGCGTATGCGCCTTGTCGTTGATGAACACGTAGCGGCCGTCGTAGTGGCCGTCGGTCTGGCTCATGTGCGGGTGGTGGCAATCGCCGCCAGGCGGGAAGTTCGGCCCGAGCACGCGTTTGCTCTCGTTGGTGATGCCCCAGCCGATGGTGAAGTCAGGGTTGAACACCGGAATGCGTATCAGCTCACGCATCGACGGTATGCCGTACAGGCGGACTTCGCCGGATTGGCCGCCGCTCCAGAAACCGTAGTACTCGTCGAGCTGGCCGGGCGGTACCTGGTCGCTGGCGAGTTCCTTCGCGTCGGCAGCCGTGCCTGCCGCGGCGGAGGCCGCCCCCTTGCCGGCGGTGGCGCCCTGTTTGCCGCAGGCCGACAGGGTGAGCCCGGCCGCGCCGGCCAGGCCGGCGAGCGCGCTGTTCTTCATGAATTGCCGCCGCGCCGGCTGGCCGGGCGCTTCGGCCGGGTCAGGCTGGCGGGATGCGTGGTCGGTTTCGTCGTGCATGGCTGATCATCCGTTGGTGGGGATTGTTGGAGTGGTGCCCGGGCGGTCCCCCGCAGGGGGCGTGCCGGAGAGCACCACCGGCGTGGGCAACGGGCGCGCCGCGCGCTCGCGCTTCTTGCGGCGTTCGACCAGTGGCGGGCACTTGTGGTCGTTGGCGTAGGTCACCTGGCAGTCCAGGCAGTAATGGCATTCGTTGAAGTTGATCTGGCCGATCTGATTGATCGCGCGCACCTCGCACTCGTTGGCGCAGATCTGGCAGGGGCGGCCGCATTCCTTGCGCCGGCGCAGCCATTCGAACAGGTGGAAACGGCCGGACACCGCCAGCCCCGCACCCAGCGGGCACACGTAGCGGCAATAGAACTTGTTGTTGAACGCCGACACCGCGACCAGTGCGACGGCATAGAGCACGAAGCCCCACGAGCGTGCGAAGTGCAGGGTGATGGCGGTCTTGAACGGCTCCACCTCGGCGTAGTGCTCGGCGGTGGCCACCGATTGCAGCGAGATGCCGAACAGCACCAGCAGGATGATGTACTTGATCGCCCACAGGCGTTCGTGCACGTACGGCGGGAACTCGAACTGCGCCACCTTGAACCGGCGGGCGAGCTTGTTCACCAGCACCTGCAACGCACCGAACGGGCACAGCCAGCCGCAGTAGACGCCGCGCCCGAGCAGCAGCAGCGTGGCGGCCACGAACACCCACAGGATGAACACCAGGGGATCCATCAGGAACGTAGACCACTGGAAGCTGTTCAGCACCGAGTGGATGAAGGTGAAGATGTTCACCACCGAGAGCTGCGCGAGGCTGTACCAGCCGATGTACACCAGGGTGTAGACGAGGAAGCCCACGCGGATGCGCTCGAGCAGGTGCGGGTACCGCACCAGCCAGTCCTGGAAGGCGAGGATCAAGGTGAGCGTGCCGAGTCCGGCGAGCAGCAGGGCGATGTCGAGCTTGCGGCCCAGCCAGACCTGCTCCCACAGCGCCTTGGGCGTGGCCGACCGGTCGCCGCCGCCGGCGGACGCCGGGGCCGTGGTGTACCCCGGCGGCATGCGGTAGTCGGTGGTGAAGGTGTGGTAGATGCTCTGCAGCGGGCCGATCTGGCGGTTCACCATCAGTTGCAGCGTCCAGGGCCGCACGGCGTCGAAGCCGCTGGCTGCCACGGCGTGGCGCACGATGAAGATCGCCTGCTCGGCGAAGTCCGGCTTGCCGGCGAGCGGGCTGCCGCCCATCTGCACCAGGTCGGTGTCGTGGAACAGCACCAGCCGCCCGTCCTGGATCAGGTGCACGCGGTCGAAGATGCCGCCGCGCACGTAACCCAGGCCCTTGAAGGAATAGATGCCGTTGGCCATCACCGCCACTGCGGTGTCGCCCTGGCCGAGGCGCTTCATCAGGTCCGCGTAGGCGGCCTCGCCGAGCAGGTTGCGGCCCACCGTGGGCGGCGTGACGTCGGCGAACCACAGGTCGATGAAATTGTCCGCGCCATGCCCGGCGGGCGGCGGCGCGGTGGGGTCGTCCACCAGGCCGCTTTCCGGCTGCCCCTGGAAGGCGTCGGCCACCTGCTGGCGGGTGAGGTGGAGGTGGCCGATGGCGCCGTTCGCCACGAGCGCGGGCCAGTCCGCGCGCTGGTAACGGTCGCGGCGCACGGTGACCTCGCTGCCGGCCTCGTCGCCGCCGGCGCCGGCGATGATGTGGCGCGAGGCGGCCACCTTCAGCGCGGCGTTCAAGATCGTCTCGTTGGCGACCATCGAGGTCACCGTGGCGCTGGAGATGGCGTCGATGTGGGTGCCGCCACCGCCGCCGTTGCCGACCACGATCTGGTCGTCCACGTGGTGGCCGATGTAGCGATCCACGAAGTCGTAGAGCTTCTGCACCGGAATGCCGACCAGGAGGATCGGTTCCTCCTGGTGCAGCACGCGCGCGGAGCGGATCGCGCCGTCGGCGCCGATGGCGACGAGGATGTTGATCGGCTTGCCGGAATACGCCGGCACCGGCGCCACCATCACCGTCTCGAAGGCGTAGCCGACGACCTTGTCGCCCTGGTACACCGCCGCGGCGGGCGGATTGCCCTCGACGTCGCCGAAACGGGTCGCTTCGGGGAAGGCCTTGCGCAGTTCGGGATACTGGCCGTCGATGCCGGCGAACGCGGGCAGCGACGCCACGGCCAGCAGGCCGGCGAGGGCGCCCAGGCGCAGCCAGGAGCGCAGCCAGCGCGGCGCGTTCATGCGACCTGCGCCTCCCCGGCGATCAGCGGCAACGCCCGCGAGCGCCAGCGCCGCGCGCCGTCGCGCGAGATCGCCAGCCACTGCAGATCCTGCGCGGCCGCCTGTTCGGCCACCTGCGGCAGCGCCAGCGAGAAGGCCGCCGTGCTCATGCCGTCGGCGAGCACGGAGCGCACTGCCATCATCGTGACGCTGGCGTAGGCCTGCGGCGAGAAGCCGGAGCGCGGATCGACGATGTGGAACAGGCGGCGATCGGCGGAGAAGAAGATGCGGTAGTTGCCCGAGGTGGAGAGCGCGGCGTTGCGCACCTGCACCACCGCGGCCACGCGGCCGGTGTCCCGCGGATCGACGATGCCGACGTTCCAGTGCCGGTTCGGGTCGCTGCCGCTGAAGGCGTGCACGTCGCCGCCGGCATCCACGAGGCCGTACTCGATGCCGTGCGCCTTGAGCGCGGCCACGCCCTGATCCACCACGTAGCCCTTGGCGATGCCGTCCAGGGTGACCGCCATGCCGGGCTTGCCGAGGCGGACGCCGAGCGCGTCCATCTGGATCGCGCGGTAATCGACCAGTCGCTCGCGTTGCCCGATACGCGCGTCTACTCGGCCGTCCAGACGGCTGATGCCGCGCAGCGTCTCGAAGTAGCGCAGCACCGGCAGCACACTTGCGTCGAACGCGCCCTGCGTCCGCTGCGACAGCGCCATGGCCTCGCGCAGCACCGCGTGCAGGTGATGGGGCACTACGTGCAGCTGGCCGTCGCGGTTGAGGCGCGCGAGCGGGCTGGCCGGATCGAAGCGGGTCAGCTCGGCGGCGGCCATGGCCATGCGCGCAAACGCCGCCTCGATGGCGAGGCCGGCGGCTTCCCGGTCGTCGGCAAGGCAGGCGACGGAGACCGAGGTGCCCATCAGCGTGCGCTCGCGCCGCACCTGCCAGAGGTTCGCCTTGAGCCGGGCCAGCGTCCAGCCGCCGCCGGCCAGTAGCCCGCCGGCCAAGGCGAGCCGGCCGGTCCGTTGCAGCCAGCGCCGGCGCTCGGGTGAGCGCAGGTCGCCGGGATCGAAGGAGCGTTGCATGGAATGACTCCCGTGGCGGTAGGCGTGACGAAGGCGGTGCGCGTTTTCAGGCCAAGGCAACGGCCTCCCGTGGCGGCGGATGCCCGACGGCGTCGCGCACGCCCAGGCGCCGTTGCAACGCCGGGCTGGTGGTCGTGTACTGCAGGTTCGCCTTGTCGCCAGGATGCAGATGCGCGTGCACGGCGAACGCGCACAGCGCTGTCTCGTGGAAACCAGAGAGGATCAGCTTCTTCTTGCCCGGGTACGTGTTGATGTCGCCCACGGCGAAGACGCCGGGCACGGAGGTCTGGAACGTCGACGGGTCCACCGCCAGCTGCTGGCGTTCCAGAGCCAGCCCCCAGTCGGCGATCGGCCCCAGCGCGGGATGCAGGCCCCAGAACACCAGCAGGTGCGAGGACTCGATGCGCTGGACCATGCCGCTGCGCGTGCGCACGCGCACCTGCGCAAGCGCCCCGTCGGCCGTCTCCAGGCCCACGATGTCGCCTTCGCACAGCTGCATGCGGCCGTCGTCGCACAGCGCCTGCATGCGCGCCACGCTGGCCGGCGCCGCGCGGAAGCTGGACGAGCGGTGCACCAGCACCAGGCTGCGCGCGTGGTCGACCAGGGTCAGTGCCCAGTCCAGCGCCGCATCGCCGCCGCCGGCGATCACGATGTCCCGGCCGTCGAACACCGCCGGCTGCGTCACCTTGTAGTGCAGCGTGCGGCCCACCAGCGGTGCGGCTTCCGGCAGGTCGAGCGTGCGCGGCGCGAACGCGCCCAGGCCGCCGGCGACGATCACCGCGCCGGCGTCGAACGCCAGTCCGTCGCTGGTGCGCAGTCCGAACCGGCCGTTCGCCATGCGCTCCAGCGCGCTCACGGTGTGACCCAGGTGGAACTGCGGCGCGAAAGGGTGGATCTGCCGCTGCAGGCGATCGATCAACTCGCGCCCGCTGCACACTGGCACCGCCGGGATGTCGTAGATGGGCTTGTCCGGGTACAGCTCCACGCATTGCCCGCCGGCGTGTGGAACGGCATCGACCACGTGTGCATCCAGCCCCAGCAGTCCCAACTCGAAAACCTGGAACAGGCCAACTGGGCCAGCCCCGATGATGACGGTGTCGCAGCTGATCATGGATACATCCGCAGTGTGGACGGCGCGGATCATGTGCGCACACAAGAGCAGTGTTCTTGACTTCGGTCAGTCTTGTCCGTGGGGGATGTGTGGTCGAACGCCACAGGCGTGGCTGGGACCATTGCAGCATGGACATCCCGCGAGGGGCTCAGAGATCGCACGCGGGCGGCGCGTCAGCATGTGTCGCACGCTACCCCTTGTGTACCCACAAATCGATTCAGATCAGCGTGCTGTCATCCCTCGTACCGCGATTTCTCTCTGGTCAGTTTGCTGCTGCTGATCTGGATCAGAGCATTCGAGCTCGACGTGTAAGACGCTTCGTGCGTCAAAGAAACTCATCATGGGGTCCGTTATGACTTTGTCGCCAACGAACATTGCAACTACCGCAAACACGACTGCTGGCGACATTACCTTGGTGCCAGACTCCTTGAGCAATTCATCAACCGCACCAGTTGAAGTGGAGTGGTCTGAATTGCCGCTGTGCTGCCCCACGCCGGATTCGCCGCTGTGGAATAGTCATCCTCGCATCTACCTGCCCATCCAGGATTGCGGGCGCGTGCGCTGCCCCTATTGCAGCACTGTCTACGTGCTACGACCTGCCGAGTCGGATGTCCCTCCACCGCATGGCACTAGCTGGCTTGTCGAGGAGCGTTACTACGAAGCGTTGGCGATATCGAATGCGAGGAAACAGGGGTAACCGTGTGGCGGATTCAACTTTGAAGTGCAGCACTCCAACCGATGGAGTGGCGCAGTTGCTCACCGCCGACGCAGCAAAATAACTGAAGCTTCTCGCAGCTGGCGTTGAGTACGCGATCCAAGTACCCGCATGGCAGCCGGTGACTAAGCCGCGTTATCGAGGACAGGGCGGACCTGCGCTCGCTGGTTTAAACGATGGGGCCCATCGCAAACCAAGGCTCAGCCAAAGATTTCCATCCTGGTTGAGAGGTCAGATCACCGTCTCAAAGAGCGAGCCGATACGGTTTTCGCCAGAATCAGGACGGACCACTCGCAAAGAAAGCATCTGGGAAGCTGTGTCGCCGGCCTCCCGTCCTCAGCAAAGCAGGACTCGGCGTACTGCACGCGCGATCACGATCTCCTCGTTCGTCGGAATCACGTACACCCGGACGGAGGCGTCTTCCCGATCGATGCGTCGCGCATGCCGCAAGTTGGCATCCTCGTCGAGCGTGAGGCCGAGCCAGGCCAGTCGATCACAGATGCGCCGTCGCATGCCCGAGGCGTGTTCGCCGATGCCGCCGGTGAAGACCAGCGCTTGCAGGCCGTCGAGCAGCGGCGCCTGTGCAGCGATGGTGCAGGCAGCACGCTCGGCAAACATGTCCAAGGCTTCGCGTGCGCGTGGGTCGTCACTGGCTTCCAACACCTGCACGTCATCGCTGATCCCGGACACGCCCAGCAGGCCGGAGCGGTTGCCCAGCAGGTCCGCCAGCTCCTGCACGCCCATCCGTTGTTCCTGCAAAAGATGCAGCAGCACGCCCGGATCGATTGCGCCGCAGCGCGTCCCCATCATCAGGCCATCGAGCGGTGTCAGGCCCATGCTGGTCGCGACGCTGCGCAGGTCGCGCATGGCGCACACGCTGGCGCCATGGCCGAGATGCGCCACCACCACCTTGTCGTGCGCTGCGCTACCGGCAATGACCGACAGCACGCTCGCGACATATTCATAGGAGATTCCGTGGAAGCCGATGCGCACGATGCCGGCCTCGCTCATGGCACGCGGCAGGGCGTACCACTGTGAAAGCTTCGGCTGGGTGCGATGGAAGGCTGTGTCGAAACAGGCAATCTGCGGTGTACCTGGCAGCCGCATGCTCATGCTGCGGATCACGGCGATCGCGGCCGGCTGGTGTGCAGGCGCCAATGGCATCAGCGCCTCCAGTCCGGCCAGCACGGCTGCATCGATGCGCACGGGCCGATCGAATCGCGTGCCGCCGTGCACCACGCGATGGCCAGCCGCGACGATGTGCAGGTCCGGGCAATGCCGTTGCAGGATATCGAGCAGCCAGTGCGCGGCTTCCTCGATATTTGCGATTGCCGGTGTCACAGGCGTATCCGGGCGAATGCCCACGGGCATCTCGAACGTCGCGCGGGCATCGCACCCGATGCCGGTGACGCCGGCACGCAGGACGGGATCGAGCGTGGTGGCGTCGAAAGCAGCCAGCTTGAGGCTGGACGATCCGACGTTCAGGGCGAGGATGGCTTCCTTCATGGTCGAACCTTCCGGGTCGTGGGCACCGTCGCCGCGCGCGGCAACGCATCGGGTGACGAATCGTGCCGCTGGTAGCAGCCAGCCGAGCGATGGTGGAATTTTCGGCCAGCCTGCGTCATTCGCCTGCAACGGCGTTGATCGAGATCAACTGGGAGGGGATGGCCGCATGCTGATATCCGTTCGCCGTCGCTGGGGCGGAACGGGACACGGCGAGCCATGAACTTGAAAACCGGAGTCCGTCGCGACGTGGTCGATCCACAGGTCCTGCGGGGCATCGACGCTTGGTGGCGTGCGGCCAATTACCTGTCGGTCGGCCAGATCTACCTGCGCGCCAACCCGTTGTTGCGCGAGCCGCTGAAGCTGGAGCACGTCAAGCACACGCTGGTCGGCCACTGGGGGACGACGCCCGGGCAGAATTTCATCTACGCGCACCTCAACCGGGCGATCCGGCAGCACAAGCTCGACATGATCTATCTCTCCGGTCCCGGACACGGCGGACCGGCGGTGGTTGCCAATGCCTACCTGGACGGTACGTACAGCGAGCTCTATCCGGAGATCAGTGAAGACGAGGCGGGCCTGCAGCGCCTGTTCAAGCAGTTCTCCTTCCCTGGCGGAATCGCCAGCCACGCTTCGCCTGAGTGCCCTGGCTCGATCCACGAAGGCGGCGAGCTCGGCTATTCGTTGAGCCATGCCTTCGGTGCGGTGTTCGACAACCCGGGCCTGATCGCCGCTTGCGTGATCGGCGACGGCGAGGCCGAGACCGGCGCGCTGGCCACGTCCTGGCACGGCAACAAGTTCCTGAACCCCGTCAGCGACGGGACGGTGCTGCCGATCCTGCACCTGAACGGCTACAAGATCGCCAATCCCACCGTGTTGGCGCGGATTCCTCGCCGCGAGCTGTCGCAATTCCTGCGCGGCTGCGGCTGGAAGCCGTACTTCGTGCGCGGTCGCCACCCCGCGTCCATGCATCGGATGATGGCGGCGGCGCTCGATGCGGTTTGCGCCGACATCCGGCGGATCCGGCACGTGGCGCGCGACGGGAGGAGCCATGCTCGACCGGCATGGCCCATGATCGTGCTCGAGTCGCCGAAGGGCTGGACCGGTCCACGGATCGTCGACGGCAAGCCGGTCGAGGGCACGTTCCGCGCGCACCAGGTGCCGTTGCCGGTGTCCGCCGCCACGCCGCAGCACCTCACGGCGCTGGAGGCATGGCTGCGCAGCTATCGACCCGACGAACTGTTCGACGCCCGCGGCCGGCTGCGCGCCGAGCTGCGCAGGCTCGCGCCGCGCGGGGAACGGCGCATGAGCGCCAGCCCGCATGCCAACGGCGGTCTGCTGTTGCACGACCTACGCATGCCCGATTTCCGCAAGCATGCCGCGGTGGTGGCCGAGCCGGGCGTGGCTGGCATTGGCGATACCCACGTGCTCGGCGGCTTTCTGCGCGAGGTGATCCGCGCCAACCGGGACCAGGGCAATTTCCGCATCTTCGGGCCTGACGAAACGATCTCGAACGGTCTGGAGGCCGCGTTCGAGGTGACGAATCGCCAATGGGAGGCCGAGACCCGGCCGACCGACGAATTCCTGGCCCGCGATGGCCGCGTGCTGGAGGTGCTGAGCGAACACCAGTGCCAGGGTTGGCTGGAGGGTTACCTGCTGACCGGCCGCCATGGCGTGTTCAACTGCTACGAGGCATTCATTCACATCGTGGATTCGATGTTCAACCAGCATGCCAAGTGGCTGAAGATGACTTCGCGCATCCCTTGGCGGCGGCCGATCGCCTCGCTCAACTACCTGCTCGCCTCACACGTGTGGCGGCAGGACCACAACGGCTTCACCCACCAGGACCCCGGCTTCATCGACCACGTGGTCAACAAGAAGGCGGAGATCGTGCGGGTCTACCTGCCGCCGGACGCCAATTGCCTGCTCTCGGTGATGGATCACTGCCTGCGCAGCCGCCACTACGTGAACGTGGTGGTCGCCGGCAAGCATCCCGCGCCGCAGTGGCTGGGCATCGAGGCTGCCGTCGAGCATTGCAGTCGCGGCATCGGCATCTGGCCATGGGCCAGCAACGACCAGGACGGCGAGTCTGACGTGGTGATGGCCTGTGCAGGCGACGTGCCGACCCTGGAGACGCTGGCTGCCGTATCCATCCTTCGCTACCACCTCCCGGAGCTGAAGATCCGGGTCGTCAACGTCGTGGACCTGATGAAACTGGAGTCACCTAGCCTGCACCCGCATGGTCTCGGCGACGGCGATTTCGATCGGCTGTTCACCGCTGACCGGCCGGTGATCTTCGCCTACCACGGCTACCCCGCGCTGATCCATCGCCTGACTTACCGGCGGCGCAACCACGACAACCTGCACGTGCATGGGTACAAGGAAGAGGGGGCGATCACCACCCCGTTCGACATGACGGTGCTGAACGGGCTGGATCGCTTCCACCTGGTGATGGATGCGATCGAGCGCTTGCCCGGGCTCGCCTCGCGGACCGTCTACCTCAAACAGAAACTGCTGGACAAGCTGACCGAGCACCGCCGCTACATCTGCGAGCACGGCATGGACCTGCCGGAAGTGCGCGAATGGGCATGGGCGTCTCCCGAGGCGGGCATATTGCGCTGAGCGCAGCGCTACTGGATCGCCTGCAACTCCGCCGAGCTGCGCCAGGTTGGTTCGCCGAGGCCATGCTGAGCTGTCAGTTTCCTGGCCTCCAGCCGTTGCGATTCTTCGGGTTGACGCACCGTCAGCAGCGGGTAGGCGATGGGGATGTCCATCCAAGGTTGCAGCGCGGCGCGCATCGCGAGCTGCGCGAACCACGACTGGTGTTCCAGCGTGTCCGGCCGCTCGCCAGGGCGGCCGATGTGGCCGCGCAGCAGGTTCAGCGCGTAGCCGGAGGAGCGTATCGTGCGTCGCCCGTCGGCCGCCTCGATCGCATGCGCATGGTTCTCGCCGAGCAGCGGGTCGACGGCGTCGGCCACGTCGTTGGCCAGCAGTGCAAGCCGGGGCTGCGAGGTGATCGCAGTCAGCTGCATGTGGCGCAGGCCGTGCCGGGCGGCATCCTTCAGCAGGTCCCGCGGTGCGTCGCGCAGCATCGCGCGCGCGATGAGCCCGCGTGCGTCGCGCTTGCAGGCTCCCCGCGACGCGGCGAGCGCGATGCTGCCGCCCAGGCAGCCCTCCGCAAGCGCTCGTGCCAGCGCCGCTGCCTGTGCGCGCCCCGCATCGCTGTCGTACTCCAGCCCGAGCAGGGCGAGTGCGTCGGCGACGCCGACGATGCCGATTCGGAACCGTGTCGCCACATGGCCGGCCAGCAGCGCGGCGTTGTCGAGGGCCCGCACAGCGAGGGCCGCGCAATCGGCCAGCGCAGCGAAGTCGATGGTCGCGCGCGGCGCGCCTTCCGGCGATACGAAGCACGCCGCGTTCAGCACGGCGTGCAGCACATCGCCGTGCCAGCCGGACCGGCCGGTGCCGATCTTCGCCAGCACGCGCTCGTCAGGCAGCAATCGCCAGCTGGCCAAGGCGTCCATGAAGCGCACCTGCCATGTCGCTTCTTCATGGCTGGGCTCCGCCGACGCCAGCGTGCTGACTACCCGCCACCAGGTGTCCTCGATGGAAACATCGCGCAGCACGCTGCGCTCGCGCCAACGGAACCAAGCATCCCAGGCTTCGACGGCGGCGAGGTCGATGAACGGGGACAACCGGCGTGGCTCGATCATGGGCGGGAAGGCAGCTGAGCTGTGTCGACTATCCCGGACCGCCGCCCGGGCGAATTGACGCGCATCAAGCCGGCGTGCCGCGATGGCGCCGCTGTTACGCACTGTTACCAAGCGTTGCCCGGCCGACATCCTGTGGTTGCGGTCGCGCCCTAGCTTTGGCGTCGAACGCAACCACACAACGGGAGTACGGCATGGACACCTCGTTCGCACCGCTCGCGCCTGAAGCCACGAATCCGCAATCGTTCCGGCACGAAGCGCCGCTCGAGCTGGATATCGCCGAGTTGCAGCGGCACATGGTCGTGACACGCCGGAAGGTGAGGGCGGGCCAATACCTGTACCGCAACGGCCAGCCATTCCGCGCGTTGCATTTCGTGCATGCGGGGTTCCTGAAGACCTGCGAGTTGTCCGAGGATGGCCGCGAGCAGGTGACCGGATTCAGGATGCGCGGCGACCTGCTCGGCGTCGAGTCCATCGGCCTGAGCGTGCACACCTGCGATGCCGTCGCGCTGGACGATGCCGAGATCTGGGAACTGCCGTATCCGCCGGTGCTGGATGCGTTGCGTCACATCCCCGAGCTGCAGGTTCGCCTGGCGGCGGCGCTGGCCGAGGAAATCCGCCGCGACCGCGTCTGGATGTTGACGATTGGAACCCTGCCGGCCGAGCAGCGCGTGGCGGCGTTCCTGCTGGACATTGCCGCCCGCCTCGCCCGCCTCGGCTTCAGTGCCCGCCACTTCATCCTGCGGATGGGGCGGGCGGATATCGCGAGTTTCCTGGCGCTGAAGCACGAAACCGTGACCCGGGCGCTGTCGCACCTGGAGCGGCTCCAGTACATCTCGGTGCTTCGCCGCGAAGTGAAGTTGCTGGATGTGCCCAAGTTGCGCGCCTGCGTCGGCACGCCCTGCACGATCCAGTGAGCGGCTTCACGCGTCATCCAGCACCCGGCGCACGGCCTCGACCAGTTGCTCCCGCCGGTAGGGCTTGCGCAACAGCTCGAATGGCGTGGTCGGGCCCTCCGCTCCACCCTGTCGCCCCCGGTAACCGGACGTGAGCAGCACCGCGAGCCCGGGCCGGAGGCGGCGCGCCTCGTGTGCGAGTTCCACGCCATTCATGCCGCTGCCCAGCATCACGTCGGAGAACAGCAGGTCCACGCCGGGATTCCCGGTGAGCAGATCCAGCGCCTCGCGGGCGCTGCCCGCCGGGATGACCTGGTAGCCGAACGCCCCCAGAAGCCGAACCGCGACGGTGCGCACGTCCGTTTCGTCCTCGACGACCAGGATGGTGGCGCACTTTTCGGGCAGTTCGTCACGCGGCGGCTTCGCTCCCACCGCCGTGGCGCCCGGCACGCTTGCGACGGGCAGCAACAGTTCGATGTGAGTGCCGTAGCCGAGCCGGCTGTCGATCGACAGGCTGCCGCCGGACTGGGTCACGAAGCCGTACACCATGCTGAGGCCGAGGCCGCTGCCCTTGCCGGCGTCCTTGGTGGTGAAGAACGGCTCCAGCGCATGCGCCAGCACCTCCGGCGCCATGCCCGTGCCGGTGTCGCTGATGTCGAATGCCACATAGCGGCCCGGCGGGAGTTTCCATCCGTTGGACGCGTCCTCGACCACGGTTTCGCGCACGGCGATGTGCAGGCGTCCTCCGCGCGGCATTGCATCACGAGCATTCAGCGCGAGATTGACCAGGGCCGTATCCAGCTCGTTCGCGTCCGCGTACACGTCCGGCACGTCCGCCTCGCACGCGATTTCGATTGCGATGGCCTCGCCGAGCGTGCGCCTGAGCATGTGCCCGAGTTCCTCCAGCAGCGGCTTGGGCACGACCGCGCGGGGCTGCAGCGACTGCCGGCGCGCGAACGCGAGCAGCCGGCGGGTCAGGTCGGAACCGCGGTCCACCGCGCGCAGTGCGCCATCGCTGATTTCCAGCAGTTCCGGGCGATCGGCCAGACCGGCTTCGAGCAGCTGGAGATTGCCCGAAATCACCGTCAGCAGGTTGTTGAAGTCGTGCGCGACACCGCCGGTAAGCTGGCCGATCGCGTCGAGCCGTTGGGCATGCGCCAGTTGCTCCTCGCTGCGACTGCGTTGCACGGCCGCCGCCAGCAGATTGGCGACCGACTGCAGGAAGCTGAGCCGATCGTGGTCGAAACCGGCCGCTTTCGAGTCGAGCGCGACCAGCACACCCAGCGGCTCGTAGCGGCCAAACAGCGGCACCATCGCAACGTCATGAAAGCCGACCCCGGCCAACTTGGCGAGAATGCCGCCCAGTTCCCCGTCACGCAGCGTGTCGGCCGTGACCGCATGACGGCCCCCGGTCCCGAAGGCGCCACGAATGAGGTCGGTCTGGCCGAAGATGGACACGATCGCCTGCGTGGCCTGTCCATGCAATCCGGTAGCGGCGCGGACGCGCAGCGCGTTGCCGTGCCAGTCGGTGGAGAAGATGGCCACGGCCTGCACCTCCAGGGCGGCCGCGACGAGTTCCGGTATCCGGCGGATCGCAAGTTCGTAGTCCGGTGATTCCAGCGCGAGCCGGCCGATCTGCGCGAGGAAGTTGTCGCGCCGCGCGCGCGCGAGGGCCTGCCGCACCCGCCGCGTCTCGGAGATGTCGCGCACCGAGGCGATCGCGACAGCACCGATTTCGGTGGCAATCGGGCTCAGGCCGATCTCGACCGGAAACGACTCGCCACCGCGCCGCACGCCCATCAGCTCGTAGCCGATGCCCATTGGACGCACACGGGGGGTGGCCATGAAATCGTGGCGATGCATGCGGTGGGCGTGCCGCAGGGGTTCCGGCAGCAGTGCCTCCAGGGTCAACCCGAGCAGCATCGCATCCTCGTAGCCGAACATGCGTCCCGCCTGCGCGTTGGCGAGCACGATGGCGCCTTCCTGGTTCACGGCGATCATCGCGTCGGGGGAGATCCCGAACCAGGTATGCAGCATCGCCAGGCTGATGATGGCGGGAGGTGGGGCGTCCATTCATCGCCCCCTTTGAACGCGGGCCGCGAAAAGGTAGCCGGCGCCGCGCACCGACTTGATCAGTTCGGGAGCCGTCGCATCCGGCTCGATCTTGCGGCGCAGGCGCGCGATCTGCACGTCGATGGCGCGGTCGAACGGACCGGCGTTGCGGCCGTGGATGCGCTCCATCAGGTCGTCGCGCGACAGCACCCGATTGGGGTGTTCGACGAACACGCGCAGCAGCTCGTACTCGCCGGTGGTCAGCGCGATCGCGTCGCCGCGGTCGTTGCGCAGCGTGCGCTCCAGCGGGTGCAGACAGTAGCCGGCGAACTGGAACGTCGCCTCGGCGGTTTCCGCGGTGGCCATCGCTGGGACGCTTCGTCGCAGCACGCTGCGCACGCGCGCGAGCAGCTCCCGCAGATCGAACGGCTTGGTGACGTAGTCGTCGGCCCCCAGTTCCAGGCCAACCACGCGGTCCACCGATTCGCCACGGCCGGTGATGATGATGAGCGCGCCGTTCCAGTTCCGGCGCAACTGGCGGGTCAACTCGAGACCGTCCTCGCCGGGCAGGCCGAGGTCCAGCAGCACCAGGTCGGCAGGCTTGCGCGCCAGCGCGGCATGCATCCCCGCACCATCGGCCGCCGTGCTGACCTCGAAGCCCTGGCCCGCGAAATAGCGGCGCAGCAGGTCCAGCACGCCGGCATCGTCGTCAACGACCAGCAGATGCAAGGGCTCTGGCATGGCGTTCGTGGTGTGCAGGGATAGGGGCCCGAAAGCTTATCGCAACGCAACAGCCTGCGCGCGCACCGGCTACGCAGACCTTTCCGGATCGGAGTTGACATGCATCAAGAGGCTACATCGGCCGCGCGGGATAGTGACGCTCGCCGGCCAGGCCGGAATCCATGCACGGGCAAGCGCTTCGAGGCAGTTGCGTGGCAGGTGGGAGGACGCGCCGAGGGCGCGGCCTCGCAGCCTGGATCGGACTTGCGGAGGTCGACAGGTGTGACGGCGAGGAAATCGCCAGGCCGCATCAGATGCCCCGAGGCGGTGGACCGGACGACGTTGCGGGATGCATGCGTCCCCTTACCGAGCAGGGACCGCGATCCAGGGAAGAATCGCGGTCCATGGATCCGACCGACATGTTCAAGCACATCCTGGTTCCTGTCGACAACGACGCGGGTACGCACCGGGCCATCGAGCAGGCCATCGCACTGGCGCAAGGCGCCGGAGCGCGCGTCACCGGCCTGCACGTGATGATGGAATTCAACTCCATCGGCATCGTCGAGGAACTGATCGAGCCGCCTCAGGATCAATTGCGGCAGTTGGCCAGGGCATATGCCGACGAGCTGTTCTCGCCGCTTGTGCACGAGGCCGAGTGTGCCGGGGTGGCATGCGAAACGATCGCAGTGCAGGGCGATCAGCCCTGGAAGACGATCGTCGCGAAGGCCGCGGAGTCAGGCTGCGACCTGATCGTGATGGCATCGCACGGCAGGCACGGCATCGCGAAATTCATGCTCGGCAGCGAGACGCAGCAAGTGCTGACGCATACCGGAATTCCTGTACTGGTAGTGCATTGAGCGACCAGTGATGCGGTCGTGGCCAAGATGCGGAGCAAGCCAACATGATCGAACTTTCCTCGTTCCATGCTTCGGCGCTGTGGTCCCACATCGTCGCCTGCTATGCCGCCACCTTGCTGCCGCTGGTCGTCGGCCTGCCGCCCATCATCGCGATCATGGAAAGCGTGTACGTGATGACCGAACGGGAGATCTGGCGACAGATCGCCCGCTACTGGGGCAGGCTGTTCGGCATCGCGCTGCTGATGTGGGCGATCGGGTCGATTGTGTTGATCATCCTGTATGCCGCGGATCCCGGCCGGTTCACCCGACACCTGCACGGGATCCCGGGGTTGGCGTTGACCCTGCTCATGACGCCGCTGGTGTTTGGTGGTGGCGTGTTCCTCTGGCGCCTTTACACCGACTGGCTGGGCCTGGGGCGACTGCAGCATCTGCTCATCACCTGGCTGTGGATGCTGCTTTCGACCTTGTCGGCGCTCAAGATCGCGATCGGCTACGGCTTGATGGACAACCCCTCCGGTGCGTACCTCGATCCCGGCACCCTGCAAGTCTGGATCCATGACGTGCCGTTGGCGCTGCTCAACCCCGCCGCGCAGACTCGATTCGTGCATCTCGTCGGCTCCAGTTACCTCGTGGCGGCGACGCTGGTGCTGTCGGCCTCGGCGTGGTACTTGCTGCGTGGTCGCAACGTGCAGATCGCCCGCCGCTCGATGACCGTCGCGGCCAGCTTCGGTCTGGCCGCGGCGCTCTCACTGGCCGTGCTCGGCGACCGGGACGGCTATGCCGGTTCGCCAGGTCAGCAGATGCGCATTGCCGCGATCGCGGGCGAATGGCATGTGCAGCCGGCTCCAGCCCCGTTCGTGCTTTTTGGGATACCCGACCCGGACAGCCGCACGACTCGCGTCGCATGGCGCATGCCTTGGCTGCTGGGACTGGGCGCGATGCATTCGTGGCGCAAGCCGGTGGCGGGGCTGGACGAGCTTGAGGCAGCGAACGTGGAGCGCATCCGCCGCGGCCTCGCGGAATTCATGGCGCTGGACAACAAGGAAGCTTCCTCGCGCGCAGCAGGGTCCAACGCCGCCAAGGTCGGTGCCAACCCCGACCTTGGCTATGGATTGTTGCTGTTGCGTCACGTGCGAAATCCATTGCAGCGTAATGGTGACGAGATGACCGCCGCGGCCCGCGACACGATCCCGGACGTACCGCTGCTGTTCTGGGCTTTCCGGGCCATGGCGCTGCTGGGCGCATACGGCATCGTCCTGTTCGGCGTGGCGTTCTGGCTGGCGTCGAGACGTCAGCTGGACCGCCGCGGTTTTCTGCGCCTGGCGGCCTGGAGCCTGCCGGTACCGTGGGTGGCGGGGGCGCTGGGTTGGCTGGTGAGCGAAGCGGGCCGTGGCCCGTGGCTGATCGACGGACTGCTGCCCATCACCGAAATCCAGGCGACGGCATCGGAGATGGCCGTCGCCGCTATCGCGTACACGGCCATCGCCGGCCTCTTCGCGGCTGGTGCGATCCTGTCGATACGCCTCGTTCGCCTGGGCCCGGATGGACTGAAGATCTGGCCGGTGGACTCCGATGCGACGAAAAAGTACTGATCCCGTCCGGTCGACGAGGAGGATGAACAATGTGGTATTTCGCATGGTTTCTCGGCGTCGGCCTCGCCTGCGCGTTCGGCATCCTCAACGCGATGTGGTTCGAGCTGCATGCCGTCGATGAGCGCGACTGGGCCGCGGTCGCCAATGACTATTGAGCCGGCCAGCGCTCGCGGGACACGCCTGCGGGGGCCGGGGCAGAGCAGGGTAAGGCAGGCGCGGACATCGCCGGCACCGGCTGCCAGGCAGTGCCGACGTTGCGACCCGTGACCGCGGAACGGTCGGCCGCGTTACCGGCAAACCAGCACCGGCACCCGGCTTCCCGCCAGCACCTTCTGCGTCTCGCTGCCGAGGATGAGCCGGTCCAGCCCGTGCCGGCCGTGCGAGGCCATCACGATCAGGTCGCAGTGATGCTCATCGACCGCTTTCAGGATGGCGTCGTGGGGCTGCTCGCCGAAGGCGAAGTGGCTTTCGCAGGACACTCCAGCTTCCCTTGCCAGCGCCTTGGCCGTGTCCAGGTAACGCGATGCAATCTGCGGTGCCTCCTGGCTGTAGCGCAGTTCCGCGGCGGCGAGGAATTCGGTCATGTAGGCGATGGTATTGAAGGGCGGTACCGCATGCAGCGCCACGACCGTGCTGCCAAGAGGCTTGGCCAATTCCAGCCCGATGCGGAAGGCGTGCAACGACAGCTCCGAACCGTCGATGGGCAGCAGGATGCGATGGAACGGTGCCTTCGGCGACGCGACGGCAGGCTCGGGGCGGGTGGAAATTCGGGACGTCATGGACAGGTCTCCAGTGTGATCACGTTCCGCACGCGAGTGCGTGCATCCCACTCGCATGTTGGAACACGTGTCTTCCGGTGTATTGAGCGACATCAAGTCGGCCGCTGCCGGGCATGCCCCGCATCCGGTTGACTAGGATCAACATGCCCGTGTCGCGACCCGCCTAGCCTGAAATCCCGGGATGAGGAGTGCAGCACCATGGTCGCATCGCATCGGCCAGCAACGAAGAGATGCGTGATGGAAGGCATGCGGTGCTTCCGCTGCGGATGCCTCCACCGGCTGCACGCATGGCTTGCGTGCAAAGCCTGCGCTCCGTTGCCGATACTGGCGCGAGGCGAAACGCGGAGGCCAGCCGAGATCCATCGGCAGGACGTGCGATGAAAACCTCATCGGCTCCGCCGGCGTTCTCTCCACTTTCCGTCTGCCTGCTGGTGGTGGCTGCGGCCAGTGCCTTGTTCAGCCTGGTCAGGGACGAATTTCCCACCCTCTGGACGGGTGCGGCATGGGTCTGCGGGATCAGCGTGCTGACACTGGTGGGCAGCCTGATGCGCGACGCACGCAGGTGATGCAAGGCCCGACAGGCTTCCAACTCGAACAATACAGACCATGTTCAAGAACATCCTGCTTCCAGTCGACGATTCGGAACCCTCCCTGCATGCGGCCCGCCTCGGCATCGCGCTGGCCGGGCAGCTCGGCGCGGCAGTGCATGCGCACCACGTGCTGGCGCCGCTGGCAGCCGTGGCCTACCTGTCCGACCTGATCCGGAGCGCGCCGGACGACTACCGGCGCGAGGCCATCGACCGGGCGCAGCGGTATATCGGTGCGGTCCGCGCGCTGGCCGAGGAGGCCGGCGTACCGTTCGAAGGCAGCTACGAATTCGACCATCACCCCAGCAATTCCATCATCGGCGCCGTCAGGCAATACGGTTGCGACCTGATCGTGATGGGCAGCCATGGCCGCACCGGCCTGGACCGCCTGCTGATCGGCAGCGAGACCAGCCGGGTGCTGGGCTGCGCCGATATCCCGGTGATGGTCTGTCGTTGACGTACAGGTGTTGCGGCGCCGCCGGTTCAGTGCTGCATGAACACCGGCATGTCCGCATTCGCCATGACATGCCGCGTCGCCCCTCCCAGCAAGCGCTCGCGGATGCGTGAGCGCCCGTAGGCTCCCATTACCAGCAGGTCGGCGCGCAGCACATGCGCATGGCGTAGCAGGGCAAGGCCCGCTTCGTCGGGGGGCACCTGGATGTGGTGGAGTTTCGCTGCGACGCCGTGCCGCACGAGGTAGGCGAACGGATCGGGCTCGGCCACGCCTGTGCTGTGCTCATCGGGCGTGCGCAGCTCGCCGTTGACGAGAACCACCTGTCGGGCGAGCCGCAGCAGGGGCAGGGCGCTGCACAAGGCGCGGGTCGATTCGAAGCTGCCGTTCCAGCCGATCACGATGCGGTCGAACGCCAGGCTGCCGCTCCAGCGCGGCGGCAGCAGGATGCAGGGCAACCGGGCGCTCAGCAGCCCTTCGGCGAGTACGTCGAAAATGTGCGCCGCGTCGACGATGTCGCGTTCGATCACGGCAAGGTCGTGCCACGCTCCGAGATGACGGAGCGTGGGGGCTATCGGTGTGCGTGTCACGGCCCAGGACGCATGGGCCACGCCGCGCTCCAAGGCGAACTGGGCGAACGCGAGCGACTCGTCGGGCCGCTCGTACTCCGATTCGCCCGGTGGCTCCGCAATCGCTGGGGCCGACTCGGCGGGGCGCTGCTCACGCAGATCGACCGGCACGTAGCAGGCGGTGAGGTCCGCATTCCAGCGCGAGGCGATCTCCACTGCGGCCAGCAACGCCGGGCTCCACGGCCCGCTGGAAGTCACCAGTGCCAGCACGTCGCGAAAGCCCAGGGTCGGAGTCGCCGCTTGTTGCGACGAGGCCCGGGGGACCGCACGGGATTCATCGATGAGCATGATCATGCCTCCCGCATCCGGAGCCGGATGCGTCACAGCGCGAGCGAATAGACCACCGTCTTCGGGTCCTCCGGATACGGCTCGCAGGTGAAACCGAGGTAATGGGCCAACTCGCGCATCGGTTCGTTGCCGACATCGTCGATCGAGAACATGCGGGCAAGCTTCTGCTTGCGGGCGACATCGATGAGATGCTGCATCAGCAGCACGGCCAGGCCGCGGTGACGCCAGTCGTCGGCGACGGTGACGGCGCATTCGCATTG
The DNA here is from genome assembly GCF_002001105.1 of Rhodanobacter sp. C06. Taxonomy (GTDB): domain Bacteria; phylum Pseudomonadota; class Gammaproteobacteria; order Xanthomonadales; family Rhodanobacteraceae; genus Rhodanobacter_A. The sequence continues at coordinate 150,272 of NZ_MUNP01000070.1, read as the reverse complement.
GCGATCGTCGCCAGTGGTGGAATAGCGGCTGATGCCCACCTCGCGCAGTTCGCCATCGTCGTGCGCAAAGGCCGCGAAAGCCATGTCGTGCACGTAGTCGACGTGCATCAGGTGGTCGAGCATGGCCTTGTCGGGTACCTTGAAATCGCCCAGGAAGCGGAAGCGCCGCGCCTCGGGCGAGAGACGCCGGATGAGCGCCTCTTCCATGGCGCGGTCCTCGAGCCGAAGCGGGCGCACCAGCACGCGAGTGCCGTCGCGCAGGGATTCGATCCAGTGATCGCCTTCGAGGGCGGCAGGTGCCGCTCCGGCGGTAGCGTTGCCTGATGAATCAGTCGTGGTTGTCATGGTGATGGCCTCGCTGGTAGGGCGGAACGCCCGCGATGGCGGGGTTCCACGAGCTTTCTAGCGAACCGGTGGCGTCGCCACTTGATGACGATCAACTCAAGCGGAGATGGCACGGTGCGCAAGCATTCCAGCCGGCACCCGGCCGCTTCGGTTGATTTGCATCAACACCGGGCGAAGGGCGCCTGCGCGAGCATGCGCTCATGCAAGGCCACCGGACGCCTCCATGTTCGAGATCCTCGTCAATGTCGAAGAGATGGTGGACAGCAGTCCGGTTGTGCAGGTCGGCCTCGCCCTGGCCGGTCGCCACGACGCCTACGTGACGGGTCTGCACATCGTGGGAGTCTTCCCCTCATCGATGTATCTGCCCGACATCATGACCGAGCTGGTCACCGAGGAATACCAGGCCAGGCAATGCGACGCCTGGTGGACGGAGCAGCGCCGCAAGCATGGGCTGAGGGGCGCCTGGGAAGTGATCCGCGGCGTCTACGTGTCCGCGCTGGCACGCCGTTCCTGCATGGCCGACATCACGGTGAGCCGGCTGTCGCCGTCGCATCCGTCGCATCTGGTCGGGATGGACGATGTCACCAGGGTGCTGTTCTCGGCCGCATCGCCGATGCTGCTGGTGCCGCCCGACTGGGATGGCCATTTCAACCCGGAACGGATCCTGGTGGCCTGGAACAGCACCCAGGAATCGATGCGCGCGCTGCGCGCCGCGCTGCCGTTGCTGCGCGAGGCCGGGATGGTGCGCCTGATCGACGGCGCGCAGGACACGCTCCCCGGCATTGCGCCACCGCCGCTGCCAGTGCGCGACTGGCTGGTCCGGCAAGGCGTGTCCCTGCAATCGATCCATCCGTTCCCCGACGCGAGCGACGTCGGCGAGGAACTGCTCAGCCATGCCTATGCAATGCATGCTGACCTGCTGGTGATGGGTGCGTGGGGGCATTCGCGGATCGGCGAGCTGATCCTGGGCGGCACCACCCGCCATGTGCTGGAGCACGCCAGGCTGCCGCTGCTGCTGGCGCATTGAGGCGCGCGCAGGTTTGCTCCGACATGCCGCATCCGTAGATTTCGGGTTCGCCGACCGCGACATCCGCCGCCCGTGCCGCCAATCTCGCCAGCACGCCCACGACGACACCCGGGCGAGCATCGCAATTGACTTGCCTCAAATCCACAGTGCCGCTTGCTGTCTAGAGTGCCGACATGGAGAACGCAGCGATACCGGTGACCGGTCCATGCAAGACCTTCGACGAAGGAAACGCCTGCATCGCCGCAGCCGCGTTGATGACTGGCGGCCATGTCGCGATGAATGGCGCCGACACGCGTATCCGGGAACTGCCATGAATGCCGTCACTGCGGATGCTCCCGCATGCGTGGAAAACCGGACCTTCGACGAGATCCGGATCGGCGACAGCGCGCATCTCACGCGCACGCTGACCCAGCGGGACATCGACTTGTTCGCCGCGATGTCCGGTGACGCGAATCCGGCCGAAGAGGCGCCGGACCCTGCGCGCAGCGAGCTGTTCCATCACGTCGTGGCGCACGGCATGTGGAGCGGCGCACTGATTTCGGCCGTACTGGGCACCCGGCTGCCGGGGCCAGGCACGATCCAACTGTCGCAGGACCTGCACTTCCATGCACCGGTCAACCTAGGCGACACCATCGACGTGAGCGTGACCGTCAGCGGCAAGGAGCCGCTGGACCGGCGCGTGCGCTTCCATTGCCGCGTGCGCAACCAGCTCGGCGTGGACGTGGTCCTCGGCGAGGCGGAAGTGCAGGCGCCGGCCGAGAAGATCCGCTGCGCGCCGGCCGATCTGCCCGCGGTCCAGGTCGCCGGCCACCGGCGTTTCCGGCAGTTGCGCGCGCGGGTTGCGGGCAACCCGGTGTTGCCCACGGCGATCGTCCATCCTTGTGACGCGGCTTCGATCACGGCCGCGGTCGAGGCCGCGTCACAAGGGTTGATCGAGCCCGTACTGATCGGGCCGACCGCCAGGATCAGGGCCACTGCTCGGCAGGCTGCCCTGGACATCGCGCCGTACCGGCTGGTCGATACGCCGCACAGCCACGCCGCCGCCGCACAGGCGGTGGCCATGGTGAGCGACGGGGAGGTGCGGCTGCTGATGAAAGGCTCGCTGCATACGGACGAGCTGATGCACGCGGTGCTGGCCAACGCCGGCCTGCGCACGGGTCGCCGACTCAGCCACGTTTACGTGATGGACGTGCCCAGCTACGAGCGGCTGCTGCTGGTCACCGATGCGGCCATCAACATCGCACCCTCACTGGTCGACAAGCGCGACATCATCCAGAACGCGATCGACCTGGCGCGCGTGCTCGGCATTGCCACACCCAGGGTGGCCGTGCTGTCGGCGGTGGAAACGGTGAACCCGGCGATGCCTTCCACCCTGGATGCCGCGGCGCTGTGCAAGATGGCCGAGCGCGGCCAGATCACCGGCGGCATCGTCGATGGTCCGCTGGGCTTCGACAACGCGATCAGCCCGCTGGCGGCGCGGGAGAAAGGCATTCGTTCCGCCGTGGCCGGCAGCGCCGACATCCTGGTCGTGCCCGACCTGGAGTCGGGCAACATGCTCGCCAAGCAGCTGACGTTCCTCGCCGGTGCCGACGCCGCCGGCGTGGTGATGGGCGCGCGGGTGCCGATCATCCTCACCAGCCGCGCCGACACGCCGCGCACGCGCATCGCCTCGTGCGTGGTGGCGGTCCTGCTGGCGCAGGCGAAGCAGACAGGCTAGGCGGACAACGGATCATGCCATTGGAGCCAGCCATGAGTGCGTCGGCCCACGATGTCGCTACCTGTCCCGACTCCGGCGCAGCCTTTGCGTCGCTTGCGTCCTGCACGCCGTTCGCGCTGTTCGCACTGCTGGGCGCGCCAGTCGCATGGTGGTCGGACGCGATGTTCGGTTTCTGCGGTGCGCTTGTCGACGTGACGGTCAGCGCGATGACCTATCCGTACGAACTGCCCGGACCAGACGTGGCAATGCCGCAGGAGCAGCACTGTCCGCCTGGGTGATGGCGCAGGGGCGTGCTCCCGTCACCCGGGCCGCCGACGTCCAGCACCCGCGCGACGAGCCCCGATGCGCACCGAAGCATGACAGCCCCGTTTTCCGGGAGTCGGTTGATCTGGCTCAAGCCCGTCGTCGTTTGGCGGTGTTCAACTGCGTTCCGCACCGGGTTCGCCCGCATCCGGAGCGATACGCAGGCAGACGCGGGCGGGGCGGGAGCGCGGAAGCCCGCGTCCAGGCACCGCCGCTCGGCTCAACACTCGATGGAGACTCCCGATGAAAGCACTCGTCTATCAGGGACCTGGCAAGAAGGCTCTGGAAGATCGCCCCTTGCCGGAAATCACAGACCCCGGCGACGCCATCGTGAAGATCGTCAAGACGACGATCTGCGGCACGGATCTGCACATCCTGAAGGGCGACGTGCCCACCTGCACGCCCGGCCGCATCCTGGGCCATGAAGGTGTGGGCGTGGTCGAAAAGGTGGGGACGGCCGTCGCCGCGTTCCGTCCGGGCGACCGCGTGCTGATTTCCTGCATCTCGTCCTGCGGCAGATGCGACTACTGCCGCAAGGGCATGTATTCGCACTGCACCACGGGTGGATGGATCCTGGGGAACCGGATCGACGGCACGCAGGCCGAGTACGTGCGCATTCCCTACGCGGACACCAGCCTCTACCACATTCCCGCCGGTGCCGACGAGGAGGCGCTGGTGATGCTGAGCGACATCCTGCCGACCGGATTCGAGTGCGGCGTGCTCAATGGCAAGGTCCAGCCCGGCTCCACCGTCGCCATCGTCGGCGCCGGCCCGATCGGGCTGGCCGCCCTGCTGACCGCGCAGTTCTACTCGCCTGCACAGATCATCATGATCGACCTGGACGACAACCGCCTGGCCGTGGCGAAGCGCTTCGGCGCGACCTCGACCATCAACAGCCGCGACGGCGGCGTGGCGGAAAAACTCCGTCAGCTGACTGGGAGTGCCGGTGCGGATACCGCGATCGAGGCTGTCGGCGTGCCGGCCACGTTCGAGCTGTGCGAAGAACTGGTGGCGCCGGGCGGCATCATCGCGAACATCGGCGTGCATGGCACCAAGGTTGACCTGCATCTGGAAAGCCTGTGGGACAGGAACATCGCCATCACCACGCGCCTGGTGGATACCGCGACCACGCCCATGCTGCTGAAGACGGTGCAGGCGGGGAAAATCGACCCCGCCCGGCTGATCACGCACCGCTTCAAGCTCGCCGCGATCGACGACGCCTACGACACCTTCGGCCATGCCGCCAGGACCCATGCGCTGAAGGTCATCATCGAGGCATGAAGCTGGGGAAAAGGGCGGTCGTTCATCCCCTCGCGTCCGGTTCCATCGCGCCATCGCCGGTTTCCGCGCCATCGCAATCCGGCGAGGCGTCCTCCGGGCGAAGTCCGGCGTCGCGAACCCGCCGTCGGGCAGATTGGCGCCCTGGGACACGAATTGCACGATGCCTGCCCGCCGGCTTGGCTGGGCCTCATCTGTCCGAGCGTACGGCCTTCGCGGGAAACGCACGCGGAAAAGCCTCACGGAGATGCCCGATCAGCGCTTCGGTCGGCAGTGCGGCGAGATCGCTGCCCAGCTCGCCTGCCACGCCGGCGGCGGCAGGGTCACCAAGCTGGCCGCGCAGGACGCCCAGGAAACGCGGCGGCGCCACGAGGAACAGGCGTTCGTACCGGTGACGTGCGTTTGCTTCGAGCAAGTCGGCGACCAGCATGCGCGCAAACGCTCGCGTGCTCTTGTCCCGGCGGCTCGCATGGGGCTCGATCACGTGCCTCGCCGGATCGATGCTGTCGTGCGTGCGAGGTACGGTGCGGCCCGAACCGCCCCGCGCGGGGAGACCGCGCAAATCGGAGTTGGAGTAGCCGGCCAGTTCCGTCCACGTGCAGGGCGTACCGGACGCTTCGAACAGGCGGCCGCGCGCGGCATCGCTTACAAGAATCCATGCGGTTGACATGATCGACCTCCAGGCGGGCAATACGAACTGATGCCTCAATGGCGCATGAAAACCGGCATGTCGATGCGCTCGAGCACGTCGCGCGTCGCGCCACCGAGCACCCATTCGCTGAAACGGGTGTGCCCGTAGGCTCCCATGACCAGCATGTCGGCCCCCGCCTGTTTCGCTGCGTGCAGCAGCAGGGTTCCCACGGAATCCCCGGGCTTCGAAAGAAACATGGTCTCGCTGTGGATGCCGCGTCTGGCCAGGTACCCGGCGAGCCCGAACGGCGGCTTCCAGTCCTCCAGGCTGGCCGACAGCGGCTGTCCGCCATCGAGAATCGTCACCCTGCGGGCACGGCGCAGCAGGGGAAGGGCCGCGTGCGTCGCGCGAATGGCTTCGAGGGAGCCGTTCCAGGCGATGGCCATGCCATCCGGCAGGCTCTCCCCGACATGACCTTCGGGCACGACGATGCACGGAAGCCCGGCACCAAGGACCATGCCGCCCACCGCGGACGCGGAACCCCAGGGCGTCTGCAGCGTCCGGCCGACGACCAGTGCGTCATGCCAGCTGCCCGCAAGATTCAGGGCACGGGGAACCTCTTCCTCCGCGACCTGCCAGGCCACCCTGGTCGCGCCGCACGCACGCGCAAAGGCCTCGAAGGACGGGCCGCTGGCGACGGCATCTTCCTCGAGCTGGCGCGTGACGTTGAGCAGATCGGCCATCAAATCCGGCGTGTCATAGGGAGACGACATCAGGCTGGGGACGGGGCACGCATGGATCCCCGTCACGTGGCCGTCGAACGCCGCGGCCAGCCGGGCGGCGTAAGCCGCACTAGCCGGCCAGTCCTCGCAACTTTCGCAGTAGGCAAGCAGGTCGTGCATGGGAGCCTCGCTTCGAACCGGGAGTAGACGGGTGTTTCGCGTCGCGCGGCGATGCGTGCCGCTCACCGGCTGTCGCGCCAGGTTGCCGGCCCACCTCGCCGCGCGGCGGCTGAAGGACACGCTATGCCTCCATGCGGATGCCCTTGTTGATGGAAATCAACATGAGCGAACGGGCAGGGAACCGCATTGCTCACGGGCGGAGTGGCGCTCCGGGAGCCGGCGCGCAGGCCATCCATTCCCGACGGCCCAGGATGCCCGGGCACGCCTCGGATGCGGGCTGGACCGGGCGTTGCGCAGTTGGCTCAGATCTCCTCCCGGTACCCCACGGATTGCGCGAACAGCACACGCTGCTCCTGCCGCAGCCCGAGCCGCAGCGCCAGCGCGTCCCGATCGCAGTTGTGGAACCAGGCGGCCAGTCCTTCGGCCGCGCAGTACAGGTAGACGTTGGCGGCGACCATGCCGGCATCGACGTAGTAGTAGGACTTCTGCGTCTCCGGGTCCTGCAGGCCAGGCTCCAGGAACCCGGTGGAGTGCGTCAGGCGATGGATGTCCGCCACGTAGATCAGATGCACGGGCATGTCGGGATTGGCGCTGCGTTGCCCCGGCGTCAGGGCGTATCCGCGCAGATCGCCGGTCGCCACCTGGACCAGCTCGTGCGCCGGCGCGTCGTAGCGGTAGGCACCATCGCGCATGGCGACATGGAGGTCGATTTCCTGCGAGTTGCTGGCCGAGGCCGCGGTACGCCCGGGCCGCCCGAACGGTCCCTCTGGGCGGTTCACGCCACAGGCGGCCCACAGCAGGTCCGCAAGGAGCTGCCGCGACAGAGGCTTGGCGCAGATCGTGCGGCAGGTGCGCCGCTGCTCCAGTGCCGCGGTGATGGAGACAGTGCAGGCACCGGAGGGAGCAGGTAGCTTGATCGTCTGCTGGACCGGCGGCGAATTCGGATAGGCAGCCATGATCCGTTTCTCCCGTGGCAGGTGAGGCGCAGGGTTCGCGGGTTGGTCCAATGCGCCGGCTGGCGAAGCTGAAGTGATCACGCCGCTTTCTGCATGCCGACGCCGGAACCCTCAGTGGAAGATCAGGTTGTCCTCGACCACGCGGACGCCCGGGGCCGACCAGACGGCCCGCTCCACCGCCTGCATCTCGCTCCAGTTGTCGACGTGCCCATCGATGCGAACCGTGCCATCGGCCCGTACGTCCACGTGCACGGCTCCCGCCTCGATCTCCGCGTGCCGTTTCAGCGCTTCCTGGATGCGCTGCTTCAAGTCGCGTGCCTGCACTTCCGTGGGCAGCTTGATGTTGTTCGTGACGCCCGTGACGCCACCGAGCTTGCGCACCTCGTTTTCGGCAGCACGGCGCTGGAAGTTCCAGTTCACGCTGCCGGACAGGGTGACCCAGCCGCGGGATACCTGCACGCGGAGGTCGCGGCTGGGGATCGCCGTGTTCCATGCGAGGATGCTCAGAGCCCGCTGCGCGATCTCGTCGTCGTTCTGCTTCTTGTCGCTGGCCAGGCGGACCTCGATCTCCTGGGCGATGCCCCTGACGCCCCTTACCCGCCAGGCCGCACGCTCCGCCGCCGTCTTCTGTACATAGTCGGCGACATGCCCGCTGAGGGTAACGACGCCGTCCTCCGCCGCTACGCCGATGTCGGCGGCATCGATGCTCGGCTCGAATTCCAGTTCGTCGATGACGAGCTGGCGCAGTTCTTTGTCGGTCATGGGCGTTCTCCATCCAGGGGAACCCATTCCACAGGAGGCAACGGCCCGGCCATTGATCCGCATCAACAAAACCGCGGAAAGCTATGGAGGCATGTACCGGCCAGGTGCCTGCCCGGCGGCATCATCCCTGAAGAAGCGGCGCTTCACGAGTTCCACCAGCAGCAGGTAGGTGATGGTGGCGACGGCGAGGAACGCGAAAAACACCGGGGGCACGGGAACGAATCCGAAATCGGTACCGAGGGGCGTGAAGGGCAGCGCGATGCCGGCGATCACCACGGCGAGCACACTCGCGACCAGCGTCTTGCTGGGGCGGCTGCGCAAGGGGTTTCCCGTTGTGCGTATCACGAACAGCACAAGTGCCTGCGTAGCCAGCGACTCGATGAACCAGCCGGTATGAAACTCGGCTTCGGATGCGTGCAGCAAGGCGAGCAGCATGTAGAAGGTGAGAAAATCGTACAGGGAGCTGATCGGCCCTACCCCCAGCATGAAGCGCCGAATCAGGCGGATGTCCCAGCGACGCGGCGCCTGCAGCTGAGAGGCATCCACGTTGTCGCCCGGAATGGTGATCTGCGCGATGTCGTACATGAAATTGTTGAGCAGGATCTGGGTCGGCAGCATCGGCAGGAACGGAAGCACGAGGGATGCTGCCGCCATGCTGAGCATGTTGCCGAAGTTGGAACTGGTGCCCATCAGCAAATACTTGGTGACATTGGCAAACGCGCGACGCCCTTCGATCACGCCGGCGTGCAAGGCACCCAGATCGCGCTGGCCGAGTACGATGTCGGCCGCTTCGCGCGCCACGTCCACCGCATTTGCCACCGAAATACCCACATCGGCCGCGTGCAGCGAAGGCGCGTCGTTGATGCCGTCGCCGAGAAAGCCCACTACGTAACGGCGGTTCTTCAGCGCCAGCACGATCCGGTGCTTCTGGGCCGGATTGAGTCGCGCGAAGACGCTTGCACGCTCGGCCACTATGCCCAGGGCGTCCTGGTCAAGTTGCTCCACCTGGGTACCGGTAACGACCTCGCGCGTGTCCAGTCCAACCTGTTCGCAGACATGGCGGACGACAAATTCGTTGTCGCCGGAGAGAATCTTCACCGCGATGCCGTCGCGCACCAGCGCGCGCAGGGAATCAGCCGCGTCGGGGAGCACCGGATCAGCGAACACGATGAATCCGGCGAGAACCAGGTCGTCCTCGTCGGCTGTCGTGTAGCGGGATTTCCGATCCACGCTGCGGTAGGCCACCGCCAGCACGCGCATGCCCTGCCTGGCATAGGAGTCGCAGATGCGGGCAATGTCTTTCAGCTCGTCGCCGCCGAGCTTGTGGTTGGAGCCATCCACTTCGCACGATGCGCACCGCGGGATCACGAATTCCGGCGCTCCCTTCGAAACCAGCAGGATCTCGTCCCCGTGTTCGGCGACCACGCTCAAGCGGCGCCGCTCGAAATCGAAGGGAATCTCGTCGAGCTTGCGGAAACCCTCTTGCGCGGATGCGCAATCGCGCAGGATGGCCTCGTCCAGCGGGCTGCGTATGCCCGTCTGGAGCGAACTGTTCAGATGCGCCAGGCCCTCCGTTCGCGGCGATGGCTTGCCGAGCGGATCGACAGCTTCGAAAACCTCGGTTTCGTTGCGCGTGAGCGTACCGGTCTTGTCGCTGAGCAGCACGGTCATGCTGCCGAAGTCCTCGATCGCCGCGAGGTGCTTGACCACCACGCGGTGGCGGGACATGCGCATCGCGCCGCGGGCCAGCGTGACCGTGGTGATCATCGGCATGAACTCGGGGGTCAGCCCGACCGCCAGTGCCAGCGCGAACAGCAAGGTTTCCAGCAGCGGGCGGTGAAACACGATGCCGGCAAGCAGCACCACCAGCACCAGTCCGAAGACGGTACGCATGATCAGGCGTGCAAAGCCGGCCAATCCGCGTTCGAATTCGGTGGGAGGTGGACGCTCGGACAGGCGCGCAGCCACGTCGCCGAAGGCGGTATCGCTGCCGGTCGCCAGCACGATGGCCGTGGCGGTGCCGGCGGCTACCGAGGTGCCGAGGAACACCAGGTGTTGCGCGTCGGCGCCCGTCGACCCGTGCGGCTCCTCGCAGGCGTCCTTTTCCGCCGGTGCGGATTCGCCGGTCAGAGCCGACTGCTGGACGTGCAACTCGCGGGCCTCCAGCAATCGTGCATCCGCAGGTACGCGGTCACCAGCCATGAGACGGATTACGTCACCGGGCACCAGTTCGCGCCTCGGCACATCGCACCAGATTCCGTCGCGAAGAACCCGAGCGATGGGAGCAATCTCTTGCCGCAACCGTTCCGCCGCCAGCTTCGATCGATAGCTGAGTGTGTAGTTGAGCGTGATGCTCATCAGCACGATCGCCACGATGATCGCCGCGCCAGCGCGATCACCGAGAAATCCCGAGACCGCGGCCGCCGCCAGCAGCATCAGGACCAGCGGATTTCCGAACAGCTCGACCAGGGCAGCGAAATGGCCGGCGCGTTCATTGCCATCGGCCTCGTTGGGTCCGTGCGCGGCCAGGCGACGCAAGGCTTCGGCCTGGGGCAATCCATCCCGGGTGCTGCCGAGCCGATCGAACAGGCGCGCCTGCGGAACCAGGGCGAGATCGGTCGCGGCGGATGTGTGCGAAACATCATTCATGGTCAGGTGGAACCATGCCGCGGAAGCGCACGAGCATGTTGACCCCGGTCAAGACGAAGCGGCGGCGATGCGAAGTGCAGTTGACATGCGTCAACAGGGGGCGTGAATACCGACGTAGCGTATCGATGCGCTCCCACGCGCGTGTTCGAAACTCGAGGAGTTCACCATGACTGCCATCACACGCTTCATTCCGTTCCGGAGCCCCGCAAGGTTCGAGACGTCGGCATCGCTCGACGATCTGCTGCGCAATTTCGGCCTCGGCCCGTTGTGGAACCAGCCCGAATTCACCGCCGACATGCGGGTGGACATCACCGAAGGCGAGGACGCCTTCCACCTGCGTGCCGATATTCCCGGCCTGGACAAGGACGACATCGACGTGTCCGTGGAAGGAAACCACGTCGCGATCAGCGCGGAAACGAAGCGCGAGAAGGAAAGGAAGGGCGAAAAGGAGCTCGTCGTCGAAAGGTCGTGGGAAAAGGCCTACCGGGCCTTCACGCTGCCTGCAGAAATCGACGGGAGCCGCACCGAGGCGCGCTACGACAAGGGCGTGCTCTCGCTGACACTGCCCAAGAAGGCGAACGGAAGCGCGCGCAAGATCGCCGTGGGCTGAGCCGGGTCGGGACCTCGGGCTGCCGTCGAAACCCGCGTCCCCTTTGGTGGAAGTACCTCCATGAAAGACATCCTCATCCACGCCAGGGATTACCGGGATCACACGCCGGCGAGCCTGTTCGGCGTGCGACTCGCGGCAACGCTGGGAGCATCGGTCACCGCGGTCTACACCTGCCCGCATCCCATGCACTACATACCGGGCTTTGACCCGCCGATGACGACGGCGTACGTGGAAAGCGCACTCGAACTCGTGAAGGAGGCGGTCCAGGCCCGGTCGTCGCTCCAGGCATGGGCGGCGTCGCTGGGCGCCCCACAGTTCGACTGGGTTGTTGCGCAAGGGAGGACTTCCGATGCGCTGTTGCAGGCGATCACGCGGCACGATCTGCTGGTGCTCGACCATCCCTTGAATGACCGGGACTCGCCGTGGGACCTGCCGGACCTGATCCTCAAGTCGGGCATGCCGTGCATCGTCCTGCCCCGCGAGGAAATCCTGCCCGACCGGCAGATTCGGCGCGTGGCGGTTGCCTGGAACAGCTCGCCCGAGGCGATGCGGGCGATCCATGCGGCACAACCCCTGTTGCGGGGCAAGGAAGTCCTGCTGTTGTGGGGGGCGGCGGAGCGCGACACCGGCTACGGCGTGGAATGGGATCCGCCCTTCAGCATCTCCCAATACCTGCAGCGCCATGGCATCGAGGCCGAGGAACGCACGATCACCGCCGGGCACGACGATGTGGGCTCGGTGTTGCTGGACGCATCGATGAAGTTCGGCGCCGACCTGCTCGTGATGGGCGCCTACGGACGCAACCGCTTCAGCGAGTGGTGGCTGGGCGGCGCCACGCGGCATGTGCTGGCGTGGGCGGACATTCCAGTGCTGTTCCGGCACTGACGCCAGCGCGAACAGAGGCGGCAACCCATGCGCGCGATGGTGCTGGAAGCGGTCGGTGCGCCGCTGGTACTGAAGACGCTGGCGACGCCCGCCGTGCGGCGGGATGAAGTGCTGCTGCGCGTCGAAGCCTGCGGCGTTTGCCGCACCGATTTGCATGTCGTGTCCGGGGAGCTGCCGCGGATTCGGCCACCACTCATACCGGGACACGAGATCGTCGGCATCGTGGAGGCGGTGGGCGAGGAGGTCGGCACGCTCGCGCCGGGGGCGCGGGTGGGCGTGCCGTGGCTCGGCGGCAGCTGCGGCGAATGCGCGTACTGCAAGGCGGATCGCGAGAATCTTTGCGATCATCCCGAGTTCACCGGGTACACCCGTCCCGGGGGCTTTGCCAGCCATGTGACGGCGCGTGCGGCGTACTGCGTCCGCTTGCGCGACGGTGCCGACGCCGTGGCCACCGCGCCGCTGCTGTGCGCGGGCCTGATCGGCTGGCGTTGCCTGCAGCGCTGCGGCGACGGGCGGCGCATCGGACTGTACGGCTTCGGCGCCGCCGCGCACATCATCACGCAGGTGGCGATCCGGCAGGGGCGCGAGGTGTACGCCTTCACCCGACCGGGTGACTCGATCGCGCAGTCGTTCGCCCGCTCGCTGGGTGCCGCATGGGCGGGCGATTCGGATGCGCCGCCGCCCCAGCAGCTGGATGCGGCGATCCTCTTCGCGCCGGTCGGCGCCCTCGTCCCGATGGCGCTGAGGGCGGTCCGGAAGGGCGGGCGCGTGGTGTGCGGCGGCATCCACATGTCCGACATCCCGGCCTTTCCGTACCGCCTGCTGTGGGAGGAACGCGAGATCGTTTCGGTCGCGAATCTCACCCGCCGCGACGCACACGACTTCCTTGCGCTGGCGGCAACCATCGATATCCGCACCGCGGCACGGCCCTATCCGCTGGAGCAGGCGAACCGGGCGCTGGCGGACCTGCGCGAGGGCCGGCTCAGTGGCGCGGCGGTGCTGGTTCCCTGATCACCGGGCGGAGACACGGACATGGCTGCCAGCAACGCGGACATCGCCGAACTCTTCAGCCGCTATGCGGACCTGCTGGAGATCCAGGGCGCCAATCCGTTCCGCGTGCGCGCTTACCGCAATGCCGCGCGCGTGGTGGCGGATTCGGGACGGAGCATGTCCGACCGGATGGCCGCCGGGGAGGCGCTCGACGACTTGCCCGGCATAGGCAAGGACCTCGCGGCGAAAATCGGCACGATCGTGCGCACCGGTGCGCTGCCGCAGCTCGCCGAGCTGGAAACCCGCGTGCCGCGTGCGCTGGGCGAGCTCATGAACCTGCCGGGATTGGGCCCGAAACGGGTGAAGTCGCTGTATCGCGAACTCGGCATCCGCAATCGGGAGGACCTGCAGCGCGCGATACGCTCCGGCGCGCTGCGTTCGCTGCACGGTTTCGGACCGAAGACCACGGCACGCATCGCCGCGGCCATCGAGCGTCGCGCCGTCGCGCCGCAGCGCTACCGGCTCGTCGACGCGGAGCAGGCCGCCGCGCCGTTGCTCGCCTGCCTCGGCGCCATGCCCGGTGTCGAGACGGTGGAGGTGGCGGGAAGTCTGCGCCGCCGTCGCGACATGGTGGGCGACATCGACATCCTGGTCACTGCACGTCGCGGAGCACCGGTGACGCATGCGTTCACCCGTCATGACGCGGTGGCCAGCGTGCTGGCCGTGGGCGCCACACGGGCCTCGGTACAACTGCACAACGGCATGCAGGTCGATCTGCGGCTGGTGCCGGCGGCGAGCCACGGCGCCGCCTTGCATTACTTCACGGGCTCCAAGCCGCATGTCGTCGCGGTGCGCGGGATCGCGGTGGCGAAGGGGCTCAAGATCAACGAATACGGCGTGTACCGCGGCGGCAGGCGCATCGCCGGGCGCACCGAAGACGAAGTGTTCGCCGCCGTGGGACTGCCGTTCATCCCGCCCGAGCTGCGCGAGAACCGCGGCGAAATCGAAGCCGCGGCGGACGGCCGGCTGCCGACGCTGGTCGAGCTGGGCGACGTTCGCGGCGACCTGCATGCCCACACCGTGGCCAGCGACGGGCACGATTCGCTGCAGGCCATGGCCGATGCCGCCCGCGCACTCGGCTACGACTATCTCGCGATCACCGACCATTCGCGGCGGGTGCGCGTGGCGCATGGCCTCGATACCCGGGACCTGCGCGCCCAGTTCGCCGAAATCGATCGGCTCAACGCCGGTTTCCGCGGTTTCCGGCTGCTCAAGAGCGCCGAGGTCGACATCCTCGGCGACGGTCACCTGGACCTGCCCGATGCCGTGCTGTCCGAAATGGATGTCGTCGTCGTCGCGGCGCATTACCAGCTCGGCTTGCCGGCCGGAAAACAGACCGCGCGCATCCTCAGGGCGCTAGACAACCGGCGGGTGCAGATCCTGGCGCATCCCACCACCCGGCTCGTCAACCAACGGCCGGAGTTTGCCGCTCACATGGAAAGCATTTTCGCCGCCGCCGCCGAACGCGGCGTGGCCATGGAGATCAACGCGCAGCCGGATCGCCTGGACCTCGACGATGTCCACGCGCGCGCCGCCCGCGCGGCAGGCTGCAAGCTGGTGGTTTCCACCGATGCACACGCCGCTGCCGGGCTTGCGAACATGCGCCATGGCGTGGACCAGGCACGGCGCGCCTGGCTCGCCGCATCCGACGTGTTGAATACGCTGCCCCTGGAAAGACTGCTGCGGGCACTGCGGCGCTGACGGCGGACGCGGCGCAGGGTCGCCCGGATTGTGGCCGGAGCCGCTTCAGGCTGCCTCGGACATCCCGTGATAGATCTCTTCTTCCTGGGCGAAATGCAACCTCAGGATGGCGTCCAGGCCGTACAGCGTCCGCTGCAGATCCTGCACGACTTCGGCTGGCAGTGGGCCACGCGGCAGATCTTCGGTCATGTGGTGGAACAGGTGACCCAGCCGGTGTATCTCGCGATGCGTGCGGCTCAGCGGAGCCAGCGGATCGTCGCCGCCAAGCATGGGCTCCAGTCGCGGATACAGGTTTTTTTCGTCGTCGCGCTCGTGGGGAAGCAGCTTGTTTCTCAGCAAGGCATCCAGCTCGGCCAGTTCGGCATGGATGGCCGCTTCGGGAAGCACGGGCAGGTGGTCGGCACAGGCACGGATGCGGTCAAGCACGGGACCGAGTTCATGGTGTTCGGCGGCCAGGCGGGCGCCTTCGGATGCACCCAGCCGTCCTCGCGCTTCGCCGAACGGAGTGGTCCGCAGCACGCGCAGCGCATTGAGGATCACGGCCGCGTCGATGCCCTCCTGCAGAATGGCCCCGGTCACCGGCGGGAGATAGCCCAGCGCCGCGAACAGCATGGCGACCAGCGACATCCCCATTCCTGCGAGCACGCTTTCCATGGCGATCCGCCTGGTGCGGCGGGCGATGGCCAGTGCTTCGGCCAGGCGATCCAACCGGTCGACCAGCAGCACGATGCCGGCTGCCTCGGAAGAAGCGGCGGCGCCGCGGGCGCCCATCGCTACGCCGACGTCGGCGGCGGCGAGCGCGGGCGCGTCGTTGATGCCGTCGCCGACCATGATCGTGGCGCTCGTCCGCTTGGCCGCCTCGATCGCGGACAGCTTGTCGCCCGGCGCCTGGTCCGCCAGGACTTCATCCACGCCGAGCGCTTCCCCGATGAACTCGGCGATCTCGCCGTGATCCCCCGTCAACATCACGATGCGCCGGATCCCGGCACGCCGAAGCAGCCGGATCGCCCGCGGCGTGTCCAGCCGTATCTCATCGCCGAGGAGCAGGGCGCCCGTCAGGACGCCATCCACGGCGACGAACACCCCAGTGGCACCCTCGCGGCGCATGCGCTTGCGCAGCAGTTCGGCCCAATCCGAGGACGGCGCGAACCGCGAGACGAAGCCGTGGCTGCCGATGGCGACGCGGCGGCCGTCGATCGTCCCCGCCAGGCCCGCGCCATGCTCTTCCTGCACGTCGGTAGGTTTCGACAAGCCGAGCCCGCGTTGCCTCGCAAACGACACGATGGCCGCTGCAAGCACATGCTGGGACACCTGCTCGACGGACGCCGCCAGGCGCAGCAGCTCGTCCGGATCAATGGAATCGACGGTCTCGATGGCGGTCAGGCGGGCGTGCCCGGCCGTCAGCGTCCCCGTCTTGTCGAAGAAAAGCGTATCGCCCCGGGCCAGTCCTTCGAGGACGCCACCCCCCTTGACCAGCACGCCTCGCGACGCGCATCGCGACATGCCGGAAACGATCGCGACAGGCACGGCGAGGATCAGCGGGCAGGGCGTGGCGACGACCAGCACTGCCAGGGCGCGAACGGGATCGCCCGTCAGCGCCCATGCGGAGGCCGCCAGCACGAGCGCCACCGGAAGGAACAGCAGCGCGTAGCGGTCGGCCAGGCGCGCGGAGGGCGCCTTCGCCTGCTGCGCGGACTCGACCAGTCTGACGATGCCGGCGAACGTGCCGTCGGCCGCCGAGGTCGTGGCCAGGAGATCGAAGGGGCCGCTGGCATTGAGCACGCCGCTGCGCACCAGCTCGCCCTGAAGCCGCCGGACGGGCAGCGACTCGCCGGTGAGGGCCGATTCGTCAAGCACGGCCGCCGCGGACTCGACCAGGCCGTCGACGGGCACGACCTCCCCGCTGCGGACGAGCAGGCGGTCACCCGGCGACACCTGTTCCACGGGAACCTGCACGAGCTCGCTGCCCAGGTAGCGGTTGGCCGACCTCGGGGCGCGATCCAGCAAGGCGGACATTTCCCGCCGTGCCCTGCCTTCGGCGTAGTCCTCCAGTGCCCTCCCGCCGGCGAACATAAGGGCGACGACGACGGCCGCAAGCGTTTCGCCAAGGACCATCGCGCCGACGACGGCAAGCAGTGCGATGACATCGACCCCGGCATCGCGCCGCATCAGCCGGACAGCACTCGCGATGCCTATCGACACGGCCACGGGGAATGCGCCGATCATCCATACGAAACCGGCGACCGCCTCGTGGCCGAGGAAGCGCGCGACCAGGCCGAGCAGCAGCGTCGACGCGCTGACGGCGACCAGCACGCGGTTGACCACATGGCCGGAACCGGCAGGTGGCCCGTGCACCGCTCCCATCATCCGCTCCGCCGGGCGCGGGCGACCACAACCCGTTGCCGCCGCGGGCCCGTCGCGCGGGGAGGGCGCCGGGCCGGCCTCACCGATCCGCGCGAGTCACCGGCGGGCATGCGCGGCACTACAGCGACACCCACGCAAAGAGGTATAACGTGTCGTTGTCCGATGCCCGCCGGCCCGCGCCATCGATGTTGGTGACCAAGCCGCTGAAGCGCGTGTACCAGGTGTATTGCAGGCCGAGGCGGACATTGGCAAACGGCTGCATCCACGAATCCGCCTTGCCGAACGGGTTCCAGTCCAGCTCGACGACGCTGCCCCGCGTGTCGGGACGGCCGTCGTTGCCGTACAGCGCCAGGTCGCGGCTGCCATCGTCGGCGAATTCTCCCAGCGTGATGCCCCAGGTATTGCGGTACCAGTAGCTGGCATTGAGGTTCAGTGCGCGCAGGCTGTCGTGCAGATTCGAGGAAATTCCGGCGGCATAGGTGGCGTCGAGGCGCTGCCGTTCGGTGAGGTACAGGCCGTTGAAGGTCACGGTGTGCTTGTCGCCGCCCTGCAACACGTAGCTCGCATCGACACCCAGGTCGGTGAACTTGTCGCTGGGGCCAGCCAACGCCACCGCATCACCCTGCATATTGGCGCCCGCCAGCCCGCGGGCCGCATGGAAGCCGAAGGCGCCGATCTGCGCGTTGCCGCCGGCGAGGTTCCACGTGTAGGCGAGCCGTGCATAGGGAGCGACGCCACTCAGCCGTCCGCTGAAGTCCGCGTTCACGTCGCGCAGAAAGGCCGGCGACAGCGAGCGATAGCCGCCTGCCTCCAGATAGAGTCCTCCATCGATCTGCGCATAGGCATTCAGGCCGACGACCTGCCCGGCCAGCCCGCCCATCAGGATGGGCGCCGCCGGGGCGCCGGGGACGAGGTCGGGCGCCATGTACGGGAACTGCCACGATGGTGCCGTGTTGAAGACGTCGGTCACGCTGGGATTGTTATTGAGCGAGATGCCCCACACCACGTTGTGGCCCCATGCGGCGGAGCTGCGGGCGTAGCGCAGGTCGCTGTTGTCCCAGCCCAGCAGTCCGCCATTCTCCGAATAGGTCGCCTGTGCCATCACGCCGAGGTGGTCGGTGATGCGGCCGCCGACGAAAACCGAGGCCTGCTGCAGTTCGGTGTTGTCATTGGTGCCGAAACCCTTGGCGGGTGGAGCGGTCTGCGCCTTGCGAGTGCTCGAGTACGTCTCCACCAGCATCAGCGACAGCGGCACATTGTCCTTGTCGCCGGCGGAGAGCGTGTACCCAAGCAACTTGAACTGGCGCCCGAACGCCGTCAGCTGTGGCCCGAAGCCACCGACATGGCAAGCCGTGCAGGGCGCGTGCGTCTGCCGGGCGAACGCGGGTATTGCCTGGGCACTGGGCGAAACGCTCACGAGGGCAAGCAGTCCGGTGGCGAGCGCCAAGATGCGGAGCACCTGCCTGTGAAACCAAGGGTGACGAACAGCGCAACGGGTAGCCATGACATCCTCCACTGCGACTGGGTTCCGGAGGCGACATGGTGCGGTCCCCGGTGCACGCTTGATTGCAGCGTGGCATGCGCCGGTGTGAGGGCATTTGATGCTTGTCAAATGAAACGCAGCAGGCGCACGGCGCTAAACGGTATGCAACAGCGACCCGCCTCTCAGTGGCAGGCAGAGGTGTTGAGCCAGTCGGCCATATCCGCGCAGAGGCCGGGGCCAAATATATGGACCTTGGGTAGGGTGATTAGGAAGGGTTATCGGGGGTAGGGAAGGGTCTAGCCTGCGCTTTCTGTGATGGCTGGAAGGCTTCCGATTCAGCGAGGCCTCTCTCGGATTTGCATATACCGGGCACGCCGATGTACGTGCGTTCAGGCCGACAGCTATGACCCGACTTGCCCAGATTCGGTTGTGGAAGCAAGAGGGCATTGTCCAATTGGGCGTTGGTGCCAACTAAACAATTTCCGATCCTCGACGCGGCATGCTACGGAGCCTTGACCTTCGACCCACCGAGCCTGGCCACCAACGTGCCCAGTTCCTTCATAGCCCGGTCCAGTCGCACATCCCACACCAGGCCGCAACTGAGCCTCACGTAATCGACATAGTCCCCCCGGCTGGAGAACAACACACCAGGCGAGATGCGGATCCCCTTCGCCAAGGCCGCCTTGAACAAGGTGCGGCTATCGCCGGACTCAGTCAGTTGCGCCCACAGCGACATGCCTCCCTGTGGTTCGCACACGCGCGTATCGACGGGCCAGTAACGCGCGATCGCTTCCAACAGGCGCTGCCCGTTGTCTGCCAGCGTTCGGCGAAGGCGGCGAAGATGCCGCTCCAGATCGTGGCGCTGCAGATAGTCCGACATGGCCAGCTGGGTAAGGCTGGTGCCTCCCATGGTGGAGAAGAACTTGGCGCGCACCAAAGCGTCTGTCCATAGGCTGCCCGCCAGCCAACCGAGGCGCAGACCAGGCGCCAGCATCTTGGAAAACGAGCCGCAGCTGATCACGATGCCGCGGGTGTCCCACCGGCGAAGCAGTGACGGGCGCTGTCCGGACCAGGCCAGCTCGCCATAGATATCGTCCTCAATGATGATGACGCCGTGCCGGGCGCAGCTGCTCACCAAGGTTTGCTTGTCGGCGTCGCTCGTCAGGCTGCCCAGTGGGTTGTTGAAGTTCGGCACCAGAACGGCCGCGCGCACCGCATTCTGCTCCAGCAGGTGGTCCAGACGAGCTACATCGATGCCACGACCCGGCAGGTTGGGAATTTCCAGCACCTTCAGATGCAATGCGGCGACGGTCTGAAGGATGCCGTGGTAAGTCGGCGTCTCTACCAGCACCACGTCGCCCGGAGAAGTCGTCACGCGCAACGCCAGGTTGATGGCTTCCATCGCGCCGGCGGTGATCACGATTTCCTCGGGCGATACCGGCACACCTACCTGGGCATAACGCTGGGCGATCAGGCGCCGCAACGCCAGGTGGCCTTGGGCCGGCGCGTAGTCGAACACCGCCGCGGGCGCACGGCGCAGGCAGCGCGACACCGATGCGATTAGCGCGCCTTGCGGCAGCAGTTCGAAGGCCGGTGTTGCACTGTGCAGCGGTAACAGGGCACCGTGCGCACCTACTTCCGTGGCATCGAGCAATGCGGGGTTCTTGACTTCGCCTGGTGCGCGGTTCCTTGCGGGCCGCGGTGCCGGCGGCAGCGTCGTCGATGCACGGACGAAATACCCTGAGCGCGGCCGCGCGACGACCAGGCCTTCGCGCTCCAGTTGCAGGTAAGCCTGGACCGCCGTGGCGACTCCGACACCGTGTCCCTGCGCCAGGTGCCGAATCGATGGCAGGCGCTCGCCTGCCCGCAGCGTGCCGTGAGCGATTTGCGTGCGCAGAGCTGTCGCAACGCGTTCATAGAGAAGCAAGGGGACACCCCATCTGTACTTGTCTATTTCGATTCTATCTGAATCTGTATCTGCCGCATCGAAGGTCCTACGCTGCCTTTCATCGCTCCGGAAGATCCAGCCGACCATGGTTCCCTCATCCCGGTCCAACGAAACGCGCGGTGTCGTCCTGCAACTGGTGTTCGCCGAGTGCCTCATCGGCTCGGTGGGCGTGTTCGTGCATGAAAGCCACCAGGACGCGGTTACCGCAGTGTTCTACCGCTGCCTGTTTGGCGGCTTGTTCTTGCTCGGCTGGGGGCTGGCCAAGGGCTATTTGCGGGGACTGTGGCGCGAGCGTGCGCTACTCCGTGGCGCGGTGCTGAGCGGGGTGCTGCTGGTACTCAATTGGGTGGCATTCTTCGGCGGCATGGCGTGCTCGTCGATCGGTGTCGCCACATTGATCTATCAGTGCTACCCGTTCGTGATGCTGGTCCTGGCCGCGCTGGTGCAGGGCGAACGTACGCCGCCGGCCGAGCTGGCGTGGACCGCGCTCGCCTTCGTTGGCGTGGTCTGCACCAGCGACCCTGTTCACCTGTTCCGCGATGCCGAATCGTCCTATCTCATCGGCGTCGGGTTGGCATTCCTGGCAGCGCTGCTATGTGGCGCATCGCTGCTGATGTCGCGCCAAGTCGGCAAGGAGCGTCCGTTCGCGCTGGTCTTGATCCAGTGCTGGGTTGGCGTTGCCATGCTCGCCGGATTCAGCAGCAGCAGCGTGTTCCACTTGGGACTTCACTGGGTGTGGTTGCTGGGCCTTGGGGTGATCCATAGCGGCATCGTATACGTGCTGTTCTATTCCACTTACCCGCGCCTGCCGGTGGCGACCATTGCCGTCGTGTCGTTTATCTATCCGCTGGTGGCGCTGCTGCTGGATTACTTGCTGTACGGGCATCGCCTTGCGGTGGTCCAGGTGACGGGTGTCCTGCTGATCGTGCTGGGCACGCTGGGCGTGAACCTCAAGTGGCGGCCTGGCTTCGCATGGAAAGCGACATGATCGGATCGTAGCCGCACCTGCCTGCGCGTTTTCAAATACCCACGTTGCAAGAGAGCTATCTGATGATGCATCGCACGCTTGGCTTCGCCGCAACCCTGTCGCTGTTATTGTCCGCAACGAACGCGATGGCGGACACGTTGCCCATGGATATTCCGCAGCTCGACCGGAACCAGGAAATGACCATGGCACTCAGCGCCGCACCGCCGGAGTTGCAGGCGGACGCCGGTGTCTACGTGCTGGAGCATTCCGGATTTGTCCTGGTCCGCGCCAGCCACAACGGATTCAACTGCCTCGTCGAACGCGACAGTCACGTGACCGCCCCGGTGTGTTATGACGCCGAGGGCTCGCGCACCACCCTCCAGGCAAGTCTCGAACGCGCGCGCATCATGGCGAGTGGTACGGTTGGCCCGGATGTCGATCGTATGATCGACGCCGAATATCCCGCCGGGCGTTTGCAGCCACCCGCAAAGCCCGGCATCGCCTATATGCTCTCTCACGACTTCGTACGGCTGGACCCGAAAACGGGGAAGGCGACGGTCCTGTATCCACCTCACGTGATGGTATATGCACCGTTCTTGCGAAACGAAGACATCGGCGTCCCGAAGCAGTTCGTTCGCAGCACCACCCACGTATGGGTGGAGGCTTCTGGCAAACCGGACGCGTGCCTCGTCTTTGCGAGTGCTCACTGAGCCTCTTTGAGCACGGATGAACGGCGTAACCTGATCCAGCAGCGGGGCCGGCTGCTGGATCAGGGTAAAGCGATTAGCCTGTGTTATCGAGGGTAAGGTAGTACGTAAGGACGCGAGCCGGGACATTGTTTCCACGGTTCTGAGCACAATCGATAGCCGTCAGCCGCGGCACCAAGCCTACCTAGGGCGTGTCTCACACCGCGCGATTGCACGGAATCCTAGGTGCGTGTAGACTTTGTCGACTGATAGCGGGAAACGAGGACACGCAGCGGTTCTGTCAGATAAAGACCGATGCGCGCCCCCGCTACCAGATCTTTCTTGGACAAGAAAGCCTCCTCGTGAGGCTTTTTTGTTGGGCGCAGGATGCGCCGCGTCTGTTTCGGCCTGATGCCGCGCGGACGCCGGAGGAGCTGCCTGGAGTCGGTACATCGGCGAGGACGCTCCGGCACGGAGCAGGGAATGGGCCGCCAGTGCCCATTTTTTGTTTTTGCGACCTGGAAATGCATGATGGATACGCACGCACTCGCACAACGCTTCAGCACCGTCCTGTCCGATCTCGGGCTGGTGTGCTTGGGCGTGGAATTCACGCCGTCGCAGGGGCAGAGTACCCTGCGGGTCTACCTGGACCTTCCCGAAGGCGCGGCTGCTGCCGAAGGCGAGCGGCGCGAGGTGGGCATCGAGGATTGCGAAGCGGCCAGTCGCGAGCTTTCCGCGCTGCTGGACGTGGAGGATCCGATCCCCGGCCACTACGTGCTGGAGGTCTCCTCGCCCGGGATCGATCGTCCGCTGTTCACCGCCGCGCAGTTCGCACGGGTGGCGGGGCAGGAGGTGAAGCTGCTGCTGCGCGCGCCGCTGGAAGGGCGTCGCCGCCTGCGCGGCAAGCTGCTGTCGGTGGAAGGCGAGCGCATCTCGCTGGAAGCCGAAGGCAAGCTGTTCGTCTTCGAACATGCCCAGGTGGAAAGCGCACGGCTGGTGCCGGACTGGATGGCGCTGGGCTACGCACCCAAGCCCAAGCCCGGCAAGGGCCCCGGCAAGAAGAAAGTCTGAGTCGTCCCGTTCAACCATGCGATCATGGACGGTCGCAGTACAAAGCCAGGTCATGGACGAACGGATACCGAAAAGTGCAGCCATGGATGGCTGCTTCCTGATCTTCGCGCTCACGGATGAACGCAAAAATATAGAAAGTGCAGCCAGGGATGGTTGTTTCTTGATCTCGGCGTTCAAGGACGAACGCAAGCCAAGTTACCGATCGGTCGCCGTGCGGCGCCCATGGAGTTGTTGCAATGAGCAAAGAGCTTTTGCTGGTGGTCGACGCGGTTGCCAACGAGAAGGGCGTGCCGCGCGAGGTGATCTTCGAGGCGATGGAGGCCGCGCTGGCCTCGGCGGCCAAGAAGCGCTATCCGGACGAGGAGCCGGATATCCGCGTGTCCATCGACCATGACACCGGCGAGTACGAGACTTTCCGCCGCTGGGAAATCATCGCCGACGACGGCGAGATGGAGTCGCCGTTCTACCAGCTGCGCCTGATGGACGCGCTGGACGAGCGCGCCGACGCCCAGGTGGGCGAGTACATCGAGACGCAGATCGAGAACGCCGAATTCGGCCGCATCGCCGCGCAGGCCGCCAAGCAGGTGATCGTGCAGCGCGTGCGCGAGGCCGAGCGCCAGCAGGTGGTGGACGCCTACAAGGACCGCGTGGGCGAGCTGATCACCGGCATCGTCAAGCGCGTGGAGCGCGGCAACATCTACCTCGACCTGGGCGGCAACGCCGAGGCCTTCATCCCGCGCGACAAGACCATTCCGCGCGAGTCGGTGCGCGTGGGCGACCGCGTGCGCGGCTACCTGTTCGAAGTGAAGTCCGAAGTGCGCGGGCCGCAGCTGTTCGTGTCGCGCGCCGCACCGGAGTTCATGATCGAGCTGTTCAAGCTGGAAGTGCCGGAAGTCGGCCAGGGCCTGGTCGAGATCAAGGGCTGTGCCCGCGATCCGGGCGACCGCGCCAAGATCGCCGTGGTGGCCCACGACAGCCGCACCGATCCGATCGGCGCCTGCATCGGCATGCGTGGTTCGCGCGTGCAGGCGGTGTCCAACGACCTCAACGGCGAGCGTGTGGACATCATCCTGTGGCACGAGAACCAGGCCCAGTTCGTCATCAACGCGATGGCGCCGGCCGAGGTGCAGTCCATCATCATGGACGAGGAAAAGCACTCGATGGACATCGCGGTGGCCGAGGACAAGCTGTCCCAGGCGATCGGCCGCGGCGGCCAGAACGTGCGCCTCGCCAGCAAGCTCACCGGCTGGCAGCTCAACGTGATGACCCAGGACCAGGTCGCCGCCAAGAGCGAGGCCGAGCAGGAGGCCGCGCGCCAGCTGTTCATGGACAAGCTGGAAGTGGACCAGGAGATCGCGAACATCCTGGTGCAGGAAGGCTTCTCCAGCGTCGAGGAAATCGCCTACGTGCCGAGCGCCGAGCTGCTGGCGGTCGAGGGCTTCGACGAGGATATCGTTGAGGAACTGCGCGCCCGCGCCCGCGATGCGCTGCTCACCGAGGCGCTGGCCGTCGAGGAAACCATCGACGAGCACCAGCCCAGCGAGGAGCTGCTGGAGCTGAACGGCATGGACGAGACCACGGCCTACGCGCTGGCGGCCCGCGGCGTGGTGACGGTCGACGATCTCGCCGACCAGGCGGTGGACGACCTGATCGACATCGAAGGCATGACCGAGGAACGCGCCGCGGCGCTGATCATGGCGGCGCGCGCACCGATGATCGAGCAACTGGAGAAGGGCGGCTAACCGCGAACGGCCGCGCCCTGGATGGGCGCGCCGAGGAAGGCCACGGGCCTTCCACCAGGGACGGCGGTGTACGTGCAGGCGAAGCCGCACGGACGACAAGCGCGGGAACGGCGGAGAAAGAACACGATGTCGGATGTCACGATCAAACAACTCGCCCAGGTGCTGGGCATGCCGGTCGACAAGCTGCTGGGGCAGCTTGGCGAGGCCGGCATGAAATTCTCCGACCAGGAGCAGGTCATCAGCAGCACCGAGAAGGTGAAGCTGTTGGGCTTCCTGCGCCGCACCCACGGCAAGAACGAGCCGGTCGCGGAGACCACCGACAGCGCCCCGCGCCAGATCACGCTGAAGCGGCGCACGGTCGGCGAACTGAAGGTTTCCACGCCCGGCGGCCGCGGTGCCGCGGCCACGGCGAAGACGGTCAACGTCGAGGTGCGCGCCAAGCGCACCTATGTCAAGCGCAGCGTGATCGCCGAAGAGGCCAGCGCCGAGCCCGAGCGCGAGGAGGCCGTGCGCAAGCTGGCCGAGTCGCGCGAGCAGCGCGCGCAGGAAGAACAGGGTCGCCGCGAGGTCGAGCTGCGCAAGCACGAAGCGCAGCAGCGCGAGCAGGAAGCGCAGCAGCGCGCGCATGAAGAGGCCGAGGAGCGCCGCCGCCAGGCCGAAGTCGAGGCTGCCTCCGCCGCTGAATCCGACTCCGCGGGCGAGCCCGAAGAGTTCGTCGAGTCGGCGCAGGAAGCGGCCGAGCCGGTCGCGGCCGGCGACGCCGCCGAGCCGGCGCAGCCCGCGGTACAGCGCCTCGATACGCGCGGTCTCGGCATGATCGTTCCGCAGGTACACGAGCCGCGCAAGCGCGAAAAGCTGGTCAAACCGGCACCCGCGCCTGCCCCGGCGCCCGCGCCGGCGCGTCCGGCGGCCGCTGCCGCCGGTGACAGTGCGCGCGGCAAGGCCCGTCATGGTGGCGGTCGCGACCGCGACGATGCGCCGGGCGGCAAGCGCTTCGCCTCCGGCGAACTGCACCTGAGCGAAGCCGATCGCGCACGCCGTTCCAGCGGCAAGCGCGGCAAGCCCGGCCGGGGTGCCGTGCGCGAGGCCGTGCGCGGTTCGGCTGCGAGTGGTGCGCATGGCTTCACCCGGCCCACCGCCGCCGTCGTGCGCGACGTCGTCGTGGGCGATGCCAACGTGGTCGCCGAGTTGGCGCAGAAGATGGCGGTCAAGGGTTCGGAGGTGGTCAAGGCGCTGTTCAAGATGGGCGTGATGGCCACCATCAACCAGACCATCGACCACGACACCGCCGTGCTGGTGGTGGAGGAGCTCGGCCACAACGTGGTCGAGGCCAATGCCAACGACGCCGAGGCCGCGCTGGCCGCACACACCCAGAGCGCCGAGCTGGAAGGCGAGAAGAAGCCGCGTCCGCCGGTGGTCACCATCATGGGCCACGTCGACCACGGCAAGACCTCGCTGCTGGACTACATCCGCCGCACCAAGGTCGCCTCGGGCGAGGCCGGCGGCATTACCCAGCACATCGGCGCCTACCATGTGGACACGCCGAAGGGCGTGATCACTTTCCTCGATACCCCGGGCCACGCCGCGTTCACCTCGATGCGTGCCCGCGGCGCCCAGTCCACCGACATCGTGGTGCTGGTGGTGGCCGCCGACGACGGCGTGATGCCGCAGACGGCGGAAGCCGTGCAGCACGCGCGCGCCGCCAAGGTGCCGCTGATCGTCGCGATCAACAAGATGGACAAGTCCGACGCGAATCCGGACCACGTCAAGCAGGGCCTCGGCAATCTCGAGGTCATCCCGGAAGAGTGGGGCGGCGACACGCCGTTCGTGCCGTTGTCGGCGAAGACCGGCATGGGCATCGACGCCCTGCTCGACGCGATCTCGGTGCAGGCCGAGGTGATGGAGCTGACCGCCGTCGAGGACGGCCCGGCCTCCGGCGTGGTGATCGAATCGAGCCTCGACCGCGGTCGTGGTCCGGTCGCCACCGTGCTGGTGCAGCAGGGCACGCTCAAGCGCGGCGACTTCGTGGTTTGCGGCATCGAGTTCGGTCGCATGCGTGCGCTGGTCGACGAGACCGGCAAGACCGTGCAGGAAGCCGGCCCGTCGATCCCGGTGCAGATCCTCGGTCTGTCCGGCGTGCCGGAATCCGGCGACGACTTCGTGGTGGTGGCCGACGAGCGGCTGGCCCGTGAAGTGGCGGCGGAGCGCGCGCAGAAGCGCCGCGACACGCGCATGGTCAGCAAGGCGAACCGGCTGGAAGACATCATCGCCCAGATGGGTCAGGGTGCCGCCATGCAGACCCTCAACATCCTGGTCAAGGCCGACGTGCAGGGCTCGGTGCAGGCGCTGCGCGAGTCGCTCAGCGCGATCGGCAACGAGAACGTGAAGGTCAACGTGATCGCGGCCGGTGTCGGCGGCATCACCGAATCCGACGCCACCCTGGCGGCGGCCTCCAAGGCGCTGGTGATCGGCTTCAACGTGCGTGCCGATGCCTCGGCACGCAAGGTGATCGATACCGCCGGTTTGGACGTGCGTTATTTCTCGATCATCTACGACGTGATCGACCAGGTGAAGCAGGCGGCGTCCGGCCTGCTCGGCGTTGAGATCCGCGAGGAGATCATCGGCATCGCCCAGGTGCGCGACGTGTTCCGCAGCTCCAAGTTCGGTGCGGTCGCCGGCTGCATGGTCACCGAAGGCCACGTCAAGCGCAGCAAGCCGATCCGCGTGCTGCGCGACAACACCGTGGTGTTCGAGGGCGAGCTGGAATCGCTGCGCCGCTTCAAGGACCTCGTCGACGAGGTGCGCAGCGGCATGGAATGCGGCATCGCCGTGAAGCAGTACAACGACGTCAAGGTCGGCGACCAGATCGAGTGCTTCGAACGCATCGAAGTCGCCCGCACGCTTTGACGCCGCAAGCCTTGGCGCCTTTGGCGCCAAGGCTTGCGCGGCCCATGGATGGGCCGCTCGTTGGGCCATGGCTTTCGCCATGGCCCAACGGAGGCAAACCCGGCTTGCCGGGTTTGCCGAGTCGGTCGACCTGCAGGACTGCACGTCGATCGACATGGGTAACGCAGCTCTTGCTCTCCGCTTTTCGACACGGATTCCGACACCCTTCATGCCCTCCCGCGACTTCAAACGTACCGACCGCGTAGGCGCCGAACTGCGCCGCGAAATCGGCCTGCTGGTGCACGCCGCGGTGCGCGACCACGGCCTGCCGTCGTGCAGCGTGTCGGACGTGGAGGTGAGCCGCGACCTCGATTTCGCCGCGGTGTGGGTGACCGCGCTGCTGCCGGATCAATCGTTGGCGGCGGTGAAGGCACTGAACACGCTGGCCGGCGAGTTCCGCCGTGCCTTGTCGCGCAGCATGCGGCTGCGCCGCGTGCCGGAACTGCGCTTCAAGTACGACGACTCCGTGGACAAGGGCGAACGCATCGATGCGCTGCTGCGCGATGCGGGCGACGTGGCGTCGTCGGACGACGAGCCGTAATCCGAGCTCCATGCCCCGCGAACGCAAGCTGCCCCGCATCGCCTGGCGCGATCTGCACGGCATCGTGCTGCTCGACAAGCCCGCCGGCCTGAGTTCCAACCAGGCCTTGCAGGAGGTGCGCCGGCTGTTCCGCGCCGCCAAGGGCGGCCATACCGGCGCGCTCGATCCCATGGCCACGGGCCTGCTGCCATTGTGCTTCGGCGAAGCCACCAAGCTGGCCGGCAACCTGCTCGGTGCGCGCAAGGCCTACCGGGCCGAATGCCGGCTGGGCGTCACCACGACCACGGCCGATCGCGAGGGCGAGGTCGTGCGCGAGCGGCCGGTGCCCGCGCTGGACGATGCGGCGATCGAGGCGGCACTGGCGCCTCTGCGCGGTCGCATCGTGCAGGTGCCGCCGGCCTACTCGGCGCTGAAGCAGGGTGGTGAACGCTTGTACCTGAAGGCGCGCCGTGGCGAGGCGGTGGAGGCGCCGCCGAGGGAAGTGGAGGTGTACCGGCTGGAACTGCTTTCGCGCACGACGGACAGCCTGGTGTTCGAAGTGGAATGCGGTTCGGGGACCTATGTGCGCTCGCTGGCTGTCGATCTGGGCGAGGCGCTGGGCTGCGGCGCCCATCTCACCGCCTTGCGGCGACTGTGGGTGGAGCCGTTTAGCGAGCCGCACATGGTCACGCTGGCCGAACTGGAGCAGGCGGCCGGGCAGGGCGACGAGACCCTGCTGGCCTGGCTGCTGCCGGTGGCGGCGGGTCTGGCCGACTGGCCGGGACTGCAGCTGGACGAGGTGCAGAGCCAGGCGATCGCCCGCGGCCAGCCTATCGTGGTGGCCGGGGCCAGCGGCTGTCATGTCGCGTTCGCCAGCGACGGCGCCCTGCTGGCGCTCGTGGAACTGGATGCGGAGGGGCGCAGCCGCATCCTGCGCGGTTTCAACCTGCCGCCACCGTGAATCGGCCCCGATTTGCCTGCCATTGCCCTTGTTGCAGGGGTAGGGCGCGGCTAGAATAAGCAAGTTATTCCAGTACTTTCATCCAACAGGCGAAGCTTGCGTGTGCGCCGCCACAGCGGTGCACACGCAAGCTTCGCATCGCATTTTCAAGGAAACAGGTATCACCATGTCTCTTACCGCAGAACAGACCGGCAAGATCATCACTGACTTCGGCCGCGTGGCGAACGACACCGGCTCCACCGAAGTGCAGGTGGCGCTGCTGTCCGCCCGCATCGACCACCTCACCGACCACTTCAAGTCGCACAAGCAGGACCACCACTCCCGCCGCGGCTTGCTGAAGCTGGTGAATCGCCGCAAGAGCCTGCTCGCCTACCTCAAGGACCGCGACCTGGCCCGTTACCAGAGCCTGATCGAGCGTCTCGGCCTCCGTCGTTGATTTTCGCGTTCGACCCGAACGCGAAAGTCACAAAGCGGCCATCCGTGGCCGCACTTCAAGGTTTCTGCGTTCGTCCGTGAACGCGAAGATCGAAAAGCGGCCATTCGTGGCCGCACTCCTTACAGGACAGAGCCCGTGGCGAAAGTAACCAAGTCATTCCAGTACGGTAAACACGAAGTCACGCTGGAGACGGGCGAAATCGCCCGCCAGGCGTCCGGCGCGGTGATGGTCAGCATGGGGGGCACCGTGGTGCTGGTCACCGCGGTGGCTGCGGCCAAGGCGAAGGAAGGCCAGGACTTCTTCCCGCTCACCGTGGACTACGTCGAGAAGTTCTACTCGGCCGGCCGCATCCCCGGCGGCTTCTTCAAGCGCGAAGGCCGTCCGACCGAGAAGGAGACGCTGACCTCGCGCCTGATCGACCGTCCGGTGCGCCCGCTGTTCCCGGAGGACTTCAAGAACGAAGTCCAGGTGATCGCCCAGGTCGTTTCGCTGAACCCCGAGATCGACGGCGACATCCCGGCGCTGATCGGCGCGTCCGCCGCGCTGAGCCTTGCCGGCATCCCGTTCAAGGGTCCGATCGGCGCCGCCCGCGTCGGTTACGCGAATGGCCAGTACCTGCTGAACCCGACCGCCACCGAACTGGCCGGCTCGCAGCTGGACCTGGTCGTCGCCGGTACCGCCGGTGCGGTGCTGATGGTGGAGTCCGAGGCCGAGCTGCTGTCCGAGGACGTGATGCTCGGCGCCGTGGTGTTCGGCCACCAGCAGATGCAGGTCGCGATCCGCGCGATCGCCGAGCTGGCCACCGAAGCCAGCCGCCCCTCGATGGATTGGCAGCCGCCGGCCCGCAACGAGTCGCTGGTCGCCGCCCTCAAGGGCGCCGTGGGCGACAAGCTCGGCGCCGCCTTCCAGGTGCGCGACAAGCTGCAGCGCCGCGACGCGATCGCCGCGATCAAGGCCGACGTGCTCGCATCGCTGAAGGATGAAGCCGAAGCCAAGGGCTGGGACAAGGCCGAACTCGCCAAGGAGTTCGGCGAGCTCGAGTACCACACCTTGCGCGACAGCGTGCTGAAGACCAAGGTGCGCATCGACGGCCGCCAACTGGACGACGTGCGCGCGATCACCGCCCGCGTGGGCGTGCTGCCGCGCACTCATGGTTCGGCGCTGTTCACCCGCGGCGAGACGCAGGCGCTGGTCACGGTCACCCTGGGCACCACGCGCGACGCGCAGATCATCGACGCGCCGGCCGGCGAGTCGAAGGACCCGTTCCTGTTCCACTACAACTTCCCGCCGTTCTCGGTGGGCGAGGCCGGCCGCTTCGGCGCGCCGAAGCGTCGCGAAATCGGCCACGGCCGCCTTGCCAAGCGCGGCGTGCAGGCGGTCAAGCCCTCGCTGGAGTCGTTCCCCTACGTCCTGCGCGTGGTCTCGGAAATCACCGAGTCCAACGGTTCGTCGTCGATGGCCTCGGTGTGCGGTTCCTCGCTGGCGATGATGGATGCCGGCGTGCCGCTGAAGGCGCCGGTGGCCGGCATCGCGATGGGTCTGGTGAAGGAAGGCAACGACTTCGTCGTGCTGTCCGACATCCTGGGCGACGAGGATCACCTCGGCGACATGGACTTCAAGGTGGCCGGTTCGTCCGAGGGCATCAGCGCCCTGCAGATGGACATCAAGATCGACGGCATCACCGAGGAGATCATGAAGGTGGCGCTGGCCCAGGCCAAGCGTGGCCGCCTGCACATCCTCGGCGAGATGGCCAAGGCGCTGAGCACTGCGCGCACCGAGATGAGCGAGTACGCGCCGCGCCTGATCACCATCAAGATCCACCCCGACAAGATCCGCGAAGTCATCGGCAAGGGCGGCGCCACCATCCGCTCGATCACCGAAGAGACCGGCGCCACCATCGACATCAACGACGACGGCACCGTGATCATCGCCTCGGTCAACCGCGACGCGGGCGAGGCGGCGAAGAAGCGCATCGAGCAGATCGTCTCCGACGTCGAGCCGGGCCGCATCTACGAGGGCAAGGTCGCCAAGCTGATGGACTTCGGCGCGTTCGTCACCATCATGCCGGGCAAGGACGGCCTGGTGCACGTGTCGCAGATCTCCAACGAGCGCGTCGAGAAGGTTTCCGACAAGCTCAAGGAAGGCGACATCGTCAAGGTCAAGGTGCTGGAAGTGGACAAGCAGGGCCGCATCCGCCTGTCCATGAAGGCGGTGGCCGAAGGCGAGGGCAGCGACGCCTGAGCCTGGGCATCAGGCCGCAACTGCGAGGCCCGGCCATGCCGGGCCTCGTTCGTTTCGTGCAACACGCTTTTGCTACGATGCATGCGTGGCAGACGAGGACGCGCGATGAACGGACAGGCAGGCGATTTCATCAAGGACTGGCAGGTGCTCGCCCAGCAATCCTGGGATGCGTGGCTGCGCCAGTTGCAACCGCCACCCGCTGCTGCGCCGCCACCGGCCGGCAACGAGGCACTGGAGCGTACGCTGGCCGGCCTCAGGGGCTGCTTCGACTGGATGCAGGGCGTGGCGGCGGCCGGTGCCAGCCAGCCCGGCGCGGACTGGCAGAGCCTGCTGCGTGCCTGGGCGGGTTCCGGCAACCAGCCATTCACCCAGGCCTTCAACGGCATCGACAACACCGCCGCGCAGGGTTTCGTGCAGCAGTGGCAGGCCTGGCTGCAGTCGATGCAAGCCGGCGGTTTCGCCATGCCGACGGCGGCGAACGGCCCGGTGCCGGCGTTCGGCCTGCATCGCGAACAGCTGATGCAGCAGCAGGAGCTGGCGGCGGCGATCCAGGCGGCGCTGGAAGCGAACGCGCGTTACCAGGCGCTGATCCAGCAGGCGAATACGCAGGGGCTGGAGCGCCTGCAGGCGCGGCTGGTACAGCGCGATGCGGCCAGTCCGCCGATCGAGTCGCTGAAGGCGCTGTACGACCTGTGGGTGGACGCGGCCGAAGAGGCTTATGCCGAGATCGCGTTGTCCGACGAGTTCCGCGCGGCCTACGGCGAGATGGTCAACACCCAGATGCGCGTGCGCCAGTTGCAGCAGCGGCAGACCGGCCAGCTGTGTCGCGAGCTGGGCGTGCCCACCCGTGAGGAGGTCTCGGCGCTGGGCGAACGCCTGCAACAGCTGCGCCGCGACCTGCGCAAGCAGGGCAGTGGCGCATTCGCCGATGAAGTCCTCGAGCTGCGACGCGAAGTGGCAGCCTTGAAGCGCGAACTCGCTGCGCTTGCGGCAGGGCCGGCCGAACCGAAACCGAAAACTCCGGCCAAGCGTTCAGCCGCCACGAAGGCGCCCGCGCGCGGCAAGCCGGCATCGTCCGCCAGCACACCCCGCAAGCGCTGACAGGAGCGCCGATGGACACTCCACTTCATCTCGATCCGGCCCGGCTGATGCAGGAAATCGGCGCGTTCCAGCGCAAGCTCAGCGCCGGCATGGGCCAGTTGCGCGGCATGAGTGAACCCGGCTATGCCAACACGCCGCGCGAACTGGTGTACGCCGAGGACAAGCTGAAGCTGTGGCACATGCAGGGCGATCGCGCGCCCACCGCGCGGACGCCCACGCTGATCGTCTATGCGCTGGTCAACACGGTGTGGATGACCGACCTGCAACCCGACCGCTCGCTGGTGCGCAACCTGCTCGCGCAGGGCGAGGACGTCTATCTCATCGACTGGGGTTATCCCGACGGCGCCGACCGCTGGTTGACCTTGGACGACTACCTCAACGGCTATCTCGATCGCTGCGTGGATACGGTGCGCGAGCGCCATGGCCTGGACGCGATCAATCTGCTCGGCATCTGCCAGGGCGGGGCGTTCTCGTTGTGCTATGGCGCGATGCATCCGGACAAGGTGAAGAACCTCGTCACCATGGTGACGCCGGTGGATTTCCAGACGCCGGACAACATGCTCTCGCACTGGTGCCGCGAGCTGGACGTGGACCTGTTCGTCGACACGCTCGGCAACGTGCCGGCGATGCTGATGAACTGGGTCTACCTCACGCTGAAGCCGGTGCGCTTGAACCAGCAGAAGTACGTGGGACTGGTCGACATTCTGGACAAGCCCGTCGAGCTGGAGAACTTCCTGCGCATGGAGCGCTGGATTTTCGATTCGCCTGACCAGGCCGGCGAGACCTTCCGCCAGTTCGTCAAGGATTTCTACCAGGGCAACAAGCTGGTGAAGGGCGGCCTCGTCATCGGCGGTCGCGAAGTGGATCTGCGCAAGCTCGAACTGCCGATCCTCAACATCTACGCCGAGCAGGACCACCTGGTGCCGCCCGACGCATCGCGCGCGCTGGGGCGGCGCGCAGGCAGCACCGACTACACCGAACTGGCGTTCAAGGGTGGCCACATCGGCATCTACGTCTCCGGCCGCGCCCAGCGCGAAGTGCCGCCGGCGATCCACCAGTGGTTGCGTGCGCGCGACTGACCTTCTTCCGACAGGATTCACAGCATGGAAAAACGTCTCTGCCGTTCCCGCCAGAACCGTCAATTGGCCGGTGTCTGTGGCGGCATCGCCGAATACCTTGGCTGGGACCCGACGCTGGTGCGGGTGGCATGGATCATCCTCACCTTGCTGGGCGGATCGGGCATCCTGATCTACCTGATTCTTTGGCTGGTGATGCCGGAATCGCCCTGATTTCTCCGTTTCACGATACGAAGCTTCCGATGGATTACGACCGTTACGACCGCATCCGCGCCGTGCAATGGCGCGGCGATCACCTGCATTTGCTGGATCAGCGCCTGCTGCCGCAGGAGGAACGCTGGATAGCCTGCCGCGATGCCGCCGAAGTGACCCGGGCCATCCGCGACCTCGTCGTGCGTGGCGCGCCGGCGATCGGCATCGCCGCGGCATGGGGCGTGGTGCTGGCGGCGCAGCAGGGTGCCTCACTCGATGCCGCGCTGGCGACGCTGCGCGCGGCGCGGCCCACCGCGGTGAACCTGATGTGGGCGCTGGATCGCATGAAGGCGCGCATCGCCGCGGGTGCGGACGCCACGGCGCTGGAGCGCGAGGCGCAGGCGATCCAGAACGAGGATCTGGCCGCGAACCGTCAGATGGGCGAACTCGGTGCGGCGCTGATCGCGTCGGGCTCGGGCGTGCTCACCCACTGCAACACCGGCTCGCTGGCCACCGCGGGCTTCGGCACCGCGCTGGGCGTGATCCGCGCCGGTGTGGCGCAGGGACGCATCGCGCAGGTGTACGCGGGCGAGACGCGGCCGTGGCAGCAGGGCGCGCGGCTCACCATGTACGAACTGGTGCGCGACGGGATTCCCGCGAAACTGATCGCCGACTCGGCTGCCGCGCACCTGATGAAGTCGGGCGCGGTGCAGTGGGTGATCGTGGGCGCCGACCGCATTGCCGCCAACGGCGACACCGCGAACAAGATCGGCACCTACCAGCTGGCGATCGCCGCGAAGCACCACGGCGTGAAGTTCATGGTGGTGGCGCCGTCGTCCACGGTGGACATGGCCACCGCTTCGGGCGAAGCGATCGAGATCGAGCTGCGCGACCCGACCGAGCTGCTGGGCATCGGCGGCCGGCGTGTGGTGGTCGAGGGTGCAGAGGCGTGGAATCCGGTATTCGACGTGACGCCGGCGAGCTTGATCGACGCCGTCGTCACCGAACGCGGGGTGATCGCGCGGCCGGATGCGGCTTCGATGCGGGCGCTGTTCGGCGCCTGAAAGCGGCGTGCGCGACGCGCTGGCGAACGGCGCGTCGCGGCACTTGGCCGAGAGTGCGCGGCCATCGCGCAAGATATTGAAACGCAATGAGTAATTTCCACCTTTCGCGAGGCGCGAAAGGTGTGACCGTGTTACACTTGTCGGGTTGATTTTCGCGTGTCCGCGAGCACGGCGCGACGCGTTCCTCCTCGTTCAACAGGGAAGCCGATTGATGGCAGAACTCGCCAAAGAAATCATCCGCGTCAACATCGAAGACGAGATGCGCCAGAGCTATCTCGACTACGCGATGAGCGTGATCGTGGGCCGCGCGCTGCCGGACGTGCGCGACGGCCTGAAGCCGGTGCATCGCCGCGTGCTGTTCGCGATGAACGAGCTGGGCAACGCCTGGAACAAGCCTTACAAGAAGTCGGCCCGCGTGGTCGGCGACGTGATCGGTAAATACCACCCGCACGGCGACGCGTCGGTGTACGACGCAATCGTGCGCATGGCCCAGCCGTTCTCGCTGCGCTACATGCTGGTCGACGGCCAAGGCAACTTCGGTTCGGTCGACGGCGACAACGCGGCGGCGATGCGTTACACCGAAGTGCGCATGTCGCGCCTCACCCACGAACTGCTTGCCGACATCGACAAGGAAACCGTCGACTTCGGCCCGAACTACGACGAGAGCGAGCACGAGCCGCTGGTACTGCCGACGCGCGTGCCGAACCTGCTGGTGAACGGCTCGGCCGGCATCGCGGTGGGCATGGCCACCAACGTGCCGCCGCACAATCTCAACGAAGTGGTGGCTGCGACCATCGCGCTGATCGACGAGCCGACGCTGTCGATCGCTGACCTGATGCACTACATACCGGGGCCGGATTTCCCCACCGCCGGCATCATCAACGGCTCGTCCGGCATCGTCGAGGCCTACCGCACCGGTCGCGGCCGCATCCTGGTACGCGCGAAGACCGAGATCGAGACCGAGAGCAACGGCCGGGAGACGATCCTCGTCCACGAACTGCCGTATCAGGTGAACAAGGCGCGGCTGATCGAGAAGATCGCCGAGCTGGTCAAGGAAAAGAAGCTCGAGGGCATCAGCGAGCTGCGCGACGAGTCCGACAAGGACGGCATGCGCATCGTCATCGAGATCCGCAAGGACGCGATGGCCGACGTGGTGTTGAACAACCTGTTCCAGCAAACCCAGCTGCAGGTGACGTTCGGCATCAACATGGTGGCGCTGTTGGACGGCCAGCCGCGGTTGCTCAACCTCAAGGACATCCTCGAGGCCTTCATCCGCCACCGCCGCGAGGTGGTGACCCGCCGCACCATCTTCGAGCTGCGCAAGGCACGCGCCCGCGCGCACATCCTGGAAGGCCTGACCGTCGCGCTCGCGAACATCGACGAGATGATCGAGTTGATCAGGAATTCGGCCTCGCCGCAGGAGGCGCGCGAACGCATGCTGGCACGCAAGTGGCAGCCGGGCATGGTGGGTGCGCTGCTTGCCGCCGCTGGTGCCGAGGCGTCGCGGCCGGAGGACATGGACCCGCGCGACGGCCTCAAGGCCGAGGGTTACCAGCTGTCCGAGGTGCAGGCGCAGGAAATCCTCGCGATGCGCCTGCATCGCCTGACCGGCCTGGAGCAGGAAAAGCTCTCCGACGAATACCGCGAGATCCTCGCCGTCATCCGCGGCCTGATCGAGATTCTGGAGAACCCGGAGCGCCTGCTCGCGGTGATCCGCGAGGAACTGGAGGCGGTCAAGAACGAATTCGGCGATGCGCGCCGCACCGAGATCCAGCACTCGCAGGAAGATCTCAACGTGCTCGACCTGATCGCGCCGGAAGACATGGTGGTCACGCTGTCGCACACCGGCTACGTCAAGCGCCAGCCGGCCA
This sequence comes from Rhodanobacter sp. C06, assembly GCF_002001105.1. GTDB lineage: Bacteria > Pseudomonadota > Gammaproteobacteria > Xanthomonadales > Rhodanobacteraceae > Rhodanobacter_A. Next base: position 112,787 of record NZ_MUNP01000070.1, on the reverse strand, counting down.
GCGCGTATCGCGCGCAGAAGCGCGGCGGCAAGGGCCGCTCGGCCTCGGCGCTGAAGGACGAGGACGTGGTCGAGCAGCTGTGGGTGGTGAACACCCACGACACGTTGCTCACCTTCACCAGCACCGGCCGCGTGTACTGGCTCAAGGTCTACCAGATGCCGGAGGCGGGTGCGGGGGCGCGCGGCAAGCCGATCATCAACCTGTTGCCGCTGGCCGCGGGCGAGAAGGTGCAGGCGGTCCTGCCGGTACGCGAGTACAGCGACGATTGCTACGTGTTCTTCGCCACCAGGCACGGCACGGTGAAGAAGACTCCGCTCACCGAGTTCGCGTTCCAGCTGCAGAAGGGCAAGCAGGCGATCAAGCTGGACGAGGGCGACGCGCTGGTCAACGTCGAGCTCACCGACGGCAACAGCGACATCCTGCTGTTCGCCTCCAACGGCAAGACGGTGCGCTTCGACGAGAACACCGTGCGCTCGATGGGCCGCACCGCCACCGGCGTGCGCGGCATGCGTCTGGCCGAGGGCGAGGAAGTGGTCTCGCTGATCGTGGCGGCCGAAGGTGACATTCTCACCGCCACCGCGCGCGGCTACGGCAAGCGCACCCAGCTCGACGAGTTCCCGAAGAAGGGTCGCGGCACCCAGGGCGTGATCGGCATCCAGTGCTCCGAACGCAACGGCGCGCTGGTCGCCGCGGTGCAGGTCACCGAGGCACACGAGCTGATGCTGATCTCCGACAAGGGCACCTTGGTGCGTACCCGCGTGGCCGAGGTGTCGCAGCTCAGCCGCAACACCCAGGGCGTCACCCTGATCCGCCTGCCGGCCGAGGAAGCGCTGGTCAGCGTGGTGCGGCTGGAGGCCGAAGAGGACAACGGCGAGGAGGCCGGATCGGCGGCTGGCGATGTGTCGCCCGAAGGTGGTGCGGCGCCGGACGCGGGCACGGACGAAACCTGATCCGCGCCTGACGTTGCACGATGAAAAGCCCCGGCCTGGTCCGGGGCTTCTCGCATGCGGGGCACGCGACGGGCGCGCCGCCGTTTCAATTTCCCGGGCCGCAAACGTCCTGCAGCTGATGTGATCGCTGCGAGCCGACGACCTTGAACGAAATGGAACACTCCCTGCACGGTATGGCCGACGCCATGCGCCTGGCCGTTCGGCCGGCGCCGCGGCACGCAGTCGAACCCACATCGACGGCGATGCACTTCCTGCGCTCGCTGCGCGGCCGCCACGACTGGCGCGGCGACGCGGGCAAGCGGGCGCTGATGGCGGCCAAGTACCTCGCCCGCTGCCTGCTGGTGCTGCGGGAACAGGCGGACTACCTCGCCTTCGTCGAGGGCAACCCTTTGCTGCGCACGTTCCGGCGCCGCGATCCGCGCATGCAGGAGCGCCACTTCCACCGCTACCTCAACCTGGGCTGGAATCGCCACCAGCGCCTGCGGGCGATCCGCCAGCATTACCGCCATGTGCTCGCGGCGATGCCGGCGCCGCTGTTCCGCGCGGTCTACGCGGAGGGCGGTGCGCCGCTGGGCCTGCTGACGTTGAAAGACGGCAGCCGGCTGATCCTCAGCCTGCGGCCGCCGATCTTCCTCGGCTGCGAGGGCGAGCTCGGCATCCAGCTCAGCGACGAACGCTGCCATCCGCTGTACCGCATCGTGGTCACGGTGACCGATGAGCGCACGCTGGCGATCGGCTGCATCCAGGGGCCGGACGGCAGCGAGGCCCGCGACGCGGTGCGCGAGCTCACGCGCCAGCTGCACGGCCTGCGTCCGAAGTGCCTGATGCTGGCGTTGGCCTGCGCGCTGGCGCGACACTGGGGCCTCGCGCGAGTGCTGGCAGTCGGCAATGCGGCCCATCCCTTGCGCAATGCGCGCCGCCGCTTCGTGGCGGATTACGATGCGTTCTGGCAGGAGCAGCAGGGCCGGGCGGTCGACGGCGGCTGGTACGAGTTGCCGCTGGAGCCGGAGCGCAAGACCGCGGCGGAGGTGCCCAGCCAGCACCGTTCCGCGTTCCGCAAGCGCGAAGCGCTGCGCACGGAGGCCGAGCACCTGCTGATCGCGGCGCTGGGCGCGTTGCCGGAACACCATCGGCAGCGCGCGCAAGGAACCGGATTGCCGAGCACCCGTCACCTGTTCCAGGGAGTCTGTGCGGAAGCCTCATGAACCAGCGCAATCCCATCGACGAGATCGCGACACTGCCGGGGCATGCGACCCGGGTGGCCGCGCTGTTCCGCGAGCACAACCGCGCGCTGCTGGCCTTCCTGCAATGCCGGCTCGGTTCGCTGGCCGACGCGCAGGAGCTGGCGCAGGAAGCCTACGTGCGCATGCTCACGCTGGAGCATCCCGAGCAGATCGATTCGCTGCGCGCCTTCCTGTTCCGCATCGCGGCGAACCTCGCGGTGGACCGCCTGCGCATGCGCAAGTTGCGCGAGGCGCCACCCATGGATGAAGTCATGGAGCCGACGCCGGAACTGCACCTCGCGCCGGTGCCCGAACGTCAGGTGGCGGCGGCCGAACAGTGGCGCGAACTACAGGCGGCGCTGCGCGAACTGCCGCCCAAGACCAGCCGCGCCTTCGTGCTGCACGCGATCGAGGGGCGCGATTTCGAAACGATCGCGCAATCCATGAAACTCAGCGCCCGCATGGTGCGCTACCACGTCACCCGTGCGCTGGCGCATTGCCGCGCGCGCGTGGAAGAACGAGAGATGCCGTGATGGCCCACACCCCCAAACATGCCGACGAACAACTGCTGCTCGCCGCCGCCGACTGGTGGACGCGCCTGCGCGATCCGCACGGTGCCGAGGCCACCATGGATCAATGGCTGGACTGGACGGCGCAGGACGAGCGCCATCTCGCGGCCTTCGAATATGTCAGCGCGTTCGGCGAGCGGCTGGGCACGCTGGATGCGACCGCGCGCCGCCGGCTGCTGGACGAGTTCGCACCTGCCGTTGCGCCGCGCCGGCGCAACTGGCTGCCGCTGGCGGCGGCGGCGGCCGTGCTGGCGCTGGCGCTCGGCATCGGCTTCCTGCTGTGGGATCGGCTCGCGGGTGGTGTTGGCGCGCCGGTGACCTATGCGAGCGCCACCGGGCAGAACCGCGACATCGTGCTGGCGGATGGCAGCCAGGTGACATTGGGCGGCGCCAGCCGCGTCAGCGTGCGCTTCAGCCGGGGCGAGCGCCAGGTGGCACTGGAGGCGGGCGAGGCATATTTCCAGGTCGTGCACGACGCACAGCGCCCGTTCGAGGTTGCCGCCGGCGACATCACGGTGCGCGACATCGGCACCGCCTTCGACGTGCGCCGCACCGGCGGCCGGGTGGCAGTGGCCGTCACCCAAGGTCAGGTGCGGGTCGCCGAACCGGGCGATGCGTCGACGCCGGGCCGCAACCTCGACGCGGCGGCCGGCCAGCGCGTGGCCTGGGATCCGGCCGCGCGCATGCTGAGCCTGGGCACGGTCACGCCGGAGCAGGCGATCGGCTGGCGCAGCGACCGGCTGGAATTCGTCGACGAACCGCTGGCGGTGGTGATCGCCAACGTCAACCGTTACAGCCGCCGGCCGGTACGGATGGACGGCGCCAGCCTGGGCGGTCTCAGCTTCACCGGCACGGTCCGCACCGACGAGATCGACGGCTGGCTGCGCGCCTTGCCCCAGGTATTCCCGCTGCAGGTGCAGATGGGCGAGCACGCGGTGACGCTATCCGCGAACGGACAGGCATCGCAGCAACGTTGACCGCTACCGGCGTCTGCGCGGCGGAGGCGCCCCCGCTGCATTCGGCCCCGACGCATGCCACACTTGTCGCTTTCGCCCGGGACAAGCGGATGCCATGAGCCGGTTCGCCCTGCTGCCAGCCATCGGTGGGCTGCTGCCGATGGTCGCATTCGGTGCCGCGGCCGCGCCGGGCCATGCCGTCGCTGCGGCCGCGCTGCATTTCGCGATACCGCCGCAGGCGCTTTCCACCGCGCTGATCGCGTTCGGCCGGCAGGCGAACGTGCAGGTGCTCACAGCGGGCGGGCGGGTCGATGCCGTGCGTTCCCGCGGGGTCAGCGGCGACTGCACGGCGGCGGTGGCGCTCGATCGCTTGCTGGCGGGCACCGGGCTGGATTACCGCTTTGTCGATGCCGGCACGGTGGTGGTGAAGCCGCTGCCGAGCGGCGCGAACGGGGCCGGACCGGCCGGGGCATCCGCCGCGCAAGCCGATGTCCGGCAGCTGGCGCCGGTGGTCGCCACCGGTGTGGTCGACGAGGGCGGCTACCTGGTCGACATCGCCAGCGGCGCCACGCGCATCGACACCGACCTGCTCGAACTGCCGGCCTCGGTCAGCGAGGTGCCGCACGCGCTGCTGGATTCGCAGCAGGCCCGCAGCGTGGCCGACGCCGTGCGCAACGTGGCCGGCGTGCAATACCTGGACGGCGCGGACGCGCTGCCGGTGTTCCTGGTGCGCGGCTTCCAGGTCGGCAACGGCATGATCGACGGCCTGCCGAACAGCATCGTCTCCTACGGCGACTTCCCGCCGCTGATCGGCATCGAGCGCGTCGAGGTGCTGAAGGGGCCGCAGGCGATCATCGGCGACGCCTCGGTCAGCAACAATTTCGGCGGCCTGATCAACCTGGTGATGAAGCAGCCGACGGCGCTGCCGGTGCGCCGGCTCGAATTCGCGCTGGGCCAGTACGGCGACAGCCAGTTGGGCGTCGACCTGGGCGGCGTGCTGGGCAAGAGCGGGCACTGGACGTATCGCCTGGTCGCCTCCGGAGAGTATGCCGACCGCAGCCGCCAGGGCCGGCGCGGCCAGCGCAGCGGCTACCTGGCGCCGTCGATCGGCTGGCGCGACGAGACGAACAAGCTGGTGGTTTCCGCCGAGCGCATCGTGCGGCGCGAGCCGATTCCGGACTATGCGGTGATGCCGGGCGGCAGCCTGTCCAGCGCGACGCCGCCGGGCCTGATGATCGGCAACCCGGGCGACCATTCGCTGTTCCGCACCACGCGGCTGTCGTATGCGTTCGAGCACCGCTTCGATACGATCTGGACGTTCCGCAGCCGCGGCCAGTACGTGCGCCAGGGTTCCGCGGTGCAGGAATGGAACCTCGCCGGCTTCTCGCCGAACGGCGATGCGCAGGCGCTGGCCGAACGGTTCCGTTACGGCGATGCGTTCTACACCGTGCAGAACGACGTGGTGGGGCGTTTCGGCAGCGGTACGGTCCGGCATGTGCTGGTCGCGGGCTTCGATTATTCGCGGGCACAGTCCGGCAGTCTCGACGACGTGTTCGGCACGCCCGCGCAAGCCGTGTACAACCTGTATGCCAGTCCGCCGCTGCCATCGGTCGCGTCGGTGACCGGCCCGGGCAACGGCTTCGACATGCACTTTCCCGGCGATCCCTGGTCGATCGACCACGCACTGTTCCTGCAGGACCAGATTGCGCTGGGCGAGCGCTGGAACGCCCTGCTGGCCTTGCGGCGCACCACCTACGAGCTCACGACCCAGGATGCCAATGGCAATCCTACGACCCAGCACAAGTCGCAATGGGTGCCGAACGCCGGGCTGCTGTACAAACTCACGCCGCTGCTGTCGCTGTATGCCAGCGCCACCAGCGGCTTCCAGGCCGACGAAGTGCTGGGCAAGAACGGCCAGCCGCTGCTGCCCTCGCACTCACGCCAGCTGGAGACGGGGGCGAAGCTGATGCTGTTCGACCAGCGCGCCATGCTCACCGTGGCGGCCTACCGCATCATGCTCGACCACAGCACGGACCTCAGCTCGTCCAAGCCACCGTATTTCGGCATTCCCGGCCCGGGGCAGACCAACCGCGGCATCGAGCTGGAGTTCAACGGCCGACCCGCGCCGGGGCTGGACCTCAGCGCCGCCTGGAGCGACGCGATGGTGCGCAACCACGACGGCTCGCAGCCCACCGGCACGCCGCGGCAGCGCTTCAACCTGTGGGCCAGCTACCGCATCCAGCGCGGGTCGCTGCGCGGCTGGGGCATCGCCGGCGGCGTGCTGGCGCGCAGCGCGAGCCGCGGCCAGCTGTCGGACGGTTCGGCGTATTTCGCGATACCGGGGCAGGCCCGCGTGGATGCGAACCTTTCGTACCAGGCTGCGCGCTGGAGCATGACGCTGGGCGTGCGCAACCTGTTCGACCGCAACCTGCACGATGTCCAGTTCGACGAAACCTTCGTGCCGCTGCACCGCGGGCGCAGCGTGCTGCTGAGCGGCAGCCGGGATTTCTGAGCGCTCCACGGCGGCCGCGTGCAGCGTTTACCGGCGGTCGATCGAATACCTTCCGGGGCCGGTGAGGCAAAGCAGCAACAGGCCGCCGATGATCGAGAGGTTCTTGTAGAAGTTGATCATGTTGGCCATGTGCTCGGCGCCGGTCATCGTCCAGTAGTGGTGCCCGATCAGCGCGGTGCCCAGCGTGTACAAGGCCAGCAGCAGCGCCAGCGGCCGCGTCCAGAAACCGAGCACGATCGCCAGGCCCACGAAGAACTCCATCAGGATGACCACGGCCGCGGCCACTGCGGGCAGCGGCAGGCCCTCGGCCGCCATGTAGGCGCTGGTGCCGCCGAAATCGGTGAGCTTTTCCCAGCCGAACAGCACGAACAGCAGCATCATCAGGATGCGGGCGACCAGCAGCAGCGTGTCCCGCTGGCTTTCGAGCAAGGCGTAGCGCATGGCGATTCCCCTCGAACGACGGATGGCGCGGCAGGCGAGGCGGGCCGCGGTCGGCCCGGCATCGGCGCGACGCGCCGGACTATACGCCGTTGCCCGGGCGGCCTGGTTCAGCCGGCCAGCGCCGCCAGCATCGCCTCCGCGCTGGAGACGCGGAACTCGCCCGGCGCCTCGACATGCAGCTGGCGCACCACGCCATCCTCCGCGTACAGCGCGAAGCGGCGCGCACGCAGGCCCATGCCGTAGGCGCTGCCGTCCCGTTCCAGGCCCAGCGCGCGGGTGAATTCGGCGTTGCCGTCGGCGAGCAGCTGCAGGCCGGGCGGCACGTTTTGGGCGGCGGCCCAGGCCTGCATCACGTAGGCGTCGTTGACGGCAACGCAGAACACGTCGACACCTCGGGCCTGGAATTCCCCGACATGCTGCACATAGCCCGGCAGGTGCTTCTCCGAACAGGTCGGGGTGAAGGCGCCGGGCACGGCGAACAGCACCGCCTTGCGGCCGGCGAACAGTGCACCGGTGCGGGCGGGTTCGATGCGGCCGTCGGCAATGGTCTTGATCTCGATGTCGGGCAGTGGCTGGCCGATCTGGATGCTCATGGCGTGCTCCCTGAAGCAGTGGCAACCCGCCGATGCTAGCTGCAATGACCTTGAATCGCCGCCCGCTGCACCTATTTCTGTCGGCAGGCGGCAGCGTGCCGCAATCCATGCTGAGGAGTTTCCCGATGAGCCTGAACCATCATGTGATGTGGGGTCTGCCGCGCGACGCGCAGGCGTTTCGCCATGCGTTCGACCGTTTCGCGGAGTCCGACGGCAGCCAGCCGACCGGCACGGCGTCGTGGGCACCGCGCGTCGACATCCGCGAGGAAGACGGGCGCTTCGTCATCCGCGCCGACGTCCCCGGCGTCGATCCCGCGGCGATCGAGGTGAACATGGACCGCAACGTGCTGTCGATCAGCGGCGAGCGCGCGGCCGAGCCGGCCGATGCGTCCGGCCGCTTCTCGCGGCAGGAGCGGTCGCACGGTCCGTTCCATCGCCGCTTCGCGCTGCCCGACAGCGTCGACGCCGAGCACATCACCGCCAGCAACCGGCATGGCGTGCTGGAGATCCTGATACCGAAGAAGGCCGAGAGCGCGCCGCGCCGCATCGTGATCGACACGGCCCACTGACCACGCCTGCGGCTTGCAGGCGCGACCCGCGGCGGACGATGATCCGCCGTGGGCCGTTTGGCGTGATGCGGCCGCTACGCGGCTTGGGCCCAAGGAGTGTCGGTGGAATTCAAAGACTATTACGAGATCCTCGGCGTGAAGCCCGAGGCCAGCGAGGCGGAGATCAAGACCGCCTATCGAAAGCTGGCGCGCAAGTACCACCCGGACAAGAACAAGGAAGCCGGCGCCGAGGAGAAGTTCAAGGCCGCCAACGAGGCGCAGGAAGTGCTGCTGGACGCCGAGAAGCGTCGTTCCTACGACCAGTTGCGCGCCGGCGGCTACCGCGGTGGCGAGCAGTTCCGGCCGCCACCGGGCTGGGGCCAGGGACATGGGCAGCATGCCGATTTCGGTGGCGACGGCGACTTCAGCGATTTCTTCGAGAGCCTGTTCGGCCGTGCCGCCGGCGGCGGGCATGGCCAGCGCGGCCAGCCGCGCGCGCGGCGCGGACACGACGTGCAGGCCAGGGTGGAGATCGACCTGCAGACTGCGTTCGACGGCGGCCGCACCCGGCTGTCGCTGCACGACGGCCGCGGCGAGGAGCGCGTGCTGGAAGTGAAGATCCCCGCCGGCATCCAGCCGGGGCAGGTGATCCGGCTGGCGGGGCAGGGCCATCCCGGCGGCCACGGCGGCCCGAGCGGCGACCTGCTGCTGGAAGTGGGCATACGCGACGACGCCCGCTTCAAGCTGGAAGGCCACAACGTGCTGCACGTGTTGCCGGTCAGCCCGTGGGAAGCGGCGCTGGGCGCCACGGTGCCGGTGCCGACCCTGGCCGGCACGGTGGACCTGCGCATTCCGGCCGGCTCGCAGTCGGGGCGCAAGCTGCGCCTGAAGGGGCGCGGCATGCCGGGCGCGCATCCGGGCGACCAACTGGTGGAGCTGTCGATCCGCGTGCCCGCCACGAGCAGCGACGAGCAGCGTGCGGCCTGGGAGGCGCTGCGCGCGCAGTTCGCGGAGTACGATCCGCGCCACTGAGCGTGGTCGGCAGGCATCAACGAAGAACGGCGCCGCGAGGCGCCGTTCTTCGTTGATGCCTGCGGAACCCGACTCAGGCCGGCAGCAATTCCTTCAGCGTGGCCACCAGTTCCTCTTCCTTGATCGGCTTGGTGACGTAGGCGCGCGCGCCCTGGCGCATGCCCCACACCTTGTCCGTTTCCTGGTCCTTGGTGGTCACCAGCACCACCGGGATATGCGCCGTGCTGGCGTCCTTGCTGATCGTGCGGGTGGCCTGGAAGCCGTTGAGGTTCGGCATCACCACGTCCATCAGGATCAGGTCGGGGATCTCGCGCTTGGCCACCTCGACGCCGGCGGCGCCGTCCTCGGCGGTGAGGGCCTCGTGGCCGAGCTTCTCGACGATGCGCTTCAGGCCCAGGAGCTGCGACGGCGAATCGTCGACGATCAGGATGCGTGCCATAAGGTGGGTGTCCCCTTGTTGTTTCGGTGGATTCTATGCCTGCGGCGCGGTGCTTCCAAGCCGCAGGCCTCAGTTTGCGGCGATGCGCACCACGGTGCGGCCGAAGGAGTCCCCGGCCAGCATGCGGCCGAATACCCCGGGCAGCTCGTCCAGCGTCGCCTCGCGGGTGGCGATGCGCTCCAGGTGGCGCGGTTTCCAATCGCCGGAGAGCTTCTCCCAGACGCGCTCGCGCAGGGCGCGCGCGGTGCCGGCCGAGGCCACGCCGAGCAGGTTCACGCCACGGATGATGAAGGGCATCACCGTGCCGTCGAAGGCGATGCCGCCGGCGTTGCCGCAGATCGCCACGTTGCCATAGGGGGCGATCAGCGGCAGCAGGCCGGCCAGCATGGCGCCGCCCACGTTGTCCAGCGCGCCCCCGAAGCGGGTCGAGTCCATCGGCTTGCCGCTGAAGGCAAGCGCATGGCGGTCGATGCATTCGGCGGCGCCCAGCGACCTCAGGAAATCGAAGTGGTCGGCCTTGCCGCTGATCGCATGCACCGCGTAGCCGGCACGGCTGTAGATGTCGATCGCGAGCTGGCCCACGCCGCCGCTGGCGCCGGTGACGGCGATAGCGCCCAGCGCGGGCGTCTGGCCGTTGTCCTGCATGTGCAGCAGGCCCAGCGCCGCGGTGAAGCCTGCGGTGCCCAGGATCATGCTCTCGCGCAGCGAAAGACCTTGCGGCAGCGGGATCGTCCAGCGCGCGTCCAGCCGCGCGTATTCGGCGTAGCCGCCGTCGCGCGTCTCGGACAGGCCGCTGCCGGTGCACAGCACCGCGTCGCCTTCCTTGAACTTCGGATCGGTGGAAGCGACCACGTGGCCGGCCACGTCGATGCCGCCGTTGAGCGGGTACTGGCGCAGGATGCGGCCCTTGCCGCTGCCGGCCAGCGCGTCCTTGTAGTTCACCGAGGACCAAGCCACCTTGATCAGCACTTCGCCGGCCGACAGCGCGTCGGTGTCCATGCGCTCGATGCCGGCGCGATGGCCGGCGGCGTCGTGGTGGATGCGGAAGGCGCGAAAGCTGGTCATGTCGATTCCTCGGCTCAGGCCCTGACGCTGGCCGGCCCGATCACGCGGGACGCGCTGCCGCCGTCGTAGGTGCCCATCCAGTCGAACAGCGCGGCCATCGAGTCGCCGAACCACACGCTGTCGCGCTGGCCGGGCCGCACGAAACCCTCGTCGACCATGTGGTCCATCATCGTGCGCAGGTCGTGGTAGTAGCCGCGCACGTCGAGGAAGGCGCAGGGGTAGCGGTGCAGGCCGAGCTGGGCCCAGGTCAGCATCTCGAACATCTCGTCCATGGTGCCGAAGCCGCCGGGCAGGGCGACGAAGGCGTCGGACAATTCGTACATGCGCGTCTTGCGCTGGTGCATCGTTTCGACCACCACCAGCTCGCTCAGGTCCGGATGCGCCACCTCGAGCTCCACCAGCTGGCGCGGAATCACCCCGACCACCCTGCCGCCACCAGCCAACACGGCGTCGGCCACTGTGCCCATCAGGCCGACTTTGCCGCCGCCGTAGACCAGCGCGATGCCGCGCCTGGCCATCTCCGCGCCAAAGGCGCGCGCCTGTTCGGCGTATTCGGGGTGCCTGCCGGCGCTGGAGCCGCAGTAGACGCAAAGGGAGGTGGGTTGGGTCATGGCGATCAGCTCGCTTTTCGCTCGTCATTCCGGCGCAGGCTGGAGGTGTTTTTCAACAGCCGGAGGCTGGTCATCCAGTTTCAATACGCTGTGCAAAGCGCTCAAAAAGACTTTGTGTCCTTCGGACGCGTCATTTGAACTGGATGACCAGCTTCGCTGTTGTGAAGCTCCTCCGGCCTGCGCCGGAATGACGGCAGTGAATGCAAGCGGCCCGCCATGTTTCCACGAGCGGACCGCTCGATCCCGGATCAACGCACATCCCTGCGCTGTCCGGGATGAGGTCATCCTGCCCTCAGTTGCCCTTGTGGATGGCGCGCTTGTCCACCGACAGCGCGGCCTCATGCACGGCTTCCGACAGGGTCGGGTGCGCATGGACGATGCGGGCGAGGTCCTCGGACGAACCCTTGAACTCCATCGCCACCACGCACTCGGCGATCAGCTCGGAGACGCCCGGGCCGACCATGTGCACGCCGAGGATGCGGTCGGTTTCGGCGTGGGCGAGCATCTTCACCTGGCCGACCGCCTCGTTCATCGCGACGGCGCGGCCGATGGCGGCGAACGGGAAGCTGCCGACCTTATACGGGATGCCGGCGTCCTTCAGTTCCTTCTCGGTCTTGCCGGCCCAGGCGATTTCCGGCTCGGTGTAGATCACCCACGGAATCGTGTCGAAGTTGACGTGGCCGGCCTTGCCGGCGATCCACTCGGCCACCGCCACGCCTTCCTCGGAACCCTTGTGCGCCAGCATCGGGCCGCGCACGGCATCGCCGATCGCCCACACGCCATCGACGCCGGTGTGGTTGTGTTCGTCGACCACGATGCGGCCGCGCTCATCCAGCTTCACGCCGGTGTCGTCGGCCAGCAGGCCGGAGGTGTAGGCGCGACGGCCCACGGCGACCAGCAGCTTGTCGACGACGAGTTCGTGCGCGCCATCCTTGTCCTCGTAGGTGAGGGTAACCTCATTCTTCTTGATCTCGGCCTTGGTCAGCTTGGCGCCGAGCTTGATCGTCAGGCCCTGCTTGGCGAACTCGCGGGCGGCCACCTTGGCCACGTCGGCATCGGCGACGGAGAGGAAGTCCGGCAGCGCCTCGAGGATGGTGACGTCGGCGCCGAGGCGCTTCCACACGCTGCCCAGTTCCAGGCCGATCACGCCGGCACCGATCACGCCGAGGCGCTTCGGCACCTCGGCGAGGTCGAGCGCGCCGGCGTTGTCGAGGATCATCTTGTTGTCGAACTTCGCGAACGGCAGCTCGATCGGCACCGAGCCGGAAGCGAGGATCACATTGGTCGCGCTGATCGTCTGCTTGGCGCCGTCGGGACCGGTGATCTCGACGTTGTTGCCCTTCAACAGCTTGCCGGTGCCGAAGTACGGCGTGATCTTGTTCGCCTTGAACAGCTGCGCCACGCCGCCGGTGAACTGCTTGACGATCTTGTCCTTGCGGCCGATGAAGGTCGGCACGTCGATGCGCGCGTTGTCGGCGCTGATGCCGTGCACGTCGAAGTTGTGGGTGAGGTTGTGGAACTGGCGCGAGGAGTCGAGCAGCGCCTTGGACGGGATGCAGCCCACGTTGAGGCAGGTGCCACCGAGTGCCTGCTTGCCGTCCTTGCCGGCGAACGCGTCCACGCAGGCGGTCTTCAGGCCCATCTGTGCGGCGCGGATCGCGGCCACATAGCCGGCCGGGCCGGCGCCGATGACGATGACGTCGAATTTGTCGCTCATGTCGTTTCTCGCTTTGTCCCTCTCCGGTCGGGAGAGGGTGCCCAAGGGGCGGGTGAGGGTACGTGCGGAGCGAGGCGTTGCGGCGATGCCGGACCCTCACCCCAACCCCTCTCCCGACGGGAGAGGGGCTCGAGGGCTCAGATGCCCAATAGCATCTTGTGCGGGTTCTCGAGCTGGTTCTTGATGTCGACCAGGAACAGCACCGCGTCCTTGCCGTCGATGATGCGGTGGTCGTAGCTGATCGCGATGTACATCATCGGCGCGGCGATCACCTGGCCGTTCTCGACGATCGCGCGCTCCTTGATCGTGTGCATGCCGAGGATCGCGCTCTGCGGCGGGTTCACGATCGGGGTGGAGAGCAGCGAGCCGAAAGTGCCGCCGTTGGTGATGGTGAAGGTGCCACCCTGCAGGTCTTCAAGGGTCAGCTTGCCGGCGCGCGCCTTCTGCGCGTAGTCGGCGATCGCCTTCTCGACGTCGGCGAAGCTCATGTTCTCCGCGTTGCGCAGCACCGGGGTCACCAAGCCCTTGTCGGTGGACACCGCGATCGAGATGTCCTGGTAGCCGTGATAGATGATGTCGTTGCCGTCGACCGAGGCGTTCACGACCGGGTAGCGCTTCAGCGCCTCGGCCACCGCCTTGACGAAGAAGCTCATGAAGCCCAGCTTGACGCCGTGTTCCTTCTGGAACTGCTCGCCGAGATCCTTGCGCATCTTGCTGACTGCGGCCAGGTTCACCTCGTTGAACGAAGTGAGCATGGCGATCGAGTTCTTCGACTGCATCAGGCGCTCGGCGATCTTGGCGCGCATGCGGGTCATCGGCACGCGTTCTTCCGGGCGTGCGCCAGGGCTGGGCTTCGCGGCCGGTGCGGCAGCCTTCGGCGTGCCCGCGTTGACCACGTCTTCCTTGATGATGCGGCCGTCGCGGCCGGTGCCGGCGATGGCGGAGGTGTCGACCTTGTTCTCGGTGGCGACGCGCTGCGCGGCGGGCGAGAGCTCGGCGGCGGCAGCCTTGGTCGCGGCCGGGGCGGGAGTAGCGGCGGCGGGCGTGGGGGCTCCGGCCGCCGGAGCCGGCGCGGCGGCCACGGCGCCTTCCTCGATCACCGCGATCACCTGCTGGCTCTTCACCGTGGCGCCGGTCTCCTGCCTGATCTCCTTGATCACGCCGTCGACCGGGGCCGGCACTTCCAGCACCACCTTGTCGGTTTCCAGGTCGACCAGGTTCTCGTCGCGCTTCACCGCATCGCCGGCCTTCTTGTGCCAGGTCGCGATGGTGGCGTCGGAGACCGACTCGGGCAGGACGGGGACTTTGACTTCGATGGACATGACGGACCCTTGGGGTTGGTGCGCTCGCCCTGGAGCGCAAGAATCGAAAGCGGCCATCCATGGCCACGCAATGCGTTGAAGCTTACTCCGCGGAGTGGTCGGTGCCGATCGGCGCGACCAGCGCCTGCTCGACCAGCGCGGCCTGCTCGGCGACGTGGGTGTTGAGGTGGCCGGCGGCCGGCGCCGGCGAGCGCGCGCGGCCGGCGTAGGAGAGGCTGTGCTTCGGGCCCGTGCAGGCCTGCAGGTGGTGGCGGATCTGGAACCAGGCGCCCTGGTTCATCGGCTCCTCCTGGCACCACACCACTTCCTTCGCGGCCGGGTACTTGTCCAGCTCGGCGGAGACCTCCGCGCGCGGGAACGGGTAGAGCTGCTCCACGCGCACGATCGCCACGTCGGCGAGGCCGCGCTTCTCGGCATCCTCCAGCAAGTCGTAGTAGACCTTGCCGGCGCACAGCACCACGCGCTTCACCTTCTTCGCGGCCAGCTCGCGGTGCTCGCCTATCACCAGCTGGAAGCTGCCGTTGGCCAGCTCGTCCAGCGTCGACACGGCCAGCTTGTGGCGCAACAGCGACTTCGGCGTCATCACGATCAGCGGCTTGCGCACGTCGCGCAGCATCTGCCGGCGGATCATGTGGAAATCCTGCGCCGGCGTGGTCGGCACGCAGACCTGCATGTTGTCGAACGCGCACAGCTGCAGGAAGCGCTCGAGGCGCGCGGAGGAGTGCTCCGGACCCTGGCCTTCGTAGCCGTGCGGCAGGAACAACGCCAGACCGCACAGGCGGTTCCACTTCGATTCGCCGGAACTGATGAACTGATCGATCACCACCTGGGCGCCGTTGGCGAAGTCGCCGAACTGGCCTTCCCAGATATTGAGCGTGTCGGGATCGGTGGTGGAGTGGCCGTATTCGAAGGCCATCACCGCTTCCTCGCTGAGCAGCGAGTCGATCACTTCCACGTTGGCGCCGTCGCGGATGGTGGCCAGCGGCATGAAGGTGCGGCCGTCCTTCTGGTCGTGCAGCACGGCGTGGCGATGGAAGAAGGTGCCGCGGCCGGAGTCCTGGCCCACCAGGCGCAGGTTGCTGCCGGCGTCGACCAGGCTGGCGTAGGCGAGGTTCTCGGCGAAGCCCCAGTCGCCGGCCTGCTCGCCGGCGGCCATCTTGCGGCGGTCGTCGTAGATCTTCGCCACGCGCGACTGCAAGGTGATGTCCTTGGGGATGTCCAGCAACTGCTTGGCCAGCTCCACCAGCCTCTTCTTCGGCAGCGTGGTGTCGGTCTGGTCGGACAGCTTGCCCTTGAGGAAGCGCGCCCAGTCGATGTGGATGTCGCGCTTCGGCGCCGGGTCCAGCTCGGTCATCGGCTTGCCCGCTTCCAGGCGGTCGCGGTAGGCGTCGAACTGCTTCTGCACGTCGCCGTCGGCGATCACGCCTTCGGCCACCAGCTGCTTGCCGTACAGCTCGCGGGCCGGCGGCAGCTTCTTGATGACCTGGTACATCACCGGCTGGGTGGCGGTGGGCTCGTCGGCCTCGTTGTGGCCATGGCGGCGGTAGCACACCAGGTCGATCACCACGTCCTTGCGGAAGGTCTTGCGGAAGTCGTAGGCGAGCCGGGTGGCCTCGATCACCGCCTCCGGATCGTCGCCGTTCACGTGCAGCACCGGCGCGTTGACCATCTTGGCCAGATCGGTGCAGTACATCGTGGAACGCGCGTCCTGCGGGTTCGACGTGGTGAAGCCCACCTGGTTGTTCACCACGATGTGCAGGCTGCCGCCGATCTTGAAGCCGCGGGCCTGCGACATCTGGAACAGTTCCATGTTCACGCCCTGGCCGGCCAGCGCGGCGTCGCCGTGGATCAGCACGGCCATCGACTGGGTCTGCGCGGTATCGCCGCGGCGGATCTGGCGCGCATGGACCGAGCCGGCCACCACCGGATTGACGATTTCCAGGTGCGAGGGATTGAACGCCAGCGCCACGTGGGTGCCGCCCTTGGGCGTCTTGACGTCGGCGGAGAAACCCATGTGGTACTTCACGTCGCCGGAGTGCGCGGGGTCGTCCGGATGCTCGAAGCGGCCCTCGAACTCGTCGAACAAGGTCTTCGGCGGCTTGCCCAGGATGTTGACCAGCACGTTGAGGCGGCCGCGGTGGGCCATGCCGATCACCAGCTCCTTGATGCCGTTGTCGCCGGCGGCGCGCACCACGTCGTCCAGCATCGGGATCAGGCTGTCGCCGCCTTCCAGCGAGAAGCGCTTCTGGCCGACGTACTTGGTGTGCAGGTAGCGCTCCAGGCCATCGGCGGCGGTGAGGCCGTCCAGCACGCGCCGCTTGCCGGCGGCGTCGAGGCCGGCGCTGCCATTGGCCTGCTCCAGCCGGGTGTAGATCCAGTTGCGCTGCGCGTGGTCGGAGATGTACATGAACTCCGCGCCGATGCTGCGCGTGTACACCTTCTTCAGGCGTGTCCACAGCTCGCGCAGCTTCAGGCGCTGGCCGCCGCCGGCATAGGTGCCGCAGTCGAACTCGGTGTCGAGGTCGGATTCGGACAGGCCGTGGAAGGCGAGGCCGAGGTCGGGAGCCTCCATCTTGTGCGCCAGACCGAGCGGATCGAGGTCGGCGGCGAGGTGGCCGCGTGAACGGTAGGCGGTCAGCAGGCGCAGCACGCCGGCCTGCTTGCGCGCGTGCTCGTCGCCGACCGGCGCGGCCGCCGCGACGTGGCGCTGCTTCTGTGCCGCCTCGATGCGCGCGATGGCGCCGCCGTGCGGGACGTCGCCGGCCTCGCGGCCCTTGAAGGTCTCGAAATACTTGCTCCACTCGGCGGACACCGACGCGGGGTCGGTCAGCCAGGCGTCGTACAGGGATTCGACGTAATCGGCGTTGCCGCCAGCGAGTTGGGAGGATTCGAAGAACTCGCGGATCAGGTTTGTACTCACGTCACCACCGGCAGGGGAAGGGAGGCTTGCGGCGATCCTTCGACAGCGCGGATCGCCGGCGAAAAATCCTGTTAATTATAGCCTTGGGCTGCTGCGCCGCGGCAACCCGGCCGAGTCCGGAATGGGGCTTCCTTAGCCGGAATTCACCCGGTCGGGAGACCGACTTTGGTCGCAACCGGCATGCGGCGACATTTCGGGAAGCTCTGGTTTTGTTCGCCATGACAGCGAAAGCCGGGATCCGGTGCCTGTAGACCATTGAGCGCAAAGGCACTGGGTGACCCGCTTCGGGCCGCGGCAAAGCTCCCCACGGGGACGGCGAGCATGAAGCCGATTGATTAGAGCTTCCTTATCCGGCGCCCGCGGCCTGCGCGCGGTCGCCGGCCGCGCGTTCAGCGACCGCTACAAATCCAGCGCCTGCAACTCGCCGGCGCGGGCGGAGCGCTCCCAGATCTCGTCGAACTGCTGTTGCAGCGGCGCCTGCGCGGCGCGGTCGGCGAGCGCCATGCGTCCCCGCGGCCGGCTGGCGTCGGGCAGGTAGAGATGGCCGCCGGTGTCGTTGACCAGCCACGCGCTGGCGTTCTGGCGATCCGCATCCTCGATCGGCGTACGGATGGCGATGGCGCTGGAGAGGCGCTGGAACAGCGCGATCAGCCGGTGGCCGTCGCGCAGCGCGCCGGCCGGCTCGTGCAACAGGATGCGGATCTCCGCGCGGCGGCCGGAGGTGGCGATGCGTTTCAGTTCGACCAGTTCCGCATCGTTGCCATAATCCTCGCGGCCCAGCAGAGGCAGGTGCAACGCCAGCCGGTGGCGCGCGGCGGCCAGCAACTGCAACCGTGCGGCGGCCAGTACCTCGCGGCCGTCGATCACGCGGCGCCCGGCGTCGTCGCTGTCAACGACCGGCGCGTTCACCGCCGGCGTGCCTTGCGCGCCACCAGATGGCCCTCGTTGACCAGCGCCAGCAGCAGGGCGAGGGCCGCGGCTGACGGCGCGGCATCGACGACGAGCTCGCGTTCGGCGCACAACTGCTTCGCGAGCGCGGGTGGTGCGGCCCACGGCTGGCCGTTTGCATACAGCGTGGCGCCGGAAGGGCCGCGGCTCCACGCCATGCGCGACCAGGGGTGGCGCAGCAGGCGCGCGCCGGCGGCGAGCTGCTTGCGCAAGGCGGCCTCGCTGACGGGACGGTCGGGTGTGGCTGGCGTATGCGCGTTGCGGTAGCGGGTGATGAAGCGGCCGAACCAGTCGCGCAGGCTGTCCTCGTCCAGCGCGGCGGCGAACGGCAGCGCCCGGCGCAGCCGCGCCAGCGCCGCCGCGTCGATCTCGCCGGGCGCCTTGGCCGGGGTGAGATCGGGGTCGGCGTAGCGCTGCTCTTCGTGCAGCCGTTCGGCGAGGTAATCGGCGAGGTCGCCGGTCAGCTCCGCCTGCGAGGGCGCGCGCATGCCCACCGAGATCGTCATGCAGGGTCCGCCGAAGGCCACGCCGTCGTGCGGCACGCCGGGCGGCAGGTAGAGCATGTCGCCCGGCTCCAGCAGCCATTCGTGGGTGGGCTCGAACTGCGCCAACTGCTTCAGCTCCACGTCGGGGCGGAAATCCTTCGGCGCGGCCGGGTCGGTGCTGATCGCCCAGTGCCGCTGGCCCAGGCCCTGCAGCAGGAACACGTCGTACTGGTCCACGTGCGCGCCCACGCCGCCGCCGGGTTCGGCGTAGGAAATCATGATGTCGTCCACCCGCCAGCTGGGCAGGAACGCGAACGACTCCAGCAGTGCGGCCACGTCGGCGTCCCACTTGTCCACGTCCTGCACCAGCAGCGTCCAGTTCGCGTCGCCGGTCTTCGCGAAGTCGGCCTCGCTGAGCGGGCCGCTCTTCACCTGCCAGCGCTCGCGCGCCTCGTCGTGGCGGATCAGCCGCGACAGCGCACCTTCCTCGCAGGCGAGACCGGCCAGGTCCTCGGGCTGGATCGGCGGCACGAAATCGGGAAAGGCGTTGCGTATCAGCAGCGGGTGCTTCTGCCAGTAGTCGCGCAGGAACTGCGCGGGCGGCATGCCCAGCGGCTGGCGGGCGGAGCCGCGGACTTCGATGGGCAACGAGGGTTTGCGGGGAGAGGGGGCGCGTTTCATGCGCACATTGTAGAGGGGAGGGGATGCTGCTTTCTCCCTCTCCCACTTGTGGACGCGGGGAAGGGCCATGGATGGCCCTGCTTTGAGGAGCGAGGAAGAGGGGCTGGGGGAGAGGGGGCCTTATCTGCCGATGGCAACAAGCAAACCGGCAAGCCGCCCCTCAATGCAACACGCGCACCGCGTTGTTGATGCCCAGCGCCAGCACCGCCAACCCGGCCAGCACGGTGGCAGCCCGCGCCGGGATGCGGCGTATGAAGAACGCGCCGAACGGCGCGGCGAGGATGCCGCCGGCGATCAGGCCGAGCACGGCGGTGACGTGGCCGGCACCGATGCCGAACAGGAACGCGACGCTGGCGGCGATGCTCACCACGCACTTGGCGAGGTGCACACTGCCGATCACCACGCGCGGCTGCAGGCCGCGGGCGAGCAGGGTGGTGGCGGTGAGCGCGCTCCAGCCGCCGCCGCCGACCGCGTCCAGGAACCCGGCGGCGGCCCCCAGGATCGGCGTGCCACGCGGCGGTTCGGTGCGCTCGCCGGCGCGTTTCGCGCCGCGCAGCAGCAGGAACAGGCCCATGCCGAGCAGGTAGGGCGTCAGCGCGATGCGCATCCACTGCGCTGGCAGGTGCACGGCCAGCCACACGCCGAGCAGGGCGCCGATCACGCCGGGAATCGCCAGCGCGAGGAACAGCCGCCGCCGCACGTTGCCGGCCGCGAGGTGGCTGAGCCCCGAGGCGCCGCAAGTGAAGGTCTCGGCGTAATGCACGCTGGCGCTGGCCATCACCGGCGGCATGCCCAGGCCCAGCAGCAGTCCGGCCGAGGTCACGCCATAGGCCATGCCCAGCGCGCCGTCCACCAGTTGTGCGAGGACACCCACGAGAGTGAAGGTGAGGAATTCCGGCAGGGCGCTCATCGGCACTCGCAGCGAGGTGGTTCGGGGATGTCAGCACGCGCACCGGCGCACCGGAAATGAGCGGCCCGCATAAGCACATGCCCACAAGTGTTTTCAGGTCGCAAGAGCGCGGAATTAGCATGGCCGCCAAGACGTATGGACGTCCAAAAGGAAAGGCCGTGAGCGCTGCCACCCGACCGATATTGCCGACGCCCGGCCTGGCCGCGGAGCGGCTGACGCTGCTGCACCGGTTGACCGAAGGCCTGCCGCCGGCGGACCTGTACTGGATTTCGGCGTGGAGTGCCGCGCTCGCGGCGCAGGCCACGCGCGTCGCGCTGCCGACCATCGCGCCGGCAGCCGAAGCGCCGAACGCAGCGGCGACCGAGCGGCTGACCGTGCTCTACGGCAGCCAGACCGGCAACTCGCGCCGGGTCGCCGAGCGGCTGGCCGAGCGCGCCACCGCGGCGGGGCTGAGCGTGCGCATCCTGCGCACCGGCGCCTATGCCGTGCGCGAACTGGCGCAGGAGCGGCACCTGGCCTTGGTTATCAGCAGCCAGGGCGACGGCGATCCGCCGGACGACGCGCTGGGCTTCGTCGAGTTCCTGAGCGGCAAGCGTGCGCCGAAGCTGCCGCAGCTGAAGTTCGCCGTGCTGGGCCTGGGCGATTCCAGCTACCCGCAGTATTGCGCGGTGAGCCGCCGGCTCGATACGCGCTTCGCCGAGCTGGGTGCGCAGCGTTTCGCCGAACTCGGTGAGGCCGATGTGGATTTCGAGGCGCCCAGTGCGAGCTGGAGCGAGGGTGTGCTGGCCAAGGCGCGCGAGGCGTTGGGTGCGCCGGCCATGGCGAACGTGCGCCCGGTGGCGCTGCACGCGGTGAACAGCGCGCTGCACGACCGCGAGAATCCGTTCGCCGCCGAGGTGCTGGAGAACCAGCGCATCGTCTCGCGCGACAGCGCCCGCGAAGTGCGCCATCTGGAACTTTCTCTGCAAGGTTCGGGCTTGCGTTACGAGCCGGGCGACGCGCTGGGCGTGTGGCCGCGCAACCCGCCCGTGCTGGTGGATGAATGGCTGCGCCAGCTGCATCTGGACGGCGAGCAGGAAGTGGCGCACGACGGCCGGCGCCTGCCGCTGCGGCGCTGGCTCAGCCACGAGCGCGAACTGACGCGGCTGAGCCGTCCGCTGCTGGCCGCGCATGCTGCCGCCAGCAATGACAAGGAACTCGCGCGCGTGCTGGAACCGGAGCAGCGCGAGGCACTGGCCCGCCTGCTCGACACCGACCAGCCCATCGACCTGCTGCGTCGCCATCCGGTGGGCTGGAACGCGGAGCAACTGGTCGCCGCGCTGCGCCCGCTCACGCCGCGCCTGTATTCCATCGCCTCCAGCCCGAAGGCGGTGGGCGAGGACGAGGTGCATCTCACGGTGGGCGTGGTGGACTACCACGCGCATGGCAGCGCCCATCTCGGCGCGGCCTCGGCGTTCCTCGCCGCCGCGGGTGACGAGACACGGGTACCGGTATTCGTGGAGGCCAACGAACGCTTCCGCCTGCCGGCCGACCCGTCGCGCGACATCATCATGATCGGCCCGGGTACCGGCGTGGCGCCGTTCCGCGCCTTCGTGCAGGAGCGCCAGGCCGTGGGCGCCGCGGGGCGCAACTGGCTGTTCTTCGGCAATCGCCATTTCGCGCAGGACTTCCTCTACCAGACCGAATGGCAGCAGGCGCTGCAGGACGGCGTCTTGCATCGCCTCGATCTCGCGTTCTCGCGTGATGGGGTCAGCAAGGTCTATGTACAGGATCGGATCAGGGAACACGGGCGCGAACTCTACGCCAGGTTGCGCGAGGGCGCATACCTCTACGTCTGCGGCGACGCGACGCACATGGCGAAGGACGTGCACGAGGCGCTGGTCGAGCTGGCCGTCGCCCATGGCGGGTTGAGTGCCGAGGATGCCCGTGCCTGGCTGACCGAACTGCTGCAGGAAGGGCGCTACGCCCGCGATGTTTATTGAGAAAAGCATCGCGGCTGGAGCTGCTCCTGCAATCCATGCGCCGTAGGAGCGGCTTCAGCCGCGACCCAGATGCTCCAGAGAATCCCCATGCCTTCCCATCTCGAACACATCAAGACCGCCAGCCGCTTCCTGCGCGGCAGCATCGCCGAGGGGCTGGCCGACCCGGTCACCGGCGCAATCAGCGAAGACGACAACAAGTTGCTGAAGTTCCACGGCAGCTACCAGCAGGACGACCGCGACATCCGCGACGAGCGCCGCCGGCAGAAGCTGGAGCCGGCCTACGCCTTCATGGTGCGTGCGCGCCTGCCGGGCGGGGTGATGACGCCGGCGCAGTGGCTGGCCTTCGACCGGATCGCCAGCGACTACGCCTCCAGCGGCCTGCGCATCACCACGCGGCAGACCTTCCAGTGGCACGGCATCATCAAGCGCAACCTCAAGCCCACCATCGCCGCGATCGACGCTGCGCTGGCCAGCACCATCGCCGCCTGCGGCGACGTCAACCGCAACGTGGTGTGCAACACCAATCCGGTGCAGTCGCAGGCGCATGCGGCGGCCTACGATTGGGCGGCGCGGCTGTCCGAACACCTGAAGCCGAAGACGCGCGCCTACCACGAGCTCTGGCTGGACGGCGAGAAGCTGGTGGGCGAGGCCGCGGCGGCGGAAAACGAGCCGCTGTACGGCCCCACCTACCTGCCGCGCAAGTTCAAGATCGGCCTGGCGATCCCGCCGCTCAACGACATCGACGTGTTCGCGCAGGACCTGGGTCTGATCGCGATCCTCGAACGCGGCGAGCTGGCCGGTTTCAACGTGGCGATCGGCGGCGGCATGGGCGCCACCCATGGCGATCCGACCACCTATCCGCGCCTCGCCGACGTGATCGGCTTCGTGCCGCCCGAGCGCCTGCTCACGCTGGCCGAGGCCACCATCGCCGTGCAGCGCGACTGGGGCGACCGCGAGGAGCGCAAGCACGCGCGCTTCAAGTACACCATCGACACGCACGGGCTGGACAAGGTCAAGGCGGAGATCGAACAGCGCGCGGGCTTCGCGCTGGAACCGGCGCGGCCGTTCCGCTTCGACCACAACGGCGACCGCTACGGCTGGATCGAAGGCCACGACAGCCGCTGGCACCTCACCTTGCAGGTGGAGTCCGGCCGCCTGCTGGACGGCGACGAGGTGCGCTGGCTCAGCGGCATGCGCGAGATCGCGCGGGTGCACACCGGCGACATCCGGCTCACCTGCAACCAGAACCTGATCGTCGCGAACGTGGATGCGGCAGATCGCGCGCGCATCGACGCCATCGTGGTCGCGCACGGCATGGGCGGCTACCACCGCTACAGCGGCATCCGCCGCCACGCGATCGCCTGCGTGGCGCTGCCCACCTGCGGCCTGGCGATGGCCGAGAGCGAGCGCTATCTGCCGCAACTGCTGCCGAAATTGGAATCGCTGCTGGACACGCACGGCCTGCTCGACACGCCGATCCTGCTGCGCCTGTCCGGCTGCCCGAACGGCTGCTCGCGGCCCTACCTCGGCGAGATCGCCCTGGTCGGGCGCGCGATCGGCCGCTACGACCTGCGCCTGGGCGCGGATTTCCGCGGCCAGCGGCTCAACCAGGTCTATCGCGAGAACGTGGACGAGGCCGCGATCCTGGAGGCGCTGGATCGCCTGTTCGCGCGCTACGCCGGCGAGCGCGCATTGGGCGAGCACTTCGGCGACTTCCTGCTGCGCGTCGGCGTGCTCACGTCGAAAAAGATCGCATTGGAGGTCGTTGCATGAGCGCGCCCGTGCTTCCCGCCGACGGCAACGATGTCGAGGCGCTGCTCGCACTCAACCACTGGCTGGCCGGGTGCGACGCCGAGGCACGCGTGCGCTGGATGCTGGCGCACGTGCCGGGCGCGCACGCGCTGTCCTCCAGCTTCGGTGCGCAGGCGGCGGTGTCGCTGCACCTGCTGGCCAGCCAGGCGCCGGACATCCCGGTGATCCTGATCGACACCGGCTACCTGTTCCCCGAGACCTACCAGTTCGTCGACACGCTGAGCGAACGGCTCGCGCTCAACCTCAAGGTCTACCGTCCCATCATCGGCCGCGCCTGGGCCGAGGCGCGCTACGGCAAGCTGTGGGAGCAGGGCATCGATGGGCTGGACCGCTACAACCGCATCCGCAAGGTGGAGCCGATGCAGCGCGCGCTGGCCGAACTGGGCGTGCACGGCTGGTTCGCCGGCCTGCGCCGCGACCAGTCGCGCAGCCGCCGCGCGATCGACTTCCTGGAATGGCGGCCAGCTGCCTCGGGCGCGGGCCGCTGGAAGTTGCACCCGATCGCCGACTGGAGCGACCGCGACGTGGGCCGCTACCTGCAACAGCACGCCTTGCCCTACCACCCGCTGTGGGAGCAGGGCTACATCTCCATCGGCGACACCCACACCACGCAACGCTGGGAGCCGGGCATGGATGCCGAGGACACCCGTTTCTTCGGGCTCAAGCGCGAGTGCGGCCTGCACGAGCTGCCGTGACCGCGCTTTCTCCCTCTCTCCAGCAACTCCGTGGCTGGGCAGGGACGCCACGTACGTCGTGCCGCTTTTCTCCCTCTCCCCCAACGGCTTCGCCGTTGGGGGAGAGGGTTGGGGTGAGGGGGGGGATGAACGTTCAAAAAGCCATCGCGCACAGAGCCTGCCCCGGATTTGATCCGGGGGTGCGCTTCTACACGGCTTCGGTTAAGCGACTGCCTGGCGCTCGCGCCAGTGCGGCACGCGCGGCGGCGTCTCCGGCACGATGCCCAGGGTGAGCAGGCGGCGCACGTCGTTGCGGTCCAGGTGCGGCGCGAACTGCGCAATCCATTCCAGCGTGTAGTCGCGCAGCACGCTGTCCTTGCGCAGCACGATCCAGGTGGTGCACAGCGGCAGCAGCGCGTCGGCCTGGATCACGCGCAGGTCGGTGTCCTCGCCCGGCTGCAGCGCCATCTCGGCCAGCACGCCGATGCCGAGTCCGGCGCGCACATAGGTCTTGATGAGGTCGGCGTCGGCGGCGGTCATCGCGATCTGCGGTGCGAGCCCGGCGGCGGCGAAGACGCGGCGCAGCGAGGATTCCGGCCGCTTCGAGGAGTCGTAGCTCACCAGCGGCTGCGCGGCCAGCTCGGCCAGCGTGGGCGTGCGGCCCAGCGTGGCCAAAGGGTGATCCTGCGGCGCCAGCACCACCCGGCTCCAGCGGTAGGCGGGCAGGGCGACACCGCCGGCCGGCGCCGCACCCGAGGTGCTGACCACGGCGAGGTCGACGCGACCGCTGTCCAGCAGGGCCAGCACCTCGGCGTCGCCGCTGGGCTGCAGGTGCACGCTGACCTGCGGGTAGCGCCGGTTCAGCGCGGCGATCGAGCCGGGCAGGGCGAAGCGCGCCTGGGTGTGCGTGGTGGCGATGCGCAACTCACCGTGCGCCTCGTTGCGCAGGTTCGCGGCGATCGAGCGGATGTTCAGCGCCTCGGCTAGGATCAGCCGCGCCCGCTCGATCACCCGCACGCCGGCGTCGGTGATCGTGTCCAGGCTCTTGCCCTTGCGGATGAACAGTTGCAGGCCGAGCTCGTCCTCCAGCTGCTTGAGCTGCTTGCTCACCCCGGGCTGGGTGGCATGCACGTGTTCGGCGGCGGCGGTGATGTTGAGGCGGCAGTCGGCGATGGCGACGAGGTAACGGAGTTGGGTCAGGGTCATGGCGATCCAGGGAGTCAGGACGATGGGAGATGTGGCGTGGCATGGGATTGCGCACGCATACATCGCATCGTCCGGGTCCGCATGAGGCGGACGCTGGATGGGTTGTGTTGGGCATGGATGCTGACCATGCCGGCGAGTGTATATGCATTTTTGTTCGGACGTCTATACGGATAGACGTTCATAAGATCGCGATGCTCAGAGGAGAAAATTGGTGTGGCGCCAGGTGGTGCTCCCCTCTCCCTCCGGGAGAGGGGTTGGGGGAGAGGGTTCGGACTTGCCGTGGCGCTTCGCTCCGCCCGAACCCTCTCCCGGCTACCGCCACCCTCTCCCGGAGGGAGAGGGGAGGAAGTCACATTCGCGGATTCATGCCGCACCGGCATATGCCCCCGCGAGAAAGTCATTTCCGCCGGCATGGCGCGGTGCGTAGCGTGGCTCGTCCCCAGGCCGCGCCGTCGAATCCCCGCCATGAAGCTGTATCCGCTGTTCGCCGATCTTTCCCGCCGCGCCGTGCTGGTGGTGGGTGGCGGTGCCGTGGCCGAGCGCAAGGCCGCCGCCCTGCTGGCGGCGGGGGCGCAGGTGACCGTGGGCGCGCCGGAACTGACGCCGCAACTCGCGCGCTGGGCGCGGCAAGGGCGCATCGCGCATCGCGCCGGCGAGTTCGCGCCGGGCTGGCTGGACTACGCGTGGCTGGTGGTGGCGGCCACCGCCGACGGCGCGCTGAATGCCCGCGTCGCCGAGCTGGCCGGCCTGCAGCGCATCTTTGTCAACGTGGTGGACGATGCGGAGCTGTCCAGTTTCCAGGTGCCGGCGGTGATCGATCGCGCGCCGCTGGTGGTGGCGATCTCCAGCGGCGGCGCGGCGCCGATGCTGGCGAGGCTCGTGCGTGAGCGGCTGGAAGCCTTGCTCGATCACTCGCTGGGTCCGCTGGCCCTGCTGGCGGCGCGATTGCGCAAGCGCATTCGCCGCCGCTTCCCCGACATGGCGGCGCGGCGCCGCTACTACACGGAACTCTTCGATGGCCCGGTGGCCGCGCTGCTGCGCAATGGCCAGGCCAAGCAGGCGGCGGAGGCGGCCGATCAGGCCTTGCGGTCGGCCGCCACCGCAACGACCGGCTCGGTGGTGCTGGTGGGCGCCGGTCCCGGCGATCCCGGCCTGCTGACCCTGCGCGGCCTGCGCGCACTGAACGAGGCCGACGTGATCCTGCACGACCGCCTGGTGAGCGCCGAGGTGCTGGAACTGGCGCGCCGCGATGCCGAGCGCATCGAGGTGGGCAAGCAGGCCGGCAAGCATCACGCCACCCAGGACGAAATCCATGCGCTGCTGCTGGAGCACGCGCGTGCCGGCCGCCGCGTGGTGCGGCTGAAGGGCGGCGACTCGTTCGTGTTCGGCCGTGGCGGCGAGGAGCTGGAATTCCTGCGCGAGCACGGCATTCCCTATGAAGTGGTGCCCGGCGTCACCGCTGCACTGGCCTGCGCCGCGCATGCCGGCGTGCCGCTGACCCATCGCGATCACGCGCAATCGGTGCGCTTCGTCACCGCGCACTGCCGCGATTCGCTGGACACGCTGGACTGGCGCGCGCTGGCGCAGGAGCGGCAGACCCTGGCGGTGTACATGGGCGTGGCAGGCCTCGACAGCCTGCGCGAACGCCTGCTGGCGCATGGCCGCGCCGCGAGCACGCCGTTTGCCCTGGTCGAGAACGGCACGCGCGCGAACCAGCGCGTGGTCACCGGCACCCTGGCCAACCTGCCCGAACGCGCCGCCGCGCATGCCGTGCGCTCGCCCGCGCTGCTGATCCTGGGCGAGGTGGCCGCGCTGGCCGACCGGCTGGCCTGGTTCGGTGCGCCGCCGCTGGGCGAAGCCGTCGCCGCCGTGCGGCGGCTCAAGCCGTCGTGGCCGCCGCGCGAAGCCGCCGCCCCTTTGCGCCGCCTCGCCTGATCGAAGAACTGCACCCTCCCCTGCGTTGCAGAGGAGGGCCGGGGTGGGGTGCTTCAACTGCCAGCACCGAGCCCCCTCCCGACCTCGCCCTGCACGCAGGGGAGGCAAGCTGGAACACATCGCCTTAGCAAACCCGCACATATGATCGCGTGCGGCCATCGTCCGGAGCCCCGCCATGATTTACGACAGCATCCTCGGCACCATCGGCAATACGCCCATCGTGCGCCTCAACCGCCTCGCCCCGAAGCACGTCGAGCTGTACGTGAAGGTGGAGGCGTTCAACCCCGCGGGTTCGGTGAAGGATCGCCTCGCACTGGCGATCATCCTCGACGCCGAGCAGCGCGGCACGCTCAAGCCCGGCCAGACCGTGATCGAGGCCACCTCGGGCAATACCGGCGTGGCGCTGGCCGCGATCTGCGCGGCGCGCGGCTACCCCTTCGTGGCGGTGATGAGCGACTCGTTCTCGGTCGAGCGGCGCAAGCTGATCCGCGCCTACGGCGGCAAGGTGGTGCTTACTCCCGCCGCCGCGCGCGGCACCGGCATGGTGCAGGTGGCGGAAGAGCTGGCGCGCAAGCACGGCTGGTTCCTCGCCCGCCAGTTCGAGAACCCGGCCAACCCGGCCTACCACCGCCAGACCACCGCGCCGGAAATCCTGCGCGACTTCGCCGGCCGCCGCCTCGACTACTTCGTCAGCGGCTGGGGCACCGGCGGCACGCTCACCGGCGTGGGCGAGGTGCTCAAGGTGGCGCGGCCGGAAGTGAAGGTGATCGCCACCGAGCCGGCCGGCGCCTCGCTGCTCGGCGGCAAGGAGTGGGCGCCGCACAAGATCCAGGGCTGGACCCCCGACTTCGTGCCCGCCGTGCTCAACCGCAAGGTCGTCGACCAGCTGGTGACGGTGGACGACACCGTGGCCCGCGACACCTCGCGCGCGCTGGCGCAGAAGGAGGGCATCTTCACCGGCATTTCCTCGGGCGCCACGTTGGCCGCCGCGCTAGCCGTGGCGAAGACCGCGCCGGAAGGCTCTGTGTTGTTGGCGATGTTGCCGGATACCGGCGAACGCTATCTGTCGACCTTCCTGTTCGAAGGCGTCAACGAGGGGTCGGATGAGGTGGAGTGAGAGGATGCCGATTTAACGTCGAAGCTAAGCGGGGCGCATTACGCGCGTTTGCTTGGCTCGTCGTGGGGGCATCACCATGTGGAAACGTTATTTGAAAGCGCCAAGATGAAGTTTGGGAAAACCTTGGCCAGACTCAGGCGATTCTTGACTTCAGTGTCGTAACCGTTAATCTTTGCCTCATCGAATGAGGCTCCTACATACAGCGCATTTTGTGTGAAAGATGTGGCTACGGCAATGGTAATTTTTGAGAGGTGACTTAAGTTATTGTAGGACTTCTCAGCCTCGGCAAGTTTGATTATGGCATCTTTGCGAATGCCAAGAATCTTCTGGTGCTTCTGGAGATCTCTTACGGCGTTTTTGGTTGAGTATTTATCATCAATGAACCGGTCAAGCGCATTTAGCGTCTTTCCAGAAAATAATAAGGCCATTGCAATTGATTCGACTGTTTGCCTCGACAAATTTCCGGCTGCGATGATGTGTCCAGACAAAAATAGCTTCATCGATTGGACATGAAGCATGATTGCGCAGTATGCAGCGTTTGCAACGAAGGCGACTTTATCATGTTTGTTAACTCCTTCTGCCAGTTTATGCCAGTCAACCATTGTGCGCGCCATTAGCTCTGAAAATTGGTTGGCTTGGGTGCTGTATCGGTCTATGTAGCTATGAATGACATTAGGATCCGAGGTGGTGATCTCGGCATAAATCATGTTTTTTGCTTGAATCAATGTTTCCATGCGATACCCCAAATGCAGGTTTTAAGTTGCACGCAATTGTTGGCGGATCCACTCGGCGGCTTGTTACGGACATCTGCAAGTCGCTAAATCAATCAAGCGTTCATCCCACCACGCGCGCCTTCTTCCCCAACGAAGCCCGTGAATCCCACTCCGCAATCAGCTTCTGCCCCACCCGCGCCAGCGCATTGATCGCGGGCAGCAGTTCCCGGCCCAGTTCGGTGAGCGCGTATTCGGCGGAGGGCGGCGAGGTGGCCAGCAGGCGGCGGCTTACGAGGCCGCGCGATTCCAGCTCGCGCAGGCGGGCGCTGAGCACGCGGGCGGAGATGCGCGGGATATCGTGGCGCAGTTCGCCGAAGCGGCGGGGTTCGCCGCTGAGATACCAGATCACGTTGGGCGCCCAGGCGCCGCGCAGCAGTGCCAGGCTTTCGGTGAGCGGGCAGGCGGGTGGCGGCACGACCTTGCTCTTGCGTACGGGGAGACCCATGGGATGGCTCGCTGCTGGCGTGGGCGGTGGTAACCGCGGGGTTACCGCATTCTGCGGCTGACGGGTGGGTACATGGTATCCAATGGTAACCATGGCGGCGTAGCATGCGGGGCTTGGATGCGCGGTTTCGATCGGAACGCATCCATTTTCCCGTCCCCACCCGGAGTCATCGCATGAAGCTTTACTACTCCCCCGGCGCCTGTTCGCTGTCCCCGCACATCGTGGCGCTCGAGGCCGGCATCCCGCTGCAATTGGAGAAGGTCGACGGCAAGGCCAAGCGCACCGAGAGCGGTGCGGATTTCTGGCTGGTCAATCCCAAGGGCTACGTGCCGGTGCTGGAGCTGGACAGCGGCGAAGTGCTGACCGAAGGCCCGGCGATCGTGCAGTACCTCGCCGACCAGAATCCGGCGAGCAAGCTGGCGCCCGCCAACGGCACGCTGCCGCGCTACCACCTGCAGGAGATGCTGGGCTACATCAACTCGGAAATCCACAAGAGCTACAGCCCGCTGTTCAAGCCCGACACGGCCGAGGCGACCCGCACCGAGCGCAAGGAATACCTGAAGCGCCGCTACCAGTTCATCGAGAACGTGCTGGCGAAGCAGCCGTTTCTGCTGGGCGATGTGTTCACCGCGGCCGACGCCTACCTGTTCACCGTGACCAACTGGGCGAAGCCCGTGGAGCTGGACCTCTCGGGCTTCCCGGCGCTGCTGGCGTTCCAGAAGCGCGTGGGCGAGCGCCCGGCGGTGCGCGCGGCGATGGAGGCCGAAGGTTTGCTCAAGGTCGGCGCTTAAAACAAAGGCGTTTCTCGAACGGCCGGCACCGCGCGTGCCGGCCGTTCGCGTGCCCGGCTCAGGTGGATGCGCGTTGCAGATAGAAGCCGCTGTAGCCGTCCACGTCACAATCGTCGTGAAAGGGGATGCGGCATTCGCGCTCGTCGTTGCGCCAAGCGTCCACCACGCGATAGCCCTGCCGCGCCATGGCTGCCACGAAGGCGGGGCGCGACTGTACGTGGTAAGGAACGCAGGCGAAGCCCATGTTCTGCAGGGTGTGGAAGTCGCACCTGTCGTGCATCGGCGTGGTGTTGACAATGACATGCGGCGGCGGCGAGGCCAGCGAGCCCAGCCAGTCGCCGAAGTCGTAGTCGAAGTACTGCATGGCGCCAAGCACCAGTAGCACGTCCTGGCCGTCGGCCGCCTGCCGGTCGTCGGCGAAGTCCAACTGGCCGCTGGCGTCGTGTTCGCGCGCCCACTCGCGCCCGGCGGCCACCGTGGTCGGCAGGTCGCTGACCAGCCAACGCAGGTCGGCTGGGTAGGGGCGGAAGCGCTGGAATGCGTAGTAGGCCACGCCGATGTGGCCGCCCAGGTCGAACACTCGGCGGTTGCCGACGTCCACCAGGCGTTCCAGCCAGTACAGCACCGGGTAGTCGCCGATCCACAACTCGCGGGTGCGGTCGCGGTATTGCCCAGCGGCTTCCGCCTGGTCGAAGTTGTCGAACGTCGGCGGCACCGCCGCCAGCGCCTCGGCATGGCTGGCGTAGATGCCCATGTAATGGTTGCCACGGCGTCGGCGTCGGAAGGCGCGCCGATACAGCAGCTTGGCCAGCGGGCGAAGCGCCGGCAGTTTCAGGGTTTCCACCGCAATACCGCGCAGGCTCATGGCTGGCTCCTTCGGGACGAGGGGCGAGTCGGGTCGTGCTGGCGGTTACACATACCACGCCGGAGGCGTCGGCGGCGATCCGGTGTGGTGGCGGCTTCAGATCTCCTTCGCCAACCCCTCGGCCAAGCCGATATAACCGCCCGGCGTGAGGTCCAGCAGTCGCTGCTTCGCCTCGGCGGGCAGTTCCAGCTGGCCGATGAATTCGCGCATCGATTCCCTGGTGATGCCCTGGCCGCGGGTCAGTGCCTTGAGCTGCTCGTAGGGCTGGGGCAGGCCGTAGCGGCGCATCACGGTCTGCACGGCCTCGGCCAGCACTTCCCAGCTGGCGTCGAGGTCGGCGGCGAGGCGCTCGGCATTGACGGTGAGCTTGCCCAGGCCCTTCTGCAGCGACTCCAGTGCCACCAGGGTGTGGCCGAACGCGGTGCCCAGCGCGCGCAGCACGGTGGAGTCGGTGAGGTCGCGCTGCCAGCGGCTGATCGGCAGCTTCTCGGCGAAGTGGCCGAGCAAGGCGTTGGCAAGGCCGAAGTTGCCCTCGGCGTTCTCGAAGTCGATCGGGTTGACCTTGTGCGGCATGGTGGAGGAGCCGACTTCGCCCTCCTTGAGCTTCTGCTTGAAGTAGCCCAGCGAGATGTAGCCCCACACGTCACGCGCCAGGTCGATCAGGATGGTGTTGGCACGGCGCACGGAGTCGCAGTATTCGGCCACGCCGTCGTGCGGCTCGATCTGGGTGGTGTAGGGGTTGTAGTCCAGGCCCAGGCTTTGCACGAAGCGCTGCGAGAACGCACGCCAGTCGATCTCGGGGTAGGTGATGGCGTGGGCGTTGTAGTTGCCCACCGCGCCGTTGATCTTGCCGGGAATTTCCAGCGCGGCGAGCTGCCCGCGCTGGCGTTCCAGGCGCGCCACCACGTTCGCCAGTTCCTTGCCCAGCGTGCTGGGCGAGGCGGTCTGGCCATGGGTGCGTGAGAGCATCGGCAGCGCGGCGTTCGCGTGCGCCAGCTCGCGCAGCCTGGCGATGATGCGGTCGAAGGCCGGCAGCAGCACCTGCTCGCGCGCGTCGCGCAGCATCAGCGCGTAGGAGAGGTTGTTGATGTCCTCGCTGGTGCAGGCGAAGTGCACGAATTCCTTCGCCTGGCCCAGTGCGGCATCGTTGCCGATGCGCTCCTTGATGAAGTACTCCACTGCCTTGACGTCGTGGTTGGTGGTGGCTTCGATCGCCTTGATGCGGGCGCCTTCCTCGATCGCGAAGCTGTCGGCGATGGTATGCAGCTGCTTGACCTGGGTGGTGGTGAACGGCGGCAGTTCCACGATGCCCGGCTCGGCGGCCAGCGCCAGCAGCCATTCGATCTCCACGTGTACGCGGCGGTGCATCAGGCCGAACTCGCTGAAGATCGGGCGCAGCGGCTCGACCTTGCCGGCATAACGGCCGTCCAGCGGCGACAGGGCAGTGAGGGCGTGGTTCGACATCGGGGCGTTCCGGCACGGGGAAACCGCCATTTTACATTGACGGCGGCACGATGCCCGGATGTCTATAGTGGCTTTTGGCTGTCATCCCGGCGCAGGCCGGGATCCAGTGAAGTATGCGTGCGCAGCACACGAATCGGGTTTGCGTGCTACGCACGAGTAATCAAACTGGATGACCAGCCTGCGGCTGTTGAAAAGCGCCTCCGGCCTTCGCCGGAATGACGAGCAAACAATCCATTCCCGCGAGAACCGACATGACCAACTTCCGCATCGAACACGACAGCATGGGCGAGCTCAAGGTGCCCGCCGACGCGCTGTACGGCGCGCAGACCCAGCGCGCGATCGACAATTTCCCGATTTCCGGCCTGCGCCTGCCGCGCGAGTTCATCCGCGCGCTGGGCCTGATCAAGGCCGCCGCCGCCGAGGCCAACCTCGGGCTGGGCTACCTGAAGAAGGGCCAGGCCACGGCCATCCGCAAGGCCGCGCTGGCGGTGGCGGGCGGCGAACACGATGCGCAGTTCCCCATCGACGTGTTCCAGACCGGCTCGGGCACCAGCACCAACATGAACGCGAACGAGGTGATCGCCCATCTCGCCGCGCGCGCCGGCGCCAAGGTGCACCCTAACGACCACGTCAACTACGGGCAGAGCTCGAACGACGTGATTCCCACCGCGATCCACGTCGGCGCCACGCTGATGGCGCACGAAGCTTTGCTGCCCGCGCTCAAGCACCTCAAGAAAACCATCGACCAGCGCGCGCGCCAACTGCGCAACGTGGCCAAGACCGGCCGCACCCACCTGATGGACGCGATGCCGGTCACCTTCGGCCAGGAGCTGTCCGGCTGGGCCGCGCAGATCGGCTCGGCCAGCGCACGCATCGAGGATGCGCTGAAGCGCATGCGCCGCCTGCCGCAGGGCGGCACCGCCGTGGGCACCGGCATCAATGCCGACCCGAGGTTCGGCGCGGCGGTGGCGCGCGAGCTGAAGAAGCTCACCGGCGTGCGTTTCGAGGCGATGGAAAGCCCGTTCGAGGGCATGGCCGCGCAGGACGATGCGGTGGAACTGTCCGGCCAGTTGAAAACCCTGGCCGTGGCGTTGATGAAGATCGCCAACGACCTGCGCTGGATGAACTCGGGGCCGCTGGCGGGGCTGGGCGAGATCGAGCTGCCCGCGCTGCAGCCCGGCTCTTCCATCATGCCCGGCAAGGTGAACCCGGTGATCCCCGAGGCGGTGGCGATGGTGGCCGCGCGGGTGATCGGCAACGACGCCGGCATCGCCGTGGCCGGCCAGTCCGGCAACTTCCAGCTCAACGTGATGCTGCCGCTGATCGCGCTCAACCTGCTCGAATCCATCGGCATCCTCGCCAACGTCTCGCGCCTGCTCGCCGACAAGAGCATCGCGGGCTTCGTCGTCAACAAGGCGCGGGTGAATCAGGCGCTGGCGCTGAACCCCATCCTGGTCACCGCGCTGAATCCGGTGATCGGCTACGAGAAGGGCGCGGCCACCGCGAAGCAGGCCTACAAGCAGCACCGCCCGATCATCGACGTGGCGCTGGAGACCACCGGGCTCACGAAGGCCGAGCTGGCGAAGTTGCTCGACCCGCTGGCGTTGACCAAGGGCGGCATCCACGGGGAGTGATGTCAGCCGTTTACGCAGTACCGCGCTCAGGCGGCTGCGCTGCTGCGCGGCCAGCGCCACGCGTACCAGACGGCCAGCAATTGCAGCACGACTTCGATCGCGGTCATTGCTTGGTAGAACAGCCACGTGCCGGGCATCAAGAAAATCAGGATGGCGGTATAGGCAACGCCAAGCACGATGTTGAACCAGCGGCTCAATACGGGTTTCAGCAACAGCGAAAGGACCGGCATCAGGCATGCGCCGACCGTCATCGCCATATAGCCCAACAGCAGGCCTTGCGTGGTTGGGCCGTCGAGCATGGACTTCAACGTGCCCGGGACATACATGCTGAAGTAGTCGTTGTAGATGTAGCAGAACATCACGGACGTCCACAGCGCGGCCAGCTTCAGCTGCACGGGGACATGCAAGTGTTCGAGCGGTGGTTTGGCGGTTGCGCTCAATCGAGTCTCCTTGCGAGTGGATGAGGAATGCACGGCATGTACGCGGGCAGCGCTTTCACGCATTGGCCGGTGAGGTCGGTGTGCGCCGGAAACCGCGACGCGCGCCCATCACCAGCAACCACAGCATGAACGCGACTTCGCCGAACTGGAGCGGAAAGGCGATGTTGGACAGAGTGTCCTCGAAGGATGGCAGCAGCACGCCCGCGATGCTCTGCGCCATGTAGGCGAGGCCATTGAAGAATAGCCACACGCCCAGCAGTCGGGGCAGAAAGCCCGATCGATACATCAGCAGCGCCAGCGGTATCAGCCACAATCCCCAGAAGGTTTCCGCGAACACAACGAACTGGCCATGCAGGTGCAGGAACAGCATCGCCAACGCATCGCGTTGAGGCTCGTTGAATGCGGCAAGGAAGCCTGCACCATGCGCAAGGGTCAACGCGGCCGCGTCGTTCAGAGCGTTGAAGAAATAGAACGGCGTATCCCAGACACCCAGCGCCACCATCACGGTGGCGAGTTTCCTGTCCACGCCGCTCAAGAGCCGGTAAAGCGCCAATGCGAGCAGGACACTGATGGTTCCGGTGAACAAGTCGCCGGCGATGCCGAGACGGAACAGCGTCTCATGCTCGGCGATGTTCGCGGCCGTGGCTGCGGCATTGCCATCCACGAACAGGACGTTCGGGACGTAGAGCAGGCGATACGGCGCGACCAGCACCACCAGCAGGTAGAGCGAGCCGGCCAGCCGTGCATTTCGATCATGACGGTTCATGCATGCTCCTTGCTGCAGGCAACCAAGCCTGTTCGTTTCAGGGTTGTGGATGCACGAGCGCGGCCAGTTCGCCGGCGGGCAGGGCGAGCTGCAGACCGTCTTGGCCGCGGCGCACGCTCAGCTTGCAGGCGGCTTGCGGGTGCGCGTTCGCATAGGTCATCAGGTCGACCACGTGCGCCACGGGTTGGCCATCGACGGCGGCGATCACGTCACCCGGTTTCATGCCGTCGCGGTCGGCGGGCTCGATGCGGGCGACACGGATGCCCTTGCCGTCGGGAGAGGTGAGGTCGAGCGCGCGGCCATCGGGAGAATGCCAGGTCAGCATGTCGCGCGTGCCGTGTATGTACACATAGAGGCCCGCGTACGCAGGCAGCGCGAAGGCGGTAGCAGCGGCGAGGGCGCCGAGCAGGATCAGGCGTCGCATGGGGCTATCTCCGAGGTGGCAAGGAAATGAATCAAGGCGTCGTCGGCGATGGGTTCGCCTTGGCGTCGCTCCGACAGTCATCAAGATCGGATGCGCCGACGATGGATGCGTAAGGCCTGAAGGCGTCCAGTTGCGCGGCGAGCTGGTCCTGGACTGCCTTGATCGCGGCGGCGTCCTTGCAGATGTCCTGGCTGAGGCTGGCTACGCGCCCGGAAACATCCGTGGTCGCTTTGTCAGTCGAGGATGAAGCCGTGGCCGTGACCGCCTTGGCGGCCATATCGAGACCAGCCTTGCCCATGGCGACGCCGGTTTCGTACACCGCATGCACGCTCTGGTAATACCGGACCAACAAGGCGCGCTCGGCCGGCGTGATGGCGATGCTCTTGCCGTTGACGACGAAGTTGCCATCGGCATGGATCACCGCCGTGGGCGCGCTGATGAGATGCAGGGTGACGGCATCGCCCTTCAGCGTGATGGCGCCGTTTTCCATGATGGTGTCGGGCACGTCGCAGGCGGTCACGGCGCAGACGAGTGCAGCGGCGGCGAGAGGTTTGAGCAGCTTGCCGTACATGGTTGTGGTTCCTTCCTTCGAGTTCAGTGCCCCGCCAGCGAACGGTTCGCCTCGTCCATCCCTTGCTTGCACTTCGCCACCTTGTCCTTGTCCAGCGTGGCGTAGGGGCGGAACGCCGCGACCTGGGCGGCGACGGCGTCCTGCGCGGCGCGCAGTTGCTCCAGGCCGTCGCAGATCGCGGCGGCCTGGGCGGTGACCTTGCCAGCCTGGGCCTGGATGTCCTTGCCGATCCGGTCGGTGTCTCCGTGCGCCAGTCCCGACATCACGCTGCCCACGGCCTGGCTAGCCAACGCGGCGCCGGCCTTGCCGGTGGCGATGCCCTCGCTGCGGATCTTGTAGACGCCCACGTAGTACTGCTTGAGCAGGTCGCGCTGGTCGGAGCTGAGCGTCACCGGCTTGCCGGCTATGCTGAGGTCGCCGTCGCCGCTGACGCGCGCCTCGGGCTGACCGGTGACGTGGATCACCGCCACGCCGTCGCGCAGCTGGATGTTGCCGTTGCCGCCGGCGATGGTGGTGCCGCTGTCACGGCCGCAGGCGGCGAGCAGGGCGAAAATCAGCAGAGCGCAGGCGAGGTGGTGCAGTTTCATCAGCTGGTTCCGTTGGCGTGTGGTGGGCACCGATCAGTCGGAGAATATGACGAAGCCCTTCTTCCCGTTGCTGTCGGCGATGTCCTTGCCGCAGTCGTCGACGTCCTTCTGGGTCATCGTGGCGTAGGGCTGGAACGCCGGCATGGCGGTGGCCAGTTTCTGCTGCGAGACGAGCAGGTCGGGCAGCTTCTTGCACAGGCGCAAGGCGGCGGCCTGGATCTTGTCAGTCTGCGGCTTGATGCTGGCCTCGATCTCCTTGTCGCTCTTGCCGGCGAGCGCGCCGAGGATCGCCTCGCGGGCAGCGCTGACGCCCAGGTCGGCGCCGCTCGCTCCGATATCCATGCCGGCCTCGGCGATGCCGATGACATGCTGGCGGTAATCCAGCAGCAGCGCATGCTGTTCCGCTGTGGCATCAACCTTCTTGCCCGCGATCAGCAGGTCGCCCCGCGGGGTGATCGCGGCCTTGGGACGGTCGTCGTGGCTGTCGTGCTCGCCCTTGCCGATGCGAACATTGGTGACGTCGAGGTCCTGGGTGACCAGCTCCTGCTTGGCCTTGTCGATGCCTTTCTGCACTTCCGCGGCAATGACCGATGGCGAGGTCTGCTGCCGGGCCTCCTGCATCGCCTTGGCCACGTCGCCGTTGGCGCTGGTGCCCGTGTCGCTCTGGCTGGACTGGCTGCAGGCCGTGAGCGGCAGCAGCAGGGCCAGCGCAAGGATGCTGCCGGTGAACGCGTTGCCTTTCATTGTTGTTCTCCCCGTTTGAGTGCGACTGGATATCAGTTGTCGTCGCGCCAGCGGCGCAGCCAGATCGCGCCGGCGAGCAGGGCCAAGCCGGCGACCGCGCCGATCCAGAAGCTGGGCGTGCCCATCACGCTGTAGGCGTTGGCGAGGCTCAGGAAGTCCATCGTGTGATCCACGGTGCCGCCCAGGTCGGCGTAATGCTGCGGGCCGATCCAGCCACCCGGGAACACGCTGAGCAGGATGCGGCCGCACACGTCGTGCCAGTACCAGTTACCGCCCATGATGCGGCCGCCGAGCAGGTTGAACCACCACAACACCAAGCCTACCGCCACCGGCAGCGCGACAGCCCACAGGAAGGGTTTGCTGCGCGCCCAGGCGGAGCAGAGCAGCAGCCAGCCGGTGGCCGGGAGTGCCCACAGCGTGTACAGCGGGATGGCGCCGATCAGGTTGGCGGTGACGCGGAAGGGGTGGGCATAGGTCAGCAATTGCCATACGCCGATGCCGTGGAAGGACAGCGTGACGGCGAACAGCAGCAACATGCCGATGCCGGTCAACACTCCGCAAATCACCGCGATCACCGGCGCCAGTATCGTGCCGGCCACGACCTTGGAAAGCACGGTGGCCGAGTCCGACAGGGGCAGCGATTTCCAGAACAGCAGACTGCGATCGCGACGATCGTCGTAAAGCGCGCCCAGGAAGTAGAAGAACACCACGAAGCCAAGCACGATGCTGACCAAGGCGCTGGTGGAGAACATCATGATGTCCAGGCCGGCGCCGATCTTGTTGGCATCGGCGCCGGTTAGCGCCCGGTCGAACAGATGCATGTTATTGCCGATGAAATTGGCGTGGCCATTGAAATGGCCGCCAAGCACCTCACCGGCGATGATGCCCATCAAGTTGAGCAGCAGGAACACACCGCCCACGATCACCGGCGTCCACAGGAAGCCGCCGCGGTGTTCCCAGAACTCGCGCTTCACCAGCCAGTACATTTCGTTCAGAGCCGGGGTTTTCATGCGTAGGTCCCTTTCATGGTGGCGACGAACAGGTCGCTGACGGACGGGCGGCGTATTTCGCCCAGCGCTTCCAGTTGCGCGCGCGCCACGCCGTCGAACAGGAAGATGCTCTTGCCGAACACCTGGCGCTCGTCGATGGGTTTCAGTGCACGGGCCTCGGCGGTGCGGTCGGCGCCCACCATCAGCTCGGCGAAACGCTCGCCCACCGCATCCATGTCGGCGTCCAGCACGATCCTGCCGTCGCGGATGAACATCAGGTCGGTGAGGATGTGCTCGACTTCCTCCACCTGGTGGGTGGTGACGATGATGGTCTTGTTCTCGTCGAAGTAATCTTCCAGCAGGCTCTGGTAGAACTGCTTGCGGTAGAGGATGTCCAGGCCCAGGGTGGGCTCGTCCAGCACCAGCAGGCGGGCGTCGATCGCCATCACCAGGGCCAGGTGCAGCTGCACGATCATGCCCTTCGACATCTGCTTGACGCGCTGTTCGGGCTGCAGCTTGGTGCGAGCGAGGAAGGCCTCGCACTTCTTGCGGTCGAAGCGCGGGTGCACGTTGGCGACGAAGTCCACCGCCTCGCGCACCCGGATCCAGCGTGGCAGCACCGCCACGTCGGCGATGAAGCAGACCTGCTCCATCAGCTTGCCGCGTTGCTTGCGCGGGTCCAGGCCCAGCACGGAGAGCTCGCCCTGGAAATCGGTGAGGCCGAGGATGGCCTTCAGCGCGGTGGTCTTGCCGGCGCCGTTCGGGCCGATCAGGCCCACGATGCGGCCAGGCTGGATCTCAAAGCTCACGTTATCCAGCGCGGCGGCGTTCTTGTAGCGCTTGCTGAGGCCGCGCGCCGAGACGACGGTGTTGGCGTTGGTACTCATGCGTGCTTCTCCGGCTCGGACGGCGCCTCGCGCAGCAGCGTCTTCAGGTCCAGGCCCAGCCGTTGCAGGCGGGCGTACAGCGCGGGCCATTCCTCGCGCAGGAAACGCTCACGCTCGGATTTCAAGAGTTCCTCACGTGCTCCTTCGATGACAAACATGCCCAAGCCCCTCCTTTTCTCAACCAAGCGTTCGTCGACCAGCTCCTGGTACGCCTTCGACACGGTCAGCGGATTGATCTGGAAATCCGCGGCCACCTGGCGCACCGACGGCAGCGGGTCGCCCTCGTTCAAGGCGCCATCCAGGATCATCGCCACCACGCGTTGGTGCAGCTGGCGATAGATCGGGATGCTGTCGTTCCAGGTGATGGTCATGGATTATTCCTTGCTGCTGGCGATGCCGGCCGTCGAAGAGCCAAACGAATAGTAGGGCATGGCCAGTTGCGCCCCGAGCCGCGCGGCACTGCCGCCGTCGGGCAAGGTGGCGATGCCCACTGCGGCGTGTTCCAGCAGCGTCGCGGCCTTCAGTTCGGCGGCCGTGGGAATCACCTCGACCGGCGCCAGGTTGGTCACGTGGATGCCGTTGATCCAGGCGACCTCGGGCGTGCGGATCGGCAGGTTCACCAGCGCCAGGGTCAGGCTGGTCATCACCACGGCGGCGGCGGTGGCGATCCAGCGCCGGGCCGGGATCAGGGTGGAGACGAAGACGTCGTCGGCAACGACGGCAGGGCGGTTCATGCTGGACTCGTGCTTCGCGTTCATGTCGGCTCTCCTCTAGTGAGCTCGTGGACCGGTGTTGTAGTGAACTATAACACTGAAACTTGACTCGTCAAGCGGAACCTGCCGGTTTGGCAACATGACTGATGGCAGGGGTGGCTTCGTCGAACCGAGGCGGAATCATCTGTCTGGAGGCCTGATCGCGATATATTCGGAACAATGCCCAGGCCCGACGCCCCGATCCGCGTCGTCGTTCGAAAGAGGAAACACTCATGACGCTATTGAGCGGCGCCTTGCAGGATCTCAATGACCTTTATTTCTTCGCGGCCGTGGTGGAGCACGGCGGCTTCTCCGCGGCGGGGCGGGCGCTGGGCGTGCCCAAGTCGCGGCTCAGCAAACGGGTGGCGCAGCTGGAGGACCGGCTCGGCGTGCGCCTGCTGCAACGGACCACCCGTCGCTTCGTGGTCACCGAGGTGGGCGAGCGCTTCTACGCGCATTGCCGCGCGGTGCTGGAGGAGGCGCGTGCCGCCCAGGAGGCGGTGGACGAGCTGCGTGCCGAGCCGCGCGGCGTGGTGCGCCTGAGCTGCCCGGTGTCGCTCACCCAGACCATCCTGGCCCACGTGCTGCCGGACTTCATGGCGCAATACCCGCGCTTGCAAGTGCGCGTGCTTTCCAGCGACCGCCGCGTGGACCTGCTCGGCGAGGGCTACGACGTGGCGATCCGCGTGCGCAGCAAGCTCGACACCGACACCAACATGGTGGTGCGCAGCTTCGGCCAGTCGCGCGTGCTGCCGGTGGCCAGCCCCGCATTGCTGGACGCGCTGGGGCGACCGGGCCATCCCGACGAGCTGGCCAAGCTGCCGGCGCTGTCGATGCAGGAACACGAAGGCCCGCAGACCTGGGAGCTGATCGACGCGGCGGGTGAGCGCGTCAGCGTGGAAGTGCAGGCGCGGCTGATCTGCGGCGACTTCGCGGTATTGCTGGAAGCGGCGCGCCGCGGCATCGGCGTGACCCTGCTGCCGGAGTTCGTCTGTGCGCCGGCGGTGGCCCGCGGCGAGCTGGAGGTGCTGCTGCCGGAGTGGAGCGCGCCGGAAGGCACCATGCACTTCATCTACCCCAGCCGCCGCGGCATGTTGCCGGGCGTGCGCGCGCTGGTGGACTTCCTCGCCGAGCGCCTGCCCGCGACCACCTTGCGCAAGCATGAGGAGTGCAGGAAGCGGGCGTTGCCGGAGTTGTGACGCATGCTAGGCTTTTGTTTGGACTTCCATACGGCAACGCGATGAAGATCGACACCAAGCTCCCCAAGGTCGGCACCACCATTTTCAGCGTGATGAGCCAGCTCGCGCTGCAGCACAAGGCGGTGAACCTAGGCCAGGGTTTCCCCGACTTCGAGCCGCCGCAGGGCTTGCGCGACGCGCTGGCGCGCGCGATGAACGAGGGCAGGAACCAGTACGCACCGATGCACGGCACTGCGCCGCTGCGCGAGCAGATCGCGGCGAAGACCGAGCGCATGTACGGCCATCGCCCCGACGCGGATGCCGAGATCACGGTGACTTCCGGCGCCACCGAGGCACTGTTCGCCGCCATCGCCTCGGTGGTGCGCGCGGGCGAGGAAGTGATCGTGTTCGATCCCGCGTACGACAGCTACGAGCCGGCGATCGAGCTGCAGGGTGCGAAGGCGGTGCACCTCCCGCTGATCGCGCCCACGTTTGCCGTCGACTGGCAGCGCGTGCGCGATGCGGTGACGCCGCGCACGCGCATGATCCTGATCAACAGCCCGCACAATCCGTCGGGCGCGGTGCTGTCGGCGGCCGATCTCGAGGAACTCGCCGCGATCGTGCGCGACACGGACATCGTGGTGCTGTCCGACGAGGTGTACGAGCACATCGTCTACGACGGCCGGCAGCACGAGAGCGTGCTGCGTCATCCGGAGCTGGCCGCGCGCAGCATCGTGATCTCCTCCTTCGGCAAGACCTACCACTGCACCGGCTGGAAACTGGGCTACGCGGTGGCGCCCAAGGCGCTCACGGCGGAATTCCGCAAGGTGCACCAGTACCTCACGTTCTGCAGCTTCCATCCCGCGCAGCATGCGTTCGCCGAATTCCTCGCCAGCGATCCGCAGCACTACCTGGAACTGCCCGCGTTCTATCAGGCCAAGCGCGACCGTTTCCGCGCGCTGCTCGCGTCCTCGCGCTTCAAGCTGCTGGACGTGCCGGGCGGCTACTTCCAGCTGGTGGACTACTCCGCGATCCGCGACCAGGACGATCTCGCCTTCAGCCGCTGGCTGGTGGAAGAGGGCGGCGTGGCGGCGATCCCGTTGTCGCCGTTCTGCGAAACCGCGCCGGGCACGCGCCTGCTGCGCCTGTGCTTCGCCAAGAGCGACGCCACCATGGAGGCGGCCGCCGAGCGGCTGTGCAAACTGTGAGTCTGCAACCGCTGACCGTCTCGCTGGTGCAGGGCGCGACACGCTGGCACGACGCGCCGGCGAACCGCGACTACTACGGCGCGCTGGCCCGCCGCGCGCGCGGCAGCGACCTGATCGTGTTGCCGGAAACCTTCCTCTCCGGCTTCAGCAACGATACCCGCGCCAGCGCCGACACGATGGACGGCGAGGGCGTGGCCTGGCTGCGCGCGCTGGCCGCCGACGTGGGCGCGGTGATCTGCGGCAGCCTCGCCATCCGCGAGGGCGACACCGTCTACAACCGCCTGTTGTGGATGCGCCCGGACGGCACGTTCGAGCAATACGACAAGCGCCACCTGTTCCGCATGGCCGGCGAGCACACCCGCTACGGTGGCGGCAGCGAGCGCTTGATCGTGGAGCTCAAGGGTTGGCGCATCCTGCCCCAGGTCTGCTACGACCTGCGCTTCCCGGTGTGGCTGCGCAACCGCCGGCTGACCAGTGCCGCGGGCGGCATGGACTACGACCTTGCGATCTTCGTGGCGAACTGGCCCGCGCCGCGCCGCCAGCCCTGGCGCACCTTGCTGCGCGCCCGTGCGATCGAGAACCTCGCCTGCGTGATCGGCGTGAACCGCGTGGGCGTGGACGGCAACGAGCTGCCTTATGCCGGCGACAGCGCGGTGATCGACCCGGTGGGCGAGCCGCTGGTGGAGTGCGGCGCGTTGGAGCAGGTCGCCACCGTTGCCCTCGACCCGGCGCCGCTGCTTGCCCATCGCGAACGTTTTCCGGCGTGGATGGATGCCGATGCGTTCACCTTGAACCCCTGACCCGCGCTGACTGCCTGGCCTCCAAACCCCAACAAATCCATCATGCTTGCGGCGGGCGACCGGTGCATGATGCTGGGCAGCCGGCGATGAGCCGCGTCATCAACGCGAAGGGGAAAGGGTCATGTCCAGCGAAATCGCCTGGCAGGAGCTGACCGGGGCCATGCGGGGCCGGGTGTTGCGACCCGGCAATGCGGATTACGAGCTGCGCAGGCGTGTGTGGAATGGCGCGATCGACCGCCGTCCGCTGGCCATCGCGCAATGCGC
Source organism: Rhodanobacter sp. C06 (assembly GCF_002001105.1). Taxonomy (GTDB): domain Bacteria; phylum Pseudomonadota; class Gammaproteobacteria; order Xanthomonadales; family Rhodanobacteraceae; genus Rhodanobacter_A. The sequence continues at coordinate 68,557 of NZ_MUNP01000070.1, read as the reverse complement.
GGATGCCGACGATGTCCGCGTAGCGGTTGGTTTCGCGGCCGGCGCGGGCATACCGATGACGGTGCGCGGCGGTGGCCACAACGTGGCCGGACTGGCGGTGCGCGAGGAGGCGCTGATGCTGGACCTGGGGGCCATGAACCATGTCGAGGTGAACGCGCAGGAGCGCATCGTCCGCGCCGGTGGCGGCGCGCTGTGGCAGGACGTCGACGCGGCGACGCAGCCGCACGGCCTGGCCACCACAGGCGGCTTCGTATCTACCACCGGCGTAGGCGGCTACACCCTGGGCGGTGGCGTGGGCTGGCTGATGCGGCGTTGCGGCTTGGCCATCGACAACCTGATCGAGGCGGAAGTGGTGCTGGCGGACGGCAGGCGCGTGATCGCCAACGCACAGCAACATGCTGACCTGTTCTGGGCGTTGCGTGGTGGCGCAGGCGGTTTCGGCGTGGTGACGCGCTTCGATTACCGCTTGCATGCAGTGGGGGAGGTGCATGCCGGCGTGGTGTTCCACCCGGTGTCCGCCGCAGTGGAACTGCTGCGCGCCTTCCGCGCGTTCACGCCGACGGCGCCGGACGAGCTCACCGCGATGTTGGTGTTCACCACGGCGCCGCCGCTACCCTTCCTGCCGGCTGCGGTGCATGGACAACGCGTCATCGCGCTGGCGTGGTGCTGGAGCGGCGAGCCGGAACGGGGGGCGCGTGAAGTGGCGCCGCTGGCCGGCATTGGCCAGCCGTTGGGGAGGCACGACGGTGTGATGCCATACGCCGCGTGGCAGCAGACGTTCAACCCGTCGGCACCAGCGGGCGATCACTATTACTGGACGACCTCGCAGTTCGACACGTTCGACGACGCGTTGCTCGATGCGCTGGTGCCACTGGCCGTGACGCCACCCGATCCGCTCTGCGAGGTGCACGTGCACCATCTGGGCGGCCGGCCGGCCCGCGTCGCGGTCGACGCCACGGCCTTCGCGCATCGCGGTGCGGCGTTCTTCGTCAACGTGATCGGTCACACCGGCGCGGTGCAGCGCTATGCCGCCGTGCGCGACTGGACACGCGGTTTGCGCACCGCATTCGCGCCGCATGCATGTGACGGCGTGCAGCCGAACTTCGCCGGCGAGGCGGCAGATCTCGGGGCGCATGCGCACGATGCGCACACCCGTGCGCGACTCGCGGCGCTGCGCGCGCGCTATGACCCGGATGGCTTGCTGGCGCCGCTGCGCGGATAGGCGGGGGCAGCCGCTTCCAGCGACGCGCGCGCTTCGTCCACGATCCGTTCGAAGCGTGCGGCGGCGCCTTCATGCCAGGCCGCGTCGAAACCGCTGCCCAGTGCATCGCGCGCCTTGCGCTCGGCGATGCGCTGGGCCTTTTCCCAATGCGGAAACAGCGGTGCATTGGTCAGCCGGCGTATCTTGGCCGCGGCGGCAAGGAAGCGCGCCGCCCGCGCCGCATCGCCGCGTTCTCCGGCGACATAGGCCGCACCCTCCACGCAGCCTGCTGCGCCGCGCCAGTGCTGGATGCCGATGAACAGGTCGAGATCGTGCCGCCAGTCGCGCGCGGCGCCCTCGACATCGCCCAGATAGAAGCGCTGGAGTGCGAGGTTGATCAGCGTGTAGGCCCGCTGGAACACGGCGCTGCCGGGCGAAGGCACCAGTGCGAACGCCTCGCCGAGGCAGGCCTCTGCTTCGCGATGTTGCCCGCGGATGCCGAGGGCGATGCCGCGGCTCAGCATGGCCACCGAGCACAGCCAGTCGTCGTCCAGCGTCTGCGCTAGGGCCAACGACGCCGCGACGCAGGCTTCGGCGTCGTCGAAATCCCCGCACATGGCCCGTTCGCCGGCCAGCATCGCCTGGCCGACGCCGACCAGCCGCGTATCGCCCAGTTGCCCGGCCTGCAAGATGCCTTCGCGCAGGCATGCGCTGGATCGCTGGCGTACCGAGGAGTGGTGCAGCACGATGCCCAGCGCGATCAAGGCCATGGCGCGATGCCGGGTTGGCGACGCGGATTGATCCAGTGCCCGCTCCAGCCAGCGCGCGGCCTCGGCATAGTCGGTGCCCATGCGGAAATACCAGCCAAGGTTGCCGGCCAGCGCAAGCGCACGTTCGGCCAATGGCGGCCGTGCCAGCGCGTGGTCGAACGCGGCATGCAGGTTGGCCCATTCGCGCTTCACGCGATCCGCCCACCACTGCTGGTGCTCGCCCTGGATTTCAGCATCGACGCATTCGGTGAACCAGACGAAATGATCCAGGTGCGCGTCACGGACGCGTGTTTCGTCGCCGCTTTCGGCCAGCCGTTGCAGGGCGAACAGGCGCACGCTGTCGAGCAGGCGATAGCTGGGCGGGTTGGTGGAGACATCCACGCTGAGCAGGGATTTGTCGATCAGGCCGCCCAGCACGTCCAGTACTTCGTCGTCGTTGAGGCCGAAGACTGCGCCGACCGCGTTGGCGCCACCCAGCGTGCAGGGGCCGGCGAACACGCCAAGCGCGCCCAACAGGGCCTGCTCGCGTTCCGACAGCAGGCTGTAGCTCCATGCGATCAGTGCGTGCAGGGTCTGGTGGCGGTCGGGCCGCCTCGGATTGGCCTCGGCCAAGGCGAGCAGGTGCTTGTCCATGCGCGCCAGCAGTTGCTCCGGGCTGAGCAGGCGTAGCCGCGCGGCAGCGATTTCCAGCGACAGTGGCAGGCCATCCAGTTGCCGGCAGATGCCGGCGACGGCGGATGCGTTGGCGCACGTGAGCGCAAAAACCGAGGCGAATGCGCGCGAGCGTGCCAGCAGCAGCGCCACGGCCGGCACCTGCGCGAGCTGCGCGACCGCTTCGTCCGAACTCCATTCGCCCACGGCCGGCACGTCCAGCGGTGGCAGCCAGAGCAGCGCTTCGCCCACGGAGTTCAGGCGATGCTGGCTGGTCACCAGCACGTGCAGTTCGCCGCAGGCCGCCAACAGGGTCTCGACCACGCTGCCCAATGGCCCCGCCACGCGTTCGCCGTTGTCGAACAGCAACAGGGTTCGGCGCGATTGCAGCAGTTCGCACAGGCGCGCGAGCAACTCGTCGGCATGGGCGGTGGCGCGTATGTCGAACAGGTCGGCCAATCCGCGCGTCAGTGTGGCGGCATCGTTCGTGGCGCTGCAATCGAACAGCCACGCGCCATCGGGAAACTCCACGGCGGCGCGGCGCGCCACTTCCAGCGCAAGCTGGGTCTTGCCGATGCCGCCGGCGCCAGCCACGGTGACCAGCCGGTTCTCGCGCAGCAGTTGCCCGAGTTGCGCGATGTCGCGCTCGCGGCCGATCAGCGGTTCCGCGCGTTGCGGCAGGCGCGCGTGCGCGGGCGGCGCGAAACGCAGGGTGGGCGCTTTCGCCGCGGGCGGTTGATCTAGGGCGGCGATAAAGCGATAGCCCAGTCCGTGCACGGTCTGGATGCAGTGCGGGTGGTCGATGTCGTCGCCCAGCGCCTTGCGGAGTTGCGCCACGATGCGGTTGAGCGTGCCCGGCGTGACGCAGGTATGCCCCCAGACGGCATCGAGCAGGTCGTCGCGGCTGCGCAACTCGCCGGGATGGGCGAGGAATTCCAGCAGCACGGCGAAGGCCTTGGGTTCAATCGGAATTTCACGGCCGTCGCGCGTCAGGCAGTGCGCAGTCGCATCGATCACCACGTTCGCAAACGCGAACCGGCGGGGCGCATCCGCATGTGCGGCGATGCTGTCGTTCCCCATGTTGCAGAGCTCCGCTCGATCGGCTCCGCCGCCGCACGGCGGCAAAGTCTCGCGTTTTCCTCACCGAACCATCATGACCCCGCACCTGTCGCGGCGCAGTTTATACCCGGGCGCACCGAGGGTGCGCCGAATCGACCACTGGGAGGAAACGCCATGATTACCCGTCTGCACACCGTTGCCGCGCTGAGCGCGCTTGGACTGTCGATGCTGTTCTGCCACAACGCGGCTGCTTGCAGCCTCGGTGGTGCAGACGGCCCACTGCCGGCTGGCCTGTCCAACGCCATGGCCGCGAGCGCACTGGCGCCCGCCAGCGACTGGCACCAGACCGTGCCCGGCATGAGCAACCCCTGGCGTGCGCAGGAGCCGATCACCGGCATGTATCGCTTTACCTTCACGGCCGGCGGCAGCGTGGCCGACCAGGGTTTTACCACCTGGCACGCCGACGGCACCGAGATCATGAACTCTGGTCGCGCGCCGATGACGCAAAGCTTCTGCATGGGCGTGTGGACCCGGACAGGGGCCCAGACTTACCGGCTCAACCATTGGGCATTGAGCTGGGATGCGACCGGCAAGGTCTTCGTCGGGCCCGCCAACATCCGCGAATACGTCACGCTGAGCCGCGACGGCAACAGCTACGCCGGCACGTTCAAGCTGACCCAATACGATTCCAGCGGCAAGAACGTACTTGGCGTCGCCTCCGGCACGGTGGCGGCCACGCGCGTGACCGCCGACAACTGAGTGGCGTGGGCGATCAGAGTATTGCCAGCACCGCTTCCGGCGGTCGGCCGATCACGGCCTTGCCGTTGGCGACCACGATGGGGCGCTCGATCAGGATTGGATGAGCGGCCATGGCGGCAACCAGGGCCTCGTCGCCCATCGAAGGATCGGCGAGGCCAAGTTGCCGGTAGGCATCCTCGCCCGTGCGCAGCAGTTGTCGTGCAGACAGGCCAAGCAGTTCGAGCAGGCGCCCCAGCTCGGCGGCGTCGGGCGGCGTGTCGAGGTAGTTCACCACCTCGACGTCGCGGCCTTCCAGCAGCGCCAACGTGGCGCGCGACTTGCTGCAGCGGTTGTTGTGGTAGATGCGGATCATCCGGCGATCAGCGATTGCCGGAACGACCGCCGCCGCTGCCGCCGCGGCCGTGCGGACGATTGCCGCCGGGACGACCGCCGCCGTGCGCTGGACGATTGTTGCCCTGACCCTGCGGGCGACCGCGGCCGCCCGGGCGGTTGCCGCCGGGGCGGGCTTCGTTGCCATGGGCATGACCGCCGCCGTGGCCGCCCCCGAAACCGCCGTAGGGGCTGGCAGGCGCGAAGCCGGCGTGGCTGGTGCCGGTGCGGGCGCCGCCCGGCTTGCCACCACGACGCTGGCCCGGCGCACCACCCGCGCGAGGGGCGCCGTCGCGGCTGTCGCCGGCGAACCACGTGCGCACCGAGGGCAGTTCCTGGCCCGGCGCCACGCCGCGCTTGTTCTTCTTGCGGAGGCCGGCGCCCGGGCCGCGCTCGGGCCGCGCCACGTTGCCGTTCACTTCGCGGCCGGGCGCGCGCTGCTTCTGGCGGCCGCGCGGCGGCTCTTCGCGGATGCGGTCGTAGGCGCGCAGCTCGCGCGCTTCGTCGTGATGGGCGCTGCTCCAGCCGCCGGTGGCGCCGCTTTCGGGGCGGTACTCGGTGACGTTGCGGTTGGCGCGGCGCTGGTGCAGCACCGGGCTCAGGGTGAGCACGGGCTGCGGCGCGCCAAGGCCGGCGGTCTGGCGCAACTGCTTCACGGCTTCCTCGTCCAGCGTGGCGCAGTCGTCGCGGCGCAGGGTGCGTGGCAGCTCGATGCTGCCGTAGCGGATGCGCTTGAGGCGGCTGACCAGGAAGCCCTGCGAATCCCACAGCCGGCGCACTTCGCGGTTGCGGCCCTCACGGATCACCACGCGGAACCAGCTGTGGCTGCCGCCGCGGCTGATCACGGCGATCTCGTCGAAGCGGGCGGGGCCGTCTTCCAGTTCCACGCCGGCCTTGAGCTTCTCGATCACCTCGTCGGGCACTTCGCCGTGCACGCGGCAGAGGTATTCGCGCTCGATGCCGCTGCGCGGATGCATCAGCGCGTTGGCCAGCTCGCCGTCGGTGGTGAGCAGCAGCAGGCCGGTGGTGTTGATGTCGAGGCGACCCACGGCGACCCAGCGCGCGCCCTTCAGGCGCGGCAGCTGCTCGAACACGGTGGGGCGACCTTCGGGATCGTCGCGGGTGGTCAGCACGCCCTCGGGCTTGTGGTAGATCAGCACCTCGGCGTCGCCGCGGTTGTCGGTGGCGATCACGAACTGCTTGCCGTCGATCACCACGCGGTCGCCCGCGTGCACGCTGGTGCCGATGGTGGCCGGGCTGCCGTTGAGTTCGATCTCACCGGCCTGGATGCGCTGTTCCAGCATGCGGCGCGAGCCGAGGCCGGCGTTGGCGAGCACCTTGTGCAGGCGCTCCTCCAGCGGCGCGGCGTCGCTGGCCGGCGCGCGCTTGAGGGAAAGGGTGGATTTTTTCGGCGCAGTCATGCGCGTTGCTCCTCAGGAATTCTGTGCGGCTGTGTCGTCTTCGACATCCGCGGGGGCCGCTGCCTCGTCGGCAGTGGCGGGTTCGGGTTCGTTGTGCGTGCTCGCCTCGTCGGCGTCGGCGGCAGATGCGGCTGCCTCGGTGTCCGCTGCGGCAGCGTCGGCTTCGTGCTGCGGCACTTCATGCGTATTCGTTGCCGGAGCGGCTTCGGCGACTTCCGCCGCGGCATCCTCGGCCGGGACTTCCTCGCCGATCTCCTCGTCCGGATCGATCGGCAGGTCCTTGATCACGCGGGCAGGCAGCGGCGTCTGGTCGAAGCCCATCTGCGGGTCTTCCATGTCGCGGATCTCAGACAGCGGCGGCAACTGGTCCAGCGACTTCAGGTTGAAGTAGTCGAGGAAGGCGCGGGTGGTGCCGAACAGCGCGGGCTTGCCGGGCACGTCGCGGTAGCCGACCACGCGGATCCACTCGCGCTCCTCCAGCGTCTTGACGATGTTGCTGGACACCACCACGCCGCGGATCTGCTCGATCTCCGGGCGGGTGATCGGCTGGCGGTAGGCGATCAGCGCCAGTGTCTCCAGCAGGGCGCGCGAGTAGCGGCTGGGTTTCTCGGTCCACATCCGCGAGATCCACGGATGCACGTCCTGGCGCACCTGGTATCGGAAGCCGGAGGCGATCTCCTTGAGCTCCACGCCGCGGCCCTCGCAGTCGGCGGCGAGCGCTTCCAGCGCGCGGGCGATCTGCTCGTGGCCGACCTCGTCGGTTTCGGCGAACAGGTCGCCGAGCTGGGAGATGGTCATCGGCTGGCTGGCGGCGAGCAGGGCCGCTTCGACGATGGGTTTGAGTTGCTCGATCTGCATGGGCCTTCGGTGCCGATTCAGTGAGTGCCGCTGTTGCTGGCGTCCGTGGTCTCGAACGCCGATTCCTGTATGGCGGGATCGTCCGCTCCGTCGCCTTCCGCCGCGTCGGCGAGCGGTTCCTCGCCGTGTTCCACCCGCGCCTTCAGGTAGATCGGCGCCAGCGGGGCTTCCTGCACGATCTCGATCAACATTTCCTTGGCCAGCTCCAGCATGGCCAGGAAGGTGACCACCACGCCGAGCCGGCCTTCCCTGACGTCGAACAGCGTCTCGAAGCGGTGGAAGGCATGGCCTTCCAGCTTGCCCAGCAGCTCGCCCATGCGTTGGCGCACGCTGAGCGCCTCGCGTTTGATCGCGTGATGGCCGAACAGCTCGGCGCGGTGCAGCACGTCCTTCAGCGCCAGCAGCATTTCCTTGAGGTCCAGCGGCGGCGGCAGCTTGATCACGTTGCGCTCGCCGGTGTCGGCTTGCGCCGGCGCGGTGTCGCGCTCCATGCGGGGCAGCGCCTCGATGTCTTCGGCGGCCTTCTTGAAGCGTTCGTACTCCTGCAGGCGACGCACCAGTTCGGCGCGGGGATCTTCCTCGACGCCTTCCTCGGCGGGTGGCCTGGGCAGCAGCAGGCGCGACTTGATCTCGCCCAGGATCGCGGCCATCAGCAGGTACTCGGCGGCCAGTTCCAGCCGCATCGTCTCCCGCATCATGTCGATGTATTCCATGTACTGCCGGGTGATCTCGGCAATCGGAATGTCCAGGATGTCCAGGTTCTGCCGGCGGATCAGGTAGAGCAGCAGGTCCAGCGGACCCTCGAACGCCTCCAGGAACACTTCCAGCGCGTCCGGCGGGATGTACAGGTCCTGCGGCATCTGCAGCACCGGCTCGCCGCGCACGACCGCCAGCGGCATTTCCTGCTGCTGCGGAGGCGCCGCGTGGCTGTCCTGCGATACGACCGGGCTCTGCGGCCCGACTGGCTCGGTGCTCATCGATGCGTGTCGTTGGGCCGCCCCGCGGCCGGCAATGCGTCTGGATTCATCATGGGCGAAACGGTTGCCTCGCAGGACGATCCGGGCCAAACCCGTGCATGGATCGTGGCGCCGAGGCGGCACTTCGGTAAAGCGGTTTCGCACGATGCCTTGTGGACAATGTCCGGCTCCCTCTTGTCGCTGCCGGCGTGACGAAGCCGCGTGTCGCGGTTCGATCAGGCGTGCGGGCATTGCAGCCAAGTGCCGGCGTGGAACGCGGATCGCGTCTGGCGGGAACAAGGCGATGCGGTGACGAGAGCAACGTCACCGACAAGTTGGACGATCTGCCTGGGGCATCGGGTGGGCGCCTTCGCTGCGGCCGATCGACTGGTCGGCTTCTGATCGTGGCGCCACGCGTGGGTTACAGAGTAGCGACTGGCCGACGACAAGTCCAGCGCATGCATGGCGCGCGCACGCGAAACGGGCGGCCGGTCGGCGGGTACAATGCCGGGGTTGCACGCGGAGACGCGATGCGATCCGGCAAGCCGCAAGGTGACCCTGTGGGTCCGACACGGCGAGCAGGCGTCAGTCATCGCGGACGAAAACGCGTGCGAAAGGGCGCAGTGCGCGGCCATACGGGAGCTGGCACACGGCTTGCTTGGGTGTGATCGCGGACACAATGCGAAGTTGGGCCGCGGGGGCCGCCACGGCGGTGGGGAAGCAACACACAAGGAGCGCAGCATGGCGAAGGACGACAACAAGCTGAGTGGCGAATCCGAACGCCTGCGTCCGGCGCGCATGCAGATCGAGACGACCGTGCTGATGAGTCGCGGCGTCGAATCGCATCCCACCGAGCTGGTGGACATTTCCGCGACCGGTGCGCTGTTGCGCCGTCCGCTGGGCTGGGGCGGCGAGGTGGGCCAGACTTGGCTGTTGGACATGATCTTCGGCAGCGACCTGCACATCCATCTCGAAGCGCAGGTGGCGCGCGTCGCCGACCACCACATCGGCTTTTCCTACGTGTGCATCCCGGAGGACAAGCAGGTGCCGCTGTGGAACCTGCTGGGCGGTTACGCCGACATCCTGGAATCCTGGAAGAACTGAGCGCGCATCCACGGAGCCGGATGAATCGAAGGCCTCGCCACCGGCGGGGCCTTCGCCGTTTCAGTGGGCGCCAATCGCGGTTTTCTTTTCGTCGCGCAGCTCGCGCCGCAGGATCTTGCCCACGTTGCTTTTGGGCAGCGTGTCGCGGAACTCGATGAACTTGGGTCGCTTGTAGCCGGTGAGATTGTCGCGGCAGAACTGCTTGAGCGCATCCTCGGTGAGGCTCGGGTCCTTGCGCACCACGAACAGCTTCACCACTTCGCCGGAATGCTCGTCCGGCACGCCCACCGCGGCCACCTCGGCCACGCCGGGGTGCTGCATCACCGCGTCCTCGACCTCGTTCGGGTACACGTTGAAGCCGGACACCAGGATCATGTCCTTCTTGCGGTCGACGATATACACGTAGCCGTCGGCATCCATCTTCGCGATGTCGCCGGTGTGCAACCAGCCGTCGGCGCCCAGCACCTTGGCGGTCTCGTCGGGGCGGTTCCAGTAGCCTCGCATCACCTGCGGGCCCTTCACCATCAGCTCGCCCACTTCGCCGATCGGCAGCGGCTGGTTTTCTTCCGACCAGATCGCCACCTCCGTGCTGGGCAGTGGCAGGCCGATCGAGCCGTTGTAGTCCATGAGGTCGGTGGGGTTGATGCAGACACCTGGCGAGGTTTCGGTGAGGCCGTAGGCTTCCGACAAGGGGCGGCCGGTGACTTTCTTCCAGCGCTCGGCGACGGCGCGTTGCACGGCCATGCCGCCGCCCAGCGAGATCTTCAGGTGCGAGAAATCCAGTTCGGCGAAGCCGGGCGTGTTGAGCAGGCCGTTGAACAAGGTGTTGACCCCGGGCAGGATCGAGAAGGGAAGCTTCTTCAGTTCCTTGACGAAGCCGGGCATGTCGCGCGGGTTGGTGATCAGCACCGTGTGCGCACCCAACCGCGGGAACACCATGCCGCAGGCGGTCAGCGAGAAGATGTGGTACAGCGGCAGCGCGCCGATGGCGACTTCGCTGCCCGGCCGCAGTGCCTCGCCGATCCAGGCGCCGACCTGCAGCATGTTGGCGATCATGTTGGCGTGGGTCAGCATGGCGCCCTTGGCCACGCCGGTGGTGCCGCCGGTGTACTGCAGGAAGGCGATGTCGCCGTGGCCGAGCTCCACCGGCGTCAACGGATGCGCGGCGCCTTGCGCCAGTGCATCCCTGAAGCGCACCGCCCGCGGCAGCTGGTAGGCCGGCACCATCTTCTTGACGTGCTTGAGCACGAAGTTGACCAGCGCGCCCTTGGGGAAACCGAGCAGGTCGCCGATGCCGGTGGTGACGATGTGCTTCACGTCGGTCTCGGCCACCACCTGCTGCAGCGTGGCGGCGAAGTTGTCCAGCACCACGATGGCCTGGGCGCCGGAGTCTTCCAGCTGGTGCTTCAGCTCGCGCGCGGTGTACATCGGGTTGGTGTTGACCACCACCAGGCCGGCGCGCAGCGCGCCGTACAGGGCGATCGGGTACTGCAGCACGTTCGGCAGCATGATCGCGATGCGATCGCCCTTGCCGAGCTTGAGCACGCCGGTGAGGTAGCCCGCGAACTGGCGGCTGAGCGCGTCGATCTGGCCGTAGCTGAGCGCCTTGCCGAAATTGGCGAACGCGGCGTGGTCACGGAAACGCTGGAAGGATTCTTCCAGCACGGCCACCACCGAGGCGTAGGCATTCAGGTCGATCTCGGCGGGCACGCCTTGCGGATAGTGGTCCAGCCACGGACGCTCGTTGCTCATGTGCTTGTTCGACTCCTGAATCGTGGCCGCCAAGGCGAAGGATGGCGACGCCCCCGCAGGCATTGGAGCATGCGCGCGCGTATGCGGCAAGGCGCGGCGAGGCCGAAAAAAAACCGCCCCGAAGGATCGGGGCGGCTTGGGTTCCCCGCGTGTTGCGCGGGCTTGCGTCAGGCGGCTTTCTTGCCGGCCAGCTGGCGCAGCACGTACTGCAGGATGCCGCCGTGGCGGAAGAAGTCGCGCTCCTTCGGGGTGAGCAGCAGCACCTTCACTGTGAACTCCTTCTGCTTGCCGTCCTTGCCGGTGGCGAGCACCTTCGCTTCCTTCGATTCGCCGCCGGCCAGGCCGGTGATCTCGAAGCTCTCGTAGCCGTCGAGGCCCAGCGACTTCGCGCTCTCGCCGTCCTTGAACTGCAGCGGCAGCACGCCCATGCCGACCAGGTTGGAGCGGTGGATGCGCTCGAAGCTCTCGGCGATCACCGCCTTCACGCCCAGCAGCAAGGTGCCCTTGGCGGCCCAATCGCGGCTGGAGCCGGTGCCGTATTCCTTGCCGGCCAGCACGATCAGCGGGGTCTTCTCGGCCTTGTACTTCATCGCCGCGTCGTAGATCGCCATCTGCTCGCCCGAGGGCACGTGCCTGGTGTAGCCGCCTTCGACGCCGTCCAGCATCTGGTTCCGGATGCGGATGTTGGCGAAGGTGCCGCGCACCATCACGTCGTCGTTGCCGCGACGCGAACCGTAGGAGTTGAAGTCCTTCGGCTGCACACCCTTCTCGATCAGGAAACGGCCCGCCGGGCTGTCCTTCTTGATCGACCCGGCCGGCGAGATGTGGTCGGTGGTGATCGAGTCGCCGAACAGGCCCAGCACGCTGGCGCCATGGATGTCCTCGATCGTGCCGGCTTCCTTGCTCATGCCGTCGAAGTACGGCGGGTTCTTGATATAGGTGGAGTCGTCCCACTTGAACAACGCGCCGTCCGGCGAGGCGATCCGGTTCCAGCGGCTGTCGCCCTTGAACACGTCGGCGTAGTTCTTCTCGAACATGGCCGGGTTGATCGCGCCGGCGATGGTGTCGGAGATTTCCTTGTTGCTCGGCCAGATGTCCTTGAGGTACACCGGCTGGCCGTCGCTGCCGGTGCCGATCGCGTCCTTGGTCAGATCGATGTCCAGCGTGCCGGCCAGCGCGTAGGCCACCACCAGCGGCGGCGAAGCCAGGTAGTTCATCTTCACTTCCGGATGCACGCGGCCCTCGAAGTTGCGGTTGCCAGACAGCACCGACGCGACCGCGAGGTCACCTTCGCCGATGGCCTGGCTGATCTCGACCGGCAGCGGGCCGGAGTTGCCGATGCAGGTGGTGCAACCGTAGCCGACGATGTAGAAGCCGACCTTCTCCAGTTCCTTCAGCAGGCCGGTCTTTTCGAGGTAGTCGGAAACCACCAGCGAGCCCGGTCCGATCGAGGTCTTCACCCACGGCTGCGCCTTCAGGCCACGCGCGGCGGCCTTCTTCGCGACCAGGCCGGCAGCCAGCATCACGGCCGGGTTGGAGGTGTTGGTGCATGAGGTGATTGCGGCGATCACCACCGAGCCGTCACCGACCTTGAAGCTCTGGCCATCCTTTTCGACGCGCACGCCGCCGTTGGTGATCGCGTTGGCGGCATTGCCGATAGCGGTGGCACCGCCTTCGCTGGCGAAGTCGTCGGCAGCGCTGCTTTTCGTCTTGCGATTGGCCGTAAGTGAGCCGATCACGTCATGGAAGCTCTTCTGCACGGCTTCCAGCAGCACACGGTCCTGCGGGCGCTTCGGGCCGGCCAGCGACGGACGCACGTCGGCCAGGTCCAGTTCCAGCGTGCTGGTGAATGCCGGCTCGATCGAGTTCTCGTCATGCCACATGCCTTGTGCCTTGGCGTACGCCTCGACCAGCTTGATGTGCTCGGCGGTACGGCCGGACAGCTGCATGTAGTTCAACGCTTCCTGGTCGATCGGGAAGATGCCGCAGGTGGCACCGTATTCCGGCGCCATGTTGGCGATGGTGGCGCGATCGGCCAGCGGCAGGTGCTTCAGGCCGGTGCCGAAGAACTCGACGAACTTGCCCACCACGCCGAGCTTGCGCAGCATCTGGGTGACGGTGAGCACCAGGTCGGTGGCGGTGACGCCTTCGCCGAGCTTGCCGGTCAGCTTGAAGCCGACCACCTGCGGAATCAGCATGGAGGAGGGCTGGCCCAGCATCGCCGCCTCGGCCTCGATGCCGCCCACACCCCAGCCCAGCACGCCGAGACCGTTGATCATGGTGGTATGCGAGTCGGTGCCGAACACGGTATCCGGGTAGGTCCAGCTCTCGCCGTCGACCTCGGCGGTGAACACCACGCGAGCCAGATGCTCCAGGTTCACCTGGTGCACGATGCCGGTGCGCGGTGGCACCACCTTGAAGTTGTTGAACGCCTTCTGGCCCCAGCGCAGGAACGAATAGCGCTCCTGGTTGCGGTGGAACTCGATCTCGACGTTCTGCTCCAGCGCCGATTCCGAACCGTAGACGTCCACCTGCACCGAGTGGTCGATCACCAGTTCGGCCGGCGCCAGCGGATTGATCTGGTTCGCATCACCGCCCAGCTTCACCACGGCGTCGCGCATCGCGGCCAGGTCGACCACGCAGGGTACGCCGGTGAAGTCCTGCAACACCACGCGCGCGGGCATGAAGGCGATCTCGGTGTCGGGCTCTTTCTTCGCGTCCCACTTCGCCACCGCCTCGATCTCCTTCGCGGTGACGTTGACGCCGTCCTCGTGGCGCAGCAGGTTCTCCAGCAGGATCTTCATCGAGTAGGGCAGGCGCTTGATGTCGAAGCGCTGGCCCAGCTTGGCAAGGCTGGCGAAGCTGTACTTCCTGCCGTTGGCCTCGAAGGTGTCGCGTACCTGGAATGAATCTTTCATGGGAAGGCTCCTGGCGAAATCCTGCTGCTGGGATGGGTGAAGAGAGGCAACGGCCACGCTCGACCGGCAAAGATCGCAATTATCGCGCAAACGCCGTGTGATCGCTGCGGATCGGCCTGCGCTATTGCACGTCGGGGAGGCGGGCGGGCCGGATGCCATATAGCATGGGCGCCGGAACGATCCGGCACAAACGCATTTGATGACATGCAGCATTCGATGATTTCGACGGCGCTGGCGGCGGTTTCGCTGCGCGACCTCGCGCTGGTGCAGGCGGTGCATCGCCACGGCAGTTTCAACAGCGCGGCGCGGGCCATGCACATCAGCCCGTCCGGGTTGTCGCACCAGGTCCAGAAGGTGGAGCAGGCGCTGGGCGCGCCGTTGTTCGAGCGCGGCGGTCGCAAGGTGGTGCCCACCGCGGGTGGCCAGCGCCTGCTGGAACGCATCGACGCCGTGCTCGCCGCGGCCGAATTGCTGCAGCAAGCCGCCCGCGCCGGCGCGGTGGCGTTCGGCGGCGAGCTGCGGCTCGGCGTGCCGGCCTCGCTGGGCCCGTACCTGCTGCCGCACCTGATTGCGCCGTTCCCGCAGCATTTCCCCGGCGTGCGGCTGGGCATCTCCGAGGGCAAGCCACGCGGCCTGCTGCGCCGTCTGCACGAGGCCGAACTCGACGCCGTGCTGGCGCCGCTCGCCCCCTTGGCCAGCGGCATCGCGATGCAACCGCTGTTCTTCGAGCCGTGGGAAGCGATGCTGCGCGCCGATCACCCGCTGGCCGGCCGGCGCAGCGTGGCGCTGGAGCAACTCGAGGCGACCGACGCGATCCTGATGGCCGAGAGCCACGCCGGCGGCGACGGCCACGTGCAGGACGTGAGCCTGGAAAGCCTCGCCGCGCTGGTCAGCCTGCGCGGCGGCCACGCCCTGGTGCCTGCGCTGGCGCACGAGCGATTGGCCTCCAAGCCCGACATCGTGCTGGCGAAGATCAAGGGCCAGGCGCCAGGGCGCGAGATCGCGCTGTACTGGCGTGAGGCCACGCCGTGGGGCGCTGACCTTGCTGCCTTCGGCAAACTGTTGCGTGCGCTGGCGAAGCAGTTGCCGGGGTTGAAGTTGGTGAGCTGACGCCTTACCTTTAGGTAAGGAAGCAGGAGGAGAAGATCATGTCCACTGCCACTTTGACATCCAAGGGCCAAGTCACCATCCCTGCCGTGGTGCGCTCCGGTTTGGGAGTGGATACGGGTGATCGCATCGAGTTTCTGGAGATCGCGCCCGGGCGGTATGAAGTCATCGCTGCCACCTTGCCGGTGACTGCTTTGAAAGGCCTCGTCCCCAAGTCGGCGCGCGCGGTCAGCGTCGATGCGATGAATGCTGCCGTCCGTCAGCGGTCTGCCAAGACATTGGCGAAATGATCGGGCTCGACACCAATGTGCTGGTGCGCTACCTCACTCAGGATGACGCGAAGCAAGCCGCCGCCGCCGCGCGCCTGGTGGAGTCGCTGACGTCTGCCGAGCCCGGATTTGTTTCACACGTGGTGCTGGTCGAGTCGGCCTGGGTGCTGGAGTCCTGCTACGAGGCCGATGCTGCGCGTATCGCCACCGTGGTCGAAACCTTGTTGCGCTCGGAGTCGATCCGGGTCGAGCGTGCCGAAGTTGTCTGGCGCGCATTGCGGCGATTTCGTGACGGCAAGGGCGATTTTTCTGATGTTCTGGTGACCGAACTGGCTGCCGAGGCCGGTTGCGTTGCCGTCTACACTTTTGATCGTGGTGCGGTGAAGCGGTCAGGCATGACTTTGCTTGCATGATCCACGAGACGGATGGCCGACTGCGCGGGCATGACTGACGCCCGGACTGCGTGTCGAATCTTCCTCAGCGCCCGTCCAGCGTGGCCCCGGTGAGCAGTCCGCGCGCCAGCATGCTGCACTGCTTGCGAAACAGCAGCAGCTGCCACTGGCGGCCGCCGAGCTGGCGCCACAGCACCGCCGAGCGCACTGCCGCGAGCAGGTTGCTGCGCACCTTCTCGACGATGGCCGGCTGCTGCAGGTGCTGCGGGTTGCCGTTGACCATCACCCGCGGGCGCAGGGTGGACAGGGTGGAGGCGTACAGCTCGGCCAGCCGCGCGGTCACCTGGTTCGAGCCCTGGCCGAAATGCTCCACCTGGCGCTGGGTGGCGCGGATGCCCTGCTGCAGTTGGTCGAGTAGTTCCGGGCGGCCGGAGAGGCTGCGCTCCAGCCGCATCACGGTCATTGCCATGCGGGTCACCGCCATGTCCTCGCTGCTCTCGTCGAGCTGCGACACCAGGTTGCGCAGACCCAGCCGCACGCTGGCGATGTTGCCGTACACACCGACCACCGAAGGCGCGTCGATGCGGAACACGCTGGCGATGCTCGCGTCCATCGCGGTCTCGTCGCAGCGGCCCTGGTTGGCCAACTGCTGCACCAGCGCGCTGGCCTGGTAAAGCCCGGCCAGGGCCAGCACGCGTTCCTCGTTCATCGCAAAAGCGTCAAGCACCGTCAGTTCTCGTCATGGATGGGGGACAGGCCGCCGTACGGCGCGTCGGTGGCGGCGATCACCGCGCCGCCCAGGCAGGTCTCGCCGTCGTAGAACACCACCGATTGGCCGGGCGTCACGGCACGTTGCGGGGTGTCGAAGCGTACTTCAAGGCCGGCGTCCAGCACCCGCACCTCGCAGGCCTGGTCGGCCTGACGGTAGCGGGTCTTGGCGGTGCACCGGAAATGCGCGGCTGGCGCGTGGCCGGCCACCCAGGTCGGCGGCTCGCTGCGCAGCATGTGCGAGTCCAGCCAGTGGTTCGCGTTGCCCTGGGCCACATAGAGCCGGTTGGTCGCCACGTCCTTGCCCACCACGTACCACGGCTCGCCGCTGGCACCCTGGCGGCCGCCGATGCCCAGGCCGTTGCGCTGGCCCAGCGTGTAGTACATCGCGCCCTGGTGGTCGCCGACCAGCGCGCCGTCGGGCGTGCGCATCTCGCCGGGGCGGGCCGGGATGTACTGCGCCAGGAAGCCGCGGAAGTCGCGCTCGCCGATGAAGCAGATGCCGGTGGAATCCTTCTTTGCATGGGTAGGCAGGGCGGCCGCGCGGGCCAGCTCGCGCACCCGCGATTTCTCGATCTCGCCCACCGGGAACAGCGTGGCGGCCAATTGGGCCTGGCCCAGCGCATGCAGGAAATAGCTCTGGTCCTTGACCGCATCCACGGCACGCAGCAGGCGGTACTCGCCGTCGCGCAGGTCCACGCGGGCATAGTGGCCGGTGGCGATCTTCTCCGCGCCCAGCGCGCGCGCCTCGTCGAGGAAGGTCTTGAACTTGATCTCGCGGTTGCACAGCACGTCGGGGTTCGGCGTGCGGCCGGCGCGGTATTCGGCGAGGAAATGCTCGAACACGCCGTCCCAGTATTCGGTGGCGAAGTTGCGCGCGTGGAACGGGATGCCCAGCCGGCCGCACACGGCCACGGCGTCCTTGCGGTCGGCGTCGGCGGTGCAGGGGCCGTTGCGCTCGTCCTCTTCCCAGTTCTGCATGAACAGGCCTTCGACCGCATGGCCGGCCTGTTGCAGCAGCAGCGCCGCGACCGAGGAGTCGACGCCGCCGGAAATGCCCAGCATCACCTTCATAGCGTGGCGGGTTCCGGCAGCCAGTGCAGCGCATCCAGCGGGAAGCGGGCGCCGGCCAGCCAGGCATCGATGCTCTTCAGCACCAGCGGGCTGCGCAGGCGCTCGCCCAGCGCGGCGATCTCGGCGCGGCTCAGCCAAAGGGCGCGGCGGATGCCGGTATCCAGCGATCGCGACGGGTCATGGCTGAGCGGCTGCGCCGCGAAGCTGAAACGGATCACGCCCTCGCCGTGCTCGGTGCTGCGCCACTGGTGCACGCCGATCAGGTGGGTGGGCTGTACCGTCCAGCCGGTTTCCTCCAGCGTCTCGCGCACCGCCGCGTCGACCAGACGCTCGCGGTCTTCGAGGTGTCCGGCTGGCTGGTTGTAGGCGAGGCGGCCGGCTACGTCCTCCTCGACCATCAGGTAGCGCGCACCGTCGCTCACCACGCAGGCCACGGTGACGTGCGGGCGCCAGATGGCGTCGGTGGTGGCGGCAGGCGGCATGACGGGCGGGGACTGGAAAAGGCGTCATTGTGCCACTACCTGTCGTTGCGGTCGCCGCGAAGCGTGCAGGCGGCGCAGCGTATAATCGCAACCGTCGAAGGAACACCCGTCATCCATGGCCCACGAACACGAAAACGAACACGAAAGCGGCCACGGCCTGGCGGTGCAGACCGCGAAGCCCGAGGTCGCAAAGCCGCCGCTGTTCCAGGTAGTGCTGCTCAACGACGACTTTACGCCGATGGACTTCGTGGTCGAGGTGCTGCGCGGTTTCTTTGGCTTGGACCAGGAGCGTGCGGTGCAAGTGATGCTGCACGTGCATACCCGCGGCAAGGGCGTGTGCGGCGTGTTCACCCGCGAGGTGGCCGAGACCAAGGTCACCCAGGTCAACGAGTATTCACGCTCGCATCAGCATCCTCTGTTGTGCACTATGGAAAAGCTCTGAACACCCCCACTATGTAGCCATCGCGGCGAAGGCCGCCCATGCCATTGCAACGGAGACGGTCCGGATGTTCAGCAAGGATCTCGAAGTCACCATCGGCCAGTGCTACAAGCAGGCCCGCGAGCAGCGCCACGAGTTCATGACCGTGGAGCACCTGCTGCTCGCCCTCACCGGCAACCAGTCCGCCCTGGGCGCGCTGCGCGCCTGCGGCGTGGACCTGCCGCGGCTCACCCACGAGCTGGAAAAGGTCATCGCCGAGACCGTGCCGGTACTGCCGCACGGCGACGAGCGCGACACCCAGCCCACGCTGGGCTTCCAGCGCGTGCTGCAGCGCGCGGTCTACCACGTGCAGTCCTCCGGGCGGAAGGAGGTCACCGGCGCCAACGTGCTGGTGGCGATCTTCGGCGAGAAGGACTCCCACGCCGTGTACTTCCTGCACCAGCAGGAGATCACCCGGCTGGACGTGGTCAACTACATCTCGCACGGCATCGCCAAGGTGGGCGACGAGACCTCCACCGGCACGCCGGGCGGCGGCGAGCGCGAGAGCGAGGAAGGCGGCGAGGCCAAGGGCAATCCGCTCTCCGAATACGCCAGCAACCTCAACGAGCTGGCGCTGGAAGGCAAGATCGATCCGCTGATCGGCCGCGGCGACGAGATCGAGCGCACCGTCCAGGTGCTGTGCCGCCGCCGCAAGAACAACCCGCTCTACGTGGGTGACGCCGGCGTGGGCAAGACTGCGCTGGCCGAGGGCCTGGCCAAGCGCATCGTGGACGGCGAAGTGCCCGCGGTGCTGGAGAACGCCACGATCTGGGCGTTGGACCTGGGCGCGCTGGTGGCCGGCACCAAGTACCGCGGCGACTTCGAGAAGCGCCTGAAGGGCGTGATCGCCCAGCTGAAGAAGCAGCCGGGCTCGATCCTGTTCATCGACGAGATCCACACCATCATCGGCGCCGGTTCCGCCTCGGGCGGCACCATGGATGCCAGCAACCTGATCAAGCCGCTGCTGGCTTCCGGCGAGCTGCGCTGCATCGGTTCGACCACGTTCCAGGAATACCGCGGCGTGTTCGAGAAGGACCGCGCGCTGGCGCGGCGCTTCCAGAAGATCGACGTCGTCGAGCCTTCGGTGGCCGACAGCATCGAGATCCTCAAGGGCCTGCGTTCGCGCTTCGAGGAGCACCACAACGTCATCTACACCAACGAGTCGCTGAAGGCGGCGGTGGACCTGTCGGTGAAGCACATCCCCGACCGCTTGCTGCCGGACAAGGCGATCGACGTGATCGACGAGGCCGGCGCGCGCCAGCGCCTGCTGCCCGAAGACCAGCGCAGCGGCAAGGTGGACGTGCCCGAGGTGGAATACATCGTGGCCAAGATGGCGCGCATCCCCGCCAAGCAGGTTTCCGCGTCCGACCGCGACGTGCTGAAGAACCTGGAGCGCAACCTGAAGATGGTGGTGTTCGGCCAGGACACCGCGATCGAGGCGCTGGCCGCCTCGATCAAGATGGCGCGCTCCGGCCTGGCCGACCCGGCCAAGCCGATCGGCTGCTTCCTGCTGGCCGGCCCCACCGGCGTGGGCAAGACCGAGGTGACCCGCCAGCTCGGGCTGCAGCTTGGCATCGAGATGATCCGCTTCGACATGTCCGAATACATGGAGGCGCACTCGGTCTCCCGCCTGGTCGGCGCGCCCCCGGGCTACGTGGGTTTCGACCAGGGCGGACTGCTCACCGAAGCGGTGACCAAGCATCCGCACGCGGTGCTGCTGCTGGACGAGATCGAAAAGGCGCACCCGGATGTCTACAACATCCTGTTGCAGGTGATGGACCGCGGCGTGCTCACCGACACCAACGGGCGTGAGGCGAACTTCAAGAACGTGATCGTGGTGATGACCACCAACGCCGGCGCATCGCAGGCGGCGCGGCGCAGCATCGGCTTCGTGGCGCAGAGCCACCACACCGACGCGCTGGAGGTGATCCGCCGCAGCTTCACGCCGGAGTTCCGCAACCGACTGGATGCGATCATCCAGTTCAATGCGCTGGACTTCGAGCACATCCTGCGCGTGGTGGACAAGTTCCTGATCGAGCTGGAGGCCCAGCTGACCGAGAAGCGCGTCAGCCTGGACGTGGATGCCGAGGCGCGCCGCTGGCTGGCCGAGCACGGCTTCGACGCGCAGATGGGCGCCCGCCCGATGGCGCGGGTGATCCAGGAAAAGGTGAAGCGCGCGCTGGCCGACGAGTTGCTGTTCGGCAAGCTGGCCGAAGGCGGCAAGGTGAGGCTGGGCGTGAAGGACGGCGAGCTGGTGGTGGGCTGCGAGGCTGCCGAGAAGCTGCCGGCCGTGGTGGAGTGACCGCTGGCCGGCAACATCAGGTAACACAAAAGGCCGCGCGATGCGCGGCCTTTTCATGCCGATGCGGTTGCCGCCTTATTTCATGCGATAGGTGATCCGCCCCTTGCTCAGGTCGTACGGGGTCATCTCGATCTTGACCTTGTCGCCTGTGAGGATGCGGATGTAATGCTTGCGCATGCGCCCGGAGATGTGGGCGATGACCACGTGCCCGTTCTCCAGCTGCACGCGGAACATGGTATTGGGCAGGGTCTCCAGGACCGTGCCTTCCATTTCGATGACGTCGTCTTTGGCCATGTGGTCCGGATCGCGCGCGGCCGTGATGACCGCGTAAGCCGGCAAGTATGCCACGGTCGGGCGCTCGATCAAAATCAGGCCGTCAGGCGAAATGCTCGTCCAGCTTGCGCCGGATCTCCTGCTCGATCATGCCCTTGAGCGGGGACAGCAGCAGGCCCAGCTCGGCGCGCACTCGTATCGCATCGCTTTCCACGGCGATCTGGCCCTTCACGCCGGGACGGGAGAAGTGCAAGGTGTCGCCCTGCCAGCGGCCTTCGAGATCGAACTTCTCGTGCATGCGCGCAGCCACTTTCTCGACCACGGCGCGGGCTTCCGGCAGCGGCAGGCGATGGGGGCGGTGGATGTCGATGCTGGGCATGCGGAGCTCCGTCGGGGGCGGGCATGATAAGCCTTCGCGCGCTGCGATTCGACGTGGCGTGAATCGGTGCAAAAGCGTGAACGGGTGCTCAGGAATCGCATGATAGAGTGCCGTGGTCAATGGATTGGTACGGCAATGCGCATCGAGTTTTTCCATTCCGCCCGCGAAGATTTCCTGTGGGCCGAACCACAATTGCGGATAGGCAGTGCGGCGGACAACGACCTGGTGCTGTCGACGACGCAGGCCGCGCCAAGGCACCTGCGCATCGAGCAGGACAACCGTGGCTGGGTGCTGCAGGTGTTGCCCTCGGCCACCCGCGTGTACGTGAACGCGCGGCCGGTGCGCGAACGCGCCCTGCTGCGCCCCGGCGACATGCTGAGCGTGGGCGATTGCCGCATGCTGCTGCGCGCCGCCGTTTCGCCGGAGCAGCGCGAGGCGGCACCAGCCCCGGTGCAGGCGCGCTGCACCGCCGCCTTGCGTGCGCTGGCCGGTGCCCTCTCCGGGCGCGTGTTGCCGATTGGCGATGGCCTGGAACTGGGGCCATACGGCCGCTACCCGCTGGAACTGCCGCAGGGCGAGGTAGCCAGCCTGAAACTGGGTTGGCAGGACGATTGCCTGATGCTGGAAACGGCGCAGGCGTCGATGACTTATCCGCTGCGGCTGAACGGCGTGCCGGTGCAGCGCGTGGCGCTGCAGCCCGGCGACCAGCTGAGCCTGGGGCCGCACCGCTTCGTGCTGGATGCACCGGGCATGGAAGCGGAACCCGCGATCGTGCCGTCGGAACCGCCGACGTCGATCCTGCCCGAGGATGCTGCCGGCCCCCGCGGCGAGATGTGGTGGCTGATCGTCACTGCCGCGGTGCTGGCACTGGGCATCGCGCTGGTGCTGTGGATCCGGTTTTGAGCCATTGACGATTCCATGCTGCGGCGCGGCATAATGGGGCGAACGCAGCCACGGGGATAGCTTGGTGAGCCAGGTTTGGAATTTCAGTGCGGGTCCAGCGGCGCTGCCGCGCGAGGTGCTCGAGCGCGCGCAGCGCGAACTGCTGGACTGGGACGGCAGCGGCATGTCGGTGATGGAGCAGTCGCATCGCGGCAAGCGCTTCATCGCGATGGCGGCCCGCGCCGAGGCCGACCTGCGCGAACTGGCCGCGATCCCCGACGACTACGCCGTGCTGTTCCTGCAAGGCGGCGCCACTCAGCATTTCGCGCAGATTCCGATGAACCTGGCGGGCGAGGGCGACAGTGCCGACTACATCGTCAACGGCCACTGGGGCGCCAAGGCGGCCAGCGAGGC
This sequence comes from Rhodanobacter sp. C06, assembly GCF_002001105.1. Taxonomy (GTDB): domain Bacteria; phylum Pseudomonadota; class Gammaproteobacteria; order Xanthomonadales; family Rhodanobacteraceae; genus Rhodanobacter_A. The sequence continues at coordinate 45,919 of NZ_MUNP01000070.1, read as the reverse complement.
GACGCCCTATGTCAGGGTCAACGTGGCCGCCGACAGCAAGGCCGACGATTACCGCCGCCTGCCTCCGCGCGAGGCATGGAAGCTCGACCCGCGCGCAGCCTACGTGCACTACACGCCCAACGAAACCATCCACGGCGTGCAGCACCACGATATCCCCGACGTGGGCGAGGTGCCGCTGGTGGCGGATATGTCCTCCGACATCCTTTCGGCGCCGCTGGGCGTGCATCGTTTCGGCCTGATCTACGCCGGAGCGCAGAAGAACATCGGCCCTTCCGGCCTGGTGCTGATGATCGTTCGTCGCGATCTGCTGGCTCGTGCGACACGGCCGATGGCGAAGATTTTCCGCTATGCGGAGCATGCGGCGAACGACTCCATGCTCAACACGCCGAACACCTGGGGCTGGTACCTCGCCGGGCTCACCTTCGAGTGGCTGAAGGCGCAGGGTGGCCTCGCCGCCATCGGCGAGCGCAACCGCGTCAAGGCGGAACGCCTGTACGCGGCCATCGACGGCTCCGGCGGCTATTACCGCAACCCGGTCGACCCGGCCGCGCGCTCGCGCATGAACGTGCCGTTCACCCTGCACGACAGCGCGCTGGATGCGCTGTTCCTCGCCGAATCCGAGGCTGCCGGCCTGTTCGCGCTCAAGGGCCACAAGGCGCTGGGCGGCATGCGCGCCTCGCTCTACAACGCGGTGCCGCCGGAGGCGGTGGATGCGCTCGTGGCCTTCATGCGCGACTTCGCGGCGCGACACGGTTGAGCATTTCGGGCATCATGCATTTGGCCTTCTATCCATCCAGACATCCGACATGACCGACAGCAAGACCTCGCTGACCGACGTGCGCGAGCGCATCGACAGCATCGACCGGCAGATCCAGGAACTGATCTCCGAGCGCGCGAACTGGGCGCAGGAAGTGGCCCGGGTGAAGGGCGAGGGCCTGTCCGCGATCGACTACTACCGCCCCGAGCGCGAGGCGCACGTGCTGCGCATGGTGGTGGACCGCAACAAGGGACCGCTGCCGGATGCCGAGATGGTGCGGCTGTTCCGCGAGATCATGTCCTCGTGCCTGGCGCAGGAAGACCCGTTGAAGATCGGTTTCCTCGGTCCCGAAGGCACCTTCAGCGAGCAGGCGGTGCGCAAGCACTTCGGCCATGCCGCCTACGGCCTGCCGCTGGGCAGCATCGAGGAGGTATTCCAGGAAGTCGCCGCCGGGCATGCCGATTTCGGCGTGGTGCCGGTGGAGAACTCCGGGCAGGGCATGATCCAGGTGACGCTGGACATGTTCCTCACTTCCGATGCGCGCATCTGCGGCGAGGTCGAACTGCGCGTGCACCAGTGCCTGCACTCGATGGCCGGGCGGCTGGAGGACATCCGGCGCGTCTATGCCCACGCGCAGTCGCTGCAGCAATGCAAGACCTGGCTGCGCATGAACCTGCCGAACGTGGAATGCGAGGCGGTGGGCAGCAACGCGGAGGCCGCGCGGCTGGCGCGTCACGCCGATGACGCCGGCGCGATCGCCGGCGAAACCGCGGGCAAGGTCTATGGCCTGCAGACGCTGGCCAGCGGCATCGAAGACCGTGCCGACAACACCACCCGTTTCCTGGTGATCGGCCGCAGCCTGTTCCCACCCTCGGGCAACGACCGCACCTCGCTGCTGATCACGGTGAACGATCAACCGGGCGCGCTGTACCACGTGCTCAGCCCGTTCGCGCAGCACGGCGTGAGCCTCAACCGCATCGAATCGCGCCCGGCACACAGCGGCAAGTGGCAGTACGCGTTCTTCATCGACGTCTCCGGCCACATCCAGGACCAAGCCCTGCAGGCGGCGGTGAAGGAGATCGAGCAGTCGGTGGCGCAGCTGCGCGTGCTCGGCTCCTACCCGGTGGCGCTGCCTTGAGCGGGCGGCTGGACTGGCGCAGCGGCCCGGCCGGCCCGCTGCGGGGTAGCGTGGGCGTGCCGGGAGACAAGTCCGTTTCGCACCGCGCATTGATGTTTGGCGCGCTGGCCGACGGGGTGTCGCATATCCGCGGTTTCCTCGAAGGCGAGGACACCCGCGCCACCGCCGCCGTGTTGCAGCAGCTCGGTGTGCGCATCGAGACGCCGGCCGACGGCGAGCGCGTGGTGCACGGCGTGGGCCTGCACGGCCTGCGCGCCAGCGCGCAGGCGCTGGATTGCGGCAACGCGGGCACCGGCATGCGCCTGCTGGCCGGCCTGCTGGCCGGGCAGGCCTTCGACAGCACCCTGGTCGGCGACGCCTCGCTGTCGAAGCGGCCGATGCGCCGCGTCACCGATCCGCTGGCCGCGATGGGCGCGCGCATCGATACGCAGGATGGCCTGCCGCCGCTCGTCGTGCGCGGTGGCCAGCGCCTGCACGGCATCCGCTACGAATTGCCGGTGGCCAGCGCGCAGGTGAAGTCCGCGCTGCTGCTGGCCGGCCTGTATGCGGAAGGCGAGACCGAGGTGGTCGAGCCGCATCCCACCCGCGACTACACCGAGCGCATGCTGGCCGCGTTCGGCTGGCCGATCGCGTTCGAGCCGGGGCGCGCGAAGCTTTCCGGCGGACACACGCTGCACGCCACCGACGTGGACGTGCCGGCGGATTTCTCCTCGGCGGCGTTCTTCCTCGTCGCCGCAAGCATCGTGCCCGGCTCCGAGCTGCGCCTGCCGGCGGTGGGCCTCAACCCGCGTCGCACCGGCCTGCTCGAAGCGCTGCGCCTGATGGGCGCCGACATCCGCATCGACAATCCGCGCGAAAGCGGTGGCGAGCCGGTGGGCGACATCATGGTGCGTCACGCGCCGCTGCACGGCGTCGAATTGCCCGAGGCACTGGTGCCGGACATGATCGACGAATTCCCCGCGCTCTTCGTCGCTGCGGCAGTGGCCGAGGGCCGCACCGTCATCCATGGCGCCGCCGAGTTGCGCGTGAAGGAATCCGACCGCCTCGCCGCCATGGCCACGGGCCTGCGCGCCTTGGGCATCACGGTGGACGAAACGCCCGACGGCGCGACCATCCATGGCGGCACGCTGGCGGCCGGCACGGTGGAAAGCCTCACCGACCACCGCATCGCGATGAGCTTCGCGGTGGCTGGTCTGGTGGCACAGGCGTCGGTGCGCATCAACGACTGCCGCCACGTGGCCACCTCGTTCCCTGGTTTCATGGCGCTGGCCAACGGCTGTGGCTTCGCGCTGGATGTCGTGGACTGACCTGGATGCCTGCGCCCCTCTCCCATCGGGAGAGGGGTTGGGGTGAGGGTTCGGTCTTGCGATGACCTTCACGCGTCGGCAATTCCGGTAGAGTCGCAACCGGTTTTTGTCCGAGTCCGCCATGCCTACTGTCCCACCCTTCATCGTCGCCATTCCCGCCCGCTATGGCTCCACCCGCTTGCCGGCCAAGCCTCTGCGCGAGATCGCCGGCGTGCCCATGGTGGTGCGCGTGGCCCAGCGGGCCTTGCAGGCGGGCGCGGCGGCCGTGGTGGTGGCGACGGACGATGCGCGCATCGCCGATGCGCTGGCCGGGCAGGGCGTCAAGATCTGCATGACGCGCGCCGACCACGCCTCCGGCAGCGACCGTCTGGCCGAGTGCGCCGTGCTGTGCGGTTGGGCCGACGACGCCATCGTGGTTAACCTGCAGGGCGACGAGCCGTTCGCTCCGGCGGCGGGCATTCGCGAGGTGGCGCACGCATTGGCCGAGGACGACGCGCCGATGGCCACGTTGGCGACCCCGATCGCCGACGCGCACGAATTGTTCGATCCGAACGTCGTGAAGCTGGTGCGCGGCGCGAACGGGGGTGCGCTGTACTTCAGTCGCGCACCGTTGCCTTGGGCGCGCGACGCCTTCGCCGCGAACCGTGAGGTGCTGCCGGCCGGCGCGCCGTTTCTGCGCCACATCGGCATCTATGCCTACCGTGCGGGTTTCCTCGCGCAATACGCCCGACTGCCGCGCACGCCGCTGGAGCAGGCCGAGTCGCTGGAGCAGTTGCGCGTGCTGGAACATGGCCATGCCATCGCGGCGCGGCTCACGCCCGAGCCGTTCCCGCCCGGCATCGACACCGAGGCCGATCTCGCACGCGCCGAGCAGTGGTTGCTGGCGCAGGGATGATCGCGCGCCGCGTGCTGTTCGTCTGCCTCGGCAACATCTGCCGTTCGCCGCTGGCGGAGGCCGTGGCGCGCAAGCGTCTGGCCGACGCCGGGCTGGACGTGACCGTGGCCTCCTGCGGCACCGGCGGCTGGCATGCAGGCGAGGGCGCCGATCCACGCATGGTCGCGGCGGCGCGCGCCGCGGGCCATGACTTGTCGAAGCATCGTGCGCGCCAGCTGCGCGAGCGCGATTTCGCGGACTACGACCTGTTGCTGGCGATGGACCGCGACAACCTGCGTGGCTTGCGCCAGCTTGCCGGCACGCCCGAGCAGGTGGAGCGGACCGCGTTGTTCCTGGAGTGGACGGGTATGGCGCCGCCGGCGGATTTTCCCGATCCGTGGCATGGCGATGCGGCCGGTTTCACCGCGGCAGTGAAACTGGCCGAGCGTGGCGTCGCCGGCCTGGTCGAGCGCTTGCGCAACCTCAATCGCTGAAGGCCGCTCAGCGCCGCCGTCGCAGCTTCAGGATGAAGACGCCGAACAGAACCAGCCCGAGCAGCAGGCCGATGCCGGCGCCCCACAACGCGCCCGTATCGCCCCACAGCCAGTCGCCGACCAGCACGCCAAGCACGAACAATATCGGTATCGGCAGGCAGCCCATGCGCGTTTCCGTAAAGCCATCGACAGTGGCGTCGATGATACCGATCACGGCCACGCGAACCGGCTAAAATCCCCGCATGCCATCCGACACGCCGCTCGCCTTCGACGGCAAGGCCTTCGTCCGCACCCTGACCACCTCGCCCGGCGTCTACCGCTATTTCGACGCGGCCGGCGAACTCCTGTACGTGGGCAAGGCCGGCAACCTGAAGAAGCGCGTGGGCAGCTATTTCCTGAAGCCCCGGCTGGAGCCGCGCATCGCGGCGATGATCACGCAGATCGCCCGCTGCGACATCACCGTCACGCGCACCGAAGGCGAGGCGCTGCTGCTGGAATCGCAGCTGATCAAGTCGCTGAAGCCGCGCTACAACATCATGTTGCGCGACGACAAGAGCTACCCGTACATCTATCTGTCAGGCGGCGAGGACTATCCGCGATTGGCCTTCCACCGTGGTGCGAAGAATCTGCCAGGGCGCTATTTCGGACCGTATCCAAGCACCTTCGCGGTGCGCGAGAGCCTGGGTCTGATGCAGAAGCTGTTCAAGGTGCGCCAGTGCGAGGACAGCTACTTCCGCAACCGCTCGCGGCCCTGCCTGCAATACCAGATCGGCCGCTGCACCGCGCCCTGCGTGGGGCTGATCTCGAAGGAGGACTACGCCAACGACGTGCGCCACGCCGAGATGTTCCTGGAAGGCCGCAGCAGCGCGGTGATCGACGAGCTGGCCGCGGCGATGGAGCAGGCCAGCACAAAGCTGGACTTCGAGCGTGCCGCCGCGCTGCGCGACCAGGTGGCGGCCTTGCGCCAGCTGCAGGCGCAGCACCACGTGCAAGGCGCCAGCGCCGACATGGACGTGGTCGCCTGCCGCATCGAGGCCGGCATGGCTTGCGTCAGCGTGCTGTTCTTCCGTGACGGCATCAGCCTGGGCACGCGCGACTTCTTCCCGCGCCTGCCGCTGGATGCGGAGCCGGCCGACGTGCTGGCGCAGTTCGTGGCGCAGTACTACCTCGACCGCCCGGTGCCGCGCGAGCTGATCCTGGGCGAGGAGCTGCCCGAGCAGGCCGTGCTCGCCGAAGTGCTGACGGAACAGAGCGGCCACGCGGTGGAGCTGAAGAGCCGCGTGCGCGGCGAACGCGCGCGCTTCCTGCAGATGGCCGAGCGCAATGCGCAGGCCTCGCTGACCCAGCGCCTTGCCAGCCGGCAGACCCTGGGCACGCGCTTCGAGGACCTGCAGCGCCTGCTGGAATTGCCCGCACCGCCGCGGCGCCTCGAGTGCTTCGACATCAGCCACACCCGCGGCGAACTCACCGTGGCGTCCTGCGTGGTGTTCGGGCCGGAAGGGCCGGAGAAGTCGCATTACCGCCGCTTCAACATCAGTGGCATCACTCCCGGCGACGACTACGCGGCGATGCACCAGGCGCTGACCCGGCGTTTCCGCAAGCTCGCCGAAGGCGAGGGTGCGAAACCCGACGTGCTGCTGATCGACGGCGGCGGCGGCCAGGTGGCGCAGGCGCTGGAGGTGCTGCAGGAACTCGGCGTCACCGGCATCCACGTGGTCGGCGTGGCCAAGGGCCCGGCGCGGCGTGCGGGCGAGGAAACCCTGATCCTGGCCGACCAGGGACGCGAGATCCATCCCGGTCCGACCTCGCCGGCGTTGCATCTGGTGGCAGCGGTGCGCGACGAGTCGCACCGCTTCGCGATCAGCGGCCACCGCAAACGGCGCGAGAAGGCGCGCGAGCGCAGCGTGCTGGAAGACGTGCCCGGCGTGGGGGCGCGCCGCCGCAGCGCGTTGCTGAAGACCTTCGGCGGCCTGGCCGGCGTGGAGGCTGCCGGCGTGGAGGAATTGATGCGAGTGAAGGGCATCGACCGCGGCCTGGCCGAACGCATCTACGACGTGCTGCACGGCTGAAATTTCGCTGCGCCGTGACGCGGCGGCATGCGACACTGTGGCAAACCGACGGACCCCCGCATGCGCATCAACCTCCCCACCTGGCTGACCCTGTTCCGCGTGGCGCTGCTGCCGGTGATGGTGCTGGTGTTCTACCTGCCGTTCCACGGCCACAACATCACCGCCGCGATCGTGTTTGTGCTCGCCGCCGTCACCGACTGGCTGGACGGCTTCCTCGCGCGGCGCATGAACCTCACCTCGGCGTTCGGCGCCTTTCTCGACCCGGTGGCCGACAAGCTGATGGTGGCGGTGACCCTGTTCCTGCTGGTGGAGTCGCATCCGGAAGGATGGTCCAGCATCGTGATGGCGGTGACCGCAGCGGTGATCGTGGGACGCGAGATCAGCATTTCGGCGCTTCGCGAATGGATGGCCGAAGTCGGCATGCGCGCCACGGTCAAGGTGGCGTTCATCGGCAAGCTGAAGACGGTGATGCAGATCGTGGCGCTGGTGGTGCTGATCGTGCAACACGAGAAGGAGGCCACCGCGCTGCGCCTGTACCACATCGGCGAGGCGCTGCTGGTGATCGCCGGCGTGCTCACCATCTGGTCGGGCCTGTACTACCTGCACGCGGCGTGGCCCACCTTGCGCGGCGATGCGCCGCGGCAGCCAGACGCGCCGCACGACGGTTGAACGGCACGCGCGGGAAGCCTTGACGCGGCGTATCCGCGTATTAGAATGCGCGCTCCTCAGCGGGAATAGCTCAGTTGGTAGAGCACGACCTTGCCAAGGTCGGGGTCGCGAGTTCGAGTCTCGTTTCCCGCTCCAGATCCGCGCACGAAGCCCCGGTCCGCCGGGGCTTCGTCGTTTCCGGGCCCGCCATCCGGCGCGGGTCGAGGGCTTCACATCCGCCGTTGTTCTGCTACCATAGGCGGCTCCTCAAGCGGGAATAGCTCAGTTGGTAGAGCACGACCTTGCCAAGGTCGGGGTCGCGAGTTCGAGTCTCGTTTCCCGCTCCAGTTTTCCAGCAAAACCTCGCGTCGCCGGGGTTTTGTTTTATCGGCAGCCGATGATCCCCGTGGATCGCGACTGCGCCATCTGGCCGGGTGGCAGAGTGGTCATGCAGCGGACTGCAAATCCGCGTACGCCGGTTCGATTCCGACCTCGGCCTCCATAGTTCCGCTGGCTACTGCGCCAGCCAGAAGCCCGCCGCATGGCGGGTTTTTTGTGCGCGCATGTTTCGCGGCGGTCGCGCTCCGCGTGCGTGCTACGATCCGCGCCGCCTGCGCGCAGGCATTCCGCTCGTCGCCCGGGTGGCGAAACTGGTATACGCAAGGGACTTAAAATCCCTCGGCCTCGCGGCCATGCGGGTTCGATCCCCGCTCCGGGCACCAATGGAAACAATGGATTGCGAATGAATTTCGAGAGCGGGCGATTTGGTGTTGCGCGCTGTATCCGTCAGGTATCCGGTTGTGGCGGCGCGTTCTGTTGCATGGACACGGCGGCGATCAACGCGAACCGATGACGCTGCGCCATGCGATCGGCAGTTAGGGAGTATGGTGGCCAGACATTCCCTCACCATGAGCCGCCCGAATGAGCAAAACGCCCGAGATCCTGACTGCCGCCGATATCCACGCGGTGTACTCCAGCAAGAAAGTCGACTCCGTAGCCGAACATGCAACGCAGTTCCATTCGACGAAGCGCTTTGCGCGCGATCCCGCGCACACCGGCCAGGCGCCCTTGAACCCCAGGGACCACAAGGGCAGCCATCGCGGCTGATCGGCGGGGCATCCGATCAGCCCACCCCTGCGCGAACCGCAACGGCTCCACGATGATCTCGCGGCCGCTGTCCGGCAGGGCGCCAGCGTACCGCCAGGATCAAGTCGTCGTTTGTCCCCCTCGCGCGCCGAACGTGGGGTTGCCGATGGCGGCAAGGCTCACGTGAAAATCCAGCGGCTCGCGCCGGAACGTCTTCGCCAGTGGCAACGTGACGGGCATGAGCAGGCGCCGGGCATGCATGAGTGCCTGTGCAGCCTGCCCACCAGCGACAGCTTCGGCACGTTGTGACCGCCGCGATCGTTGGGGCCTTCCTGGCCGCCGAATGCAATCGTCAGCGGCATGATGTGCGGCATGCGTTCCTGCTTGAAGATGTCGAACACCACGCGTCCCGTGCCGGTGTAGTCGATCCATACCTTCGAGCTGTGCCCGGTGATCAGCTGGCCATGCGCAGCCCTCGCATGGGCGACCTGCGCCTGGTGGCGACCGTTTAGAATCATGGCTTCGCTGCCTTGCATCCCGTGCCGACATGCCCGCAAACCTCCGTACCTGCCTGTTCGCCATCGCCCTGTGCCTGGGTGCCTCGCTGCCTTCAGCCGCAGCCGATGCGGCCGAACCCACCATCGGCCAGCAGCTCGAAGGCGTGCTGTTCTGGCCGCAAGCCGAGCGCGATGCGCAGTTCCGGCGGATGTACGAGCGCTTTCCCAGCGACCGCGCGACGCATGGCACGCAGGTGCATGCGCTGCCAGCGGGCAAGCCGCTGGTGGTGGAAGGGAGCGATGAAGCCGCGCAACTGGCCGGCTACATGGCGAAGTACCACGTCGCCGGGGTGATGGTGCTGCAGGATGGCCGGGTGCGGCTGGAACGCTACGCGCTGGGTTTCGGGCCGACGCAGCGCTGGATCTCGTTCTCGGTGGCCAAGTCGGTGACTTCCGTGCTGCTGGGGATCGCCTTGCAGCAGGGCGATATCCGCAGCATGAACGACCGGCTCGGCCGCTACATCCCGGAACTGCGCGGCAGCGCGTATGCCGACGTCACGGTGGAGCAGCTGCTGACGATGACCTCCGGCGTGCGCTGGAACGAGGACTACGACGACGCGAAGTCGGACGTGGCGCAGATGTACCTCGGCGCCTGCGTAGACGGCGAGGCGCACGTGCTGTCCTACCTGAAGAAATTGCCGCGGCAATGGCCGGCCGGCACACACTGGAACTACAACACCGCGGAGACCGACCTGCTCGGCATCCTGGTGCAGCGGGCCACGCATCGCTCGCTGGCCGCCTACCTCTCCGAGACGGTCTGGAAGCCGTACGGCATGGCTTCCGACGCGTACTGGATCAAGGACGAGTGCGATGGCAGCGACACCGGCGGCAGCGGCCTCTCGGCCACGCTGGGCGATTACGCGCGGCTGGGGCAGTTCATGCTGGACGGCGGCCGCGTAGCCGGCAGGCCCGTGATCGCGAAGGCCTGGCTGGCCGGCGCCACGCGGCGGCACGCCGCCACCGGCGCGCCGGATCGCGGTTACGGTTTTCTGTGGTGGACCGACGCCGATGGCAGTTATGCCGCCATCGGCATCTTCGGACAGATGGTCTATGTCGATCCGGCCCGCAAGCTGGTGATCGCGCAGGTGGCCTCGTGGCCGGCGGCGACCTCGAAGGAACTGGTGGCCGGGCGGCGCGCGTTCGTGGCGGCGGTCAAGCGGGCGGTGGATGCGGAGCGGAAGCCGTAGTCCCGCCGCCACGTGGCTTTGTGCGAGCGCTCCTGAAACGATGACGCCCCGTCGCCGCGATTGAGCGGACTTGCACGTGGCGCACGGGAAGCGGATCAGCCGTGCGACTGGGCGACCACACTGCCGTCATCCGGATCGGCCAGCAGGTCGACGCTGTGGCCATGGGGCGATTTCGCCTCCGCACGCCACAGGCCGTGATCGAATTTCACATCCTTGACGTTCTGGTAGCCGGCCGCGGTCAGCCTTGCGCTGACCTCATCCTCGTTGAGCCGGGAGGGGGCGTCGGACGGATAGACCTTGCCGGAAACCGGCCCGACGGCAAGCTTGGCCCATTTCTTGTTGCCGCCGCGGGCCTTGGCGCGCCATACCCCATCCTTGAACTCCAGGCCTTTCACTTTCTGGTAGCCCGCGCTGGCGATAGCGCTCTTGATTGCCTCCTCGCTCATCGCACCGTTCGGTGGCTGCGTCGACCAGGAGGTCGTGGTCGTGGTCGTAGTGGTCCGGGTGGCAGTCGAAGATGTCGTCGGCAAGGACGTGGTTTGCGCGAAGACGGCGGCGCTGATCGACAACCCGACCAGCAGGGGAAGCAGGCGTTTGTCCATGGTGCACTCCTTCGTGGTGGGGACGAGTCGTGCCGGCAGGCGTATCCATGGTCCGGACGATCGCGAGCCGGCCCGGGCAGCACCGATGGGACCATCGCGTTCGGCAGGGCGACGTGAAAAAAAACCAGACGCAAAATGAACAGCGGGTTGCGGTTCAGTTGCCTCGCGCGACGGGCACGCATGGCGATGCCGCGCGCCGCGTGTGGGACCGGCCGTGTCTGCTCAGGCCACGAACTGCAGTCGCGCCAGCTCCGCGTATAGCCCACCCTCGGCCAGCAGGCTCTCGTGCGTGCCCTGCGCCACGATGCGGCCGCCGTCCAGCACCACGATGCGGTCGGCGCGCTGCACGGTGGCGAGTCGGTGGGCGATGACCAGCGTGGTACGGCCCTGTTCCAGCCGTGCGAGCGCCTGCTGGATCGCGGCTTCGGATTGCGCGTCCAGCGCGGAGGTGGCTTCGTCGAGCAGCAGCAGCGGTGCGTCGCGCAGGATCGCGCGGGCGATCGCGATGCGCTGGCGCTGGCCACCGGACAGGCGCACACCGCGTTCGCCGAGTTCCGCCGCATAGCCTTCGGGCAGCGCACGGATGAAGTCGTGCGCCTCGGCGGCGCGGGCGGCCTCGGTCACCTCGTCGTCGCCGGCGTCCTGGCGGCCGAAGCGGATGTTGTCGGCGGCGCTGCCGGCGAAGATCGCGGTCTCCTGCGGCACCAGCGCGATCGCGCCGCGCAGCTCAGGCAGCGCCAGTGCGCGCAGGTCGACGCCATCGAAGGTGATGCGGCCGGACTGCGGATCGTAGAAGCGCAGCAGCAGCGCCAGCACCGTGCTCTTGCCCGCACCGGAGGGGCCGACCAGGGCCACCGTCTCGCCGGGCTGGATGTCGAGGTTGAAGTCGTGCAGCGCCGGTGCGTCGGGGCGGGTGGGGTAGTGGAAGCGCACGTGCTCGAAGGAGAGCGCACCGCTCACCGGACGCGGCAGCACCTGCGGTTGTGGCGGACTGGCGATGTCGGCGTGCTCGGCGAACAGTTCGCCGATGCGTTCCATCGCGCCGGCCGCGCGCATCACGTCGCCCCACACTTCGGAAAGCCCCGCCACCGAGCCGGCGGCGAAGATCGCATACAGCACGAACTGGCCCAGCACGCCGGCGCTCAGCGTGCCGGCCAGCACGTCGCGCGCGCCGGCCCACAGCACCAGGGTGATCGCGCCGAAGAACAGCACGATTACCGCGGCAGTGAGCCACGCGCGCATGCCGATGCGCGAGCGTGCCGAGGCCAGCGCGCGGGTGATCGCGCCGGCGTAGCGCGTGCTTTCGATGTCCTCGCGCGCATAGGCCTTCACCGCGGGTGCGGCGTTGAGCGTCTCGTTGGCGATCGCCGCGGCATCGGCGAGGCGGTCCTGGCTGGCGCGCGACAGCTTCTGCACGCGGCGGCCGAACACGAGTATCGGCAGCATCACGGCCGGAATCACCAGTGCGGTGAGGCCGGCGAGGCGCGGGCTGGTCCAGATCATCATCGCGCTGGCGCCCAGCAGCATCACCACGCTGCGCAGTGCCACCGAGATGCCTGAGCCGATCAGCGCCTGCACCACCTCGGTGTCGGTGCCGAGGCGCGAGTTCAGCTCGCCCACGCGGCTCTTCTCGAAGAAGCCCACGTCCAGCCGGATCACGTGCGCGTAGAGCTGGCTGCGCAGCGAGGCCAGCGCGCGTTCGCCCAGCAGGGTGATGCAGAAGTAGCGTGCGGCCGTGGCGACGGCCAGTACCAGCGCCACCGCGAACAGGCCCAGGAAGGTGGCGTTGATCGCGGCGGGGTCGGTGTGCTCGAAACCGTGCTCGATGATCTGCCGCGCCGCCATCGGCAGCACCAGGGTGGCGGTGGACGAGATGCCCAGGAACAGCAGCCAGCCCGCGGCCAGTCGCCAATGCGGCTTGAGGAACGGCCACAGCTGGCGCAAGGCGCCGAGGCGGCGGGTCGAGCGGGGCTGCGCGGAGTCGCTCATGGAGTTCCGGAGGGGCTGGGCGGCGGGCCGCGATCCGTTCCAGATGGGGCCGGCAGCGGGCGATTCAATTCACCAGCGCGGCACTTGGCGACCGGCGACGGAATCCCGATAGTGGCGGCCGATCGTCCGCCGGGCGCTGGGCGTCGACTGTGGTGCCAAGGGGAGGGAACAGGCATGGCAGGCTTGAACGTCATCGAGCACTTCGTGGTGCTGATGCTGGAGAACCGCTCGTTCGACAACCTGTTCGGCAGGCTCTATCCGAAGAGCGCGGACTTCGACGGCTTGTCCGGGCAGGAGTCCAACCCGGATGGCAACGGCGCGCCGATCCCGGTCTGGACCTCGCCCATCCCGTGGCCGGACGGCAGCATGGTGTTGCCCAGGCCCGATCCGGGCGAATCGTTCGGCGACATCAACCAGCAGCTGTTCGGCGCGTCGCCGCCCGGTGCGCAGCCACCGGGCATGCAGGGCTTCGCGGTCAACTACGCGCGCAACGGTGGCGAGCCGCGCGACATCATGCACGGCTTCCTGCCCGGGCAGGTGCCGGCGCTCGCCGCACTGGCGCGCAACTACGCGGTCTGCGATGCGTGGTTCGCCTCCGCGCCATGCCAGACCTGGCCCAACCGCTTCTTCGTGCACACCGGCACGGCGCAAGGCTACGAGAACAACTCGCCGCCGCGTTTTCCCTACCTGATGCCGACGGTGTTCAACGCGCTCGACGGCGTGGCTCCCGACGGCTGGGCCGTGTACTACCACGACTTCGCGCAGTCGCTGACGCTGTCGCGGCTGTGGGGGCATCTGGATCACTTCCACCGGTTCGACGATTTCCTTGCCGACGCGGCGAATGGCAGCTTGCCCTCGTACAGCTTCATCGAGCCGCGTTACTTCGCCGACCAGGACTGGCCCAGCGACATGCATCCGCCGCACGACATCGGCTATGGCGATGCCCTGGTGGCGCAGGTGTACAACGCCTTGCTCGGTTCGCCGCAGTGGCCGTCGACGATGCTGGTGGTGACCTTCGACGAGCATGGCGGCTGCCACGACCACGTGCCGCCGCCCCTCGCGGTGTCGCCGGCCCCGGCGCAACCCGGGCAGGTGTTCGCCTTCGACCGGCTGGGCGTGCGCGTGCCGGCGGTGGTGGCTTCGCCGTGGGTACGCAAGGGCACGGTGTTCCGCGCCGGCTCCGGCCAGCCGTTCGACCACACGGCCATCATCAAGACCCTGCGCCTGCGCTACGGCATCGCCGCGCCGCTGACCGCACGCGATGCGGCCGCGCCCGACCTGGGCCAGGTGCTGACGCTGGATGCGCCCGAACCCGATCCGCGCGACCCGGTGGTAGCGCGCGTCATGGCCGCCGATCCCGTCGGCTTGCAGGCCGCGCGCAACGCGCCGCTCAACAGTTTCCAGCAGGCGATGCAGGGCGCCGCCAGCGTGCTGGCGCCGCTGGGTGCGGGCGTGTCCGTCGACGACCACCTGCGCAATCTGGCGAACGGTCAGGTGCCGGTGGCGCCGCCCCTGCAGAACGCGGCGCAAGCCGCGCAGCACATCAAGGGCGCGCTGCATGGCATGGGGCTGCCGTAGGCTGCTTCGATCCCGTTGCCGTGCGCGGCGCGAACTCAGGCCGATGCCGTTTGGGTTTCAGCGAGCGGGCGTACGCCGCCGCCGGCCAGTCGCGTGCGCAGTCGCAGGAACGGTCGCTCGATGGCGTAGTGCAGCAGCGCACCGGTGGCGGCGATCGCCAGCACGTACACGACGAAGGCGGCGGGCCCGTGCACCGCGGGCCAGTTCGACAATGCATCGTGCACCGCGTGCATGGCCAGCTTGTGGCTCAGGTAGAGGCTGTACGAGATGCCTGCGATCCAGCCCGCGCCGGGGATGCGCCAGCGGCCCAGCCAGCCGGCGGGGCCGGCCGCGGCGGCTACCAGCAAGGCCAGCCCCAGCGCGAGCAGCGGAAAGCCGAACACGCTGGCGGCGAACGCAGTCTTGTCGCGGAACAACCAGATGGCTGCGCCGACCACCAGCAGGCCCGCGACGGCGAGCGTGTTCGCGCGCCGCTGCGCGGCAGCCCACCAGCGCGGACGGTACGCCTGGATCGTCGCCAGCAGCACGCCGGCCAGCAGGCCGTCCAACCGCGTCCAGGTCGGGTAATAGATGCTTTCCAGCCAGTCCTTGCCGTGCAGCACGGCGTAGGCGCGCAGCCCCAAACCGGCCAGCACCACGAGCGCGACGGCGCCGATGACCCGCGCCCGCGACGCACGCCGCGCCAGCCACCATGCCAGCAGCGGAAACAGCAGGTAGAAGTGTTCCTCCACGCACAGCGACCACGCGTGCGAGAGCGCCTGGTTGTGCCGGTAGTCGATCAAGAGGTTCAGCGTGAACGTGAGGAACTGCCACGCCGGCTGCATGCCCGGCGCCTCGCGCCAGGCAGGAAATGACACATACACGGCCAGCACGACGAAAAATACCGGCAGGATGCGGAAGGCGCGGCGCAGGTAGAACGCGCCAAAGCGCAGCGGCTCGCCGCGGCTGAGCGGCGCCAGCAACTGGAAACCGATCAGATAACCGCTGAGCACGAAGAACAAGTCCACGCCCATCCAGCCGTAGTCGGCGACGGGCTGGAACAGCGGCGTACCGAGGCCGCCGATCATCCACGAGTGGAACAACATCACCCAGACGATGGCGATGGCGCGCAGCAGGTCGAGGCCGGGCAGGCGTGGCATGGGTTCCCCTTTGGATGTCGGCGCGTCGCGCGTGCGTGGTCGCGCAGTCTGCGCAACGCATCGGCGTTCCTCAAGCCCGGATCGTGGCGATTTGCTGGCGGTGCGGCAGGACGTTCAATCCATGCGACGAACCGCGACCCGGCCGCGGCTGAGGTCGGCGATGCGCGCCTCGGCCTCGGCGACGCGTTGCGCGGGCAGCTCGAATTCCATCGTCACGCCATCGGCACCGAACTGTTCGCGCGTGATTTCGGCCCCCAGTTCGCGCAGGCGCGCCTTGAGCAAGGGCAGTTCCGCGAAATCGCAGGTGAGGCCCAGCCGTGCCATCGCCACGATGGCCACGCGTTCGGCCCTGCGCAGGCATTCCGCCGCGGCGCCGCCGTAGGCGCGGGCCAGGCCGCCGGCGCCGAGCTTGATGCCGCCGTACCAGCGCGTCACCACCACCGCGACGCGGTCGCAGCCCTGGCCTTCGATCGCCTGCAGGATCGGCCGGCCCGCGGTGCCGCCGGGCTCGCCGTCGTCGTTGAAGCGGTAGTCCTGGCCGATGCGGTACGCCCAGCAACTGTGCGTGGCATCCGCCGTGGACACCGCGCGCACGAAGGCCAGCGCCTGCTCCGGCGAAGCCGCCGGCGCGGCCTGGGCCAGGAAGCGGCTTTTCTTGATGGACTCCTCGTGGCGACAGGCGGCGACGAGGGTGTGCAGCGGTGCATTCATGCGGTGCAGGGTAGGCGATGCACATCGGTGCGTCATGTCTTTGCAGTAGGCTGCCGGTTTGCGTGATGGGAACCGGCGCCGATGTCGCTGAATGTGCTGATCGTGCTGGTGCTGCTGGGGCTGGCCTTGCGCGCGTTGAAATGGCGGCGCACGGGCAAGGCTGCACTGGTGTTCGCCGTGTTGCTGTTCGTGGTGGAAGGTTGCGGCCTGTTGCCGGCGTGGCTGCTGGGCAGCCTGCAGGGGCCGTATGCGCAGCGCCCCGCGATTGCCTGGGCACCGCGCAACGCGATCGTGCTGCTGGGTGCCGGCGCGCAGCGCGCGGCGGATGGCACGGCGGAGCCGGGCGAACCCGCACACAGCCGCATCAACGAGGCGCTGGCGCTGTATCGCGAATGCAAGGCCAGCAGCAACGATTGCAAGCTGGAGGTGAGCGGCGGCGACGCCCGGCACATCGGCGAGTCGGAAGCCGCGGTATACGCCGCCGCGCTGGAACGCATGGGCGTGGCGGTCGCCGACCTGCTGCTGGAACCGCACAGCATGAATACCTGGCAGAACGCCAAGTTCAGCGCGCCGCTGTTGCGTGACTACGGCGCTCAGCGTGTGCTGCTGGTGTCCTCGGCCACGCACCTGCGCCGCGCCAGCCTGTATTTCGCGCACTTCGGCATCGCGACCACGCCGGTGCGCAGCGACTGGCTGAAGGAGCGCATGGACTGGTGGCCGCAGTCGTGGAATTTCGCGGTGACCGACCTGGCGCTGCACGAATACGTCGGCGTGCTGCGCTACCACGTCTACAACGCGATGGACTGGAACGCGCAGGAGACGGAGCCGGGCGCGCCGTAGCATGGCGATCCATCGGCATAATGGCGGCATCGCCCGTTGCTGGAGCAACCATGATCCTGCTTGCGCTGATCGTCCTGCTGGCTTGCGCCTGGCTGGCCGGGCGCCTGGGCCGGCGCCGGCTGCAGTTGGCCGGCGTGGCGCTGGCGGTGGTGGCCGTGTTCGCGATCGGCTGCGGCCCGGTGCCGAATCTGCTGCTGCGCGGCTGGCAGGCGCCGTATGCGCATCGCCCGGCGCTGGACTGGGCGTCCGGCAACGCGATCGTGCTGCTCACCGCCAACGCCAACAACCCGGCCGGCGGCACGCCGGAACCGGGCCAGGCCGGCTACGTGCGGGTGGCTGAAACGATGTCGTTGTACAACGCCTGCCGTGCCGCCGGCAGGCGTTGCAAGGTGCTGGTCAGCGGCGGGGACGCCTACGCCGTGGGCGAGCCGCTGGCGCAGGTCTACGGCAACGCGCTGGTGCGGCTCGGTTTGCCGGCGGCCGACATGGTGCTCGAATCGCGCAGCCGCACCACCTGGCAGAACGCCGAGTTCGCGCGCGCGCCGCTGGCGCGCATCGGCGCCCAGCGGGTTTGGCTGGTCAGCTCGGCGTTGCACCTGCGGCGCGCGGAGTTCGCGTTCCGACACTTCGGCATCTCGGTGACGCCGGTGCGCGCGGATTACGTGCGCAACGCGTGGTCGCTGCTGCCACTGGCCGGCAACCTCAGCCTCACCGATCATGCGCTGCACGAGTACGCCGGCATGGCCTTGTACCACTGGTATGCGTGGCGGCATCGCGCCGAAGCCTCGCCGGAAGCGGCCACGCTTCCCGCTAACTGATCGCCGGCGCAGCGGAGCAGTCGCGGCCGGGCTCTATCGCCGCACCACCATCAGGCGCAGCTCGCTCATGTCCTCGATCGCGTAGCGCACGCCCTCGCGGCCGAGGCCGGAGAGCTTCACGCCGCCGTAGGGCATGTTGTCCACGCGGAAGCTGGGGATGTCGTTCACCACCACGCCGCCTTGTTCCAGTTCGTCCCAGGCGCGCATCGCGTGCTCCAGGCGGTCGGTGAAGATGCCGGCCTGCAGGCCGTAGTCGGAGTCGTTGACCATCGCGATAGCCTCGTCGATGGTCTGGAACGGTGCGAGCAGGGCGAACGGGCCGAACGCCTCCATGCGATTCGCCTTGGCGTCGGCCGGCACGTGCTCCATCAGGGTGGCGTCCAGCATGTTGCCGCTGCGCTTGCCGCCGCAGAGGATCTTCCCGCCGGCCCGTTTCGCTTCCATGATCCAGCCGTGCAGGCGTTCGGCGGCGGCCTCGTCGATCATCGGGCCGAGAAACACGCTTTTGTCCTTGGGGTCGCCGGCCTTGAGCTTCTTCGTGGCCGCGACGAGCTTGCGCTTCAATGCGTCGTAGACGTCGGTGTGGGCATAGATGCGCTGCACGCCAATGCAACTCTGGCCGGACTGGTAGAACGCGCCGAAGAGCAGCCGCTCCACCACCTTGTCCAGCTTCGGCCCCTGGTCCGCGTCGACGATGCAGGCCGCGTTGCCGCCCAGTTCCAGCGTCACCTTCTTGTGCCCCGCGCGGGCCTTCAGGTCCCAGCCGATCTGCCCGCCGGTGAAGGAGAGCAGCTTGAAGCGTTCGTCCTCCACCAGCGGTGCGGCATGCGCACCGTCCAGCGTGAGGATGGAGAACGCGCCCCTCGGCAGGTCGGTCTCGGCCAACACTTCGCCGATGATCAGCGCGCCGATCGGGGTCTTCTCCGAGGGCTTCAGCACGAACGGACAGCCCGCTGCGATCGCCGGAGCCACCTTGTGCGCCACCAGGTTCAACGGGAAGTTGAACGGCGTGATGAAGGACACCGGCCCAAGCGGCACGCGCTTGGTGTAGCCGTGGTAGCCGTCCAGGCGCGCGGCGAGTTCCAGGTTGATCGTCTCGCCATTGATGCGCACGGATTCCTCGGCCGCGATGCGGAAGGTCTCGATCAGCCTTGTCACTTCTCCCGCCGCATCCTTGATCGGCTTGCCCGCCTCGATGCACAGCGCCTCGGCCAGCTCGTCACGGCGTGCGCTGAAGCGGTCTGCGCAGTGCTGCAGCACCGCCTGCCGCGCCCACGGCTTGAACTCGCGCATCGGCTTCGCTGCCTTCACCGCGGCGGCGATCGCCTTCTCGGTGACTTTTGCGTCGGGCATGGCCACGCGGGTGGCCAGTTTGCCGCTGTACTTGTCGTAGACGTCCAGCATCGCCTTCGACGTCTGTGGCTGGTTGGCGAGGTAGTAGGGATAGGTCTTGGCTAGCATGGGTTTCTCCGGATCAGACCGCCGCGCTCAGCTGGCGGATTTGTTCGTCGAGAATGCGATGGTTGTCGGAATAGTCGATGGCCAGGTCGATCAGGTGCACCCCGCCGGCGTCGAATGCCGCGCGCAGCGTGGGCAGGAAGGCATCGGCGCTGGCCGGACGGTGGCCGTGGGCGCCATGCGCCTCGGCGAACATGACGAAGTCGGGATTGCCGAACTGCATGCCGTAATCGGCAAAGCCCATGTCAGCCTGCTTCCAGCGGATCATGCCGTAGGCGTCGTCGCGCAGCAGCAGGATCACCAGGTCGAGCCTGAGGCGCACCGCGGTCTCCAGCTCCTGTGCATTCATCATGAAGCCGCCGTCGCCGCAGATCGCCAGCACCTTGCGGTGCGGATGCACCAGCTTCGCCGCCATCGCCGAGGGCAGGCCGGCGCCCATGGTCGCCAGCGCGTTGTCCAGCAGGATCGTGTTCGGCTGGCGGGCGCGGTAGTAGCGCGCGTACCACAGCTTGTACATGCCGTTGTCAAGGCACAGCACACTGTCGTCCGGCATGCAGGCGCGCGTGTCGGCGACGATGCGCACCGGATGCATCGGAAAGCGCGGGTCGTCGGCGTGTTCGTGCAGCTGCGCATGGAATGCCTTGCGCACCTTGTCGAAGTAGCCGAAATCCCAGTGCGGCTGTTTCTGCAGCGCGTCGGTGAGCCGCTCGATGGTGTGCGCGATGTCGCCAACCACCTCGATCTGCGGGAAGTACACCGCATCCACCTCGGCCGTGGCGAAGTTGATGTGGATCACCGTGCGCCGTCCCTTGTGCATGAAGAACGGCGGCTTCTCCACCACGTCATGGCCCGCGTTGACGATAACATCGGCGGCGTCGATCGCGCGGTGCACGAAATCGCCGTCGGACAGCGCGGCGTTGCCCAGCCACAGCGGGTGATCCTCGTCCACCACGCCCTTGCCCATCTGCGTGGTGAAGAACGGGATGCCCAGCTTGTCGATGAAGGCGCGCAGAGCCACCGCGGTGCGCTGGCGGTTCGCCGCCGCGCCGATCATCAGGATCGGATGCTTCGCCTGGCTGATCGCCTCGCCGGCCTGCACCAGCGCGGCGTCGTCGGGGGAGGGGCGGCGTGCGTATTCGGTGGGCAGCAGGATCGCGTCGTCCACCTCGTCGCGCGCGACGTCCTCGGGCAGTTCCAGATGCGCCGCGCCGGGGCGCTCCTCCTCGGCGCGACGGAACGCCTCGCGTATCCGCGCCGGGATCGTCGCGGCGGATACCAGCTGGCGCGTGTACTTGGTCAGCGGCTGCATCATGTCCACCACGTCCACCAGCTGGAACAGGCCCTGCTTGTGCAGGCGGATGGGTTTTTGCCCGGTGATCATCAGCATCGGCATCGCGCCGAGTTGCGCATAGGCCGCCGCGGTGACCAGGTTCGTCGCGCCCGGCCCCAGCGTGGACAACGCCACGCCGGCCTCGCCGGTGAGCCGGCCCCAGGTGGCCGCCATGAAGCCGGCGGCCTGCTCGTGGCGGGTGACGATCAGCTTGATCGAGGATTCGCGCAGCGCTTCGACCAGATCGAGATTCTCTTCGCCCGGCACGCCGAAGATGCAGCGCACGCCTTCGGCTTCCAGCGCCTTCACGAACAACGATGCGGCTTTCATGCACGACCTCCGTGGGAAGGCGGCAGGATGCGTGATGCTGCGTTCAGCGCGCGTGAGTGGGCGTCATGCGTTGCCCACGTGCGGTGGCAATGCGCCGCGGCGATGCAGCCAAGTGCTAACGCATGAACCCGGCTTCGCGCTGTGCACGCACGGCCAGCACGAACACGATGTCGAAGCTGTCCACGTAGCGGTACAGGGCCACATAGCCATGCTGGCCCTTGCCGATCACCAGCTCGCGCTTGCCGTTGTCGGCAGGTCGTCCGATCAGCGGGTTGGTTTCCAGCACGTCGATAGCGGCGGCAATCTCGCGCAGCCGGGCTTCGATGTGTGCGGCCTGGTGCGATACCAGATGATCGAGGATGCGCTCGAAGTCCTCGCCGACCTCGGGTGCGAGTTCGATGCGGGGCACCGTTATTTCGCGAGCTTGCGCGGGGAAGGGCGGCGCGTGGCGTTGCCGGCGGCTTTGCCTTCCAGATAGTCGCGCATCGTGTCCCACGGAATCGTTTTGCCGGTGGCGACGATGCGGGCGTAACGCTGTTCCGCCTCGGCGTCGAAGCCGGCGCGGCGCTCGGCAAGCTCGGCCTTCTCGGCGATGGCCTCGAGAATGAAACCATGCGGCGTGGTGCCCATCTGCTTCGCCGCGGCGGCCACACGGGATTTCAGGGCGTCGGGCAGGCGGATGGTCGTGGTGGTCATGGGAGGGCTTGGATGGTGGGCCTAGAGTGAATGTAGCACGGATGTGCTACGTCGAGGTCTGGTGGTGGAAGCTGTGTCCGCACCCATCTGAGCAGGTCCAACGGCCAGCTAGGAAGTGACCCGTTTTTGGTTCATGCGCGGCACCTGCTCGCTCAGCTTGCCGTTGCCAGGCGTCAATCGGTGAATGCGATCGTCGGATCCACCGATGCCGGCGGTCGATGCCGCCGTGCCCAATCGATCTGCGCCACCGGTCCGACGCCGAATATCCAGGCGATTGCTCCGAGCAGGCATACCGCCGCCGCGATCAGGAACGCGAGCAGGAAGTTGCCGGTGCGATCCACCAGCACGCCGGTCAGGAACGGCGCGACCAGTCCGGCGATGTTGCCGATGCCATTCTGGATGCCGACCCAGCGGCCGGCAGCGCTCGCGCCGGCAAGCGATTGGGCGACGGCATAGATGTTCGGGGAAATCAGCCCGAATGCAGCACATGCCAGCAAGAGCAGCAGCACCGAGGTTTCCGTGCCGGTCACGGCGCAACCGACGATGCACACCGCCGCCAGGCCGCAGCCTGCGCCCAGGAGCGATTTGCGCACTGTGGTGGGAGAGGCACCCGCGGCGATCTGGCGATCCGAGAACCAGCCGGTGAGCATGGTCGTCAATGCCATCAGCAGATAGGCGCTTCCGCCGATCGTCGCCATCTGCGTCATCGACCAGTGGCGTTCGTGCACCAGATAGTACGGAATCCACGACAACACGAAGTACCAGACATAGTTTGCGCAGAAATGTCCCAGGCTGGCGCCCCACAGCGATCGCTCGCATAGGATGGTTCGCGTGGCGGGCGGAATTCCGCCTGCTTCAGCGCGATGCTCGACGAGGCGGGACTGCGCGATTGCGAGCCACGGGATGATCCAGACCAGGCTGACCAGCCCGAAGCCGATGAAGAACGCACGCCATCCGTAGACCGCGATGAGCAGGCCGCCGAAGAAAATGCCGAACGCCGGGCCGCACGCCATGCCCGCCATGACCACGGAATTGGCCATGCCGCGCCGGGACTCCGGGAAACAACGCGCGATGATGATCGACGACGTCGGGAAGAAGACCGACTCGCCGATGCCCAGCAGCACTCGAAGCGCGACCAGGGTCGTGAACCCGTGCGCCAAGCCGGTGAACGCCATCGCGAGCGACCACACGATGAAACCAGCCAGCAGCACGTGGGCGGCACCGAAGCGATCCGCCAGCCAGCCCACCACGAACTGCATCGGCATGTAGGTGATGAAGAATGCCGTGAGCAGGAAACCGAGCTGCGTCGCCGAGAGGCCGAGCTCATCCTTGATCAGCGGCGCCGCGGTTGCCAGGTTGCCGCGGTCGATATAATTGATGAACACCGAGAGGGCGAGCAGGATCAGCGTCACAAGCAGCCAGCGCGGCATGCGCAGCGAGGGATCGGCAACGGTTCGGTGCATGCACCCTCCGTTACAGCTGATTCAAGCTGGATCGGGTGAGAACTCGTGCAGCGTACACCCATCGCCGACCCCACCGTTCAAAAAACGTGGTCAGGCTCACTTATCCGTTTGGCTTCGAAGGCTTGTGCTTATCTGCCAGCAACGGCAACTCCCCATCTGCCAGCCGCGCGCGCAACGCGGTGCCGGGTTCGACGCCCTGCACCGAACGCAGCACCTTGCCCTCGTTATCGAACAGGATCGCGTAGCCACGCTCCAGTGTGGCCAGTGGACTAACCGCATGCAGGGTGCGGGCGGCTTGTTGCAGTGCCTGACGTTCGCGTTCCAGCGTGCGCGTGATGGCCTGACGCAGGCGTTGCGATTGGGTGGCGAGGCCTTGCTTGAGCAGCGCCAGGCGCTGCTGCGGGTGACGCGCCAGCAGGCGCGCATGCAGGCGATCCAGCCTTGTGCGTTCACCTTGCCGGCGTTCGCGCAGCACGGCGCGCAGGCGGTGTTGCAGGTGGGCGAGGCGTTCGCGGTCGCGCGCCAGCCGTGCCTGCGGGCGTTGTGCCTGCAGGCGCGCGAGTTGGTGGTCGACACGTTGGCCCAGCGCCTGCAAGCGGTGCTGTTGCAGCGTGGCAAGGCGTTGCTGCAGTTGGCGCAGGTGGCGCAGCGTGGTCTGCGCGTCGGGCACCAGCAGTTCGGCGGCGGCCGAGGGCGTGGGGGCGCGCAGGTCGGCGACGAAGTCGGCGATGCTGAAGTCCACCTCGTGGCCTACCGCGGTCACCACCGGGATGGCGCAGGCGTGGATCGCGCGGGCCACGGCTTCGTCGTTGAATGCCCACAGGTCTTCCAGCGAACCGCCGCCGCGGGTGACGAGCAGCACGTCGTGGCGTGCGGCGAGCGAGGCCTTGTCGAGCATGGCCACGATGGCGGGCGGGGCCTCGCGGCCCTGCACCGGCACCGGCAGCACTTCCACTTCGGCCAGCGGCCAGCGGCGCGACAGCACGCTCAGCACGTCGCGGATCGCCGCGCCGGTGGCCGAGGTGATCACGCCGATGCGCCGTGCGTAGCGGGGCAGCGGGCGTTTGCGCGCGGGGTCGAACAGGCCTTCGGCGTCGAGCTTGGCCTTCAGTTGCTCGAACGCGCGTTGCAGCGCGCCTTCGCCGGCCGGTTCCATGGATTCGGCCACCAGCTGGAATTCGCCGCGCGGCTCGTACAGTCCCACCCGTGCGCGCAGCAGCACCTGCATGCCATCGGCGGGCTTGAAGCGCAGTGCCGCGTTCTTCGGGCGGAACATCGCGCAGCGCACCTGGGCGCCGCCGTCCTTCAACGTGAAATACAGATGCCCCGAGGCGGGACGCGCCACGTTGGACAACTCGCCCTCGATCCATACCAGCGGCAACGCGTCTTCCAGCAGCCCGCGCACCAGCCGGTTCAGTGTGCTGGGGGTGAGGATGTGGCGGGGTGGGGCAGCGTGGTCGTCGGGTGCGTGCATGAGAGCGCGAGCCTAGCACGTCTGACACTGGCCGCAGAGGCTTGTATAACAGTGGCTTGGCGGATGTTGTGCAGGTGATGCCTGATGTACCGTCAGTCGTCGGGATCGGGCTTGCGACGCCGTTCGCGCCAGGCGCGGATGGCGAGGTTCAGCGCCAGCCACGCGCAGATCACGCCCAGCGGCCAAGCCAGCACGGCGGGCCACCGCCACGCCAGCACGGCGAGCAGCAGCAGGGCCAGCGCGCCCAGCGCCAGCGGGCCGGCATCGGCGCGGCCCAGCACGCGTTGGTCGATCAGCGCCGCGCCCATGCGGTTGGCGAGGCGGACCGCGCCGGTGGCAGCGCGGCTGGAGCTGCCGCCGTCGTGATGGGCGCGCGGTGGGCGTTCGCTGGCGCCGCGCAGCTTGTCGCGACGATGACGGCGCGGGCTCAGCACGATCTCGGTAGCGTGGCCCAGGTCTTGTTCGTACTGCGCGGCGAGTCGCGCGGCGAAGCCGGCGTCCTCGATCGCCACATCGATCTCGCGGTTGCTCAGCCAGCTGGCGAGATTCAAGTTGGACGAGCCCACCCGCGCCCACTGGCCGTCGGCCACCGCCGTCTTGGCGTGCAGCATCGAGCCGTTCCACTCGAACACGCGGATGCCGGCCTGGAGCAGCGGCCGGTAGCCCGAGCGCGACAGGCTGGCCACCATGGGAATGTCGCTGGTGCCCGGCACTAGCAGGCGCACGTCCACGCCGTCGCGCGCGGCGGCCGTCAGCGCCTGCACATAGGGTGCGGTGCCCACGAAGTAGGCGTCGGTGAGCCACAGCGTCTTGCGTGCCAGTGCGGCGATCATCTGGTCGAGCCGGTAGATGCCGGCGCTGGCGGGTTGCGTCGCGATCAGGCGCAGCGCCACGTTGCCGCCCGCGCTGTCGCCGGTCGCCGCGAAGGGCGGCAGTTCGGCACCGGTCTCGGCCCAGCTCTGCGCGAATGCGGCTTGCATCTCCGCCACCACCGGGCCGCGCAGCGCCACGCCGGTGTCGCGCCACGGCGGCACGCCGCGTCGCGCGTCGCCCAGCCATTTCGCGCTGATGCACACGCCGGAGAGAAAACCCTGCGTGCCGTCCGCCACCAGCAGCTTGCGGTGGTCGCGGCTGATCCAGCCGAACGGCTGGCCCAGTTGCGGCGGATTGAAGATGCGCACCTCGCCGCCGGCGGCGCGCAGCGGTTGCCAGAAGGTGTGGCCGGACTGGCCGAGGCAGCCCATCCAGTCGGCCACCACGGCCACGAACACGCCGGCGCGCGCGCGCTCGGCCAGCGCATCGCGGAACGCGCGGCCGACTGCGTCGTCGCGGATGATGTAGTTCTCCAGCAGCACGCAGCGCTGCGCGCCACGGATCGCGGCCAGCCAGGACGCGAAATGCGCCTCGCCATCGATCAGCAGCTCCACCGTATTGCCGCCCAGCAGCGGTGCGCCAGCGCTGCGGCTCAGCGCCTGTTCGGCGAGCAGGCGGGTGGCGGGGGACGACAACGGCGAGGTCGCGGGCATGGCGGGCAGTGTGCCATGCCATGCACATTCGCCGGTTTTCGCCTTGCGGTCATGGACGTTCCGTTATGCTTGTCGCCTGCGCCGCGACGTCGCGCGGCAGTCTTTTCCGGTTGCCTGCATGAACGAATCCTCTACCCCGAAACCGCGCGCGGCCGAGCCGATGGCGCGTCGTCCCAGCGTTGGGGTGCAGATTGGCAAGGTGTTGGTGGGCGGCGGCGCACCCATCGTGGTGCAGTCGATGACGAACACCGACACCGAAGATCCGGTCAGCACCGCGAAGCAGATCGCCGAGCTGGCCCGCGCGGGTTCGGAAATCGTGCGCATCACGGTGAACACGCCGGCGGCGGCAGCGGCGGTGCCGCGTATCGCCGAGCGGCTGGCGATGATGGGCGTGGACGTGCCGATCGTCGGCGACTTCCATTACAACGGCCACCAGCTGCTGGAAGCCGAACCGGCCTGCGCCGAGGTGCTGGCGAAGTACCGCATCAACCCCGGCAACGTGGGCTTCGGCAAGAAGAAGGACGCGCAGTTCGGCGCGATCATCGAGAAGGCGATCCAGTACGGCAAGCCGGTGCGCATCGGTGCGAACTGGGGTTCGCTGGACCAGGCGATGGTCGCCACGCTGATGGACGAGAACCACACCCGCGCCGAACCGTGGGATGCCAGCCACGTGGCGCGCGAGGCGCTGATCCGCTCGGCGCTGGATTCGGCAGTGCTGGCGGAGAAGATCGGCTTGCCGCGCGAGCGCATCATCCTGTCGTGCAAGGTGTCCGGCGTGCAGGAGCTGATCGCGGTGTACCGCGACATCGCCACGCGCTGCGACTACGCGCTGCACCTGGGCCTCACCGAAGCCGGCATGGGCTCCAAGGGCATCACCGCGTCGAGCGCAGCTCTCGCCGTGTTGTTGCAGGAAGGCATCGGCGACACCATCCGCATCTCGCTCACGCCCGAACCGGGCGCCTCGCGCACCGGCGAGGTGATCGTGGCGCAGGAACTGCTGCAGACCATGGGCCTGCGTTCGTTCACGCCGCTGGTCACCGCCTGCCCGGGTTGCGGCCGCACCACCAGCGAGTTCTTCCAGGAGCTGGCCAAGACCGTGCAGGAGCACGTGCGCGAAAACATGCCGATGTGGCGGGTGAAGTACGACGGCGTGGAGAACATGACGCTGGCGGTGATGGGCTGCGTGGTGAACGGGCCGGGCGAATCCAAGCACGCGAACATCGGTATCTCGCTGCCGGGGAACGGCGAGGCGCCGGCGGCACCGGTGTTCATCGACGGCGAGAAGGCGATGACCTTGCGCGGCGAGCACATCGCCAGCGAGTTCGTGGGCATCCTCGACGACTACGTGGCGCGCAAGTACTCTGCGCGCGGCGGGTGAGACATCCATCGCAGGGTCGGTAGTCGCGCCTCGACGACCGTGCCGGGGCGTGGCGGAATAGACACTTCAACAGGCCGGGGGAATCGCAGCCATGCGGATGAGTCCGCCACTGCGCATCGCGGGTGTGTACGTGTTGTTCGCGGCGATCTGGATCTGGTGCTCCGACCGCGCGCTGGACGCGCTGGTGCCGGATGCGAACCTGCGCATGGAGTTGCAGACACTGAAGGGCTGGATCTTCGTGCTGGTCACCGGTGCGATGCTGTACTGGATGATCCGGAAGGACGTGCAACGGCTGCAGCTAGGCAACCGTCGACTGCGCCAGGGGCGCGAACAGGCGTTGCGCGTGCTGGTGACGGCGATGGACGTGCGCCACCAGGAGACCGGCCATCACTCCGAACGCGTGGCGCGCATGGCTACCGAGCTGGCGCGGTTGGACGGCGTGCGCGGCCGCGCGCTGGACGAGCTGCGGCTGGGTGCGTTGCTGCACGACATCGGCAAGCTGGCGCTGCCGGACACGATCCTCACCAAGCCCGGCCCGTTGGACGAGGGCGAGATTGCGCTGATGCGCCAGCACCCGTGGATCGGCCACGAGCTGCTGCAGCAAGTGGATTTCCTGCGCGGCTCCAGCGCGGTGCCGTATGGCCATCATGAGCGCTGGGACGGCAGCGGTTACCCGCAGGGCTTGCGCGGCGAGGCGATTCCGCTGGCCGCCCGCATCTTCAGCGTGATCGACGTGTGGGATGCGCTGATTACCGAGCGCGCGTACAAGCCGGCATGGCCGGAAGCGCGGGTGCTCGACTACCTGCGCGAGGTCGCCGGTAGCCAGCTCGACCCGCGGCTGGTCGAGCTGTTCCTCGCCCATTACGGGGCGCTGAAGCAGGCGGCGGCGCCGGCTCAGCAGGCCGCCTGAGTCGCGCCCGGCTGGGACTGCAGTGCCGCGGCGTCGGCCCAGCTACCCACGCGGCCGGGCAGCGCGGCAAGACGCGTGGCCTCATGCAGATAGCGTTCGCGTGGGATTTCCTCGGCACCCAGGCCCAGGGTGTGTGCATTCGCCACCTGCGCGTCGATCAGCGGCCAACCCCATTGCCGCAGCAGGTCGGCCAGCGCCATCAGGGCGAGCTTGGAGCCGCCGCTCTCGGCACTGAACATCGACTCGCCGCAGAACAGCTGGCCGACGGCCAGGCCGTAGACACCGCCGACCAGCCGCGTGCCGTCCCACACCTCGACACTATGCGCGTGGCCGAGCCGGTGCAGCGCGACGTAGGCATCGATCATCTCGGGCAGGATCCAGGTGCCGGCATGGCCGTCGCGTGGCGCGGCGCAGGCGTGGATCACCGCCTCGAACGCGCGATCCACGGTCACCCGCCAGGACTTGCCGCGCAGTTGCCGGCGCAGGCTGCGGTTGATGCGCAGCGTGCCGGTGCGGAACACGCAGCGCGGATCGGGCGACCACCACAGGATCGGTTCCTCGTCGCCATACCACGGGAAGATGCCTTGGCCATAGGCGGCCAGCAGGCGCGCGGGCGCGAGGTCGCCGCCGAAGGCGAGCAGGCCGTTCGGTTCGCACAGCGCAGTGCGCGGATCGGGGAAGCGCTCGGGTGTGGCGGGATCGAGCTCGGGCAGGCGGATCATCGCGCATCGCCTTGCGCATACGGGCTGTGTGCAGCCAGCTCCCGCGCGTAGTCGTCCATCGATTCGGCTTCGTGCTGCAACGCCTCGCGCACGGCCGCACGGAAACCCTCGTGCAGCAGCAGGTGCCGCGAGTGCGTGCGCACGGGCAGGAAGCCGCGTGCCAGCTTGTGCTCGCCCTGCGCGCCGGGTTCGAAGCGCTGCAGGCCCCGTTCGATCGCGTGCTCGATGCCGCGGTAGTAGCACAGCTCGAAATGCAGGCCGGGCGTTTCGATGCGGCTGCCCCAGTAGCGGCCGTACAGCACGCCGTCGCCTTCGAGGAACAGCGCCATCGCGGCGATGCCGTCCGCGTCTCGGGCCAGCGCCAGTTGCGCCAGGCCGCCGAGCCGGCGGAAGAACCCAGGCGTCAACGCGGCGTGGTTGCCCTTGGCGTCGAACGTGGCGAGGTAGAGCGCATGCACCGCGTCCCATTCGGCCGCGTCCAGCGTGTCGCCGCCGCGCCATTCCACACGCAGTCCGCCGGCGGCGACGCGGGCGCGTTCGTGACGGATGTTCGCGCGCTTCTTGTGGTTGAGCGCGGCGAGGAAATCGTCGAAGTCGCGCCAACCCCGGTTGTGCCAGTGGAACTGCACGTCGGAGCGGGCCAGCCAGTCCGCGCCGAACAAGGCGGCCTCGTCATCGCACAGGAAATTCGCGTGCACCGAGGACAGATTCAGGCGTTCCGCCTCGCGGCGCAGTGCCGCGACCAGCGCGCGCTGCAGCGTGGCGTCGCCGCGGGCGAGCAGGCGCGGGCCGGGGATCGGCGAGTAGGGCACGCCGCATAGCAGCTTGGGGTAGTAGTCGCCGCCGGCGCGCTCCCAGGCGGCGGCCCAGCTCCAGTCGAACACGAACTCGCCGTGCGAATTGCCCTTGAGGTACAGCGGCGCGGCGGCGCGCAGCCGGCCGTGTTCGTACAGGCCGAGGTGATGCGCCTGCCAGCCCCAGGCCGGGCGCACGCAGCCGCTGTCTTCCAGTGCGTGCAGGAACGCGTGCGTGACGAAGGGATTGCCGTCGGGACGCAGCGCATCCCAGTCGGCGGCCGGGATGTCGGCAATGTTCTCGTGGAAGCGCGCTTCGATCACGGCATGATGATGCCAGCTATCCATGGCGCCGCTCCGGCGTACCAGAGCGGCGGGGCGTCCTGCATCAGCCCGCCGGCTTCTGCTGGTCCAGCCAGCGCTCGGCGTCCAGCGCGGCCATGCAGCCGAAGCCGGCCGAGGTGATCGCCTGGCGGTAGACGTGGTCGGCCACGTCGCCGGCGGCGAACACGCCGGGCACCGAGGTCAGCGTGGCCATGCCGCTCTGGCCGCTGTGGATCCGGATGTAGCCGTCGTGCATGTCGAGCTGGCCTTCGAAGATGCCGGTGTTCGGCGTGTGGCCGATCGCCACGAAGAAGCCGGTGGCGGCGATGTCGCGGGTGGCGCCGGAGTTGACGTCCTTCACGCGCACGCCGGTGACGCCGGAGTCGTCGCCCAGCACTTCGTCCACGCTGTGGTTCCACACCAGCTCGATCTTGCCGGCGGCGGCCTTCTCGAACAGCTTGTCCTGCATGATCTTCTCCGCGCGCAGCTTGTCGCGGCGATGCACCAGGTAGACCTTGCTGCAGATGTTGGCCAGGTACAGCGCTTCCTCCACCGCGGTGTTGCCGCCGCCGATCACCACCACCTCCTGCTCGCGGAAGAAGAAGCCGTCGCAGGTGGCGCAGGCGGACACGCCCTTGCCCTTGAACTTCTCCTCGCTGGCGATGCCGAGGTACTTCGCGGTGGCGCCGGTGGACACGATCAGCGCATCGGCGGTGTATTCGCCGGAGTCGCCCTTGAGCCGGAACGGGCGCTGCTTCAGGTCCACGGTGTGGATGTGGTCGAAGATCATCTCGGTGTGGAAGCGCTCGGCGTGCTCGGCCATGCGCTGCATCAGCGCCGGGCCCTGCAGGCCCTCCACGTCGCCCGGCCAGTTGTCCACGTCGGTGGTGGTCATCAGCTGGCCGCCCTGTTGCAGGCCGGTGATCATGGTCGGCTTGAGGTTGGCGCGCGCGGCGTACACCGCGGCGGTGTAGCCGGCCGGGCCGGAGCCGAGGATCAGCAGGCGGGTGTGCTTGGGGGTGGCGGTCATGCGCGGGTTCCTCAGGGTGGCTGGCGGTTTGCGTGGCTATTCGCCACGACCGCCACGAAGGTTGCATCATCGGGGATGCCGATCCGCAAGGATGGGGAAGGCAGGCGGCCGATTCAAGCCGTGGGGGCAGATTCCGCGGCTGCGGATCGGCCAGCTATGGAAGCCCGCGCCGCCTGTGTAGACTTGCCGGGAATACGGCAACAGGAAGCCCCCACCGGTGGCGCGCAGCGCAAACGTCAAACAGAAAACGGAACGCACTCCGCTCAGCGACGAGCTGAAGCGTCGCCTGCGCGAAGCGGGTGCCTTGGTGCTGCTGCCGCTGGCGCTGTACCTACTGGTCTGCCTGTTCAGCTACGACGCCCAGGATCCGAGCTGGTCGCATGTCGGCGCGGCGGCGCACGTGCACAACCTCGGTGGCACGGTGGGCGCCTACGTCGCCGACTTGCTGCGCTACCTGTTCGGCGGCGTGGCCTATTGCTTCCCGCTGCTGCTGCTGCTGCTGGGCGTGCAGGTGCTGCGCCAGCGCGGCGTGCAGCCGGTGCACCCCTGGGAATCCTCGCTGCGCCTGATCGGCGCGGTGTTCTTCTTCATCACCGCACCGGGCCTGAGCTGGCTCAACTTTCCGCAGAGCACGATGGAGCCGCAAGGCGCCGGCGGCGTGATCGGCAGCGCGGTGGCGCATGGCCTGCTTGCCGCGTTCGGCGAGAAGGGCGCACCGTTGCTGCTGCTGGCGCTGTTTCTGGTGGCGGTGACGCTGGCCACCGGGTTGTCCTGGTTCAAACTGATGGACTGGACCGGGCAGGCCACGCTGCGTGCGGTCGAGTGGCTGCGCGGCAAGCTGCGCGCGGCGCCCGATGCGCTCAAGGCGCAGCAGGCGCGCGCCGAGCGCGAGACGGCGAAGAAGGTCGAGGCGGTGAAGCAGGCCAAGCGCGAGCCGGTGCGCATCGAGACACCGCCCGCGCCGGTGGCCAAGAGCGAGCGCGCGAAGCTGGAGACGCAGATCCCGCTGTTCACCGGCGCCTCCGCGCCCGGCGAGCTGCCGCCGCTGTCGCTGCTGGACGAGGCGCCGGAGCAGGGGCCGGGCTACTCGGAGGAAACCCTGGAAGTGCTGTCGCGCCAGGTCGAGCTGAAGCTCAAGGATTTCCGCATCGAGGCCAAGGTGGTCGGCGTCTACCCCGGCCCGGTGATCACCCGCTTCGAGCTGGAGCCGGCCGCCGGCGTGCGCGGCTCGCAGGTGTCCAGCCTGGACAAGGACATCGCGCGCGGGCTCTCCGTGGTCAGCGTGCGCGTGGTCGACGTGATCCCCGGCAAGAACGTGATCGGCCTGGAGATCCCCAACACCCGCAAGCAGATCGTGTACCTCTCCGAGATCCTGCGCTCGGACCGCTACGACCAGACCAAGTCGCCGCTGGCGCTGGCGCTGGGCAAGGACATCGGCGGCAAGCCCGTGGTGGTGGATCTCGCCAAGATGCCGCACCTGCTGGTGGCCGGCACCACCGGCTCGGGCAAGTCGGTGGCGGTCAACGCGATGGTGCTTTCGCTGCTGTACAAGGCCAGCCCGAAAGACGTGCGGATGATCATGATCGACCCGAAGATGCTGGAACTCAGCGTCTACGAGGGCATCCCGCACCTGCTGGCGCCGGTGGTCACCGACATGAAGGAGGCCGCCAACGCGCTGCGCTGGTGCGTCGCCGAGATGGAGCGCCGCTACAAGCTGATGGCCGCGGTGGGCGTGCGCAACCTGGGCGGCTTCAACAAGAAGGTGAAGGACGCCGAGAACGCCGGCCAGCCGCTGCTGGACCCGCTGTTCCGGCCGAACCCCGAGATGCCGAACCTCGCCGCGGAGCCGCTGGAACCGCTGCCCTACATCGTGATCATCATCGACGAGTTCGCCGACATGATGATGATCGTGGGCAAGAAGGTGGAGGAGCTGATCGCCCGCCTCGCCCAGAAGGCGCGCGCCGCCGGCGTGCACCTTGTGCTGGCCACCCAGCGCCCGTCGGTGGACGTGATCACCGGCCTGATCAAGGCGAACATCCCCACCCGCATCGCATTCCAGGTATCGAGCAAGATCGACTCGCGCACGATCCTCGACCAGTCCGGTGCGGAAGCCTTGCTCGGCCACGGCGACATGCTCTACCTGCCGCCCGGCACCGCCACGCCCGAGCGCGTGCACGGCGCCTTCGTGGACGACCACGAGGTGCACAACGTGGTGAACTGGCTGAAGGCGCAGGGCGCACCGCAGTACATCGAGGGCGTGCTGGAGGAAGTGCAGGCCACCAGCGACGGCAAGTTCATCAACGACGCCGGCCTGCCGCAGGAAGGCGAAGAAGGCGGCGACGCCGACTCCCAGCTTTACGACAAGGCCGTGGCCATCGTCACCCAGACGCGGCGCGCCTCGATCTCGGGCGTGCAGCGCCACCTGCGCATCGGCTACAACCGCGCCGCGCGCCTGATCGAGCAGATGGAGCAGGACGGCGTGGTCAGCGCCCCGCAGCACAACGGCAACCGTGAAGTGCTGGCACCACCACCGCCCAGGGATTGACCCGCGTGCCGATCAGCCGTTGACGTAGCGGCGCGGCACGCGCTTCAGCGCGCACAGCAACCGGTAGGCGCTGGTGTTGCACAGCGGCGCCAGCGCCGGCACGCGCGGCGTGTCACCCCACAGTTGCACCAGGCTGCCCACGCCGGCCTGCGGATGGTCGGTGAGCTCGACGGTGAGCATGTCCATCGAGACGCGCCCGATGGTGTGGCCGGGCTGGCCGTCGATCAGCACCGGCGTGCCGTTGGGGGCGTATTGCGGGTAACCGTCGGCATAGCCCATCGCCACCACGCCGACGCGGGTGGGGCGCTGGGCGACGAAGCGGGCGCCGTAGCCCACCGGTTCGCCCACGGCGATCTCGCGCACCAGGAACACGCGCGACTGCAGCGTCATCACCGCGCGCAGCTCGTCGGCGTGCTCGTGGGGCTGCCCATGCAGCGGATCGGCGCCGTACAGCATCAGCCCCGGGCGCGCCCAGTCGTTGCGCAGTTGCGGCCAGCCCAGCGCGGCGGCCGAGTTGCACAGGCTGGTTTCGCCGGCGAGGCCGGCGGTAGCGCGGCGGAAGTTGTCCAGTTGCTCCAGCGTGCGCGGGCTGTCCAGCTCGTCGGCGCGCGCGAGGTGGCTCATCAGCACCAGCGGCGCCACGTTCGGCCGCGCGGAGAGGCGTGCGTGCGCGGCGCGGAAATCCTCGGGCGACAGTCCCAGCCGGTGCATGCCGCTGTCCAGCATCAGCCAGATGTGCAGGGTGGCGTGGATCTCGAACGCGAGCACCGCTTCGAGCTGTTCGGGCGAGGCCACCGCGATCCACAGGTCGTGCTCGACGACCAGCGGCAGTTCGTCGGCATCGAAGCAGCCTTCCATCAGCAGGATCGGCGCGGCGATGCCGGCGCCACGCAGTTCCAGCGCCTCCTCGATGCAGGCCACGCCGAAGCCGTCGGCCTCGGCTTCCAGCGCACGTGCACAGGCCACCGCGCCGTGGCCGTAGGCGTCGGCCTTGACGATCGCCAGCGCCTTGCCGCCGCCCAGCTTCTTCGCCAGCCGGTAGTTGTGGCGCAGCGCGGCCAGGTCGATCAGGGCTTGCGCGGGCCGCATCAGTGCCGCCCCGCTTGGCCGAGGTAGCGGAAGATGTCCAGGCCTTCGGGGTCGATCGCCGGGGTCCTGCCGGCGATCAGGTCGGTGAGGTAGCGGCCCGAGCCGGCGGCCATGGTCCAGCCCAGCGTGCCGTGGCCGGTGTTGAGGTAGAGGTTGCGGTACGGCGTGGCGCCCACCACCGGCGTGCCGTCCGGCGTGGCCGGGCGCAGGCCGGTCCAGAACATGGCGCGGGCGAGGTCGCCGCCGCGCGGGTAGAGGTCGTTCACCACCTTTTCCAGGGTGGCGCGCCGGCGCGGGTTCAGCGAGCGGTCGTAGCCGACCACCTCGGCCATGCCGCCGACGCGGATGCGGTCGTCGAAACGGGTGACCGCGATCTTGTAGCTCTCGTCCAGGATGGTGGAGGTCGGTGCGCCGTCCGGGTCGGTGATCGGCACGGTCAGCGAATAGCCCTTGAGCGGGTACACCGGCAGGCGCAGGCCCAGCGGCGCGAGCAGTTGCGGCGACCAGCTGCCCAGCGCGACCACGTAGGCGTCGGCGCTTTCCAGCCGGTCGCCGATGCGCACGCCGGCGATGCGCTCGCCGTCGCGCTGCAGGCCACCCACTTCCTGGCCGTAGCGGAACTCGACGCCGGCCGCGGCGGCCAGCGCCGCCAGCTTGCGCGTGAACAGCTGGCAGTCGCCGGTCTGGTCCATCGGCAGGCGCAGCGCGCCGACCAGCTTGTCGACGGTGGCCGCCAGCGCCGGTTCGGCCTTGACGATGCCGGCGCGGTCCAGCACCTCGTAGGGCACGCCGTACTCGCGCAGCACCTCGATGTCGTGGGCCGCCGCATCGAGCTGCTGCCGGGTGCGGAACAGCTGCGTGGTGCCGAGCTGGCGCCCCTCGTAGTCGATGCCGGTGGCGCGGCTCAGCTCGTTGATGCAGTCGCGGCTGTAGTCGGACAGGCGCACCATGCGCGCCTTGTTGACGGCGTAGCGGGCGGCGCTGCAGTTGCGCAGCATCTGCCACAGCCAGCGGTACTGGTCCGGGTTCGCGGTGGGGCGGATCGACAGCGGCGCATGCGCCTCGAACAGCCACTTGATCGCCTTCAGCGGCACGCCGGGCGCGGCCCATGGCGAGGTGTAGCCGAACGACAGCTGGCCGGCATTGGCGAAACTGGTCTCCAGCGCCGGGCCGGCCTCGCGGTCCAGCACGGTCACCTCGTGTCCGGCCTGGCGCAGGTACCACGCGTTGGTCACGCCGATCACGCCGCTGCCGAGCATCAGTATCCGCATCGTTTCCTCCTGGCCAGATTCCCTGCGCCAAGCGCTGCGCAGCGGATGAATCGCACAGTATATTCGCCGCCAAGTGGTGGTTTTTCCCGTGTTGGACGAAAATGGCGGGAGATTTTCCCGTTACGACCCGCCGGAGCCAGAGCCCCATGCCGTCCCGACCCCGCGAACTGGACAAGATCGACCGGAAAATCCTGAAGATCCTGCAGCAGGAGGGGCGGATTTCCTTCACCGAGCTGGGCGAGCGCGTCGGCCTGTCCACCACGCCGTGCACCGAGCGCGTGCGCCGGCTGGAGCGCGAGCAGGTGATCACCGGCTACTACGCCCGGCTGGACCCGCAGTACGTCAAGGCCGGGCTGCTGGTGTTCGTGGAGATCAGCCTTGCCTACAAGTCCGGCGACATCTTCGAGGAGTTCCGCCGCGCCGCGCTGCGCCTGCCCAACGTGCTCGAATGCCACCTGGTGTCCGGCGACTTCGACTACCTGATCAAGGCGCGCATCAGCGAGATGGCTTCCTATCGCAAGCTGCTCGGCAGCACCTTGCTGACCTTGCCGCACGTGCGCGAATCCAAGAGCTACATCGTGATGGAAGAGGTCAAGGAGACGCTGTGCCTGCCGGTGAACGAGTGAGAGCCTGCTCATGATCTCCCGGGCCATGGGGAGATCGTGAACAGGCTCTGAGGGTGCGTGTTAAGCGTGCAGCGGCGACAATGGCACCCATCGTCACGTCGCGGGGAATCCGATGAAACGTTTCAAGCTTGCACTGGCCGCGTTCGCGCTGCTGTCGCTGGGCACCGCCGCCCAAGCCGCCACCGGCGCCGCGCGCACCCGGCTCGACGCCTTCGCCACCGGCCTGCATTCGCTCACCGGCGACTTCAGCCAGACCCTGGTCGACCCGAACGGCAACGCCGGCAAGACCAGCACCGGCACGCTGGCGCTGCAGGCGCCGCGGCAGTTCCGCTGGGAAACCACCGCGCCGTACAAGCAGACCATCGTGGCCGACGGCAGCCGGGTGTGGATGTACGACCCCGAGCTGGAGCAGGTCACCGTGCGCATCCAGTCCAGCGAGGAGGCGCACAGCCCGCTCACCGTGCTCACCGACCTCAAGCAGATGGACCGCGAGTTCAAGGTCAGCGAGCAGGGCGAGCGCGACGGCCTGGCCTGGCTGCGGCTCACCTCCACCGCGAAGGACCCGCAGTTCGCCTATGCGGATCTCGGCTTCGACGCAAATGGCCTCGCGCGGATGACGTTCAAGGACCAGCTCGGCTCCACCACCGACATCCGCTTCTCGCACTGGCAGCGCAACGTGGCGATCCCGCCTGCGGTGTTCACCTTCGTGCCGCCCAAGGGCGCCGACGTGATCGGCGACGCACCGGTGCTGCAGGTGCAGCCGTTGAAGAACTGACGCTGCGGAACTGACGCCATGCCGGTGCTGCGCCAATTGCCGCGCTGGGCCTGGTTCGGCACGGCCGTGCTGGCCTTCATCGCGGGCCAGGTCAATGCGGTGGGTTATCTCGGTTTCCGGCACGAGTCGATCAGCAACATGACCGGCAACACCAGCCTGCTCGGCGTCGCACTGGGCCAGGGCGAGCACGGCGAGGCGCTGCACTGGGCGCTGGCGATCGCGGCCTTCGTGCTCGGCGCCACGCTGAGCGGCATGATCGTGCAGCAGAGCACGCTGCAGCTGGGGCGGCGCTACGGCGTGGCGCTGGTGCTGGAGTCGGCGCTGCTGTTTGCCGCCGTGCCGCTGCTCGACGCGGCGAATTCGGCGGGGTTGTACCTGGCGTCGGTCGGCATGGGCCTGCAGAACGGCATGGTCAGTGCCTACAGCGGCGCGGTGATCCGCACCACCCACGTCACCGGCATCTTCACCGACCTTGGCATCTACCTCGGCCACTTGCTGCGCGGCCTGCCGGTGGATCGGCTGCGGTTGCGCGTCTGCACGCTGGTGGCGGCCAGCTTCATGCTTGGCAGCATCGTCGGCGCCGGCCTGTTCCGGCTGCTGCAACAGCGCAGCCTGCTGATCCCCGCCACGCTCACCGGGGTCTGCGGCCTGGGCTATGGCCTGTATCGCCAATACACGCTGAGCAGGGCGGGCCCGCCGGACGGCTGAACAAGCCGCGTGCTCAGACCGCCAACGTGCAGCAGTCGCGGCCGCGGTGCTTGGATTCGTACAGCGCCGCATCGGCGCGCGACAGCCACGAGGTCATGCCTTCGCCGGGCCGCAGCTCGGCGACGCCGATGCTCACCGTGATGGTGATCGCGCGACCTTCGTGCCAGGTGCGCGTGCCGCGCAGCGCGACGCGGATCCGCTCGGCGATCTCCATGGCCTTGGCGCCGGAGTTGTTCGGCAGGCACAGCACCAGTTCCTCGCCGCCGTAGCGGCCGACCAGGTCGCCGGCGCGCAACTGCTGGCAGATCACGCCGGCGGTGGCGCGCAGCACCGCGTCGCCGGCCAGGTGGCCGAACTCGTCGTTGACGCGCTTGAAGCGGTCCAGGTCGAGCAGGGCGATACAGGCCGGGGCCGTGTCGGCGTAGCGCCGCACGCCCTCGGCCAGTTCCAGGAAGCGGCGGCGGTTGCAGACGCCGGTCAGTTCGTCGGTGCCGGCCAGCAGGTCGAGGCGCCGGTTGGCGGCGATCAGCTCGCGGGTGTGCACGTCGATCTGCTTCTGCAGCTGCAAGGCACGGCGACGCAGGTAGATCGTGCGCATTTGCACCAGCAGCACCACCAGCGTCAGCAGCAGCACGACGGCCAGCAGGCGCGCCCACAGCGTCTCGTACCACAGCGGTGCCACGCTGATCGCCAGCGTGCTTTCGGCCGCGCGCGCGTGCAGGCCGCGCGGCACCGCACGCAGGTGCAGCACGTAGCGGCCGTGCGGCAGGTTGGTATAGATCGCGCTGGGCGTGCCGCCCTTGGGCACCTCGATCCAGCCGTCGTCGAAGCCGGCCATGCGGTAGCTGTAGGTGGTCTCCTGCGACCCCTGGAAGTCGAGCAGGGCGAAGTCCAGGCGCAGGCTGCGTTCGTGCGCGGACAGCGCCAGCGTGCCACGATCGCCGGGCAGCCGGCCGAACGGAAGCGGGTGCCCGTTCACCAGCACGTTGGTGATGCGCAGCGGCACTTGCGGGTCGTCGGGACCGCGCCACAGCGGGCGGACCACGGTGAGGCCGCCGAGGCCGCCGAACAGCAGGGTGCCGTCGGGCATGCGCGCGGCGGCGGCGTAGATGTAGCTGGAGATGTGCTGGCCGTCGCGCACGCCGAGGTTGCGGATGCGCAGGCTCTGTCCGCCGACCACCGAGATGCCGTTGGCGCTGCTCACCCACAGGTTGCCGTCGTCGTCGGGCAGCAGGGCGGTGATCTTGTCGCTGGCCAGCCCGGCGGCGGTGCCGAGGTGCTGGAATCGGTAAGGCGGGTCGTTGCCGTGCGGCAGCATGGCGAGGCCGCCCAGCGTGCCCGCCCACACGCGGCCGCGCGTATCGACGGCGATCGAGTCGACCAGGTTCTGGGGCAGGCTGGCGGCATCGCCTTCGTGCTGCACCAGGTTCACGAAACCGGTGGTTTGCAGCGGGTCGCGCGCCACGCTGATGCCGTTGTTGGTGGCGTACCAGACCGCCGTGCCCACGCGCACGATCTGCCGCACGGTGTCGCTGACCAGGCTGCCGGGTTGGCCGGCGACGTGGCGGTAGTGGACCAGCTGGCCGTTGCGC
Organism: Rhodanobacter sp. C06; assembly: GCF_002001105.1. Lineage (GTDB taxonomy): Bacteria > Pseudomonadota > Gammaproteobacteria > Xanthomonadales > Rhodanobacteraceae > Rhodanobacter_A. Next base: position 6,084 of record NZ_MUNP01000070.1, on the reverse strand, counting down.
GAGTCATAGCGGAACACGCCGTTGTAGGTGCCGATCAGCATGTACGGTCCCATGCGCAGCAGGCTCAGCACCGGGCTGTCGCCCAGTGCAGGCAGGATCGCGTCGCGCACGGCCAGCGTGTCGGGATCGATCTGCGCCATGCCCTGGGTGCCGACCCAGATCGAGCCGTCCGGCGCCTCGGCCAGGCTCTGCACGTCGCGGCGCAGCTGCTTGCCGGTCAGCTTCAGGTGGCGCACGGTGCCGGTGAGCGGGTCGATGATGTCGATCTCGCCCGACGCCATGCCCAGCCAGATCCGGCCGCGCGCATCGACCAGGATGCTGCGTACGTTCGGGTTGGCCAGCGAGTGTGCGAGGTCGGACGAGGGCAGCATGGGGAACGCGATGTTCGCTCCGGCGTTGCTGCGCGCCGCCCCGAGATCGGTGGCGGCCCAGGCGTTGCCGGCGCGTCCCAGCAGCAGCGCGCGCACGGAATTGCCGGGCAGCGAGGAGGGCAGCGAGGTGTCGTGGTCGAGCACGCGCGTGTCGGCGTCGCCGGCGGTGTAGGTGACGATGCCGTCGCCGTCGGTGGCGATCCACATCCGGCCCGGCCGCACCTCCAGGAAGTCGCGCACGGTGGCCTGCCGTGCGGTGCCGTCGTAGCCGCTGAAGCCGGGGATGGTGCGCCAGCTACCGTTGGCCTCGCGGTAGATCGCGCCCATCTGCACGCTGCCCACCCACAGCCGTCCCTCGGCGTCTTCGCGCACCGCCCAGATCTCGTCGTGCAGCACCTGGTCGACCACGCCCGCGGGATGCTCCGGGCGTACGAACGCCTTGCTGCCGGCGTAGCGCACGAACAGACCCTTGTCGTTGCCCAGCCACAGGTTGCCGGCACGATCCTGGAATACGGCGAAGTTGCGCGGTGCGGCCGGTCCGGTGTCGACCGGCGCGATGCGGTCGCTGCCAAGGTCCAGGTGATCCAGCCCGCTGTCGGTGGCGATCCACACACCGCTGTCGCCGTCCGCCGCCAGCGCGTAGATCTTGCGATTGCCGGTGCCGCCGGGGCCGACCGGGTAGCTGCGGAAGCGGCCGGTCTGCGGGTCGAAGCGCGCCAGCCCACCCGCATTGGTGCCCACCAGCAGGCCGCCGTCCGGCAGCGCGAGCAAGCTGCGCACGTAGGTGTCGGGCAGGCCGGCGGCCGCGGCATCGGCCAGCTCGAACACCTGCACGCGGTAGCCGTCGTAGCGCACCAGGCCGCCCATGGTGCCGATCCACAGCAGGCCGTCGCGATCCTGCGCCAGCGCGGTGGTGATGGAATGCGGCAGGCCCTCGGCCATGCCCACGTCGTCGAACCACTGCCGTTCCAGCGGCAGCCAGCGGTCGGCGGCGGCCGTTGCCGCATGCAGCCGAGCGCACGGCAGCAGCATCAGCAGCAAGGCCAGCAGGGCCGCGCGCATGCCGGCAGCCCGCCTCAAGCGCAGCGCTCCGCCACGCCGCCACGCGTTCGGCGATGGCGGTGCAGGCCAAGCTGGCGGTGGATTCCCCCGGACATGCGCGGCTCCTTGCGTGGTGCGCCGTTCCCGGCGACATGATAACTGGCGGGGCGCTTTCCCGGGGCGGGGCAGGGTCGCACGCCGTATCATGGAGACCATGCCCCGCAACCCCTTCCAGCCGGCGAGCTCCCTGTTCGCCGAACCCGAGGCGCTGAAGCCGCTGGCCGAGCGCATGCGCCCGCGCAACCTCGACGAGATCGTGGGTCAGCGCCGCCTGGTGGCGCCGGACCGCGCCCTGCGCCGCGCCTTGGAGGCGGGCCGGCTGCACTCCATGGTGCTGTGGGGGCCGCCCGGCTGCGGCAAGACCACGCTGGCGCTGCTGGTGGCGCAGTACGCCGATGCCGATTTCAAGGCGATCTCGGCCGTGCTCTCCGGCCTGCCCGAGGTGCGCAAGGCGCTGGCCGAGGCCGAGGGCAACTTCGCCCAGGGTCGGCGCACCGTGCTGTTCGTGGACGAGGTGCACCGTTTCAACAAGACCCAGCAGGACGCCTTCCTGCCGCACATCGAACGCGGCGTGATCCTGTTCGTGGGTGCCACCACCGAGAACCCCTCGTTCGAACTGAACTCCGCGCTGCTCTCGCGCTGCCGCGTGCACGTGCTGGATGCGGTGTCGGCGGACGACATCGTCGCCGCGCTCAGGCGTGCCTTGGCGGACGTGGAACGCGGTCTCGGCGCGCAGCAACTCGATGTGGACGATGCCTCGCTGCAGCTGATCGCCCACGCCGCCGACGGCGACGTGCGCCGTGCGCTCACCTTGCTGGAAATCGCCGCCGAACTGGCCGAAGGCCAGCGCATCGACCAGGCCACGCTGGAACAGGTGCTGGCCGACCGCACCCGCCGCTTCGACAAGCAGGGCGAGCAGTTCTACGACCAGATCTCGGCGCTGCACAAATCCGTGCGCTCCTCCGACCCCGATGCCGCCGTGTACTGGCTGGCGCGCATGCTGGATGGCGGCTGCGACCCGCGCTACCTCGCCAGACGCATGACCCGCATGGCGGTGGAGGACGTGGGTCTGGCCGAACCGCGCGCCTGGCGCATGGCGCTGGACGCCTGGGACACCTACGAACGCCTCGGCAGCCCCGAGGGCGAACTGGGCCTGGCCCAGCTGGCGATCTGGCTGGCCGTGGCGCCCAAGAGCAACGCCGCCTACACGGCCTGGAACCAGGCCCGCGCCGCGGTGCGCGACACGGGCACGCTGGAGGTGCCCATGCACCTGCGCAACGCGCCCACCAAGCTGATGAAGGGCCTGGGCTACGGCAAGGGCTACCAGTACGACCACGACGCCGAGGGCGGCATCGCGCTGGACCAGCAATGCCTGCCCGACGCGCTGGACGGCACGGTGTTCTACGAGCCGGTCGAGCGCGGTCTGGAACTGCAGCTGCGCGAGAAGCTGCTGGCGCTGCGCGAGTCGAGGCGCAAGGCACGCGGCAAATGACTGGCTGACGCCCTCGTGGGTCGGGATTCATCCCGACTCGCCTGATGTGTCGGGCTGAAGCCCGACCCACGGCTGGCATCCGGGCGAGGCGTGGCAAGCCCTTGCATTGCGGCCACCCGCGCGCGGCGACGATAATTCACCGCTCCAACCCCGATCCGGACATCCTCCATGCTCGATCCCGCCCTGCTGCGTTCGCGCCTCGCCGAAACCGCAGCACGCCTCAAGGAAACCCGCGGCTTCGAGCTCGACGTGTCCGCGGTGGAGTCGCTCGAGGCCGAGCGCAAGCGGCTGTCCACCGAGACGCAGGAGCTGCAGAACCTGCGCAATACCCGCTCCAAGGCGATCGGCCAGGCCAAGGCCAAGGGCGAGGACGTCGCGCCGCTGATGGCCGAGGTCGCCGGCCTCGGCGACAAGCTCAAGGCCAACGAGGGCGCCTTGGCCGAAGTGCAGGCAAAGCTCGCCGACATCGCGCTGGGCATCCCCAACATCCCGCACGAGTCCGTGCCGCTGGGCAAGGACGAGACCGAGAACGCCGAACAGCTGCGCTGGGGCACGCCGCGCGCGTTCGACTTCGAGGTGAAGGACCACGTCGACCTCGGCGCCCGCCATGGCTGGCTGGACGCCGACGCCGGCGCCAGGCTCTCCGGCGCCCGCTTCACCGTGCTGCGCGGCCAGCTGGCGCGGCTGCACCGCGCGCTCGCGCAGTTCATGCTCGACCTGCAGACCGGCGAGCACGGCTACCTCGAATGCAACGTGCCGGTGGTCGTCAACGCCGAGAGCATGCTGGGCACCGGCCAGCTGCCGAAATTCGAGGAGGACCTGTTCGCCACCCAGGTGGGCGAAAGCAAGCGCTACCTGATCCCCACCGCCGAGGTGTCGCTGACCAACCTGGTGCGCGACGCGATCCAGGACGCCGACGCGCTGCCGATGCGACTCACCGCGCACACGCTGTGCTTCCGCGCCGAGGCCGGCAGCTACGGCCGCGATACCCGCGGCATGATCCGCCAGCACCAGTTCGAGAAGATCGAGATGGTGCAGATTGCCCGCGCCAGCGAGTCCTACGCCCAGCTGGAGGAGATGGTCGGGCATGCCGAGGCCGTGCTGCGGAAGCTCGGCCTGCCGTACCGCAAGGTGCTGCTGTGCACCGGCGACATGGGCTTCGGCTCGGCCAAGACCTACGACCTCGAAGTGTGGCTGCCCAGCCAGAACACCTACCGTGAGATTTCCAGCTGCTCCAACTTCGAGGACTTCCAGGCGCGTCGCCTGCAGGCCCGCTGGCGCAACCCGGAAACCGGCAAACCCGAACTGGTGCACACGCTCAACGGCTCCGGCCTCGCCGTGGGCCGCACCCTGGTGGCGGTGATGGAGAACGGCCAGAACGCCGACGGCTCGATCACCGTGCCCGAAGCGCTGCGCCCGTACATGGGCGGCGCGGAGCGCATCGCGTGAACGCACCGGTCCAACGCGGCTGGGACAAGGTCGAGTACTGGAGCAGCTACTTCCTGCTGGCGGTGCTCGGCTCGGTGATCCTCACCCGCCTCGGCTTCGCCACCGTGTGGTCGGTGCCCACGCTGGACATCGTGCTGGGCAGCATCGCGCTGCTGCTGATCCTCGCCAGTCCCTGGATCGCCCGTCGCCGCCGCGCCTTGCGTATCGCGATCGTGGTCTACGCCGCCGCCACCCAGTTGGTGCCGATGTCGATCCGCCATCCCGCGATTCTGCTGCCGTTGCTCGGTGCGCTGATCCCGGTCGCGATCACGATCTGGGCGCTGGTCGCGCTGTCGCGCAAGGGGCGCGCGGGGCAGGGTACGGGGCGGACCTGATAGGATGCGCGTTGGCTGCAGCAGTCAGCTGGCGGAGCAATTCGGAGAGATGGCCGAGCGGTTCAAGGCAGCAGTCTTGACGCGAAGGCAGGATGCCAAAGTGGACAGCAGTGCAGCCGCTGGCCCCGAAGGGGCGGAGGGCAGGATGCCCGGAACCAAACTGCCGTAGTGGCGCGCGCGGCGTGCCTTGGCAGGAAGCGACAACGGAGAGATGGCCGAGTGGTTTAAGGCAGCAGTCTTGAAAACTGCCGTAGGTGCAAGCCTACCGTGGGTTCGAATCCCACTCTCTCCGCCATTTACGTAAATGGTCGAGCTGCTTCGTGGTTTCCATCGATTGATCATCTAGTTTTGCTGGCGGAGTTTAATTGCCTCCGTCCGCATATCGGTCCCGATACTTCTCGGTTAGGTCGGTATCACCTTCGGCAACGATCTTGGCCAGTTCGAAGCCGTCTTCGTCTTGCGGCTTGCGAAAGGTCGCTCGCATAGCCTTATGGATCTTCGTCCACCCACCCTCCCTGCATTCTTCTAATAGATCGCACAGGTGATTAATAATCAAGGGGTATCCTTGCCTTGTATAACTTCGCCTTCTCGTCCAGTTGCACTTTAAGATGCAAATAATCGTCCTTAGTGGACATGGAATAGAACTCCGAACGAAATTGAATGTAATCCTTCTCTCCAATCATGGGCCGAAGGATTTCGACGCTGCGAAGCGTCTTGCGTTCTATGCCTGTAGCAACTTCCAACTTGGAAATTCCAAGCATTGCAGTGAATACGATTGCAAAACAAAGAAAGGTATGGATGTTTACTACGATTCGAATCTTTCCAGGCTTCTCGGCGATGGACAAAATAATCCCGAATCCACGTCTGATGGATGGTGTTATGAGAATTATCACCCCCATAAAGAGAAACGTCATGATTATTAGTCCGGCGATTAGCGCGTCGCTGCTTGTGGAGCCCTTGGCGGCCAATGCATATATGGAGTCTTGATAGCTTTTGCTGAATCGAGAGACTGTTTCAACTATCGCTGAGGATGCGAAAGACAGCAATGGGGAAAGGACTTTCTCCCAAAGGCCACTCCCTAGCAGGCTGTTGAGAAGCACCGTCTCGCGCCACTCTCGATAGCCGCGATCTATGCATGACGGTCGTGATGGTGGGCGCATGGCGCGTTTTCCCGCCCTGCGGACGCACGTCTCCCACCGTTGCTCATGTCGGCGACGGTTCCCACCACTCGCCGATGCCACCGAGGCGGATCAGGTTGTAGGCGGCAAACGTCCAGGTCACCCAACCGCGCACTGCG
>NZ_MUNP01000035.1 GCF_002001105.1 Rhodanobacter sp. C06 | reverse complement strand
CTGTTTGCGCTGGTCAACCTATGGATGGCGCGCGGGATACTGCTGCAACCGAGATAGGGTTGCTGCGTCCGCCGTGGCCTGAAAAGGCTGGCGGCGGCACGAAGAACATGGAATGGGGCTCGCGGGCGGGAGCATCTTGCCTGCCGCTGGCTCAAATACGCGCCGAGAGCATGAGGCGGTGATTGATCAGACCATCCTTAGGGTGACACGGCAACATCACTGAGGGGATCAAGCGATGCGTATCGCCAGCACAGGACATGCCGTGTTTGCCGCGACCCTGGTCGCCCTCGGTATCCTGGGCCTGATCGAGGGCGGATTCACCGTGATATGGCAGCCGGTGTTCGATCACGTGCCGGCCGCGAAGCTTCTGGCCGGTCTCTGCGCCGTGGTTTCGCTGGCATGTGGCCTCGGCCTGTGCTGGCCGCGCTCGACTGCGCTGGCCGCGCGCGTGCTGTTTTTCTATGCGCTGTTGTGGCTGCTGGTGTTCAAGCTGCCGCTGATCGCGCAGGCACCGCTCACGGAAGGTTCGTACCAATATTGCGGCGAGATGGCGGTGATCGTGGCGGCCGCATGGGTACTGCATGCATGGTTCGCCACCGACACAGACCGGCGGCGGCTGGCTTTCGCCGTCGGCGACCGGGGCCTGCGCATGGCGCGCGTGCTCTACGGCCTGGCGTTGATCGCCTTCGGCTTCTCGCACTTCGTCTATCTCAACCTCACCGCTCCACTGATTCCCCACTGGCTGCACGCACCGGTGTTCTGGGCTTACTTCACCGGTGGCGCCTACCTTGCCGCCGGTGCGGCGATCCTCTCCAACGTGCTCGCCCGGCTGGCCGCCAATCTCTCGGCCTTGATGATGGGCTTGTTCCTGCTGCTGATCTGGCTGCCCATGGTCGCCGCCGGCCATATCAGCGCCTTCAACTGGGGCGAGACGTATGCGACCTGGGTGCTGACGGCGGCGGCATGGGTGGTGGCGGACTCGTATCGCGGAATGCGCTGGCCTGGACCTGGCAAGTGAACCTGTCACCCTTCCCCAAGACATCTGGATCGACGCCTCCGCCCATGCCGCCAATCGATTCGACGCAACGCAAGCTGTTCATCGGCATCGCCGCGGCGACGCTGCTGGCCCTGGTCATCGTGATCGCCGACCTGGCGAGCGGCGGTCGTCCCGATCCGCCGGCGCTGCGCGCCGCCGCCACCTTGCTCGATGGCACCTGGCGCTTCCACATCGGCGACGACCCGCGCTGGGCGAACGCCGCTGCCGACGACAGCGCTTGGGAGATGGTCGACATGACCGCCCTGCCGGGCAGCCACGATGGCGACGTGGGCCTGCCCGATTACGTGGGCGGCTGGATGGCGCACGGCCATCCCGGCTACCACGGCTACGCCTGGTACCGGCGCGCGGTGACGGTGCCGGCCGGGCACGCGTCGTGGGACATCCTCGGGCCTACCCTCGTCGAGGACGGCTACGAGCTGTACTGGAACGGCCGGTTGCTGGGTGGTTCGGGCCGGCTCGGGGCGCACCCGCGCGTCGTCGGCACGCGGCCGCTGCAGTTCGCGCTGCCCACCGATGCAGCGGGCAGCCGTGGCGTGCTCGCCGTCCGCACCTACATGGATCCGGGCTCGACGGGCAGCGCCGACGGCGGCGGCATGCACACCGCGCCCATCCTCGCGCCGCGGCCGACCAGCGACGCGCTGCACCACGTGCAATGGCAGCGCACCATCGCCGGCTACATCGTCGAGGTGATCGAACCGCTCGCGATGCTGGCCGTCATGGCCCTGGCGCTCGGCTACCGGTCACGCAGCAGCCGCAAGGGTTTCCTGGTCTTCGCCAGCATCGCGCTCGCGCTCATGGCCGCCCGGCGCCTCAACAATGCCATCACCGCATGGACCGACCTGATGGACCTGACCACCTATGCGTGGCTGGCGTCGGTGATGTGGATACCGACGGTGGCCGCCTGGACATGGGCATGGAACCGCTGGTGCCCGCGTCCGTGGCGCAGCATCGATGTGGCGGCGCTGGCACTGGCGGTCGCCGCGTGCGTCGGCGCCGCAATCCATTCGGCGAGCTGGACCAGCGCCAGCCGGCTGGCATCGATCGCGCTGTTCGTCGTGATCGGCGTGCGCATGGTCCGCAGCGGTCCGATGCGAATCCTCGCGCTCGTCACGCTGGCCGCGGTTGCAGCCGCGCTGTTCGGCGGCGAGCTGCTCGATCCGCTGGCCGTGCCGGGCATCTGGTTTCCGTTCGGCATCGGCGTGTCGCGGACGCAGTACGTCTACGCGATCGCCACTCCGCTGCTGGCCGTGCTGGTCGTGCGGACCTTGTCCTTGCAGAAGGCGCGGCGCTGAGCCCGGAAATCGCCCCCGGCACCTATCCCGCGGGACTCACGGATAGCCGCGGGTGTCGTCCACCTTGATGATCTTCCAGCTTCCACCACTGCGCTGGAGGAAGACCAGCACGCCGACCTTGTCCGTCGAACCCAGCATCACCGGGACGACAGCCACCGTGCCGAGCATGATCGCGGGTTGCGTCACGATGTGCGCCAGCCAGTCGCGCGTGTCGTAGTCCTGCACCTTCAGGAAATAATCGACGCCGCCCGGCGGTCCGCCGCGGCGATAGTCCTCGCGCAACCTGTCCACGGTCTCCTTCGCCACGTAGCGGTAGATATCGGGACTGGCCAGCGGATAGCCGGCATCCGTGTCGTGGCCGATGAACCAGGCGTAGAAGGCGCGCGTCTGCGCCGCCGGATCATTGGCCTTGCCGGCAGCCAGCACGGGCATCGGCAGCAAGGTCGCCGCCAGCATCAGCCATGCGACGAACGCCACGAATAGACGCTTGTTCACTCCGGACCTCACGGGTGGCGATAGACAATGTACGCCGGTCGGGCACTTCGGTACGCGGGGCCGGGATAAAGGCCGTGCAGCTGCTTGAAGTCGGAGACCCAGTTCGCCCCGTCGAAAATGGCCATGTGCCCGGCAGGATGCCCGGGAGCCGGCTGGATCACGACGACATCCCCCTTCTGCGGTACGCCGTGGATCGGCTGGAACCCCGACGCGGCCAGGACGGGGCCATAGTTCTTCGCATAGTGCGTATGCCCCAGCACGACGCCGCCGGCGTCGATCGCCTCCCGGACATATCGCGCGCAATTGCCCGTGCTGTGGCGCCGCGCGTGGTCGTCGGCATGGGTGACGGCTGCGTTCTTGTTCCATGGCATCGGGCGTCCTCCACCAGGCAAGTCTCGAAGAGCTGAGCGTCGAAATCAATTCGTGGGTGAGCAGCAGGACAGTAGCAGCACTACGCTTGAATTGCCCCTGACACCATCTTCGCTTTTTTCTTACTAATTGGAGTTTCGACGAGCTCCGTTAATCCGAGCCGGAGGCCAGGATTGCCCTTAAGCTTTTTGTGGAAATTCCTTATGTATTTATCGAGAATACCAGAGTTACCCACGCAACCTTCGGCTTGCGCCATAATGCCGACCTGCAAAGGCAGGGGAATCTCAGGACCATAACTGCTAATCAATGTATCGAAAGCCTTACCATCAGAGGACGCCGCCAGCGCACTGTTCACGAAAAAAATTTCTAGCATCCGATCTTTAAGATCAGGAGATGAATATAGGTCGACTGAAATTTCGTACAGAGCCGGCTTGAAATAATCATAACCGTAGGCGTTACAAAGTGTACAGGTAATAATACACAACAGCTGAATTTCGCTAAACTCCGCAAGAGGGCTATTTGCGTTTGAATATGCCTCACGCAAAAGCGCGGCAGCTTGACCGATAGCTATTTTGAGCGAAGATTGAATAACAGCATACGGAGTGAGATAAGCGGCAAGCAAGAACCCCGCGTGATTATTGATCTTAAACAGCCTACCAATCTCATTAGGTAACCGGACTTTGTCGAGCTCCTCGATTAACTCAGGCGCATCCCTGCGAAGACCGAACACAAAAAAATATGTCGCTGTCCAATATGGATCGTAGACCTTATCACCAATCTCAAACTTACCTACTCTTTCCAAACCCAAAGCATAAAGATACTCCGCAAAAGTTCGGTGATTAAAAGTCACAGTCTCGTCAAAAGGTGAAACGAAGTACAGTTCGCGCTTTCCAAGCATTTTTTTCGAGACAGAGTTGCAGTCGACCTTGAGGTTCCTTCCCTTAATATAGTTCTCACACATCGACCGCACTTCCGAAGCGGCAATGCGATCCAACGAGTTGTCAATCATCATTCTTGCCACTTGGATGGAAACATTAAGAATTACGTCATACTCCATCTGGGACTGGAGAGACTTGCTCATATCCCATCGACCGAGCACTAGTTCCATGTACTTCGAATACAGCTCTGTCATCGTTGATGGAATCTCTTGGACGTTTTCATCCAAGATTTTCGCCAACAAAATTGCTGAAATCGGCGTTTTTGGCAACGACCTAAACAACTGCGACTTGTCCAAATCTTTACGCAGCTTTTCTGAGGTTGACCTATTTTGACAGACCAGATCGACAAGCTTTACCACCTGCGGAATAGTAAGCTGGGTCATCTCGTATCTATCGAAGCGCTTTTCCACTTCCCGTTCCAGCAATGGGTCCATCAAGGGGCGGGAGGTAACAATAACCCGACACCCCTGTGTTTGAGCCGTGACTTGGACTCTTATTAGCAACTCGAGCCGATCTTCCGGCGAAAGGTCTAGCTCATCCAGCGCATCCAACATGACAACAAAACCAGTAGACGCAGTACATTGACCCAGCCGCGTTCTAACTCGACTCACAATTTTCTCTAAGTCAGCGCCAAACTCGGTGAAAGCCTCTTTCATAGGCATAAGGATGGGCACGAGACCATCTGTATTGAAAACTTCAGGCGAAGCAAGGAGACGAGCAAACTGCCCCAAGGCGGTAGACTTCCCCATACCCATCATGCCTTCGATCAAAAGAAACTGATGAGCTGTAGACAGCGGCCGTAAATCCCGCTTAATCTCTTTCTTCTTTTGGCGCCTAAAATTCTTCCCGACCGACTCGACACGGATAAAGTTGTAGCCAATATCGGCTACATTTTTCGTCGCCACAAGCCCTGTGCCAAAAGCCATCCCCCTGGATTTTTGCTCCACCTCCTCCAAGTATTCCCCAATTTTAACATCGACTTGAGCCCAAAATTGTGGGAAGTACTTATCAATGAGTTCCGATATCTTCTCTCCGCTAAGAAATTTTATGTTTTTATTAGCGTACTTGTGATGTATCACATCCTGGGCATTCGCCGTTATCCCTTCATTGCAAACGACCCATATTTCGTTCAATATAATTGTTTTCTTTCCACCCTCAACTTTCCTCCCCAGCTCACACTCGCCAATTTGACGCTCTATCTCCTGATGTCCTTGTTTGATGGTCCCCGTTTTAACTATAACTCCTATGTAATCGTTGCTTGTCAACGTTTCGTCGAATTTGGTAAGCACGAAATCCGCCCCCATCTCGTGCGGCCCCTGGCGATATTCAACCGAAATGATACTCGGGAGCTTATTAAATAGCGCAGCCAGCACCGGGTGAAAATCTTTAACCTCATCCTTCAGGCTCGCAACTCTCTCGATCTTTTGCTTTTCCATAGCCTTCCCCCAGCGAAGATATTCTCAATAAAAAAGCGGCAGAGCTAAGCCGCCGCTTTTATATCGAATCGTTAGTGAACAACGCTCACCCGCACTTCGAATACCCACAATTCAAGCAAGTCTGGCACCCATCCATCAGCACCAGCGCCTGCGTGTTGCACTTATGGCACAGCGTGGCGCCGGGCGGGAAGCTGCCTGCTTCGGATTCGGCCGGGGTGATCGCGGCTGAAGCCGCTCCTACGGGAGCGGAGGTGCCGGCATCAGAGTTTTTTTTTGCGCTGGCCGCCTCGTAGGCGGCGCGCTTCTCGGCGATCAGCGCACGCTGCGAATCGCTCATCTCCGGGTCGTGGATCAGCCCGATGTTCTTCATGTGCTGCTCGATCACACCGCCGATCTCGGCGACGATGCTGGGCATGTAGACGCCGCCGGCCTTGAAGTAGCCGCCGCGGGGGTCGAACACGGCCTTCAGCTCTTCCACGATGAAGGTGACGTCGCCGCCCTTGCGGAACACGGCGGAGAGGATGCGGGTGAGCGCCACGATCCACTGGAAGTGGTCCATGTTCTTCGAGTTGATGAAAATCTCGAAGGGGCGGCGCTGCTCGTGCTTGGTGCCGGCGTTGAGCACGATGTCGTTGATGGTCACGTACAGCGCGTGCTCGAACAGCGGCGACTTGATCTTGAAGGTGGAGCCGATCAGCGTTTCGGGACGCTCCAGGCTCTCGTGCATCTGGATGACTTCGGCCTGGCGCGGCTCGGCGGCCTTGGCCTTTTCGGGTGCGGCGGCCGGCGCGGCCTTGTCCTCGGGCTTGACGACGTTGTAGCCCTTGATCTTCTTTTCGATCTTGATCGCCATGGTGTGGTGTTCTTCCTGGATGGATGGCGGCGCGCGGCGCGGAGAAAGCACGGCCGGCCCGGCACGAGGCCGGGCCGGCCGTGGCGGGACTTACTTCTTCTTGCGGGCGGCCTTCTTGGCGGCGGGTTTCTTCGCCGACTTGACGCTCGCCTTCTTGCTGGCAGTGGACCTCTTGACCGCCTTGGCGGCCTTCTTCACGGCAGCCTTCTTGGCTGTCTTCTTGGGAGCGGCTTTCTTCGCCGTCTTCTTGCTGCTGACCTTCTTTGCGGCTTTCTTGGCGACTTTCTTCGCCTTGCCGGCAACCTTCTTCGCGGCCTTCTTCACCGCCTTCTTCGCGGTGGCGGCCTTCTTCACGACTTTCTTCGCGGCCTTCTTGACGGCCTTCTTCGCCGTCTTCTTGGCGGCGGCCTTCTTCACGGCCTTCTTCGCCGTCTTCTTGGCGGCGGCCTTCTTCACGGTCTTCTTCGCCGCGGCCTTCTTCTTGGCCGGAGCCTTCTTCGCTGCCGCCTTCTTCGCGGCGGGCTTCTTGGCCGCGGCCTTCTTCGGCGCAGCCTTCTTCTTGGCGGCCTTCTTCGCTGCCTTCTTCGGCGCGGCGGCCGGCATGGCCGGCGCGGGTGCGGCGACCGGAGCGGCGACGACCGGCGCCGCAGGGGCGTCCGGCGTGACGGTGTCTTTCACTTCGAAATCGATATCGATGGACATGCAGGTGTTCCCCTCGGGCAGTGGTCGTTGCTTCGTGGATTCGGGTCAGAACTTGCCGTAATACCCTTCCTTCAAGGCATCGAACAGGTTCGCCGCGGTATGCAGCTCGCCGTCGTATTCCACTTCTTCATTGCCTCGAAGTTCGATAACACTACCGTCCTCCAGTTCGAAGTGGTAGAGGGTGCTCGCAAGGTCGGCCTCCTTCACCAGCACGCCCTGGAAGGCAGCAGGGTTGAAGCGGAAGGTGGTGCAGCCTTTCAGGCCCTGCTTGTAGGCGTAGAAGTAGATGTCCTTGAAGTCTTCGTAGGGGTAGTCGGTGGGCACGTTCGCGGTCTTGGAGATCGACGAATCGATCCACTTCTGCGAGGCCGCCTGGATGTCGACATGCTGCTTCGGGCCGATGTCGTCGGCGGCCACGAAGTAGTCCGGCAGCTTGGTCAGAGGATCGTCGGAGAACGGCAGCGCGTTCGCGTTGATCAGTGCGCGGTAGGCCAAGAGCTCGTAGCTGTAGACCTCGACCTTCTCCTTCGATTTCTTGCCTTCGCGGATCACGTTGCGCGAGTAGTGGTGGGCGAAGCTGGGCTCGATGCCGTTGGAGGCGTTGTTGGCCAGCGACAGCGAGATGGTGCCGGTGGGCGCGATCGAGCTGTGGTGGGTGAAGCGCGCGCCGGTCTCGGCAAGCTCGGCCACCAGGTTCGGCGCCACCTCGGCGACGCGCTGCATGTAGCGGCTGTACTTCGCATGCAGCACGCGGCCGGGGATCGCATCGCCGACCTTCCAGCCGTCGCGCACCATTTCCGGGCGGCGGCGCAGCATGTCGCCGGTGATGACGTAGTCCTTCGCGAGGATGGGCGCGGGGCCCTTCTCCTTCGCCAGATCCAGCGCCACTTCCCAGCCGGCCACGGCCATCTCGCGCGAGACGTCCTCGGTGAACGCCACCGCCTCGGCGCTGCCGTAGCGGTGCTTGAGCATGGTGATCGTGCTGCCCAGGCCCAGGAAGCCCATGCCGTGGCGGCGCTTGCCCATGATCTCGTCGCGCTGCTGCTGCAGCGGCAGGCCGTTGATCTCCACCACGTTGTCGAGCATGCGGGTGAAGATCTTCACCACCTCGCGGTACTCGTCCCAGTCGAAGCGCGCCTTAGGCCCGAACGGATCGCGCACGAAGGTGGTGAGGTTGACCGAGCCGAGCAGGCAGGAGCCGTAGGGCGGCAAGGGCTGCTCGCCGCACGGGTTGGTGGCGCGGATGTGCTCGCACCACCAGTTGTTGTTCATCTCGTTGACCTTGTCGATCAGGATGAAGCCGGGCTCCGCGTAGTCGTACGTGGAGACCATGATCATGTCCCACAGGTGCCGCGCGCGGATGTGGCCGTAGATCTTGCAGGCGACCAGGCCGTCTTCGCGGTCGACGTAGTTCTCGTGGGTGGGCCACTCGCGCCACACCACCTTGGCGGGATCGTCGAGATCGACTTCGTCCTGTTCCTTGACGTGCACCGGGAACACCAGCGGCCAGTCGTGGTCGTGCTCCACCGCCTGCATGAAGCCGTCGGTGACCAGCAGGCTGAGGTTGAACTGGCGCAGGCGGCCATCCTCGCGCTTGGCGCGGATGAATTCCTTCACGTCCGGATGCGACACGTCGAACGTGCCCATCTGCGCGCCGCGGCGACCGCCGGCGGACGAGACGGTGAAACACATCTTGTCGTAGATGTCCATGAAGGACAGCGGGCCGGAAGTGTAGGCACCGGCGCCCGACACGTACGCGCCGCGCGGACGCAGCGTGGAGAACTCGTAGCCGATGCCGCAGCCGGCCTTCAGCGTGAGGCCGGCTTCGTGCACCTTCTCCAGGATGTCGTCCATCGAGTCGCGGATGGTGCCGGACACGGTGCAGTTGATCGTGGAGGTGGCGGGCTTGTGTTCCAGCGCGCCGGCGTTGGAGGTGATGCGGCCGGCCGGGATCGCGCCGCGACGCAGCGCCCACAGAAAGCGTTCGTTCCAGTGCTCGCGCAGCTCGGGCGTGGTTTCCACTTCGGACAGTGCACGCGCGACGCGCTGCCAGGTGCCGTCGATGTCGGCGTCGACCGGTTCGCCGGCCTTGGTACGCAGGCGGTATTTCTTGTCCCAGATGTCCTGCGAGGCGGGCTGCAGCGGGATCGCCGTGGCGGCGTCGCGTTGCAGTTCCGAACCCGTGACTGGCGCACGCGCTGTGCTCATCGGCTTCCTGACCTCCCAGTGCGGCCTTGCGGCCTTGTCTTTTTGACTGCTGTTGTTGAATGGGTCCGCACCATCGGCTGCGGCGCGTGGCGGGCTGGACGCCGCGGCAACGCCATGTTGACCGACTGCCGGACCCGCCCCCTCGAAAGGCGCCACCCCACCAGTGCTTGGCCGATCGCTCGAGAGCGGACACAAGATGTTGTGGTTGCGAATAGATGGCAAGTTACCCCCGGGGAAGCCCGATGTAAAGTGGCGCGAGCGTCGCGACGGCCACGCCGGTTGCGGGGAACCGCGGCGCCTCGCCAGCAGTCGAAGGCGCGCCGATCTTGCATCCGACAGGAGGAGTCCGATGGCATCCCGTCACCCGCGTTTTTCACCCTGGCTGAGCGCCTCGCTGGCGCTGCTGCTCGGCATCGCCCTGCCCGGAGCTAGCCGCGCCGCGATGCCGCCCGCGGTGGATGGCCAGGCGATGCCGTCGCTGGCGCCGATGCTGGAGCACGTGACGCCGGCGGTAGTGAACATCTCCAGCAAGACGCGGGTGCAGGTGCGCAACCCGTACTTCGACGATCCGGTGTTCCGCCAGTTCTTCGGCCTGCCCGCGGTGCCGCGCGAGCGGGTGGAGCAGAGCCTGGGCTCGGGCGTGGTCGTGGACGCGGCGAAGGGTTACATCCTCACCAACAACCACGTGGTGGGCGGCGCCGACGACATCACGGTGACGCTGCAGGGCGGCCGCACGTACAAGGCGAAGCTGGTCGGCACCGACCCCGACACCGACGTGGCGGTGATCCAGATCCATGCGCCGGGCCTGCAGGCGCTGCCGCTGGCCGACTCCTCGAAGCTGCGCGTGGGCGACTTCGTGGTGGCGGTGGGCGAGCCGTTCGGGCTCAGCGAGACGGTGACCTCGGGCATCGTTTCCGCGCTGGGCCGCTCGGGGCTTGGCCAGAACTCGTCGGGCACGGGGGGCTTCCAGAACTTCATCCAGACCGACGCCTCGATCAACCCCGGCAATTCCGGCGGCGCGCTGGTGAACCTGCGCGGCCAGCTGGTGGGCATCAACACCATGATCTTCTCGCCCTCGGGCGGCAACGTGGGCATCGGCTTCGCGATTCCCAGCAACCTCGCCGCCGAGGTGATGCAGCAGCTGATCGCGCACGGCAAGGTACAGCGCGGCACGCTGGGCCTGCAGTCGCAGGACATCACCCCGCGCATCGCGCGCCTGCTGAACCTGGCGCAGGACCAGGGCGTGGTGGTCACCGGCGTGAACGCGGGCTCGCCCGCCGAGCAGGCCGGCCTGCAGCCCGGCGACGTGCTCACCGCGATCGACGGCAAGCCGCTGCGCGACGTGAACGAGCTGCGCAACACCGAGGGCCTGCTGCCGGTGGGCAGCACGGTGAAACTGGGCGTGCTGCACGACGGCAAGACGCGCGAGGTGAGCGCGGTGCTGCGACCGGAGAAAATCGCCAGCCTCGCCGGCGCCAGCCTCGACCCGCGCCTGGCCGGCGTCACCTTCAACGAGCTCAGCGAGAGCCAGCGCAGCCAGGGCATGTACGGCGTGGCGGTGGGCGCGGTGCAGCCGAACAGCCGCGCCGCTGCCGCGGGGCTGAGCGAAGGCGATGTCGTGATCGGCGTGGGCAACCAGCGCATCACCGGCCTGCGCATGCTGCGCCAGCTGGCCGGCGTGCGGCCACGCCAGCTGGTGCTGGTGGTGGCCGACGCCGAGGGCACGCATTACGTATTGATCCAGTAGGAGCGCGCGACTGGGGCTGAGGAATCGCGGCTGAAGCCGCTCCTACAGTCGCTGCGTCCGGCAGCGGCTCGCCCACCGCAACCCCATGCGCCGACGCATGGGGCTTGCATGACGGAACGCACCCGTACAGGCGTGCCTGCGTCGCACAAGCGCATGAACGCGCTTGATGTTTTCTGTTCAGGCCGATGAAATATCCTGCGAGCATCCAGCTCGTGCGCCGGCCGGGATCACGCGCCGCCACCTTGCACCACTTTCCGTCACCCATTCCTGTCGGGGTTCTCCGTCATCATGTCCGTTCGTGCTGTCCGCCTGTTGTCCGCCCTCCTGCTCGGCGCCTGCCTCGTCGCACCCGCCGCCGCCAAGACCACCCACCGCCCGGTCCACAAGACCACCAGCAGCAAGAGCAGCAAGGGACCCACGCTGGTCTGGCGCGGCGACGTGACCACCGCGCACGGCGTGGTCACCGAGATGGCCAAGCTGTGGGAGAAGGAAGGCCACGGCCGCGTCGAGTTGCAGCCGTTCAACACCGCCTCGGGCCTCGATGCGGTGGCCGGCGGCACGGCCGACATCGCCGGCAGCGCGCGCCCCAGCGACGGCAGCCCCGAGGACAGCCGGCTCACCTTTACCCCGGTGGCCTGGGACGGCCTGGTGATGATCACCAACCCGGCCAACCCCGTGCGCAGCCTCAGCCTGCGCCAGCTGCACGAGATCTACTTCGGCAAGATCACCAACTGGAGCCAGGTGGGCGGCCGCGACGCGCCGATCGACCTGTACGCGGTGATCAGCCCGAACGACGGCGTGGAATACAGCCTGCGCAGCCTGCTGTACGGCCGCGGCGACCAGCAGATTTCCGCGCCGCGCCTGTACCTCAACACCAAGGCGCTGCAGGAAGGCATCGCGCTGAACCCGAACGGCCTGGGCCTGTCCACGCTGAGCAACGTGGTCGGCAACCCGAAGCTGCGCACGATTCCGATCGACGGCGTGGCGCCCACCGTGGCGAACATCGCGGACGGCAGCTATCCGCTGTACATCCCGCTGTACCTGGTGACCAACCCGAACAGCCCGAAGACGGCCCAGACCCAGGCCTTCCTCGACTTCCTGCAGAGCGACAAGGCCAAGGCCGTGCTGCGCGACCACGATGTGCTGCCGTACCAGGACGGCATCGGGCTGGTGTCGATGGACCAGGCGCGCCGCGACAAGGTCTATGCCGAATCGACCGCCTCCTCGGCCAAGCCGCCGCTCGCCGCGCCGGGTGCCAGCTACGCCGCGGCCGCCGCGATCGCGCCGACCTCGGAGCGCACGCTGGCCGCACGCGGCGCGCTGGAACAGCGCCATGCCGAAGCCGGGGCCGCCAAGGCAACGGCCTCCGGCGGCGCTGGCAAGACCTACACCGTGGTCAAGGGCGACACCTTGTCCGGCATCGCGCAGAAGAAGGGCGTCAACGTGGCCGAGTTGCGCAGCTGGAACCACCTGAAGAACGACAACATCAAGCTGGGCCAGATACTGCGGCTCAGCGACAACTGAGAGCCTGTTCAAGATCTCCATGGCTCGCGTTGCCTTGAACTCGCCCTGATCGTGCCGATCCGCGCCGTCACGCTCGACCTGGACGACACGCTGTGGCCGGTGCTGCCGGCGCTGGAGCAGGCGGACCGCGCGGTGGACGACTACCTGCGCAAGCACTGGCCCGAGGTGGCTCGCGCCTGGCCGATCCCGGCCATGCGCGAGCTGCGTGCGCAGGTGGCGGCGGAGCGCCCCGACCTCGCCCACGACTTCAGCACCCAGCGCCGGCTCACCCAGCAGCAGGCGTTCGCCGCCTGCGGCATCGCCGACGCACCGCTGGATACGCTGTGGGAGATCTACTTCGCCGCGCGCAACACGGTGGAACCCTGGCCCGACAGCTTGCCTGCGCTGACGCGCCTCGCCGCGCGCTGGCCGCTGGCCAGCCTCACCAACGGCAACGCCGATCTCGTGCGCACCGGCGTGCAAGCCCACTTCGCCCACCACGTGGCCTCGCGCGACGTGGGCGCGGCCAAGCCCGATCCGCGCATCTTCCTCGCCGCCGTCGCGCAGTTCGGCGTGGCACCCGCGGAAGTGCTGCACGCGGGCGATGACCCCGAGCTGGACGTGCTCGGCGCGCGCCGCGCCGGCCTGCACGCGGCCTGGATCAATCGCCATGGCGAAGTCTGGCCCGCCACGTTGGGTGAAGCGCCGGAATTGGCCTTCCATGACCTTGGCGAACTTGCCGACTGGCTGGAACTCCACGCCGTGGCGTGACCCCGTTGGCGCATCGGCGCATCATTGGCGTTTGCGCGCCCCGCGCGACACGTCTGCACGCCGAAGGAAAGCCATGTCCGCCCTGCTCGATCGTTCGTCCGCCCCCCGCCACCTCGTCGCGATCGAGGCCGTCGACGCCCGCCGGCTGCCCGCCGCGCGCAAGCGGCTGGATGCCGCGCAGCGCCGCTGGCTGGACACGAACGGTTTCGATGCCCGGCCCGGCAGCGCGATCCTGCTCGCCGATGCGCACGGCAAGCCCGCCCGCGTGCTGGTGGGCGTGGACGCGGCCCATCCGCTGGCCGCGCTCGCCGCGCTGCCGCTGAGCCTGCCCGAAGGCGCCTATCAGCTCGCTGTCGAGGGTGTGGCGCTCGATCCCGCGCAGGCTGCGCTGGGCTGGGCGCTGGGCGCCTACCAGTTCACCCGTTACCGCAAGGCAAAGCGCGCGCCGGCCACGCTGGCGCTGGACGCCGCCACGCTCGCCGCCGTGCAGCCGCTGGTCGAGGCCACCGCGCTGGTACGCGACCTGGTCAACACGCCCACCGAGGATATGGGCCCCGAGCAATTGGGCGAGGCGATCCAGCACCTTGGCAAGCAGCACAAGGCGAAGGTGCGCGACTGGGT
This sequence comes from Rhodanobacter sp. C06, assembly GCF_002001105.1. Taxonomy (GTDB): domain Bacteria; phylum Pseudomonadota; class Gammaproteobacteria; order Xanthomonadales; family Rhodanobacteraceae; genus Rhodanobacter_A. The sequence continues at coordinate 37,550 of NZ_MUNP01000035.1, read as the reverse complement.
CGGCAAGGAACTGCTGAAGGCGAACTTCCCCACCATCCACGCGGTGGGCCGCGCCAGCCATCGCGAGCCGCGGCTGATCGAACTCAGCTGGGGCAAGCCCGAGCATCCGAAGCTGGTGATCGTGGGCAAGGGCGTGTGCTTCGACACCGGCGGCCTCGACCTCAAGCCCAGCGACGGCATGCGCTGGATGAAGAAGGACATGGGCGGCGCCGCGCACGCGATCGCGCTGGCCGGCCTGGTGATGCAGGCGAAGCTGCCGCTGCGGCTCACCCTGCTGGTGCCCGCGGTGGAGAACGCGGTGAGCGGCAACGCGCTGCGCCCCGGCGAGGTCGTGGTCACGCGTGCCGGCCATTCGGTCGAGATCGACAACACCGACGCCGAAGGCCGGCTGGTGCTGTGCGACGCATTGGCTTATGGCGCGGAGCAACAGCCCGAGCTGATGATCGACTTCGCCACCCTCACCGGCGCCGCACGCGTGGCGCTGGGCCCCGACCTGCCCGCGCTGTTCGGCAACGACGACGCGCTGGCCGACGCCGCGCTCGCCGCGGGCAAGGCAGTCGCCGACCCGCTGTGGCGGCTGCCGCTGTGGCGCCCCTACCGCAAGATGCTGGATTCCTACCTCGCCGACTTCGCCAACGCCGGCCCCTCGCGCCACGCCGGCGCGATCACCGCCGCGCTCTACCTGGAACGCTTCGTGCCGGACGGCCTGCCCTGGCTGCACCTGGACACCTACGCCTGGAACGACGCCGACCGCCCGGGCCGCCCGCGCGGCGGCGAGGCGATGGGATTGCGCGCGGTGTTTGCGATGCTCGAAAAGCGCTACCGCCAGAGCTGACCTTCAAGCCCCCCTCCCGATGGGAGAGGGATACGCCTGCGGGCGTCATGCAGGCACATGACTTTTGGCGATGTCGCAGCACCATCCGAAGTGGCATCGTGTGAAGTCGCCCCCACGCAGAGAAATCGCCCATGCGCCCCACCCTGCTCGCGCTCGGCCTCGCCCTCGGCCTCGGCATCGCCGGTTCGACCCTGGCCCAAGCCACCGCGCCCAGTCAGTCGCCGCTCACCGCACTGACCAAGGACTCCGGCACGCCGATGCCGGCCGAGCAGAAGCGCGTGCACTTCGACCACGCCGAACTGCACATCGCGGTGAAGCCCGCCACGCAGAGCATCGAGGCCAGCGCCACGCTCACCTTCAGCGCATTGGCGCCCACCGACGTGCTGCTGGTGGACCTGGACCGCAACCTGCCGGTGAGCGCGATCAGTGTGGACGGCAAGGTGCTGACCAAGGGTGCATGGAGCAATCCCGAGGGCCGCCTGCGCATCCCGTTGCCGCACGCCGTGGCCAAGGGCGACAAAGTCGTCGCCACCATCGCCTACGGCGGCAAGCCCCACGTGGCGAAGAAGGCGCCGTGGGACGGCGGCTTCGTGTGGAGCCACACCAAGGACGGCCAGCCCTGGGTGGGCAGCGCGGTGGAAGGCGAAGGCTGCGACCTGTTCTGGCCGTGCATCGACCAACCCGACGGCAAGCCGGATCTGGTCGACCTCTACGTCACCGTGCCCAAGCCGCTGGTGGCACCCGGCAACGGCGTGCTGGTCGGCGTGAGCGAACAGGGCAACACGCGCACGTACCACTGGCGCGCCAAGCACCCCACCACCTACGCCATCTCGATCAACGTGGGGCCGTACCAGGAGTTGAAGGGCGAGTACCACAGCCGCTACGGCAATACGATCCCGCTGCACTACTGGTACCTGCCCGGCGAGGAGGCGCAAGCGAAGGCGCTGTTCGCCGAGTTCCCGCAGCTGCTGGATTTCTTCGAGGCGAAGATCGGCCCCTACCCCTGGGGCGACGAGAAGATGGGCGTGGTGGAAACCCCGTACAAGGGCATGGAACACCAGACCATCAATGCCTACGGCAACCACTACGCAAAGGATGGCAGCGGCTTCGACTGGCTGCTGCAGCACGAGTTCGCGCACGAGTGGTTCGGCAACCAGATGACCAACGCGAACTGGGACGACATGTGGCTGCACGAGGGGTTCGCCACCTTGATGCAACCGCTGTACGCGCGCTGGCTCGACGGCGACGCGATGTACTACGCCTGGCTGCACCGGCTGCGAATGATGATCGAGAACGAGTACCCGGTGGTGTCCGGCACGCCGCGCACCGAGGAGGCGGTCTACGACGAATCGCGCGGCGGCCCCGGCCAGGACATCTACAACAAGGGCGCGCTGATGCTGCAGACGCTCCATCACCTGATCGGCGACCAGGCGTTCTACGCCAGCATCCGCGAACTGGTCTACGGCCGGCCCGACCCGAAGCCCGGCAACTTCACGCCGCAATACCGCACCAGCGCCGACTACATGCGCATCGTGGACCGGGTGACCGGCAAGGACTACGACTGGTTCTTCAAGGTGTATCTCTACCAGGCCGCGCTGCCGAAACTCGACGTGCAGCGCCGCGGCGACACCCTGGACCTGCGCTGGCAGGCGCCGCAGAACCTGCCGTTCCCGATGCCGGTGGAGGTCCAGGTGGACGGCAACGTGCACACCGTGGCTATGGAAGGCGGCCACGGCAGCCTCGCGGTGCCTGCCGGCGCACTGGTGACGATCGATCCGCACTCGGTACTGCTGCGCGACGAACCGCGCATCACCGCATTCCAGCAGTGGATGAAGCAGCAACGCAAGGCGGCGAAGCCGTAAACCCGTAGGAGCGCACCCTGTGCGCGATGGCTTTGGCTTCGATCAAATGCCGGAGCATTCGCGCACAGGGTACGCTCCTACAAAAACAATCACCGGTGGGGATAACCGTCAGCCTGTACCGGAGAGAAAGGCGCCGATCCGGCGCAGCCGCTGCCGCAGCGAATGCAGGCCGCGCACCAGCTTCGGCAGCAGCCAGCACAACAGCAGCACGAACAGCGCCAGCAACACCAGCAACACCAGCGGGTGCTTCCACATCAGCCACAGCCCGCCCAGCCAGGTGACGTCCTCGCCCACGCTGGCGGTCCAGTTGCTCACGGGTTCGGGCGAGGTGTTGATCAGCGCACGGCCGCCGCTCTTTGCCAGATGCGTACCCGCGGTGAGCGCGCCGCCGAGCAGGGCTGCCGCCACCTGCGCGCCCGCGCCCGATTCGCGGAACACGCCCCACGCCAGCAGCATGCCCACCGGGATGCGCACGAAGGTGTTCAGCGCGTCCCATATGCTGTCGAACGCGGGCACCTTGTCCGCAAGGAATTCGCCCAGCGCCAGCACGCCGGACACCACCAGCACCCAGGTGTCGGCAAGCGTTACCAGCCCGGGCGGCAGGTGCACCCAGCCCAGCCGCCCCAGCAGGCCGGCCACGAACACCGTGGCGTACAGGCGGAAACCGCTGGCCCAGGCCAGGCCCCCGGCCAGTGCGACGTTCGACAACGGATCCATGGCGACGCTCCCGGCAGGCATCCAACGCGCGAATGGCGACACGCTCGCGCGCTGCTGCAGCGCGGTCAAGCTTCGGTGCGGCAGCAAGACCATGCAGGTTCGCAAGATCATGCTAGGCTGAATGCGGCTCGCGTCCCCACGCCACCGCCTGCAGGAACCGGATGGCCGCCGGCACGGCGAGGGAGCACGGGCCCCTGTCTCGTCTTGTTCCGCTTCACGGGAGACGGACTTCGGGCGACGCCGCATGCCTCGGGGGAGGGCGATGCGGCAGCGTCGCCCGGCGCTCGCGCCGGGATGGCGCGGTCGTCGCAGCTTGTCCGCCGTCGTCACGTATGCACTTCGGGGAGAACGCAATGCAGCAGGTTTCGCGACTCGACCACCCCGCTCCACCCTCCGTGCGATCCGGCCCCGCGCACCCGCCGGTGCGCCCGGGCACGCAATAACGCCGTCGCTCCACGTTCCCGCCGCGCCCGGTGCGCGTCTCGGCGTGCACCGCATTCGCGCAGACGATTCCGCGTGCCGCAATGGCAGGCGGCCCACTGCAGCAACTCATCGGGGAAAGCGCATGAAACATGACATGAACCGCTTGTCGCTGGCCGTACGACTGGCCCTGACCGTCGGCGCCCTCGCCGTGGCCGGCACGCTCCAGGCCCAGGACGCGGCGAACGCCGGCGCCCAGCCATCCGGAACGCAGCAGTCCGACACCCAGCAATCCGCCACGCAGGCGCCGTCCCAGAGCAAGGCGAAGACCCTGCAGGGCATGGTCGTCACCGGCTCGCTGATCCGGCGCGTGGACGCCGAGACCTCCAGCCCGGTGGTGACGATCGATCGCAGCAACATCGACAACTCCGGCAAACCGACCCTGGGCGACGTGCTGCAGCAGTTGCCCAGCATCTCCGGCAATGCGACCAACACCCAGAACAACAGCAACGGCGGCGGCGGCGCCAGCCCGCTGCTGGAAGGCGGTGACGGCGCCGCGCGCGTCTCGCTGCGCGGCCTCGGCGAGACCCGCACCCTGGTGCTCATCGACGGCCAGCGCATGGCCAACCAGGACATCAACATGATCCCGCAGAACATGATCGAGCGGGTCGACGTGCTGGCCGAGGGCGCCTCGACGGTGTACGGCTCCGATGCGATCGGCGGCGTGGTCAACTTCATCCTGCGCAAGGATTACAAGGGCGCCGAGTTCAGCCTCAACGACGGCATCTCCAGCCATGGCGACGGCCAGCGCCGCGGCTTCAACTTCACGGTGGGCGACAGCGGCGAGAAGGGCAACATCGTCGCCGGCCTGAACTACAACAAGTACGACTCGGTGCTGGCGACCAAGCGCAGCTTCTCGGCGCACCAGCTCTACCTGTCCAGCGGCGTGGTCACCGCGGCCGGCTCCGGCACCATCCCCACCGGGCGCATCCAGGTGCCCTCCTCGATCGCCAACCAGTACGGCTGCGCGCTCAAGCCCAACGGCACCGCCTACCTCACCCTGCAGCAGGGCAACGGCAGCGCGCTGGGCGACTACCGCTGCTACGGCGGCGCCGGCGACACCTACAACTACAACGCCTACAACTACATCCAGACCGAGCAGGAACGCACCGACGGCTTCGTGCTCGGCAACTACCAGCTGAGCGACAACCTGAAGTTCTTCGCGGACATGTTCTACAACCGCACCGTGTCCAGCGGCCAGGACGCGCCCGCGCCCACCGGCGTCGGCGACGGCTGGCACGTGCTGTCCAGCAACCCGATCAACCCGTTCGGCGTCACCTTCAGCGCGAACGGGATTCCCGGCGACCCGAACAGCGGCTACGCATTCAACACGCGACTCACCGGCTTGGGCACCCGCCTGCACACCTTCACCACCACCAACGCGCAGGTCATGACCGGACTGCGCGGCAACTTCGGGCAGAGCAGCTGGACGTGGGACGCGATCATCGACTACGGCCACCACAACCGCATCCAGCGCGACTACAACGAGGTCAACATCGCCGCGTTCCAGGCCGCGATCGACAGCGGCGTCAACGTCTTCAACCAGGCCGATCCGTCGGTGACCGCCGCGCTGAAATCCGGCGTCGACACCCCGGTCTACACGATGACCAACAGCATGCGCCAGCTCCAGCTGGACGCCTCCGGCGACCTGTGGAGCCTGCCGGCCGGCACCATGCAGCTCTCGGTGGGCGGCCTGTACCGCAAGCAGACGATGAACTACGACGTGACCAGCGACGCGATCCTCGACATCGCCACCGGCAACTGCCAGATCCTGCAGGAAGCCTGCGGCTCGCCGGGCCGCGGCAGCTACAACGTGAAGGAACTCTTCGCCGAGACGTTGATCCCGCTGCTGAGCAACGTGCCCTGGGCCTACTCGCTCAACCTCGACCTGGGCATCCGCAGTTCCGACTACAGCACCACCGGCACCACCACCAACAAGAAGATCGCCGTCGAGTGGCGCCCGATCGCCGACCTGCTCGTGCGCGGCACGGTGTCCCAGGTGTTCCGTGCGCCGAACCTCGACGAGTTGTACGACGGCTACACGATCGGCGGCCCGGTGCTGTCCGACCCCTGCATCAACCTCACCAGCGGGCAACTGGCGCAGCATGCGAACGCCTGCCAGTACGTGCCGCCGGGCTGGGGCGGCAACCCGATCGCGCAGGTCACGTCGTACTACTCCGGCGCGGTGCCCACCGGCAGTTCGCTGAAGCCCGAGCACGGCAAGTCGGTCGACATCGGCTTCGTCTACAGCCCCTCGGCGCTGCCCGGGCTGTCGAGCAGCCTCGACTTCTGGCACATCTACCTGACCGACATGCTGACGCCGATCACCGCGCAGACCGTGGCGAACTCCTGCTTCGCCAACAACGGCAGCCCGTACTGCTCCTACATCCACCGCTACGACAACACCAGCAAGCTGGCCGGCGCGGTGTTCTACATCAACACCCCGGTGGTCAACCTGGGCAACCTGAGCACCACCGGCGTGGACTTCACGGTCGGCTACCAGATCCCGCACTTCAACCTCGGCAGCGTGAACCCCGGCAATTTCAAGGTCGGGCTCAACACCAGCTACACCTCGACCTACAAGAACGACGCCACGCCGGGCCAGCCGGGCGCCCAGACCATCAACTACGCGGGCACCTACACCCAGCAGTTCGGCAACATCGCGCGCTGGCGCGGCACGGCCACGCTCAACTGGAACATGGGCCACTGGAGCGCCCAGTGGCAGACCCGCTACATCCACCGGCTCACCGACCTCAACGCCGACTTCACCACCGGCGCCAACGCGCCGATGGGCGGCGCGGTATACCACTCGATCCAGCTCGGCTACGCCGTACCGGCGATCCACACCCGCTTCGACATTGGCGTGGACAATCTCAACAACAAGATTCCGCCGCTGGTCTACCAGAACGGCGCGAACTACAACGTGGACACGGCCACTTACGACACCCTGGGCCGCTACTACTGGGCCCGCGCCACCGTGAAGTTCTGACCGCAGCCGCATTGTTCATGCAGTAGGGCGAAGGGCCGCGAGATGCACTCGCGGCCCTTCGCGCATAATTCGTGCAGCGCGCCACGAACCGAGCCGGCATGCCCACCTCGACCATCGAATTCGCCCATGCCATGGCCCGCGCCTGCGACGCGGGCGAGATGGAGCGCGCGATCGCGCTCGCCGCGCAAGCCGCCGGCGCCGGCATGGATGGCGAGGACGTGCTGCTGCTGCTCGGCGTGGCGCAACAGGCCAGCGGGCGCCATGCCGCGGCGGCCGCCACGTTCGAACGCCTCACGCGGCTGCGCCCCGGGGTGTCCGCCTATTGGAACAACCTGGGCGTGGCGCGACGCGAGGCCGGCGATGCGGAGGCCGCCGCCCAGGCGCTGCAACGCGCCGCGGCACTGGCTCCGCGCGACGCCGAGGTGCATTACAACCTCGGGCTGCTCCAGCTGCAGCAGCGCCTCTGGCCGCAGGCGCGGGACAGCCTGCTGGAAGCGGTGCAGCTCGCGCCGGGCTTCGTCGACGCCCGGCTGCAGGCCGCGCACGCCTGCTACGTCTGTGGCGACAACAGCGGGCAGGAGGCGATGTTGGATAGCGCTGCCGACTGGCCGCCGCAGCCGGCGGAACAGGCGCTGCTGCTGGCCTCGATGCTGGCCGTGCTGGGCCGGCCGGACGCGGCCTGGCGCACACTGGATCGCGCGCAGCTGCCGGCTGCGCCCGCGGCCGCAGCCGAAATGCGCCTGCGCATCGCGGCGCAGCGCGCGCTGCTGCACGAGCGCGGCAACCGGCTCGACGCCGCGCATGAGGCGCTGCGGCCCTTGCCGCTGGCCGCGCTGGAAGCGCTGCCAGCGGAGGCCACGCAGGCCCGCATCGATGGCTGGAAGGCGCATGCCGCGCTGGCCATGCGTGCCGGTGCCCACGCGCAAGCAGCCGACTTGTACCGGCGCCTGCTTGCCGCGGCCGGCGACGACGAGACCCGCGCCAACGCCGGCTTCGGGTTGGCGTCGGCCCGCGACAGGCAAGGCGAACGGCACGCAGCCTGGCAGGCGCTGGAAACCGCGCATGCGGCGCAACTGGAGATCGCGCGCGAGATCGTGCCGCAACTGCTCGCGCCGGACAGCCAGCCGCTGCAGCTGCTGCGCCACGACCTCCCGGCCGCCGAGGTCGCGCGCTGGTCGCCGCTGCCCGCGCCGGACGCCGCGCACAGCCCGGTGTTCGTGGTGGGCTTCCCGCGTTCGGGCACCACGCTGCTGGAACAGATGCTGGACGCCCATCCGGCGTTCCGCTCGATGGACGAACGCGCCTTCATCCACGAACTCACCGAGCGCATGGAGCTGGCCGGCCAGCGCTATCCCGCGGACCTCGCCACGCTCACCGCGGCGGAGGCGGACCAGCTGCGCGCGCTCTACGGCCGCATGGTCGCGCGCGTCCTGCCGGACGCGGGCGCGTGCCGGTTGGTGGACAAGAATCCGCTCAACATGCTGTGCCTGCCGATGATCATGCGGCTGTTCCCGCAGGCGCGCATCATCCTGTGCCTGCGGCACCCCTGCGACGTGCTGCTCAGCTGTTACATGCAGTCGTTCCGCTCGCCGGCCTTCATGGTGCTGTGCTCGTCGCTGCCGCGTCTCGCACGCGGCTACGTGCAGGCGTTCGAGCAGTGGCAGCGGCACGTGGCGGTGTTCGCGCCGCAGCTGCTGGAGTGGCGCTACGAGGCCGTGGTCGGCGACTTCGACGGCCACGTGGCGCAACTGGGGCGCTTCCTCGGCATCGCCGACCCCGCGCCGATGGCGCGCTACGCCGAGCATGCGCGCGCCAAGGCCTTCATCAGCACGCCCAGCTACGCCCAGGTCACCGCCGGCATCCATGACCGTGCAGTCGGCCGCTGGCAGGCCTACCGCGAATATTTCGAGCCGGTGCTGCCGCTGCTGCGGCCGACGATAGCCCGGCTCGGCTACACCGCCTGAAACGACCAGGGGCGCCGAAGCGCCCCTGGTCGTCGATATTGCGCGCGAACGCTCAGTGCGTCGCGGCGGTGGAGGCCGCAGCCGCGGGCTTGTCGGCGCCGGCCAGCACGGTGGCGAGGTAGTTGCTGCCGGGCGGCAGGATGACGGCGCCCAGCTTGGGATCGGCCTTCAGCAAGCCGACCTCGTCGGCCACGATGTGCGCGGCCTCGCGCAGTTGGGCGTCGGGTGCCTTCTTGGCGTCCTTTTCCTGCTGCAGCTCGCTCTTCAGGCTGCGCTCGCCGGGGTCGAGGCCGTCGTCCAGCGTGCTGTCCTCGTCCTTGAGGTAGGCGTCGCTGCCGTCGATCGCCTTCTGGCGCGCACGGAAGCTGGCCTGGATCGCGTCCAGCTGCTTGCGCTCGGCCTCGCGCTTGGCGAAGTTCAGCGACACCGTGGTCTTGGCGCGCATCGTCTTGTACTGCGCCAGCTCGTCCAGCATCAGCTTCCACGACGGCGACTTCGCCGCGCGGGCGGCGTGCAGGCTTTCCAGCTGCGGCAGGTAGCCCTTCAGGTCGCCCTCCGGCTTGTAGTCGGCGGGCGCGATGTGCGTCCACGGCAGCGCGTTGTCGTAGGTGGATTCGCCGAAGTCCTTGGCGTCGCCATTCTTCGGGAACTCCAGGTCCGGGGTCACGCCCTTGATCTGGGTGGAACCGCCGTTGATGCGGAAGAATTCCTGCACCGTCATCTTCAGCTCGCCGTACTGCGGCTTGCCGTCGGTGTTCTGGCTGAAGCGGTCGAGGTCGATCAGGGTCTGCACGGTGCCCTTGCCGAAGGTGGGCGTGCCGATGACCAGGCCGCGGCCGTAGTCCTGGATCGCGGCGGAGAAGATCTCCGAAGCCGAGGCGGTGCCGCGGTTCACCAGCACCGCCAGCGGGCCGTTCCATACCGAGTCGGCGTTGTCCGCGCCCTGCACGTCGACCTGGCCGCGCGCGTCGCGCACCTGCACCACCGGACCCTTGCCGGTGAACAGGCCGGTCATCGAGTCGGCCTCGGCCAGCGAGCCGCCACCGTTGTTGCGCAGGTCCACGATCACGCCCTGCACGCCGGCCGCCTTCAGCTCGACCAGCAGCTTGGCGACGTCACGGGTGGCGCTGCGGTAATCCTTGTCGCCTTCGCTGCGTGCGCCGAAGTCGGAGTAGAAGCTCGGCAGGTCGATCACGCCGATCTTGCGCACGACGTCGCCGTCCTTGATGTCGAGGATCTTCTTCTTGGCCGCGCTTTCCTCGATGTTGACCTTCTTGCGCACCAGGCTGATCAGCTCGTGCTTGCCGTCGGGGCCGGCGTCGGCGGGCAGGATCTCCAGCCGTACCGTGGTGTCCTTCTTGCCGCGGATCAGGTTGACCACGTCGTCGAGGCGCCAGCCGATCACGTCGGTGACCGGGCCGCTGTCGCCCTGGCCCACGCCCACGATGCGATCGCCGGGCTTGAGCTTGCCGGACTTCTCCGCCGGGCCGCCGGGCACCAGCGAGAAGATCATGGTGTAGTCGTCGCGCGCCTGCAGCTGGGCGCCGATACCCTCCAGCGAGAGCTTCATCTGGATCGCGAAGTTCTCCGCCTGGCGCGGGCTCAGATAGTCGGTATGCGGATCGGTGGTCTCGGCATACGCGGTCATGAAGGTCTGGAACGCGTCCTCGCCATCCAGCTGCTTCAGGCGCTCGATGTAGTTGGTATAGCGCTTGGTCAGCGTCTTGCGGATCTCATCGTCGCTCTTGCCCGCGAGCTTGAGCCGCAGCCAGTCGTTCATGGTGCGCTTGCGCCACAGCTCGTCCAGTGCCGCGTCGTCCTTCGCCCAGCTGGCGTTCTTGCGGTCGTAGTCGTAGCTCTCGTCGCCGTCGAAGCTGAAGCCGTCCTTGAGCAGGCTGCGCGCGTAAGTCATGCGCTGCACCGCCCGTTCGAGGAACTTGTTGTAGATGTCGAACGGCGCGCTGAGGTCCTGGTTCCAGATCGCGTCGTCCAGCTTGGTCTTCAGCGGCGCGAACTGGTCCATGTCCTGCTGGGTGAAGAACACCTTGTCGCTGTCGAGCAGCTTGAAGTAGTCCTTGTAGATCTTCGCCGACATCGCGTCGTCGAGCGGCTGCGCGTCGTAATGGAAGCGGGTGAGGAAGCGCGCCGACAGCTGCGCCGCCTGCGCCTGGGTGGCGGTGGGCTTGAGCGGCCACACGGCCGCCTTGCGGTTGCCGCCGGCGCCGAGGTCGGCGGCCGACTGCGCGTAGGTGCAGGTGACGGTCAAGGCCAGCAGCAGGGCCAACGCGGGACGGAAGGTCATGGGGATGGCGACTCTCGGGAGTTAGGCGACGCCGGCCGCGTGGGCCTGCAGGTCGGCGTGGTAGGAGGAACGCACCAGCGGGCCGGAGGCGACGTGATGGAAGCCCATCGCCTCGCCCTCCCTGCGCAGGTCGTCGAATTCTTCGGGCGTCCAGTAGCGCACCACCGGGTGATGGTGCGGCGTGGGCTGCAGGTACTGGCCGATGGTGATCATCTCGACGTCGTGGGCGCGTAAATCACGCATCGTCTCGATCACCTGGTCCATCGTCTCGCCCAGGCCCAGCATGATGCCGGACTTGGTCGGCACGTCGGGATGCTGCGCCTTGAAGCGCTTGAGCAGGTCCAGCGACCACTGGTAGTCGGCGCCCGGACGCACTTCGCGGTAGAGGTGCGGCACGGTTTCCAGATTGTGGTTGAACACGTCCGGCGGGAAGTCCTTCAGCACTTCCAGCGCGCGCTCCATGCGGCCCTTGCCGCGGAAGTCCGGCGTGAGGATCTCGATGCGGATGTCGGGGCTGGCGTGGCGCGTGGCGCGGATGCAGGCGGCGAAATGCTCGGCGCCGCCGTCGCGCAGGTCGTCGCGGTCCACCGAGGTGATCACCACGTACTTCAGGCGCATGTCGGCAATCGTCTGCGCCAGGCGCGCCGGCTCCAGCGGATCGGGCGCGGCCGGCCGGCCATGCGCCACGTCGCAGAACGAGCAGCGCCGCGTGCACACCTCGCCCAGGATCATGAAGGTGGCGGTGCCCTTGCTGAAGCACTCGTGGATGTTCGGGCAGCTGGCTTCCTCGCACACTGTCACCAGCGCGTTCTCGCGCAGGCGCGCCTTCAGCTGCTGCACGGCGTTGCCCTGCGGCAGGCGCACGCGGATCCAGCTCGGCTTGCGCAGCGTGGGCACCGCGGTGTCGAAGCCGGCGCGGTTCAGCGCGATCTTGTCGTTGCCCAGCTGCTTGTCGCCCGCGGGCGCGCCGCTGACGACGCTGATGGGGATGGTCTTGCTCGGGGAAACGGAGACGTCGCTCATCTATCTCGGCTCAGACCGCCGCGCGCGCGGGCAGTTCGGGGATCACGGGGGCGGCAGGCTCGGCGCGGAAACCGAACTGGCGGCAGAACTCCTCCACCAGCGCATCTTCCACCTCCGCCAACCGCGACGGGCCGCCCAAGTCTAGCACCTGGGTCACGGCCAAACCCTTGTAGCCGCAAGGGTTGATGCGATGAAAAGGCTCAAGGTTCATGTTCACGTTGAAGGCCAGCCCGTGGAAGCTGCAGCCGCGGCGCACGCGCAGGCCCAGCGCAGCCACCTTGGCGTCGGCTACGTAGACACCCGGCGCGCCTTCGCGGCGTGCGGCAACGATATTCCAGTGCGCCAGCGTATCGATGATCGCCTGCTCGATCCGGTTGACCAGCTCGCGCACGCCCAGCCCGGCGCGGCGCAGGTCGATCAGCGGGTAGCCCACGATCTGGCCGGGGCCGTGGTAGGTGACCTGGCCGCCGCGATCCACCGGGATCACCGGAATCTCGCCCGGCGCCAGCACGTGCTCCATCTTGCCGGCCTGTCCCAGGGTGAACACCGGGTCGTGTTCCAGCAGCCAGAACTCGTCCACCGTGTCGGCGGTGCGGTTATCGGTGAACGCGCTCATCGCCTGCCATGTCGTCGCGTAGGGCTGGCGGCCGAGACGACGGATCTTGAGCGGCAGGGACATGGCGAAACCTGGCAAAACAGGAAGGGAAAAGATGCGGCCGGCCGGCGGAAAGCCAAGGGCGGCGCGGCGGCCGTCCTGCCGGTCACGGCCGGCTCGTCACAACCGGCTCGTCACATCGTGTACCGGATATCCGGGTCCGCCCGCAGCACCGCGTGCGCGCTGTCGTACTGCTCGCGGTCGGTGCAGCGGAAGCTCACCGTGACCGAGACGTAGTTGCCGCCACCGGAGTGGCGGTGCTTCACCGTCTCGTGCAGCACGTGCAGGCCGGCGCGCTCCAGCAGCTGCGGCACGCGGGTGGGTAGCCCCGCACTGGCGTTGCCCACCGCGGTGATCTCGAACTCGCCGGGAAACTGGAAGCCCTTGCCTTCCCGCTTCGCCTGGCTGAAATCGATCTCGTGCATCACTTCGTGCCCGTCGCCGCGGCCGGCGCGGGCGCGTCGACCTTCTTGTTGCCGTGGAACCACAGCAGGATCGAATCCCACAGCCGCGAGAAGAAGCCGCCCTGCGGCGCGTCGTTCAGCGCGATCAGCGGCACGCTCTGGATCGGCTGGCCGTCCAGCGCGATGCGCAACGTGCCCACCTGCTGGCCCTTCTTGAACGGGGCGATCAGGGTGGAAGGAATGTCCATGGTGGCCTTGAGCTGGTCGTACTGGCCGGTCTTCACGGTCACCAGCACCGGCTCGGCCACGCCGATCGGCAGCTGGTTCGCCTCGCCCTTCCACAGCCGCGGAGTCACCAGCGGCTTGCCGGCGTCGTACAGCTTGTGCGTCTCGTAGAAGCGGAAGCCGTAGTTGAGCAAGGCCATTGCCGCGTCGGCGCGGCCCTTGTCGGTGCTGGAGCCCATCACCACCGCGATCATGCGCTCGTCGCCGCGCTTGGCCGAGGCGGCGAGGCAGAAGCCGGCGGCCGCGGTGTGGCCGGTCTTGATGCCGTCCACGGAAGGATCGCGCCACAGCAGCGCATTGCGGTTCTGCTGCTTGATGCCGTTCCACTCGAACTCCTTGATCTTGGAGATCGCATAGTCCTCCGGGAAGTCGTGGATCAGCGCACGCGACAGCACCGCGATGTCGCGCGCGGTCGAGTAGTGGTCGTCCACCGGGTAGCCGGAGGCGTTGGAGAAGTGCGTGTTGACCATGCCCAACTGCTTGGCATAGGCGTTCATCAGGTTCGCGAACGCATCCTCGGAGCCGGCGGTGTGCTCGGCCAGCGCGATCGCCGCGTCGTTGCCGGACTGGATGATCATGCCCTTCAGCAAGTCGTCCAGTTCCACCTTGCTGTTGAGCTTGAGGAAGCTGGTGGAGCCGTCGGTGCCGCCACCGCCGCTGCGCCAGGCGTGCTCGCTGATGTTGACCTGGTCGCTGTTGTGGACGCGGCCGTTGGCGATCTCGGCGGAGACCACGTAGTCGGTCATCACCTTGGTCAGCGAGGCCGGCGCGCGGCGCTCGTCGGGGTTCTTCGAGGCGAGGATCTGGCCGGTGGCGTAGTCCATCAGCACCCAGCTCTGCGCATCCACGTCCGGCGGCGGCGGCACCGGCATCGCCGGGACCACCGGGCGCGGCACCGTGGGCACGGGATGCGACGGCGCCGGCGGCGTCTGGGCAACGGCGGTACCGGCCACCAGCGCGGCGACGGCGAACGGGGTCAGGATGCGGCGGAGAAAGCTCATCGTGGTCTGTGGTCCGAAATAGGTTGCAACACGGCGCCGGCGGACGCCGCCAATGGAAAAACACCGCTCAGTCTACCGCGACCTGCGGCCGCGGCAGCCCCATGCCCTCGATGCGGGCGGTCACCTGATCGGCGCGATCCACGCCGTCCAGCGGGCCTACCCGCACGCGGCGAATGGTGCGGCCGTTGACCTGAACCTGCTCCACCTGCACCGGCGCGAAGTTGGCCTGGCGCAGTTGCGCGGCCACCCGCTCGGCATTCGCCGGATCGGAGAACGCGCCCACCTGCAGGTAGATGCCCGGCGATCCGGCGTCGGCTGTGACCGTGTGCGGCGCCGGCGGTTCCCCGCCCGGAGCGGACGGATCGATGCCCTGCACCTCGACCAGCCCGGTGCCCTTCGGCCAGACGCCGATGCGCACCGCGGCGGCATAGGACAGGTCGATGATGCGGTTCTCGTGGAACGGCCCACGGTCGTTGACGCGCACGATCACGCTCTTGCCGTTCGCCAGGTTGGTCACCCGCGCGTAGCTCGGCAGCGGCAACACCTTGCTGGCGGCGGTGAACTGGTACATGTCGTAGTCCTCGAGGTTCGAGGTCTTGTAGCCGTGGAACTTGTTGCCGTAGAACGAGGCAATGCCACGCTCGTCGTAGCCGCGCGCGCTGGGCAGCACGCGATAAGTCTGGCCCAGCACGGTATACGGCGACTTGTTGCCGTACAGCGAGCGTGGCTCGGCCTTAGGCACCGGCTCGGGCAAGGTGGCGATGAAGGCCGGCGGCGCGCCGGTGGGCGAGCTGTCGGTCTTGTCGCCGTAGCGGCGGTCCTGCGGCAGGCTGGTGTCGTCGCCACGGTGGAACCAGCCGTGGCGCGTGCCTTGGCTCTGGCTCTGGCCTGCCACCGTCGACCCGGCGGGCCGGGTGGCGTGACGACCGCCGCAGGCGCTCAGCGCCAAGGCCGCCGCCAGCAGCGCCAGGCCGCGCCAGAACCTCATTGCACGCGGTCCGCGCTGCGCACGCCGTCCATGATCGCCTGCGCCAGCTGGTTCACCGCCATCGCGTACATCGGGCTACGGTTGTAGGTGGTGATCACCTGGAAATTGTTGAAGGTGAACCACTGCTCCGGACCGCTCAGCCCATCGAGCGTGAGCAGGCTGGTCGGCTCGCCCGGATTCAGGTGCTGGAACGGAGCGTAGCCCCAGGCTTCCAGTTGCTCCAGCGGCCACTGCGGCTTCGCCTGCCAGTCGCCCAGCGGCTTGGCTGCGCCGTCCGGCTGCGCGCGCGCCGCCACCGGACCACCATCGACCCAGCCGTGCTTCGCGAAATAATTCGCGACGCTGGCGAGGATGTCGGGCAGCGAGTTCATCAGGTCGATGCGGCCGTCGCCGTCCGCGTCCACCGCATAATCACGGATGCTGTCGGGCATGAACTGGCCCCAGCCCTGGGCGCCGGCGTAGGAGCCGGCGAGCGTGTCCAGCGGGCCGGCGAGGTGGTTGTCCGGCAGCTCCAGCAAGGTCTTCAGCTGCTGGCGGAAATACTTCGCGCGCTTCGGGTAGTAGAAACCCAGCGTCACCAGCGCATCCAGCACCTTGTACTTGCCGGTGTTGCGCCCGTAGGACGTCTCCACGCCGAGGATCGCCACGATGTACTGTGGAGCCACCCCATACTGCTTGCCGATGCTTTCCAGCAGCGCGCGGTGCTCGCGGTAGAACGCCACGCCGTCGTCGATGCGTTGGGGGGTGAGGAAGATCGGCCGGTACGCGCTCCACGGCTTGGACTCGGCCGGGCGGTTCATCGCGTCGATGATGCTTTGCTGCAACTTCGCCTGGTCGAGCAGCGCGTTCAGCGCGACGGGATCCTTGCCGGTGTCGCGCGCCACCTCCTGCACCAGCGCGGATTGGCCGGGATGCGTGTCGGCAAACACCGGCATCGACGCGACGATCAACAGCAGGACAAGCGGAAACAGGCTGCGGAAACGGCGCGTCACGGCATTCACGGGCATGGCTTGTATCGGCATCGGCAACGATTGCGCCGAAGCGTAGCATGCACTTCGATGACATGATCTTTGCGACCATCCTTGGTCGCGAAGATCACACGGGCGGCCATCCATGGCCGCACTACTCGGGATTCATTGCGATCGTCCCTGATCGCGAAGATCACACGGGCGGCCATCCATGGCCGCACTCTTCAATCGTGCCGCTTGCGGTGCGCGTGGATCGACATCAGCATGCCGAAGCCGGTCAGCAGGGTCACCGCCGAAGTGCCGCCGTAGCTCACCATCGGCATCGGCACGCCCACCACCGGCAGCATGCCGGAGACCATGCCGCCGTTGACGAACACGTAGACGAACAGGCTCATGCCGATCGCGCCGGCGAGCAGGCGCGAATAGGTGTCGCGCGCCTCCATCGCGATCCACAGGCAGCGGCCGATGATGAAGGCGTACAGCGCCACCATCAGGCACACGCCGACCAGGCCGAACTCCTCGGAGAACACCGCGAAGATGAAGTCGGTGGTGTGCTCGGGAAGGAAGTCCAGCCGCGACTGCGAGCTGTGCATCCAGCCCTTGCCGAACACGCCGCCGGAGCCCACCGCGATCTGCGACTGGATGATGTGCCAGCCGTTGCCGAGCGGATCCGATTCGGGATTGAGCAGGGTCAGCACGCGCTCGCGCTGGTACTGATGTATGAAGGGCAAATGCCAGACCACTGGCACCATCGCACCCGCACCACCCAGCAACAAGCCGATGCGCCACCAGGCCATGCCGGACAGGAACAGTGCGAACGCGCCAGCCGCGGCCACCAGCAGCGCCGTGCCCAGGTCCGGCTGCCTGGCGATCAGCACGGCGGGGATCGCGATCAGCACGCCCACCACCGCGATGTCCTTCCAGCCCGGCGGCAGCTGGCGTGGGTGCAGGTACCAGGCCGCCATCATCGGCATGGTGAGCTTCACCAGCTCGGAAGGCTGGAAGCGCATCACGCCGAGGTTCAGCCAGCGGTCGGCGCCGCGCCCCTCGCCCAGCACCGCCACCACCACCAGCAGCAAGGTGCTGCCGGCATACAGCCACGGCGTCCAGTTGCGCAGGGTCGACGGCGGGATGCGCGAGATCAGCAGCAGCAGCGCGAAGCCCAGCACGAAGCGCACGGCCTGACCGCCCACCAGCGCAACGCTGCCGTCGGCGGCGCTGTACAGCGTGGCCAGCCCGACCATCGACAGCAGCAGCAGGCCCGCGGCCAGCGGCAGGTCGATCCGCGGCCGGGTCAGCACGCGGCGCAGCAGGCGCCGCATCCGCACTTGCAGCAACTCGATCATGGCGGCGTGTCCTGCGTCGACGCTTCGGCCGGCTGGTCTTCCCCGCTCGAAGCGGGTGGCGCCGGCGCGGTTGGCGGAGCTCCCACGGACGGCAAGCCTCCCGGTGGCAGCGGCGTGTCCGGCGGCGCGTCCGGCTGGGTGGCCAGCCAGGCGTCGAGGATCTTGCGCGCGATCGGCCCCGCCGAGGAGGCGCCCCAGGCGCCTTCCTCCAGCACCACCGCCACCGCGATGCGCGGATCCTCGGCCGGCGCGAACATCTCGAACCAGGCACGGTGGCGGCTGGCGAGGTAGGCGAGGCTCTTGTTCTCGTTGTAGGCGTCGGTGCGGCGCGAGTAACGCTCGGCGGTGCCGCTCTTGCCCGCGATGGTGTACGGGAAACCCTTGCCCAGCCCATAGGCGGTGCCACGCGGATCGTTCACCACCATCTGCATGCCCTGCTCCACCGCCTGCCAATTGCCCTGGCTGGTGACCAGCGAGGGACCGCTGGGCGGATTGGCCAGCGGGATCTTCGGCTGGTCCACGCCGGTCTGCGTGGCCATCACCAGTCGCGGCGCGTACGGCGTGCCGCGCCCGGCGAGGGTGGCCAGCGCATGCGCCAGCTGCAGCGGGGTCACCGCCCAGTAGCCTTGGCCGATGCCGGCGATCACCGTTTCGCCGGGATACCACGCCTGCTTGAAGCGCCTGGCCTTCCATTCGCGCGAGGGGAGGATGCCGCTGGCCTCGCCGTCGAGGTCGATACCGGTGGGCTTGCCGAAGCCGAACTTGCCCATCCACGCGCTGAAGCGGTCGATGCCCATGTCCAGCGCAAGCTTGTAGAAGTAGGTGTTCACCGACCACATGATCGCGGTGCGCAGGTTCACCGTGCCGAAGCCGCCGCGGCGGTCGTCGCGGTAGCCGCGCGACTGGCCGGGGATGTAGAACGTGCCGGTGGAGAGCACGGTGTCCTGCGGCGTGCGCAGGCCCAGCTCCAACCCGCCCAGCGCGACGTACGGCTTCACCGTGGAGCCCGGCGGATACACGCCGCGCAGCGCACGGTTCAGCAGCGGCTTGTCCGGCGCGCTGGTCAGCGCGTCGTAGTCGGCGTGGCTGATGCCGTCGACGAACAGGTTGGGATCGTAGGTGGGCACGCTGACCATCGCCAGCACCTGGCCGTTGCGCGGGTCGATCGCCACCGCCGCACCGGGCTTGCCGTCGAAGGCGGCTTCCGCGGCTTTCTGGATGCGCACGTCGATGCTGAGGTAGACGTTCCGGCCGGGCGTGGCGGGATGCGTCTGCAGCACGCGCTGGGTGCGGCCGTCCGCATTCACCTCGACCAGCTCGTAGCCCGGCGTGCCGTGCAGCACGTCCTCGTAGGAACGCTCGATGCCGATCCGGCCCACGTGGGTGGTGCCCTTGTAGCGCGAGGGGTCGAGCCGCGCGAGGTCGTCCGCGTCAATTCGCGAGACGTAGCCGATCACGTGCG
The DNA here is from genome assembly GCF_002001105.1 of Rhodanobacter sp. C06. GTDB lineage: Bacteria > Pseudomonadota > Gammaproteobacteria > Xanthomonadales > Rhodanobacteraceae > Rhodanobacter_A. The sequence goes on along the minus strand of NZ_MUNP01000035.1, from coordinate 18,269 downwards.
CGAACAGCCCGCCGAATGGATAGCGCCGGTTGAGGTAGGGCACCACGTCCACGCCGGGGAAGCGCCAGCGGTTCACCGCGAAGCGGTCGATCTCGTCCTCGGTGAGGCGCAGCTTCAGCGGCACACTCTCGAAGCGGCGGCTCTGCTTGAGCTGCTTGTGGAACGCGTCGAGGTCGTCCTGGCCGAGCGGGATCACCCGGCCCAGCTGCGCCAGCATCGCGTTCATGTCCTTGACCTGCTCGGGCACCACCTCGAGCCGGAACGCGGGCACGTTGTTCGCCAGCAGCACGCCGTTGCGGTCGTAGATCAGGCCGCGCGCCGGCGGGATCGGCAACGGCTTGACGCGGTTGTTCTCCGAACGCGTGGCGAACTCGTCGTAGCGCTCCACCTGCAGGAACACATAGCGGCCGATCAGCCCGGCCAGGCCCAGCAGGATCAGCACGAAACCGGCCACGGCGCGGCGGCGGAACAGCTCGCCCTCGCTGCGTGCATCCTTGATCGCGCGTCGCAGCTTCATGTCACCGGCCCACGTCTCATTGGATCGTGTCTCATTGGATCCGCAAACGCGCGCGCAAGTCGTCCAGCAGCAGGAACAGGAACGGCCACAGCGCGGCGCCCACGAACGGGGCGATCCACCAGCTCGCCGGCGGCACCGGGGTGCCGGACAGCACCCGCACCACCAGCAGCAGGATGCGGTCGTTCAGCAGCAGGGCCAGCACCGCCAGGGTCTGCTGCCACATCGGGAAGAAGCGCAGCCGCGAGCGGAAGCGCAGCACGATGAACACCAGCGCGGTGAGGCGCAGCGCCTGCTCGCCCAGCAGCACGCCGTCGAACAGGTCGGCGCCCAGGCCGAGCAGGAAGGCCAGCCCCAGGCTGACGCGATCTTCCGACTCCAACGCCCAGTACAGCAGGACCAGCGCGGGCCAGTACGGCTTGAACGGCTCCAGTACCGCCGGCAACGGCACCAGCATCAACAGCAGCGCGAACACCAGCGTGCCGATGAACCACCACAGGGACAGGCGCTGGCGGTTCATGGCGTGCTCCCGGCCGATGCGGGTGTCGTGGTGGTGGCGCGCGGCGGTGGCGAGGCCGGCTGGCCCGCCGCCGGCGTGGCGGTCGGTCCGTTGGCGGCGCCCGGCGCAGGCGCCAGCGCCGTCGGCGGACCGGCCGGCACCGCCGGCGCGGGCGGGCCATCGGGCTCGGCCTGGTCGTGCAGCAGCAGCACGTCCTCGCTGCGATCGAGATCGGCCGCCGGCTGCACCTGCGCCACGCGGAACATGCCGGAGGGGCTCGGCGCCACCGCGAGCACCTTGCCCACCGGGAACCCCGGCGGGAAGCGCCCGCCGAGGCCGGAGGTGAGCAGCCGGTCGCCCGGCCGCACATCGGCGGCCAGCGGGATGTTCGGCAGCACCATGCCACTGCCGTCGCGCGCGCCGTAGGCCACCGTGCGCAGGCCGGAACGCTCCACCACCACCGGGATCGCGTGCGCCGGATCGGTCACCAGCATCACCACCGACGTGGTCGGCAACACCTCGACCACCTGGCCCATCACGCCGTGCGCGTCGATCACCGGCTGGCCCGGCTTCACGCCGTCGCGGGCGCCGAGGTTGAGCACCAGCCGCTGCTGCCAGGCGCCCAGGTCCACGCCCACCACGCGCGCCAGCTGCACGTTGATGTCCAGGCTGTGCCGGGTGTCCAGCAGCTCCTTCAGCCGGTGGTTCTGCTCGGCCACGCCGGCCATGCGGTTGAGCCGCGCATTGGCCAGCAGCAGGTCTTCGCGCAGGCGCTGGTTCTGCTCGGTGAGCAGCTTGCGGTCGGCGAACGCCACGCTGAGCGTGCGCATGCCGGCGCTGGGCAGGTTGGCCAGCCGATACACCGGCTCCACCACCGCCGACGCCGCATAGCGCACGCGCCACAACCAGCCGTTGCGATGGTCGAGCACCATCAGCACCATGGCCAGGGCGAGGTAGACGATCAGCCGCAGCGTGCCCGCGGCGTTGCCGGCGAACAGCGGCGAGGACTCATCGCGGGCGCGCGCCATCGTGGACGCGACTTATTCGGGCGCGAAGAAGTCGCTGCCGTGCTGGTCGATCAGCTCCAGCGCCTTGCCGCCGCCGCGCGCCACGCAGGTGAGCGGATCGTCCGCCACCTGCACGTGCAGGCCGGTTTCCTCGGAGATCAGGCGGTCCAGGTCGCGCAGCAGCGCGCCGCCACCGGTGAGCACGATGCCGCGCTCGGCAACGTCGGAGCACAGCTCCGGCGGGGTCTGCTCCAGCGCCGACTTCACCGCGGCCACGATGCCGGCCAGCGGCTCGTGCAGCGCCTCGAGGATCTCGTTGGAGTTGATCGTGAACATGCGCGGCACGCCCTCGGCGAGGTTGCGGCCGGAGATCTCGATCTCCCTGACCTCGCTCTGCGGGAACGCGCAGCCGATCTCCAGCTTGATCCGCTCGGCGGTGGACTCGCCGATCAAGGTGCCGTGGTTGCGGCGCACGTAGTTGATGATCGCCTCGTCGAAGCGGTCGCCGCCCACGCGCACGGACTGCGAGTAGACGATGCCGTTCAGCGAGATCACCGCCACCTCGGAGGTGCCGCCGCCGATGTCCAGCACCATCGCGCCGCGCGCCTCGTGCACCGGGATGCCCGCGCCGATCGCGGCGGCCATCGGCTCCTCGATCAGGAACACGTCGCGGGCGCCGGCGCCCTCGGCCGATTCCTTGATCGCACGGCGCTCGACCTGGGTGGAGCCGCAGGGCACGCAGACCAGCACGCGCGGGCTGGGCCGCAGCAGGCGCGACTTGTGCACCTGCTTGATGAAGTGCTGCAGCATCGCCTCGGTCATGGTGAAGTCGGCGATCACGCCGTCCTTCATCGGGCGCACCGTGGCGATGTTGCCGGGCGTGCGGCCCAGCATGCGCTTGGCGTCGCTGCCCACCGCCGCAATCGCGCGCGGGCCGCCCGGACCACGGTCCTGGCGCACCGCCACCACCGAGGGTTCGTTCAGCACGATGCCCTGGCCACGCACGTAGATCAGCGTGTTGGCGGTGCCGAGATCGATGGAGACGTCGTTGGAAAAGATCCCGCGAAACTTCTTGAACATAGGTTCGCCGCGCGCCGGCCTGATTAAAAAATAAGCTCACCAGTCTAGTCAGCGTGCCCGGCGCGCGCAACCGGAAAGACGTTAAGAAAGCCTTGTGCGACGCGGTTTGCCGCACATTCCGGCGCTCCCGCCCGCGCGCGACGCGCCCGCCGCGGATTCGCCATGAACGTCCGTTCACGATACGATGCGAACCTTTGGCCGGATCCGCAGGATCCGGTCCGGTCAGCCGCGATGCGCGGCATTCCTACAGCTCGGGGCACTCACGCAACCATGTCTGCCGTCATCTGCGGATCGCTTGCCTACGACACCATCATGGTGTTCCAGGACCAGTTCAAGAACCACATCCTGCCCGACCAGATGCACATCCTGAATGTGTCCTTCCTGGTGCCGCGGATGCGCCGCGAGTTCGGCGGCTGCGCCGGCAACATCGCCTACAACCTCAAGCTGCTCGGCGGCGACCCGCTGCCGGTGGCCGCGGTGGGCCAGGACTTCGCGCCCTACCGCGCGCACCTGGAGAAGTGCGGCATCCGGCTCGACCGCGTGCGCGTGTTCGACGACCAGTTCACCCCGCAGTGCTTCATCACCACCGACCTGGACAACAACCAGATCACCGCCTTCCACCCCGGCGCGATGTCCAGCGCGCACGACAACCACGTGCGCGAGATCCCCGACATCGACATCGGCATCGTGGCCCCGGACGGGCGCGAGGCGATGCTGCAGCACGTGGACGAGTTCGCCGCGCGCGGCGTGCCCTTCATCTTCGATCCCGGCCAGGCGATGCCGCTGTTCAGCGGCGACGAGTTCCGCGCGATGATCGAAAAGTCCACCTACGTGATCGTCAACGACTACGAGTCGCAGCTGCTGCAGACGCGCACCGGCTGGAGCGCTGAGGAGATCGCCGGCCGCGTGAAGGCCTACGTCGTCACGCTGGGCCCGCGCGGCTCGCTGATCCACGCCGACGGCACCACGCACGAGATCCCGCCCGCGCACGAACGCCAGATCGTCGACCCCACCGGCTGCGGCGACGCGTACCGCGCCGGCCTGATCTTCGGCATCCTGCGCGGCAAGGATTGGCCCACGGTGGGTCGCATGGCCTCGCTGATGGGTGCGCTCAAGGTCGAGCACCCCGGCACGCAGAACCAGCGCTTCGACTACGCGCAGTTCGCCGCCGCGTTCAAGGAACAGTTCGGCTACGCGCTGGATTGACCGGATCGCCGTGTGGGAGCGCACCCTGTGCGCGACGGCTTCCGGCTTCGATCAAACACCAGAGCATTCGCGCACAGGGTGCGCTCCTACATCGGTTTTCAGCCAGGCGTGAACGCGCAGGCGGCCTGCACCGCCGCTTGCCAGCCGCGATACAGGCGCTCGCGTTCCGGCGCGGGCATGCGCGGCTCGAAGCGCCGCTCCATCTGCCACAGCTGCGCGAGCTGCCCGCGGCTCTCCCAGAAACCCAGCGCCAGTCCGGCCAGGTAGGCCGCGCCCAGCGCCGTGGTCTCCTGCACCCGCGGTCGCAGCAGCGGCACGTCCAGCAGGTCGCTCTGGAACTGCGCGATGAAGTCGTTGGCGATCGCACCGCCGTCGCAGCGCAGTTCCTTCAGCGGGATGCCCGCATCCGCCTCCATCGCCGCCAGCACGTCGCGCGACTGGTAGGCCATCGCCTCCAGCGCCGCGCGCACCAGGTGCTCGCGGCGGGTGCCGCGGGTGAGGCCGAACATCGCGCCACGCACCTCGCTGCGCCAGTACGGCGCGCCCAGCCCCACGAAGGCCGGCACCAGGTAGACGCCGTCGCTGGAGGCCACGTTCTCGGCCAGCGCCTGCGAATCGGCCGCGGTTTCGAGCATACGCAAGCCGTCGCGCAGCCACTGCACCACCGCGCCAGCCACGAAGATGCTGCCTTCCAGCGCGTATTCGACCTTGCCGCCGATCTCCCAGGCGATCGTGGTCAGCAGCCCGTGCCGTGACGGCACCGCCTGCGCGCCGGTGTGCATCAGCATGAAGCAGCCGGTGCCGTAGGTGTTCTTCGCCATGCCCGGCTCGAAGCAGGCCTGGCCGAACAGCGCCGCCTGCTGGTCGCCGGCGAGGCCGCCGATCGGCACCGCGGCGCCGAGGAAGCGCGCGGGATCGGTGTCGCCGTAATGTTCGCTGCACGAGCGCAGCTCGGGCAGCATCGCGCGCGGCACGTTGAACAGGCGCAGTAGCTCGTCGTCCCATTCGCACCGGTGGATGTCGTACAGCAGGGTACGCGCGGCATTGCTGGCGTCGGTGACGTGCAGGCGACCACCGCTGAGGTTCCATACCAGCCAGCTCTCGATCGTGCCGAACAGCAATTCGCCGCGCTCTGCGCGCGCCTGTGCACCGTCCACATGGTCGAGAATCCAGCGGATCTTGCTGGCCGAGAAATACGCGTCGATCAGCAAGCCGGTCTTCGCGCGCACCGTCGGCTCGCCGCCGTCCGCCCGCAGGCGTTCGCAGATCGCCATGCTCTGCCGCGACTGCCACACGATCGCGTGGTGCACCGGCTGGCCGCTGCGGCGGTCCCACACCACGGTGGTCTCGCGCTGGTTGGTGATGCCGATGCCGGCCAGCTCGGCCGGCTCGACCTGGCTGCGCGTGAGCAGTTCGGTCACCGTTACCAGCACGCTGGCGAGGATCTCGCGCGGATCGTGCTCCACCCAGCCGGGCTGCGGATAGATCTGCGCGAATTCGCGCTGCGCCATGCCCGCCACGCGGCCGGCCGCGTCGACCAGCATCGCCCGCGTGCTGGTGGTGCCCTGGTCCAACGCCAGGATGTATCGCTTCGCCACGGAACACCTCGCCGTCGATGCCCGCACGAAGATTAGCAACGAAGCCGCCAGGTCGCTCGCGGCCACGCATGGCCGCGAGCTGGAAAAACGCTTACCAGGTACGCACGTCCACGATGCTGGCGGTGAAGCTGCTCATGTCCGGCTGGGCGCGGAACATGCGGCCCAGGTCGAAGTTCACCGTGTCGCCGGGGGCGATGTTCGAGGTGCCGGCCGGCCAGGCCTGCTTGCTCTGCACCACGTTGCCCGAGGCGTCCTTGATCTCGATGCGGATCTGCGCGGCCGACGCGGCGGTGCAGTGGTTGACCAGCTCGCCGCGCAGGCTGAGGCGGGCGCCGGCCGCAGCGGGCTTGAAATCCTTGATCGCGAAATCGGCAGGCGCGCAGGTGGCGTGGGCGGCCAGCGGGGCCAGCAGCAGGACGGCGGCAGCAACGAGGGCTTTCATGGAATCTCCGGAAACGATGGGGAGGGAACCGCCGTGCGGATGCAGGCGGATGCCACCGGTATCGACCGCACTGCCTGGAGCTTTAGCGCCTCGCCACCACCGGCTCAAGTTCCCCGCCCCGCGGCCGATGCCCCGGATACGTGCGCAATCGCGCCCAAGTGGGAGACCGAAGCTCATGAAAGTATTGCTAGTTTCCACGGCCTTGTTGCTGGCTCCGTTGGCCGCTCACGCCGCCTGCTCCGCGCAGGACTTCGCGATCCAGGATTTCAAGCCGGCGCTAAACAGTGCCGGCATGTCGACGCGCATCGCCTTGCGTGGCGAACTGGCCAACCATTGCGCCAACGCCGCCGCCGCGCAGATCCGCGTCGAGATCAAGGACGCCTCGGGCAACGTGCTGGAGAGCAAGCAGGCGTGGCCGGCAGGCACCTCGAACATCGCCCCCGGCGACAAGGTCGACTTCGACCTGGGCCGCATGTTCCGCTTTCGACCCGGCATGGAATCCTTCACGGCCAGCGTGGTCGACGTGCGTACCTGGTAAGCGGCCACCCATCCCGGCGCCAACGCGAAAGGCCCCCCGCGGGGGCCTTTCGCATTGGTGCATCCGACCCGCCGCCGAGCGGCGCCCCCAGCCGGCCAGCCACTGCCGGGCCGGCAGCCGATCGTCAGTGCAGCACGAACAGCTTGTCGAAGCCGGCCACGCGCAAGGTGCTGCGCAGCTCGCCGGAGGCGTTGACGATGCGGATGTCGGCACGGTCGGCGCCGGCGTGCTCGCGCAGCAGCAGCAACATGCCCAGCGCCGAGCTGTCCATGCCGGCGACCTCGCCCAGGTCGATCACGTAGCTGCGCGCGGGCTTGCCTGCACCGAGGCAGGCGTCATGGAAGTCGCGATGGATGCTGAAGTCGAAACGCTCGCCCAGCTGCAAGGTGAGGCAATCGAGTTCGGGGTCGTGGTGGACGATCATGGTGCCATCCTCAGAAGAGTTCGATTTCGCCGGCTTCCATCGAGTTCTGCAGCGCCGGGCCACGCGAGCGCAGGCGCGCCTTCTCGCGCTGGATCGCCAGCCGGCTGCGCACGCGCTGCGAGCGCTCGGCCAGTGCGTCGGCCTCCAGCGCGGTGCAGGCCAGCTCCTCGATGTCGCGGGTGCATTCGGTGGTGACATCCTGCAGCTCGGTGAGCCGGGTCCGGGTCTGCGTGATCAGCTGGCGCAGGATGTCCTCGAACTGCAGCGAGCGCACGGTGGTGGAGACATCGCTGCCGAGGCCGCGGCTGATCTCGACCACCTGGTCGGCGACCTTGCTGCTGCGCGCGTCGCTCTCGGTGACGTGGGCGGTCATCGCGTCGATGCCGCCCTTGGCCGACAGCGCCACGTTGAGGTCCTGCGAGGCCATCGCGCCGATCAGGCCGCGCAGCTGCTCCATTGCCGTGCGGGCGCGCTCGACATGGCCGCCGATGCGCTCGTTGAGCTGGTTGGAGTTGCTGGCCAGGTTGCGGATCTCGCCGGCCACCACCGCGAAGCCGCGGCCGGATTCGCCCGCGCGCGCCGCCTCGATCGCGGCATTCAGCGCCAGCAGGTTGGTTTCCTCGGCAATCGTGTTGACGTTGCGCAGCAGGCCGAACACCGCGTCCATCTCCTTCGCCATGCCGTCGATGCGGTAGACGATGCGCAGGCTCTCGCGCGACATCTGCACGATCATGCCCACGAAGTGCTCCAGCAGGTCGCCGGTGCGCGCGGCGAAATCCTGCACGGAGACGCCGCCGTCCTGCACGTCGATGATCTGCTTGAGCAGCGACTGCTGCAGCGCGGTCTTGTTCGACAGGCCGTCGAAACCGCCGCCCAGTTCTGACACCGCATCGCGCAGCAGGTCCAGGCCCTGGTGCAGCTCGCGGGTGGCGTGGCCCAGCTCGTCGACCAGCGCGCTGCGCACGTCCTCCAGTGCCTCGCGCACCGGCTCGCTGCTCGCGGGCGCGGCGACGACGGGTGCGGCCGGCAGTTCGGCGCGAGTGGCGAAAGCCCACGTCGCGGTGAGCGCGAGCACCAGCAGCGGCGCCAGCCAGGCCGGATGCCACAGCAGGCTCAGCAGCAGGGCGACGGCACTGGCGATCCAGCCGGCCAGCGGACGTCGGAACAGGGAGGCGGGAGTGAATGACATGATCCGTATTCCGCGGTCAGGCGCAGACGGCGCCGGGTTGAATGTGGCGGGCGAGCGCGAGCAGGCGCGCCGCGATGTGGTCGACCGGCAGCATCTCCGGCGCGGCACCGAGCTTCCAGGCGGCGCCGGGCATGCCCCACACCACCGAGCTGGGCTCGTCCTGCACCAGGGTCGCGGCGCCGGCCTGGCGCAGTTCGAGCAGGCCGCGTGCGCCGTCGTCGCCCATGCCGGTGAGCAGCGCGGCGATGGTGGCCGCGCCGGCGCTGGCCGCCAGCGAGCGGAACAGCACGTCCACGCTGGGGCGGTGCCGGTTCACCGGCGGGCCGTCGTGCAGGCGGCAGACGTACTTCGCGCCGTCCCACATCACCAGCAGGTGGTGGCTGCCGGGCGCGATGTAGGCGTGGCCCGGCTGGATCGGCTGGCCGTCGCGCGCCTCGCACACGCGCATCGCCGAGCAGCGGTCCATGCGCGCGGCGAACGGCCCGCTGAAGGCGGCCGGGATGTGCTGGGTCACCAGGATCGGCGGCGCGTCCGGCGGCATCGCCTCCAGCACCACGCGCACCGCCTCGGTGCCGCCGGTAGAGGCGCCGATCGCGATGATCGGGCTGCCGCCACGGCTGCCCGCGGTCTGCGAGCGCGGCAGCACCGCGTCGGCGGAAAGCCGCGGCGCCACGTCCAGCTTGCGCACCGTGGTGCGTGCGCGCGGCTTCGCCCGCGCCGCCTGCTTGACCTTGGCGCAGATCTCCAGCGCGCTGTCGCCGAAGCTGGACGCGAGGTCGCTGCTCGGCTTGGCGAGGAAATCCACCGCGCCCAGCTCCAGCGCGCGCAGCGTCACGTCGGCCCCTTCCGTGGTCAGCGACGACACCATCACCACCGGCATCGGCCGCAGCCGCATCAGGTTCTCCAGGAAGGTGAGGCCGTCCATGCGCGGCATCTCGACGTCCAGCGTTAGCACGTCGGGGTCGAGCTGCTTGATCTTCTCGCGGGCGATCAGCGGGTCCGCCGCCGTGCCCACGACTTCGATGCCCGGGTCGCAGGCAAGCATGGTCGACATCAACTTGCGCACCAGGGCGGAATCGTCGACTACCAGTACGCGCACTCTTTCCATTGCTCACCTTGGCCATGCGGGCCCGTCGCCGAAGACGATGGCCCGGTCGATGCCGCGCCGGCGCCCGGCGTCAGAACAGCTCGACCTCACCCTTTATCGGATCGTTTGCCAAACGCTTGAGGTAGCCGCGCTCGTCGGCCACCAGCGCCACGTCGTCGCTGCGGCGCAACTGGCGCACGCGCACCCGGCCGCTCAGCGGGAAAAACTGCACCTGGCGCGGGTACACGTCGCCCAGGTCCTCGGCCACCAGCGGCAGCCGTTCGGCGGCGATGTAGCGGCGCACGAAGTCGATGTTGCGCTGGCCCACGTCGCTCATCTGCGCCAGCACGCGGCCGCCGCCGAACACCTTCACCCTGAGGTCCGTGCGCTGCCCGCCGGCCTTCAGCACCGCGTTGATCAGCTGTTCCATCGCGTCGCTGCCGTAGCGCGCCGCGCGCCCCACGGTGGACGACCAGCCGTCGCTGGCGCCGCGCGGCTCGGGCAGCATGAAATGGTTCATGCCGCCAATGCCGCGGACGGGGTCGTGCACGCAGGCCGCCACGCAGGAACCGAGCACGGTGCTGACCAGCTCGTCCTGCGCGCCCACGTAGAACTCGCCCGGCAGCACCTTGACCACCATGCAGTTCTGCGCGGGATCCCAGAACCGGCGCAGGTGCTCGAAGCCGGGCATGGCCTCGGGCAGGGTGGGCGTGGCCCGGCGCTCGGCTGTGCGTGCCAGCATCAGGCGCGCTTCCGGTAGACGGTGCGCCCGATCAGTTCGAAGTCGTCGTTGATGCCGTGCAGCGACTCGGAATGGCCCAGGAACAGGTGGCCGCCCGCCGGCAGCAGCGCGGCGTAGCGGCTGAACAGCCGCTGCTTGGTCGGCTGGTCGAAGTAGATCACCACGTTGCGGCAGAAGATCGCGTCGAACGGCCCGCGCATCGGCCAGTCGTGCAGCAGGTTCAGCGGCTGCACGGTCACCAGCTCGCGCAGCCGCGGATGCACGCAGGCGTAGCCTTCGTACTCGCCGGCGCCGCGCAGCAGCCAGCGGCGGCGCTCCTCGCTGATGCCGTCCAGCTTGTCCAGCGGATACACGCCGTTGCGCGCCGTTTCCAGCGCCTGCGGCGACAGGTCGGTGGCGAGGATCCTCGCGTCGACGCCGGTGGCGCCATGCTTCTCCAGCGCCTCGGCCAGCACCATCGCCAGCGCATACGGCTCCTCGCCGCTGGAACAGCCGGCCGACCAGATCCTGAGCCGGTCGCCGTCGCGGCGCTTGTGCACCAGCCACTGCGGCAGCAGCTCGTTCTCCAGCAGCTCGTAATGGTGCGGCTCGCGGAAGAACGCGGTGACGTTGGTGCTGATCGCGCTGGCCAGTTCGCCCAACTCGCCGTTCGGATCGCTGCGCAGCAGCGCGCAATAGGCGGCGTAGTTGGGCAGGCCCAGCGCACGCAGGCGCCGCGCCAGCCGCCCCTGCACCAGCTGGCGCTTGTGTTCGCCCAGCGCGATGCCGCAGTGCTCGTAGACGAAGTCGCGCAGGAAGCGGAACTCCGCCTCGCCAAGCAGGGTCGTGCCGTCGCCCGCGGGTGCCGCATCACGCTTGATCGCACCGGCGGCGACGGCCACGCTCAGAACTCCTTCCAGGCGCCGGCATCCGCCGCTTCGGCGGCCATCGCGCGCGGCGGCGCCTTGCGCACCGCGGCGAACACCGCCTCGGTGGCCTTGGCCACTTCCTTCGCGCGCGCCGGCGGCACGTCCGCCGCCGCGGCATCGCCGGCGAGACGGAAGAAGCCCACCTGGCTGGTCAGGTCGCCGGCCTGCTCCTGCATGGCGCGGGCGGCGGCCGAGGCTTCCTCGACCAGCGCCGCGTTCTGCTGGGTCATCTCGTCCATCTGCATCACGGCGTTGTTGACCTGGTCGATGCCGGCCGACTGTTCCTGGCTGGCTGCGGCGATCTCGGCCACGATGTCGGTGACCTTCTTCACGCTCTCGACGATGTCGGCCAGCGCCTTGCCGGACTGGTTGACCAGCTCCGAACCGCTGCGCACCTTCTCCTCGCTCTCGGCGATCAGGCCCTTGATCTCCTTCGCCGCGCCGGCACTGCGCTGCGCCAGGTTGCGCACCTCGCTGGCCACCACCGCGAAGCCGCGTCCCTGCTCGCCGGCGCGCGCCGCTTCCACCGCGGCGTTCAGCGCCAGCAGGTTGGTCTGGAACGCGATCTCCTGGATCAAGCCCACGATGTCGCCGATCTTGCGGCTGGAGGCATCGATCTCGGCCATCGCGACGATCGCCTTGCCGGCCACCTCGCCGCCGTGCTCGGCCTGCTCGCGGGCGCCGCGCGCCAGCTGGTTGGCGTGGCTGGCGTTCTCCGCGTTCTGCTTCACGGTGGAGGTCATCTCCTCCATCGACGAGGCGGTTTCCTCCAGGCTGGAAGCCTGTTCCTGCGTGCGCTGGCTGAGGTCGTCATTGCCGCGCGCGATCTGCTGCGCCGCGCTCGACACCGCATCGGAACCCTGGCGCACCTCGCCCACGATCGCCGCGAGGCGCTCGTCCATCACCCGGAACGCGTCGAGCAGGCGGCCCAGCTCGTCCATCCGCTTCACCTTGATGCCGTGACCCAGCCGGCCTTCGGCGATCGCGTGCGCCACCGTCACCAGGCGCGCCAGCGTGCCACTGATCGAACGCACCAGCAGGGTCGCCACCAGCAGCGCGAAGATCAGGCCGCCGGACAGCGTGACCAGCACCAGCGCCCGCACCACGCCGTAGCGGCTGACCTGGGTCTGGTAGACCTGCTTCACCTCGTCGCCCTGCGCCCGGATCAGCTTGTCGAGCGCGTCCAGCCGCATCATCAGCGACGGGCGCACTTCCATCTCCAGCAGGTCGCGGGTGCCGTCGTCGTTCTGGCCGAGCGCGTCGTAGACATCCTTCAGGCTGCTCGCGTAATCCGCGTCGGTGGCGCGATAGGCTTTGTACTTCGCCGCGATGTCTGCGCTCAACGGCATCCCCGACAGCTGCTTGTTGGCCGCGGCGATCTCCTTCTGGATCTTCTCGGACTCGGCGACCTTCTGCTTCACTTGGTCGGCCTTGCCGATCACGTCGGCCGCCTCGCCCAGCACGACGAAGTTCATCAGCGACTTGGAGCGCAACTCGCCCATCAGCTGCGCCGGCACCATGGCCTCCTCGTAACTGTGGCGCATCCCCTCGTTCTGCCAGGACATCACGCCCAGGCCCACGCCGGCACCCGCCACCAGCATGATCGCGAGCAGCGCGAAGGTGCCGATCAGGCGGGCCTTGACCGACAAGGTGGAAAACTTGGCGAAACGCGCAGTGAATTTCTTGATGTTCATCGTGATTCCCGAATCAGGCGGCAACTTCGACTTCGCGGACGGCCGGCAGCGCGGCGTCCAGCGTTTCCACGTCTTCCGGACGCATCAGCTTCTCCACGTCCAGCAGCATCAGCATGCGTTCGGCATGGGTGGTCAGACCTTTGAGGTAGCGGGTGTCGACGATCGCGCCCATGTCCGGCACCGGCTTGACCGTCGCCGGATCGATGTCGACCACGTCGGACACCGCGTCCACCACGATGCCGAACAGGCGCTCGGCCACGGCCACCACGATCATCACCGTGTTGTCGTCGTAGCTCTCGCGTTCCAGCCCGAAGCGCAGGCGCAGGTCCAGCACCGGCACGATCGCGCCGCGCAGGTTCAGCACGCCGAGCATGTACGCGGACGCCTGCGGGATGCGGGTCACCCGCGACCAGCCGCGAATCTCGCGCACCGCCAGGATGTCGACGCCGTACTCCTCGCCGGCCAGGCTGAAGGTGAGCTGCTGCACGGTGGCTGCCGTGCCTGCGTGGTGTTCGTGCATGGATCGTCTACCTCGTGATGGGCGCCTGTGGGGCGCCCGGCCTCGGTCTTGTATCGGCCCGGACGCGGCGGACTTGAGCGCACCACCGGAGGCAAATACGCGAAAACGCGGCCCAGCGAACGGCTGCCTGCGCAGGTCGGGATTCATCCCGGCCCTTCACCCACGGAGTGCGTTGTCGGGATGAATCCCGACCTACGGAAGGCTGCATCGATCCGGGCAAGGAAACGCTCAGGCCGCCTTGCCGCGCCGTCCCAGCCGCACCACGCCGCCCACGTCGACGATCAGCGCCACCGAACCGTCGCTGACGATGGTGGCTCCCGACACGCCCTGTACCTGCTGGTAATGCTTCTCCAGCGACTTGATCACCGCCTGCTGCTGGCCCACCAGTTCGTCGACCAGCAGGCCCACGCGCTGGCCGCCGTCCTCGACCACCACCACGATGCCGCGCTCGATCGCGGTGACCGCGTCGGCACAGCCGAAGGCGTGGTGCAGGCGGATCACCGGCAGGTATTCGTCGCGGAAGCGGAACACCTCGCCGCCGCCGGCGGTGCGGCGCACGGCGTCGGCCGGCAGGCGCAACGATTCGACGATGGAGATCAGCGGCACGATGTAGCGTTCGGCGCCCACCGTGGTGACCAGACCGTCGATGATCGCCAGCGTCAGCGGCAGCGCGATGGTGAACACACTGCCCTGGCCGGCCACGCTCTTCACGCCCACGCTGCCGCCGAGGTCGCGCACGTTGCGGCGCACGACGTCCATGCCCACGCCGCGGCCGGAAAGGTCGGTGGCCTGGGCCGCGGTGGAGAAGCCGGGCTGGAAAATCAGCTCGGCCACCTCGTCGTCGCTCAGCGGCTGGGTGGCCGAAACCAGCCCTCGCTCCACCGCCTTGGCGCGAATGCGTTCATGACTCAGGCCGGCGCCGTCGTCGCTGATCCGCACGATGATGTTGCTGCCCTCGTGGTGAGCGTCGAGCGTGAGCGTGCCGGTTTCCGACTTGCCCGCGGCGCGGCGCTGCTCCGGCATTTCCAGGCCGTGGTCGATCGCGTTGCGCACCAGGTGCACCATCGGATCGCCGATCTTCTCCAGTACGGTCTTGTCCAGCTCGGTGTGCTCGCCGTGCAGCTCCAACCGCACCTGCTTGCCGAGCTTGCGCTCGAGGTCGCGCACCAGGCGCGGGAAGCGGTTGAACACGCTGCCGATCGGCAGCATGCGGATGCGCATCACGCTGTCCTGCAGCTCGCGCGTGTTGCGTTCGAGCTGGGCTAGCCCCTCGCGCAGCCGCTCCAGCTGCGAAAGATCGAAATGCTCGCCGATGTCGCTGAGCATGGACTGGGTGATCACCAGCTCGCCCATCATGTCGATCAGCGCATCGACCTTGTCGATGCCCACGCGGATCGAGCCGCCATCGGTGTGGCCTGCACCGCTCGCGACGGTGGCCTCGCGTGCCGGCGCCGGCGTTTCCGCAGCAGGCGTCGCCGCTGCGACCGGCACCGGCGTCGCCACGACGGCTTCGGTCGCGGCCGCGGCCAGCGGCGCGATGGCGAGTTCGCAGTCGCCGTCCAGCCAGTCGAACACGGCGTCGAGATCCGCGCGCGCCACCGCGCCGTGCAGGCGCAGCTCCCAGCCGAGATGGCACTGGCCAGGATCGAGCGCGGCGAAGTCCGCGGGCGCGGATTCGGTCACGAAGGCGCGCAGCACTTCCAGCCGGCCCAATGTCTGCAATTCGTTGAACACGCGGAGGGGATCGTTGCCGGTCTGCAGCAGGTGCGGCAGCGCGACGAAGCGGATCGCCCAGCCGGTGGCCGGCGCGGCCGACGCCTGCACCGCGGCGGGCGCCGGCGCGCCCGCGACCAGCTGCGCCAGCTCGGCGCGCAGCGCCTCGCTGCCGGCGTCGGCCGCGGGCTGGCCGCGACTGGTGCGGTCCAGCATGCCGCGCAGGCAGTCGAGCGAGCGCAGCAGCAGGTCGATCAAGCCGGCATCCACCGCGCGGCGTTCGCTGCGCACTTCCTCCAGCAGCGATTCGGCCACGTGGGTGAACGCGGCCATGTCGGCGAAGCCGAACGTCGCCGCGCCGCCCTTGATCGAATGCGCCGCGCGGAAGATGGTGTGCACCAGCTCGTGGTCGGTCGAGCCCGAGTCCAGCGCCAGCAGCGCCGCCTCCATCGCGTCGAGGCCTTCGTGGCTTTCCTCGAAGAAGGTCTGGTGGAACTGGCTGAGATCAACCGTGGCCATCGATGCCCCTTAACCCAGCACGCGCTTGACGGTGGCCAGCAGCTGCTCGGGGTCGAACGGCTTGACCAGCCAGCCGGTGGCGCCGGCGGCCTTGCCTTCCATCTTCTTCTCGGTGTGCGACTCGGTGGTGAGCATCAGGATCGGCACGCCCTTGTACTCGGGCTTCGCGCGCAGCGCGCGCACCATGCTGATGCCGTCCATCACCGGCATGTTGACGTCGGCCAGCACCAGGTCGAACGCGCTGCCGCCGGCCGCATCCAGCGCCAACTGGCCGTTCTCGGCCTCGGTCACCTCGTGGCCCGCGCCGCGCAGGGTGAAGGCCACCATGCCGCGCATCGAAGCCGAATCGTCTACCGCGAGAATCTTTGCCATGCTGCCACCTCGTTCAGGCCGGCCGGGCGGCCGGCAGTTCCAGAATCTTCGCCAGGCCCAAGAGCCCGGCCGCGTCGTTCAGGGCCGCACTGCTGCCGCGCCAAGCCAGCGTGCCGCCGCGACCGTCCAGCGCGCGGCGCAGCAGCACCAGCAGCTGCAGCGCGGCGGTATCCACACGCTCCACCTGGCTGCCGTCGAGCTCGACGGCGCCGCCCGGCAACGCCGCCACCAGTTCGGTGTGCAGCGCCGCCAGGGTGGCCATGCGGCAGTCCGGCGGCAGCACCACCGCCTCGCCTGCCGCCTGTTCGCCGTCCCGTTTCGCCGCCCGCTTGCCGGCCATGCCCATCGCTCCGTTCGCGCCCGTTGGCGCCGACTGCTGGGCTTATCGGCCGCGCTGGTGCACGCTTTAGGCCCGTTTGCCGTTCCGGTGACGTCGCCTCAAGTTCGTGCGAAAACGGTCGATGTCCTCCGGGACGAGTCCGCTCTCGACGCTACCCTCCACGTGCAGGAATCCGCTTGATCATCCAGCCGACCAGCCTTGCCGCCCTGACCTGGGCCGGCGCCGCCTCCGGCAGCGCCGCGCCCAGCTGGCGCATCGGCAGCGTGCTGCTGGCGCGGCCGCTGGGCGTGAATGCGCAGGGTCTGCAGGTCCTGCAGATCGGCACGCTGACGGTGGAGGCCGACGTGGCGGGCGGACAGCTGCCCGCGCAATTCCAGGTGCGCGTGCTGAGCCTGGGCGCCCAGCCGCAACTGGAGTTGCTCGCGCAGCCGACCGACCCCGTGCTGCAACGCGCCCTGCGCGAGCGCCTGCCGCAACAGAACGGCTACGCGCCACTGCTGGCCACGCTGGACGCGCTGGCCCAGCGGCCGGTGCTGCGCCAACTGCCGCCGGAGCTGCGCAACGCGCTCGCCCTGCTCGAACAGGCGATGCCCAGCCCGGCCGAGGTCACCCGCGGCGAAGGCCTGCGCGTGGCGATCGAACACAGCGGGCTGTTCCTCGAATCCCTGCTTGCGCGTCCGCCGGGCCAGCCGGCGCCCCTACTGCAGGACGACTGGAAAGGCGCGCTGCTGCGCCTGATCGCCCTGCTCGACCGTCGCGCGCCGGCACCGGCTACGCGGAACACCGGCGACACCGCGCCCCCCATGCTGCAGCGCGGCCTGCAGGCGCAGCCGCGCGCGTCCTTGCCGCCATCGCTGCTGGCGGGCGACGAAGTGGAGCCACTGCTCGATCGCCTGCAAGGCGACGTGAAGGCCGCACTGGCGCGGGTCGAGGTGGCCCAGCTGGAGTCCGCCAGCGGCCCGCTGCCGGCGTGGATGATCGAGATTCCACTGCACGGCGTGGACGGCCGCGACGTGCTGCAACTGCAGCTGGAATACGCCATCGACACCGGCGACGGCAGCCGCGGCTGGAACCTGGGCTTCGCGCTGGACCTGCCCGCGCTGGGCGCAGTGCAAGGCGAACTGCAGCTGCGCGAGCCGCGCCTGTCGGTGCGACTGTGGGCCGCGCAGGCCGATACCGTGCAACGGCTGGAGCGCCAGTTCGGCGCGCTGCGCCAGCGCCTGGCCGCCTGCGGCCTGCTGCTCGACCAGCTGAGCTGCCAACACGGTTTGCCCGAGCCGCCGAACCGCTACAGCGCCGTGCTGCTGCAGGCCACCGCATGAGCACGCCGACATGAACCCGCCGACTTCTCCCCCCACGCGCCGGGTCAGCCTGCGCCTGTCCGCCCCCGGCAGCGGCGAGACTCGCGCGTTGCCGCCCGAGTCTCTGGAAAGCCTGCGCGCCCGCGCACAGGCACTGGGCCTGCCGCTGCATCCCGATCCGCAGATCGCCGCCCTCTTGGCCGGCCTGCGTCTGCGCGACGACGTGCCGGTGCTGCTCTACGCCGCGGCGGCCTCGGTGCTCGCCGCGGTCTACGACGCGGCGGAAGAGCAGGGCTGATTCATGCCGCCGGCGTGCGCATCGCGAGAATCAGGTTCCGCCTCGTCACGCGACAGTCCGCAACATGCGACCAGCTGCCCGGCATCCGCGCGTTCGCGCGCGAGTTGTCTGGCCAGCAAGTGAACTTGGAACCGTTCTGGAACCCAAGCTGTAGCAGGCTGTTGAGAAACCTCCGCGCGCCGCCGCGGTCATAGACGTTCTCAATCACTGACCGCCCGATCCGATGCGCAGCCCCGACGTCCAGCAGCTTGGCATGTTCTCGTATGTATCGGTCGAAG
>NZ_MUNP01000071.1 GCF_002001105.1 Rhodanobacter sp. C06 | reverse complement strand
ACATGAGCAACGGTGGGAGACGTGCGTCCGCAGGGCGGGAAAACGCGCCATGCGCCCACCATCACGACCGTCATGCATAGATCGCGGCTATCGAGAGTGGCGCGAGACGGTGCTTCTCAACAGCCTGTTAGGGCAGCACTTGCCCGCCTGGAGCGGCAGCGTAAAGTGTGATGTTCGTCACACTTTCAGGGGAGTGCGTACGAGGTCCGTGGCAAATCCAATCGCAGGTTCCCGGAGGACTTATGAAGATGCCGATTGCGTACGTAGTTGCGACGCTCGCGCTTGCCGCTGCCACCAGCGGCCATGCGGCAAGTCCGGACAAGGCGCTCGTGTGGCGGGACTATACCGATACCGTGGCCCCCGCCGATCAGCAAGCCTACGAGGCGGGGGTCAAGGCCTTCAACCAGTGCCTGGGCGAGCACCACGTCAAGTTCAGCATGCCCACCGTGGTGCATGAAACCGGCAACGACTACCAGTATTCCTCCGTCGTGGGGCCCGTCACCTGGGCCGACATGGACACCCTCTCGGCGGAAATCAAACCGTGCGACGCGACGTGGCGCGCACAGGGCAACCCCCACCTCAAGGGCGAGACCAGCGCATTCATGGTGCTGCAACCGGAGTTGAGCCACCTGCCCGCCGACTGGCAGAGCCGGCCCAACCCGCCGATGCTGTTCATCACGTACTTCACGCTGAAACCGGGACATGAGCACAACATGGCCTTCAGCGATACCTTCAAGAAAGTGGCCGCGGCCGCCAGCAAGTCCAAGTGGCCGTATTACTGGAGCATCATGCAGATCTGGGGTGGCGGCGACGGCGCGCCCGATTACATCCTGGTGATCCAGAAGAAGAATTGGGCCGACGTCGGCACCGAACCCAACCCGGCCCCGTGGAAGATGATGGCGAACACGTACGGTCAGTCCGACGCGGACGCGATACGCAAATCCCTCGGCGACGCCATCGAGAAGTCTTCCGATCACTACGACCGCTACGATGCCAGCCTTAGCTACACCGCTGGCAAATAGGGAACATGCGGGACGGTCCGGGCGGCTCGACGCAGGCCGCCCGGATCCGCGATGCGCGCGGCACTACACCGAAAGCACGTCGTCCATCGCGTAAATGCCCGACGGCCTGCCCGTGATCCAGACCGCCGCCGCCAACGCGCCGCGCGCGAAAATCGTGCGGTCGGTGGCGCGATGACCTAGTTCCAACCGTTCGCCCGACCCGATCAAGAGCGCCTGATGCTCGCCCACGATGTCGCCGCCGCGCACCACCGCGAAGCCGATGCCGCCTGGAGCGCGCTCGCCGGTGTGCCCTTCGCGGCCGTACACCGCGGCATCGCGGAGCGTGGTGCCGCGCGCGCTGGCGGCGGCCTGCCCCAGCGCCAGTGCAGTACCCGAGGGCGCGTCCTGCTTGCGGCCGTGATGGGCCTCGACGATCTCCAGGTCCCAGTCCGGCAGCGCGGTGGCGGCCTCGCGCAGCAGCCGCGTCAGCAACGCCACGCCCAGGCTGAAGTTCGCCGCGCGCAGCAACGCGATGCGGGTGCCGGCCGCTTCCAGCCGCGCCTGCAAGGCCGCATCAAGGCCGGTGGTGCCGGTCACCAGCGGGAGACCGTGTGCGAGGCAATGGTCCAGCGCCGCCGCCAAGCCGGTCGGGCCGCTGAAGTCGATCGCCACGTCGAGCGCGGGCGCCTTGGACCAATCGTTCGCGCAGCGCAGGGCCTGCCCCGGCCAGACCGGCTCGCCGTCGTGTGCCGAACCAGGCGATACCACCGCATGCGCCAGCTCGAAACGGGCATCCGTGCGCAGCAGCGCCAGCAGGGCTTGCCCCATGCGGCCGGAGGCGCCATTGATGGCGAGGCGTAGCGGTGCGGAGGTCATGGCAGGCATCCAGGCTTCGGCGGCAAACAGACGTCCAAACTAGCAGAGGCAGGCGCGGCTTACGACGTCACTCGCGACCAGAACTGCTTCACGCCATCGACCCAGTGCTTCGCGCGCGGCGTGTGCTCGTCGCCCTTGCCATCACCGAAGCTGGCCTCGAGCTGCTCCAGCAATTCGCGCTGCTGCTTGGTGAGTCGCACCGGGGTTTCCACCACCACGTGGCAGATCAGGTCGCCGGCGCGACCGCTGCGCACCGACTTCACGCCGCGCCCGCGCAGGCGGAAGCTCTGCCCGGTCTGCGTCTCCGGCGGAATCGTGATCGGCACCTCGCCCTCCAGCGTGGGCACCGGCAGCTCGGCGCCCAGTGCCGCCTGCGAGAAACGGATCGGCACCTCGCAATGCAGGTCGTTGCCTTCGCGCTGGAAGATGCGGTGCTCGCGCACGTGCACTTCCACGTAGAGGTCGCCTGCAGGTGCGCCTGCAGGGCCGGCCTCGCCCTGACCGGTGAGGCGGATGCGGTCGCCGTTGTCCACGCCGGCGGGGATCTTCACCGACAGCATGCGGGTTTCCTCCAGCCGCCCCTCGCCGTGGCATGGCTTGCAGGGCTTCTCGATCGTCTGGCCGCTGCCGCCGCAATGCGGGCAGGCCTGCTGGATCGAGAAGATGCCGTTCTGCATGCGCACGCGACCGTGGCCGTGGCAGGTCTTGCACTGCACGGTCCTGCCGTCGGCCGAGCCGCTGCCGTTGCAGTGGTGGCAGTTGACCTGGGTGGGGATCTCGATCTTCTTCTCGATGCCGAACACGGCTTCCTCGAGGTCGAGTTCCATGAGATAGCGCAGGTCGGCGCCGCGGCGCGGCTGGCGGCCACGGCCGCCGCCGAAGATGTCGCCGAAGATGTCGCCGAAGATGTCCCCCATGTCGCCGAAGCCGCCACCACCGCGGCCACCCATGCCGCCCTCGAAGGCCGCGTGGCCGTACTGGTCGTACATGCCGCGCTTCTGCGCGTCGGCGAGCACCTCGTAGGCCTCCTTGGCCTCCTTGAACTTCTCCTGCGCGTGGGGATCGTCCGGACAACGGTCCGGGTGGTACTTCATCGCCAGGCGGCGGAAGGACTTCTTGAGTTCGACCTCGGTGACCGTGCGTTCGACACCCAGGACTTCGTAGTAATCACGCTTGCTCATTGCTTGATCCGCGATTCGATGCGCCGATCAGGAACGAACCAGATCGCTGCCACCGTGGCGTAGAAAAGACAGGACACCCACGGCGCCACGAACGCCAGCAGAATGCCACCCAGATACATGGCGACGGCCACCTTGCCTTTCCAGTCGCCGCCGACCGCCTGCGCGAGCAGCGAGGTCTTGCCGCCGTTCGCGCAGATCAGGCTGTATTGCAGCGGCAGCCAGGCGACGGCGCACATCAGCAACACGAAGCCATAGACAGCCACCGGCAAGGCGGCGAACTGGTTCTCGCCCATCCATCCCGTGGCCACCGGCATCAGCGACAACCAGAACAGCAGATGCAGGTTGGCCCACAGCACGCTGCCGTCCACTTTCTCGGCCGCATGCAGGAAGTGATGGTGGTTGTTCCAGTAGATGCCCACGTAGGCGAAGCTCAGGACATAGCTGAGGAACACCGGCCATTGCGCAGCCAGCACGTCCCAGCCTGCTCCGTGCGGCACCTTCAGCTCCAGCACCATGATGGTGATGATGATGGCCAGCACGCCATCGCTGAAGGCTTCCAACCGCCCCTTGTCCATCGCTTCCCCTAGAAAAGCTTGTGCGCTCGTCCATGAGCGCGAAAGTCAAACGGGCGGCCATCCTTGGCCGCACTTTTCAATAACGAGCGTTGCTTTCGCGGCACTCGTTTTGAGCCAGGGCGCGATTACTTCTTGTCGTCCTTGACCTCGGTGAACTCGGCATCCACCACGTCGTCCGGCTGTGCGGAGCCGTGCGGGCCGGCCTGCGCGCCGGCATCGGCCGGACCGCCCTGGCCCTGGGCCGCGGCGTACAGCGCCTGGGCCACCTGCTCGAGCTTGGTGATCTTCGCCTCGATGGCGCCCTTGTCGTCGCCGTCCTTGACCTTCTCCAGATCCGACAGCGCTTCCTCGATGCCGCCGATCTGCGCACCTACCTTGTCGCCGTGTTCCTTCAGCGCGCTACGGGTGGCGTGTACCAGTTGGTCGGCCTTGTTGCGGGTGGCGACCAGCTCGTGGAACTTCTTGTCTTCTTCCTTGTTCGCCTCGGCGTCGGCGACCATCCGGTTGATCTCTTCCTCGGACAGGCCCGAGCCGGCCTTGATCTCGATCTTCTGCTCCTTGCCGGTCTTCTTGTCCTTGGCCGACACGTGCAGGATGCCGTTCGCATCGATGTCGAAGGTGACCTCGATCTGCGGCATGCCGCGCGGCGCGGCATCGATGCCGCTGAGGTCGAACTTGCCCAGCGACTTGTTCGCGCTGGCGCGCTCGCGCTCGCCCTGCAGCACGTGCACGGTCACCGCGGTCTGGTTGTCGTCGGCGGTGGAGAAGGTCTGCGCGGCCTTGGTCGGCACCGTGGTGTTCTTCTCGATCAGCTTGGTCATCACGCCGCCCATGGTCTCGATGCCCAGCGACAGCGGGGTGACGTCGAGCAGCAGCACGTCCTTGACCGAACCGCCCAGCACGCCGCCCTGGATCGCCGCGCCCACGGCCACGGCCTCGTCCGGGTTGACGTCCTTGCGCGGCTCCTTGCCGAAGAAGTCCTTCACCGACTCCTGCACCTTGGGCATGCGGGTCTGGCCGCCCACGAGGATCACCTCGTCGATGTCGGACACGCGCAGGCCGGCGTCGTTGAGCGCGGTGCGGCAAGGCTCGATGGTGCGCTTGACCAGGTCTTCCACCAGCGCCTCAAGTTTTGCGCGGGTGAGCTTGATGTTGAGGTGCTTCGGACCGCTGGCGTCGGCCGTGACGTACGGCAGGTTCACCTCGGTCTGGTGCGCGGACGACAGCTCGATCTTGGCGCGCTCGGCGGCGTCCTTCAGGCGCTGCAGGGCGAGCGGATCCTTGCGCAGATCGATGCCCTGGTCCTTCTGGAACTCATCGACCAGGTAGTCGATGACACGCATGTCGAAGTCTTCGCCGCCGAGGAAAGTGTCGCCGTTGGTGGCCAGCACCTCGAACTGCTTCTCGCCGTCGACCTCGGCGATCTCGATGATCGACACGTCGAACGTGCCGCCGCCCAGGTCGTACACCGCGATCTTGCGGTCGCCGCCCTTCTTGTCCATGCCGTAGGCCAGCGCGGCCGCGGTCGGCTCGTTGATGATGCGCTTGACGTCGAGGCCGGCAATCTTGCCCGCGTCCTTGGTCGCCTGGCGCTGGCTGTCGTTGAAGTACGCGGGCACCGTGATCACGGCTTCGGTGACCGGCTCGCCGAGATAGTCTTCGGCGGTCTTCTTCATCTTCATCAGCACCTTCGCCGAGATCTCCGGCGGCGCCATCTTCTTGCCGTCGGCGGTCGCCACCCAGGCGTCGCCATTGTCGTTCGCGACGATGCCGTAGGGCACGATGTGGAGGTCCTTCTGCACCTCGGCATCGGTGAACTTGCGGCCGATCAGGCGCTTCACCGCATAGAAGGTGTTCTTGGGGTTGGTCACGCCCTGGCGCTTGGCGGGCGCACCGACCAGCACCTCGCCATCCTTGCTGAAGGCCACGATGGAAGGCGTGGTGCGGTCGCCTTCCGAGTTTTCGATGACCTTGGCGGTGCTGCCGTCCATCACGGACACGCAGGAGTTGGTGGTACCCAGGTCGATGCCGATGATCTTGCCCATGTCTCTAGCTCCCGAATCTTCAAGCGGCGCCACGGCCGCACAATGACTTGTCAGATGGGGCTCGCACCCGGCGTATCAATGCCGGTGGCGCGCCGAATTCCCGAACGACGCGGTTCAGTCGCGCGCCACCGCGACCAGCGCGGGGCGCAAGAGGCGGCCATTCAGCACATAGCCCTTCTGCAACACGCTGACCACCGTGCCGGCCGCCGCACCGGGCGCGTCCACCATGCTCACCGCATGATGCCGCTCCGGGTCCAGCGGCTGGCCCACCGGATCGACCTGCGCCAGGCCGTGGTTTTCGCCCACCTTGAGCAGCGACTTCAGCGTGAGGCCCAGGCCTTCGCGCATCGCCGCCACGTCGGCGGTTTCCACCGCCAGGCCGCTTTCCAGACCGTCGAACACCGGCAGCAACTCGTTCAGCAGCTTCTCGTTGGCGAAGCGGCGGGCCTGCTCCAGGTCGCGGTGCAGGCGGCGGCGCTGGTTCTCGATCTCGGCTTTCTCGCGCAGCACGGTCTCGCGCAGTTCGGTGTTGCTGGCCTCCAGCTCGACCATGCGGGCCTTGAGCGCCTCCAGATCGGCGTTGGCCGCCGCATCGGCGGCGTCGACGTCAGGTGCCTGCGGTGGCGCGTGCGGATCGTTGTTCTGCATGAATGACTCCAAGCCTCGTCCATGGCCGGCGCCATGGCCGACCGATTCAATATTGCGGGCCTCCCCGCCCCCCGCGGCGGTTATGAGGCCGTCGCGGCGCGATTCAAGGCATCACTGAGCAGACCGGCGGTGGCCTGCACCACCGGGATCACCCGTTCGTAGGCCATGCGCGTGGGACCGATCACACCCACTGCGCCCAGCACGCGCCCCTGCACGCCGTAGCTGGCAGTGACCACGCTGCAGCCGTCCAGCGCCGCGAAGCCCGATTCCTCGCCGATGAACAGCCGTACGCCGGGGGCGCGTGCGCACACTTCCATCAGCTGCAGCAGTTCGTTCTTCTGCTGGAACGCCTCGAACAGCTCGCGCAGGCGCTGCAAGTCGGCCAGCTCGGCATAACCCATCAGGTTGGTCTGGCCGCTGACCAGCACATCCTCGCCGCCGGCCTGCGGCGCGAACGAGGCGGTGGCCAGTTCGGTGGCGCTGGCCACCAGCCGGTTCAGCTCGCTGCCCGCCGCGCGCAGCTCGGCGAGCAGGTGCGCACGGATGTCGTCCACGCGCAGCCCCACGAAATGCGTGTTGATGTAATTCGCCGCCTGCTCCAGCTCGCGGCCGTCCAGCGGCTTGGCCAGCTGCACCACGCGGTTCTGCACCTGGTTGTCGGAGAACACCAGGATCACCAGCACCTGCGCATTGGGCAGCGGCACGAAGTCGATGTGGCGCAAAGGGAAGTCCGCCTGCCGCGGCACCGTCACCACGCCCGCGAAGTGCGTCATCGCCGACAGCAGGGTCGAGGCATTGCCCAAGAGATCGCGCGTGCTGGCCTGTCCCGGCGGCAGCTCGCGCTGCAGGCGAGCCAGCTCCTCGTGCGGCAGCGGCTGCAGTTCGATCAGGCTGTCCACGAACAGGCGCAGGCCGCGCGGCGTGGGGATGCGTCCCGCCGAGGTATGCGGCGAGGCGACGAGCCCGGCCTCTTCCAGGTCGGCCATGATGTTGCGGATCGTGGCCGGGCTCACGTCCAACCCCGAGGAGCGTGACAGCGTGCGCGAACCCACCGGTTCGCCATCGACCAGATACTGCGCGATCAGGCTGCGCAGCAGGCGCCGCGTGCGTGCATCGAGTTCATGGTCATGGCGAAGGGACATGGCTGTAGCAGTGGATGAGACGCTTGAGAGATAAGGTCGATCGGCCCTCGATGCAAGCCGACGCCTCATTGTAGCGGCAGGCCTGCCGCTACAATCACCCGCCTATCCACGGACTGCCGCCAGCCCGCCATGCTCACTTCGCTCCACGTCCGCCAATTCGCCGTCGTCGAACAAGCCGAAGTCGAGCTTGGCGCCGGCCTCACCGTGGTCAGCGGCGAGACCGGCGCCGGCAAGTCGCTGCTGGTGGACGCCCTGCTGCTGCTCGCCGGCGAGCGTGCCGACAGCGGCATGGTGCGCGCGGGCAGCGACCGCGCCGAGCTGTCTGCCGAGTTCGACCTCACCGCCCTGCCCGAGGCCCGCGCGTGGCTGGCGCAGGAGGAACTGGACGATGGCGAAGCCTGCCAGTTGCGCCGGGTGATCCGCGCCGAGGGCAGCTCGCGCGCCTGGATCAACGGCCGCCCTGCCAGCGCCGGCCAGCTCGCCGAACTGGCCACCCTGCTGGTGGAAATCCACGGCCAGCACGAGCACCAGGCCCTGCTCTCCCGCGCCCACCAGCTCGCCCTGCTCGACGCCTACGCCGGCCACGAGGCACTGGCGGCACAAGTCCGCGAACTGGCCGTGCAATGGCGCGAACTTGGTGCACGCATCCGTCGCCTCAGCGGCGGCGAGGATCGCGAACAGCGGCTGGAACTGTTGCGCCACGAACTGGAAGAACTCGAACAATGGGCGCTGCCGCCGGCCGAACTGGCCGAACTGGAGGCCAGCCACAAGCGACTCGCCAACGCCGGCCGGCTCGCCGAAGGCGCGGCCGGCGTGGTCGAATTGCTCGATGGCGACAGCGAATTCGCGCTGCGCCGGGCACTGGGTCGCGCCCATGCCGAACTGGGCAAGCTGGCCGCGCTGGACGACGCGCTGAATCCCGCGCTGGAACTGCTGGACAACGCCGCGATCCAGCTCGGCGAGGCGGCCGACACGCTGGGCCGCTACGCGCAGGATGTCGACCTCGACCCCGAGCGTTTCGCCGAAGTCGACACCCATCTGGCCCGCCTGCATGAACTCGGTCGCCGCCACCGCCTGCCGGTCGCCGAGCTGCACGGCAAGGCTGCCGCGCTGCGCGAGGAACTGACGGAACTGGAAGGCGCCGGTGAAGCGCTGGAGAGACTCGCCGCCCAGCGCGAGCACGCACGGGCCGATTACGACAAGGCCGCCACCACGCTGGGCAAGTCGCGCCGCAAGGCCGCGGACAAGCTGGGCAAGGAAGTCAGCGCACTGATGGCCGAGCTGGGCATGGCCGGTGGCGTGCTGCAGGTGGAACTGGAGCCGACCGGTGGTGACGAACCCGATCCGCAAGGCCGCGAACGCTGCGAACTGCTGGTCAGCGCCAACCCCGGCCAGCCGCCGCGCGCACTGCGCAAGGTGGCCTCCGGCGGCGAACTGGCGCGCATCAGCCTCGCCATCGAGGTCGCCACCCTGGGCAAGGACAGCGTGGGCACCATGGTGTTCGACGAAGTGGACAGCGGCATCGGCGGCGCGGTGGCCGAGGTGGTGGGCCAGAAGCTGCGCGCGCTGGGCGGCCTGCGCCAGGTGCTGTGCGTCACCCACCTGCCCCAGGTGGCGGCGCAGGGTCACGCGCATCTTCATGTGAGCAAGCACAGCGACGACGGCCATACCCGCACGCAGATCCAGGCATTGAATGCCGAGGGCCGCCGCGACGAGTTGGCGCGCATGCTGGGCGGCGTGGAGATCACCCGCGAGACCCGCGCCCACGCGAAACAGATGCTGGAACGGGCGCAGGCCTAGCTGCTGGCGGGCAACAATCCCCGCTCGCTGGCCATGCGGTACAGCTCCAGTTCCGAGCCGGCGTTGAGCTTGCCCATCACGCTGGCACGGTGGATGTAGACGGTCTTCTGGCCGATGCCGAGTTCGGCCGCCACCTGCTTCGGCGTGCGGCCGCAGGCCAGCAGCAGGAACACCTCGTGCTCGCGCGCGGTCAGCCGGTGCAGCGGATCGAGCGCGGACTCCGGCTGCTCGGCGCGGCGCTGGCGCAGGTCGGAACTCAGGAACTGCTCGCCCTGCATCACCGCGCGCAGGCCTGCCACCAGTTCCTCCGGCGCCACGCCCTTGGTTACGTAGCCGCTGGCGCCGCGGCGCAGCGCCTCGGACACGTACGGTTCGCCGTCGTGCATGCTCAGCACCACGATGTGCGTGTCCGGCGCCACGCTGCGCAGGTGCTCGATCAGCGGCAGGCCGCTGCCGTCGGGCAGGGACAGGTCCAGCGCCACCAGGTCGGGCCGCTGCTGGGCCACCGCCTCCACCGCATCGTCGGCGCTGCGGCACTCGGCCACCACCCTGAAATCGGGTTCCAGCCCGATCAGCCGCTTGAAGCCTTCGCGCACGATGGCGTGGTCGTCGACCAGGACAATGCTGTACATGGGTCTACTTATACGGACCGGAAGCCGTCTGCGCCAGCGCTGCCGGATGCCCATGTACCATCCGCGGATGCGCCCGAAACCGTTCCGTCCGCTGCACTCCGGCCCGTTGCTGGGCGTGCTCTACCTGTTGCTGTGGCTGCTGCTGTGGCCCACCGCGCAGCCGTACTGGATGTTGCCCTACGGCTTGCGTTTCGGCGCGCTGCTGCTGCTTCCCATGCGCAGTTGGGGCTGGCTGATCGGAGCGGAATTGGTCGCCTCCGCCGGCATGAGCTTCCATGAAGGCCTGCCGATGGGCTGGGGCGGCTACTTTCTCGGCGAACTGCCCGAGCCGCTGGTGACCGCCGCAGGCCTGTGGCTGCTGCGCCGGCTCAACCCCCATGCGGGCGCGAACCTGCACAACCCCCAGGAGACGGCCCGCCTTCTGCTGGCCGCGATCCTGGTGGTGCTCTCCACCACCGCCGTGGACGTGGGTCTGCTCACCGTGATCCACACCGCCGCGGCCGAGGATGCATTGATCCACATGCTCGGCAACGAGCTGCTGGGCGGCTACCTGGGCGTGCTGCTGGTGGTGCCGGTGATGGTCCTGCTGCTGCGCACCCCGCCCGACCGCCGCGCAACGGCCGGCCTGTTGCTGGATGGCCTGCAGGTGATGCTGCCGGCGATGGCCATCTTGCTGCTGCTGTCCGAGCAGGCCACCTCCGAACCGCAATTCGCCCGCGCACTGTCGCTGGCACCGGTGCTGTTCTTCGCCTTCCGCCACGGCTGGCGCGGTGCGAGCCTGGCGATGATCGTCTCCAGTCTCGGCATGACGGTGCTGGACCATCGGCTCGGCCACGTGCCTTCGGCGGCCGGCTACCTGTTCCTGGCCGTGGCCGGCACCGGCACGCTCATGCTGGGCTCGGCCACCGACGCCCTGCGCCGCAGCAAGCTGCGGGTGGCCGAGCAGAACACCCACCTGGCCGCGGTCAACCGCCGGCTGGACCAGTTGGCGCGGCAGTTGCGCGCCGCCGCCCGCGGCAACCTGCAGGCCGACGAGAACCAGCGCCGGCATCTCGCCGCCGAGCTGCACGACGAGCTGGGCCAGAACATCACCGCGATCCAGACCCATGTGAAGCTGGCGCAGGCGCGCCTGCAGCAGGCCGGGCTGGAGGACATCGGCACTTCGATCAACGGCATCCTCGCCCACATGCGCCGTGCCCTGCATCGCCTGCTGGACGACCTGCGCCCCGCCGTGCTGGACGAGTTCGGCCTGCTGCGCGCACTGGACGAGGGCCCGATCCGCGACCTGCTGAACGCCGCAGGCATCAGCTACCACACCGAACTGCGCGGCGACCCGCGCCTGCTCGACGACGACACCCGTACCACGATCTACCGGCTGGCGCAGGAAAGCGCCACCAATGCCGTCAAGCATGCCCGGGCCAGCGAATTCCGCGTGCGCCTGCGCATCGGCGAGCGCCACGGCACGGCACTGGCCCTGCTCGACCTGCGCGACAACGGCATCGGCCTGCCCGAGCGCCTGCCCCGCGGCGGGCGCGGCCTGCAAGGCATGCGCGACCGGGTCACCTCGCTGGGTGGGCTGTTCCGGCTGCGCCCGGTGCTGCGCGGCGTGCACCTGCGCGTATTGCTGCGCAGCAACATCGAATCACCGGTCACAAATCGGGGCATCTAGGAAATTTTCCGATACACAGACCGTAAAGGCTTCGTTACGATCAGTTCATCGATGTGGGGGAGCCGCCATCGTGAGATGGCGTACCGGAGTCCTCGTGGGGACGGTGGCTCCGGAGAGATGGCAGGACGCCATCTGGTCGTTACCTTGGACACGCACGGCCCGAGCGAGCAACTCGCCCCCGCCGGATGTCCAGTCAGGTACCGAGGCAATCGCGAGGTGGACAGGAGTCCTTCCTCGCGATTTTTTTGTGCCCGGCATTCCCGATGCCGCCCTTCCAGCCAGCGCTGACGCGATGTCAAAATCGCTCCAGGCGATTTTTTGTGCCCGCAACCCGGCCTATGAGAGCCGGCCTCCGGATTCAGCTCTTGCGTGAGCGATGCTTGGGACGCACGTACAGCACCAGGCTGTGGTCCTCGATCACGTAGCCGTGGCGCGCCGCGATCTCGTGCTGCAGGCGCTCGATTTCCTCGCTGACGAACTCGATCACCTTTCCGCTGTCCACATCGATCATGTGGTCGTGGTGGCGGCCACGGTCGAGTTCGTAGACGGCCTGACCACCCTCGAAGTTGTGCTTGATGATGATGCCTGCGGCTTCGAACTGGGTCAGCACGCGGTACACCGTCGCCAAGCCGATGTCTTCCTGGTGGGCGAGCAGCTTCTTGTAGACGTCCTCGGCGGTGAGGTGGTTGCCCTCCTCCTCGTCGAAGATCTGCAGGATGCGCATGCGCGGATGGGTCACCTTGAGGCCGACCCGGCGCAGTTCCTGGGTTTCCTGTTCCATCGCAGCTACCTCACACCGGCGCGGTGATGCCGAACCGGTAGTGTATCATCCGACACCTTCACGATCTGGACGCAACACGCATGCAAAAGCTGATCACCCTGCCGGTTGTCGCCCTGCTGGCGCTTGCCGTTTCCGGCTGCCATCTGGTCTACACGCCGGACGTGCGCCAAGGCAACCTGCTCGACAAGACCATCGACCAGAAAGCGGTGGATCAGCTCAAGCCCGGCTTGACCAAGCGCCAGGTACTGCTGCTGGTGGGCACGCCGTCGGTGGCCACGCCGTTCGACCAGAGCCGCTGGGACTACGTCTCCACTTATTCGCACCGTGGCGGCCCGATGCAGGTCGGCACGATGAGCCTGTATTTCGACAACGATACACTGGCGCGCGTCGACGGCAGCCCGTTCCTCGAGAACAACAAGAACCTGCTCAAGGAGAGCAAGAAGTACCACGTCGACTATCCGGTCAATGAATCCGGAGGCGACAAGGACATCAAGGGCAAGGACGACAAGGATTCAGGCGGCGATTCCGGCAGCAGCGACAGCCACTGATCTCCTGTCGCCACGTGACTCAGCCCCGGCCGGCCCGGCGCCGGCGCGCGGCCATCGGGTCCAGCGTGAGCGGCCGGTAGATTTCCACCCGGTCGCCCTCACGGAGCACGTGGTCCGCCTCGACCCGGCGCGAATGGATGCCCAGCCGTAGCGGTTCCGACACCTCCTCCGGCAGTCCCGCCAGCCACCCGGTGGCTTCGACCGCCTGCATCGCCGTACTGCCTGCCGGCAGCGAGACGCGACGGCGCCACAGGCGATGCGTGCCGGCATGCACCACATCCACCGCGATCGCCGGTTCAGCCATACACTTGGTCCGCGGCGCGGCAGAAATCGTCCACCATGCGGTTGGCCAAGCTCTGGAAGCCCAGCTTGAGCACGCTGCCGCCGATGCCGGCGTAATCGAAATCCAGCGCCAGCGCCACCTTGCAGCCGTCCTCACCCAGCGCGGTGAAGCTCCACAGGCCGTCCAGCGAACGGAACGGGCCATCGACCAGGCGGATGTCGATGCGTTGCGGCCGCTCGGCGGTGTTGCGCGTGGTGAAGCTGTGCCGCAACCCGGCGAAATGCAGATCGAGCCGTGCCACCAGCACGTTGTCCGCGCGCTCGATCACGGTGGCCGACGAGCACCAGGGAAAGCGCTTTGGGTATGCTTCCACTCCGTCGACCAGATCGAACATCTGCTCCGGCGAATGGCGCACCAGCGCGCTGCGGCGTATTTCGATCACGGCAGTCCCTTTACTAGTGCATTCGTCCATGAATGCGAAGATCAAACGGGCATCCATCCGTGGGCGCACAAAGTAATTTTTGCATTCGTCCTTGAATGCGAAGGTCAAACGGGCATCCATCCGTGGATGCACTCATTGGTTACTGCATTCCTCCCTGAATGCGAAGATCAAACGGGCATCCATCCATGGATGCACTCTAAAATGAAGCGCGTCGCTCCGATGGAGCGATGGGCAACGCGGCCGCCCAGTGCCGAAGTTTAGCGGACATGGCCAAGAGCAAGGACAAGGACACCACCAAGGGCACCGGCACGATCGCGCTGAACAAGCGCGCGCGCTTCGAGTACCACATCGACCAGCGCTACGAGGCCGGCGTGGCGCTGCAGGGCTGGGAGCTGAAGGCGCTGCGCGCGGGGCGGATCAACTTCGGCGACGGCTACGCGATCGTGATCAAGGGCGAGATCTTCCTGGTCGGTGCCTCGATCCCGCCGCTGATCAGCGCCTCCACCCACGTGATCGCCGAGGATCGACGCACGCGCAAGCTGCTGCTGCACCGCAAGGAGATCGACACGCTGATCGGCGCGGTGGAGCGCAAGGGCTACACCCTGGTGCCCACCGCGATGTACTGGAAGAACGGCAAGGTCAAGGTGGAAATCGGCCTGGCGCGCGGCAAGCAGGAGCACGACAAGCGCGATACCGAAAAGCAGCGCGACTGGCAGATCGAGAAGCAGCGCACCATGCGTTCACACAACCGCCAGGCTTGAGCTGTGCCTGAAAGCGGTCCCGCACTTCGGGCCACGGCATCCCGGCTTCGCCCCCTGCCCGTGCCGGCAACGCGCAAGGCCCACCGGCAGGATTCGTCAATGCGCTTCGCCGGACTTCTGCCCGGTCTTCGGCAGACTGGCGTTCAATGCCGCCAGCTCGCCCGTTTGCAAGCTGCGCCACTCAGCCAGCGTGGCGCCCAGCGTCTTCGACAACAGCGCATAAGACGCCCGCGCATCGGCGCTGGGCTCGGCGTCCGCGCCGTCCACCGCCTGCTCCAGCTTCATCAGGTTCATCGACAGCGCGCGCAGGCTGTCGACCCGCTTCGGCGGTGCAAACATCGAATTGCGCGGATCGGGATGGGCGACCACGCCGGAGACGCCGGCAATCTTGCCGGCCAGCGTCTCGATGCGGCCGCGGGTGGCCGCATCGGCATGCGCCTCCCGTGTCTCCAACGACTTCAGCGAGGCCGTGGCGGCCTGGATGGCCTCCATCGCCTGCGTGCCGGCATCCTCGACCTGGCGGGCCAGCGCGAACTGGCGCTGATAGGCGGCCGGCGGCAGATGCACGCGCGGATCAGGCTGCACGCTCAGGGGCTGCCGCAGGCTGTGGCCGTCGACATCGAGCTCCACGCTGTAC
This sequence comes from Rhodanobacter sp. C06, assembly GCF_002001105.1. Taxonomy (GTDB): domain Bacteria; phylum Pseudomonadota; class Gammaproteobacteria; order Xanthomonadales; family Rhodanobacteraceae; genus Rhodanobacter_A. The sequence continues at coordinate 39,922 of NZ_MUNP01000071.1, read as the reverse complement.
TGCCCAGGCGGCGCCCACACGCCCTCTTCTTTCCTCTGCTGGTCTGCCTTGCGGGTACCGGGCCGCGGATAGCGCAGGTTCCACACGAAGCGGTGCATGCCGGGTGCGGTGGACAGCTGCATCGGCACCGGCACCCATTCCGGCGCAATGGGCAGCTTGGCCGGATCGGGCTTGGTGGCCTTTTCCGCACTGCTGAAGCTGCGCACCACCTGACCTTGCGCATCACGCACGGTCAGCGTAACCGGGCCGCGCACGCCGGCAGGCAGCAGGTAATCGAGGATCGCGCCGTCGGGCGGGTTCGCCGCCATCGGCTCGTCCTTGGGGAACGGCGTGCCGGTGAAGCCGGCCGGGCGCACGCGGATCGCCACCGCCGGCTTGAACAGAGTGGCGATATTCGCTCGCACGTCGGCCAGCTGCCGCAGCGCGGTGACGTCGTCCATGATCCAGAAGCCGCGGCCATGGGTGGCGATCACCACGTCGTCGCCGTGCACGTCGATGTCGCGCACCGAGGTCATCGGCAGGTTCTGTTGCAACGACTGCCACTGCGCGCCGTCATCGAAGGAGACGAACAAGCCGCGCTCGGTGCCTGCATAGAGCAGGCCGCGATGCTGCGGATCCTCGCGCACCACGTTGACGAAGCTGTCGCGCGGGATGCCCGCGTCGATCCGCGTCCAGCTCTTGCCGCCGTCGACGGTGCGATAGATGTACGGCGTGTCGTCGTCGAGGCGATGGCGGTCGATCGCCAGGTAGGCCACGTTCGCGTCGAAATGCGATGGCTCGATGCCGGCCACCTTCGACCATGACGTGAGCGCCTTCGGCGTGATGCCCTGCCAGTGCGCGCCGTCGTCCGTGCTGCGCCAGACCAGGCCGTCGTCGGTGCCCACCCAAAGCGTCTTCGCGTCCAGCGGCGACGGCGCGATGCTGTAGATCACGCCGCGGCGCTTGCTCACGTGGTCGTCGTCGGCCGCGGTGGGCGCGTCGAGGTTGGGCGGAATGCCCGCATCTTCGCGGGTCAGGTCGGGGCCGATCGGTGCCCAATGGTCGCCGCCGTCGGTGGTGCGGAACAGGCGCTGGTTCGCGAAGTACAGCGTCTTGGTGCCGCGCCTGGAGAAGGTCAGCGGCAGCGTCCACGCACCACGGTAATGCGCCAGCGGATAGGCCAGCGTGGGATCGACGTCGCGTACCTGCTCGGTGCGCGTGTCGAGCTTGTCCACGGTGCCGCCATAGACGATGTCCGGATCGTCCGGGTCGGGCGCGATCATGCCGCTCTCGCCGCCGGGGGTGATCTCGTGGAACTGCTCCATGGTGATGCCGTCGCCGCCCCCGCGGCTGGGCAGCGCCACCGCACCGGAATCCTGCTGCGCGCCGTACACCCAGTACGGGAAGCGGTTGTCGGTGCTGACGTGGTAGATCTGCGCGGTGGGCTGGTTGTACCAGCTGCTCCAGGTCTTGCCGCCGTTCTGCGTGACCAGGGTGCCCTGGTCCACGCCGAGGATCTGCCGGTCGGAGTCGGTCGGGTCGATCCACAGACTGTGGAAATCGTCGCCGGTGGGGTCGCCCTTCAGCGCGATGAATTGCTTGCCGCCGTCGTCCGAGCGCAGCACGATGGTGTTCATCACGTAGACGCGGTCGGCATCCTTCGGGTCCGCCGTGATGCCGCCGAAGTACCAGCCGCGCTGCCACAGCCGCTGGTCGCCGGTGACGTGGTTCCAGTGCGCGTCGCCATCGTCGGAGCGGTAGAGGCCGCCCTCGCCCCCCGCGGCATCGACCAGCGCGTAGACGCGATCCGGCTTGGCCGGCGAGGTCGCCAGGCCGATGCGGCCGGGATGCGCGGGAAAGCCGTTGCCCTGCACCTGGCTCCAGTGCGTGCCGCCGTCGTGCGACACGTACAGGCCGCTGCCCGGCCCGTTCGAAGGCGGGTACACACTCCACGGCGGCCGGCGGGTCTGCCATAGCGCCGCATAGATCGTGGCCGGATCGCCGGGCTTGAACGCGAGGTCGATCGCGCCCGTGTCGTCGTTCCTGGACAGCACCTTGGCCCAGGTCTTGCCGCCATCGCGGCTGCGGAACACGCCACGCTCGGCATTCGGTCCGTAGGCATGGCCGAGCGCGGCCACGTAGACCACGTCCGGGTTGCGCGGATCGACCAGGATCTTGCCGATCTGGTAGCTGTCCACGAGCCCGATATGCGCCCAGTGCTGGCCGCCGTCCGTGCTCTTGTACATGCCGTTGCCGTGGGCGATGTCCGAGCGCATGTCGGCCTCGCCGCTGCCCACGTAGATCACCTTGGGGTTCGACGGCGCCAGCGCCAGCGCGCCGATCGAACCCACCGGCTCGCTGTCGAAGATCGGTTGCCAGGTGCGCCCGGCATCCTGGGTGGCCCACACGCCGCCGTCCACCGCGCCGAAATAGAAATGCCGCGCGTCGCCCGGGATGCCGGCCACTGCCAGCACGCGGCCGCCGCGGAACGGTCCGATCATCCGCCAGCGCAGCGCCTGGTAGGACGAAGGTGCCACCGTGGCCTGCGCGGCCCAAGTGACCACGGCTCCAAGGACAAGCACGGCAACACGATGCGACAGACGCATGATCGGTTTCCCCTGGGGATCGGCAAGGCGGGACTGTGGGCGTGGCGTCGCACGAGACTCAAGGGCCGGAAGTCATGGAGCCCGAGTGGGCAGGCTCCAGATGTCCAGCACGCCGCGGGTGGCATGCTCGTTGGCGTTGCCCTCGGGGAGGATGATCTCGCCCTGCAGCACGATGGGGCTGTTCCAATGCCCCGGGCCGCACGGCAGAGTGGCGACCCGCTTGCCCGAAACCGCGTCGTACACGTTCAGCCCGCCCTCGCGGGCGTAGACGAACAGCAAGCCGTCCGCCTCGAACGGACTGGTGCCGCTGCTGCGGTTCTTCCATTCTTCCCGTAGCTGGCCGTTATCCAGCTTCCAGGCCGCCGTGCCGCCGTTGTCGGCGGCGAACATCCAGGTCTGGCCGTCGTGCTGCCACACCACCGGTTGCGTGAACAGGTCGGTGCCGCTGGGCGTGGCAACGATCTGCAACTCGTGGCCCTTGTGGGGCACGCTGCCGGCGATGGCCTTGCGGCTGAGCAGGCGGATCTTGCCATCCTTGCCGCCCTGGGCGAGCAAGTCGCCGCCCAGCAGCACGGGCGAAGTCGAGCCCAGGTCGAGATCCTTGTCGTTCAATTCGTCCGTGTTGGTCGGCGCGTAGTTGCCCAGTATGTGCGTGGCGCCGGCATCGAGCTCGATCAGCGCATCGCCCCAGTCGGTCTTGCCGTTCCAGTCGGCGTTGCCGGTGGCGACGAAGATGTCGCCGCTGGCGGGATCGATCACCGCGCCCGCGCGTCCCCATATAGCGGAATCGCTTTGCGGGCACGAACTCGGTTCCAGCAATCCGCTGCGATCGCTGCACAGCGAGTTCCACACGTCGAGCAGCTTGCCGGAATGGCCGTCCAGAACGGCGACATGGCCCTGGTAGGGCGGCCGGTCGCCGATATAGCCCGCCGTCACGGCGACCACGCGACCACGGAAGAACTTCAGCGGCGAATCCATCTTCTCGCGCAGCGGCAGCCGGGTGATGGCGGTGCGCCAGACGACGTGGCCATCGTCGACGGCCAGCTTCTGGATGTAACCGTCGGGCGAGGCGGCATAGATGAATTGCCGATCGGGATCAGCCACCGGCGTGACATTGGTGATCTGCCGCGTGCCCGCCCATTGCGGGTAACCGGCCGGTGTGTACTCCCATAGCAATGTGCCGCCGTGCGCGTCGAGCGCCAGCGTCTTGCCATAAGTGGTGGTGACGAAGATCGCATCGTGGCGAGCGCCGTGGATGGCGACGCCATACAGGTAGATCGGGCTGGCGTCCACGGTGCCGTCCAGCTCGACCTGCGTGCGCACCAGCGTGGCGACGTTGGCGGCCGTGATGCCGGTGGGCTGGTCATTGGCGCTGGTGCTTTGCACGTTGCCGCCGAACATCGGCCAGTCCTGCGCCGGCACGCTCTGGGCAACCGCTGCCATGCTCGCGCCCAAGCCAAGCAGCAGGGAGACCACGATTATGGGTGTGATCCTCTTCATGGCTTCACGAACCGCAGCGTCATCCGGTCCGACTCGCCGATCGCCTGCATCGCCGCGTGTTCGCTGGCTGGGCCGGCGAGATCGGGTGGCAGGCGATGCACGTTGACGTCCTCGGGGTCCTTCGGGTTCGCGTTGACCTCCGACACGCCGCCGAGGCGGAAGCCGGTCTTGAGGCCCAGCGCGATCAGGTAGTCCTCGGGCAGGCGATGCAAGGCCTTGCTGCTTTCCTGCGCATCGGCGAACGGCTTGGCGCGGTGCTCGGTGATGCCGAACACGCCGCCGGGTTTCAGCACGTCATAGGCGGCCTTGAACACTGCGGCCAAGGCCTCGGGGCTGCGGTTGAGCCAGTCGTGGGTGTTGCGGAAGCTCACCACCATGTCGGCCGAGCCCGGTGCACCGAGCGCAACCGGCGCCGGAGGCTTGAATGGCAGCACCTTGGCGAAATGGCCGAACACCGCCGGATCGGCCTGCATCCGTTTCATGAAGGCGGGCGACGGCGACGGTGCCTCGACCAGATGGCCATGCTCACGCAGGAACGGCGCGAGGATCTCGGTGTACCAGCCACCGGCCGGCGCCAGCTCGACCACGGTCATGTCCGGCCGGATGCCGAAGAACTGCAGCGTCTCGACCGGATGGCGGTAGCGGTCGCGTGCCTTGTTCGCGGCGGAACGCCAACTGCCGTCCACTACCTTCTGCAAGGCCGCCGTGTCGCCCGATGACGCAGGGGCGGGCGATGCCTGGACCAGGCCGGGCAGCAGCGCTGCGACCAGCACGATCAGCAATCTGCGGATTCGAGGCGACATGACGCGGCCCTCCGGATGCGGAACGCCCAGCCTACTCCCGCCAGCGCGCCGCCGTGTCGAGATCGCGTCACGGCCAAGCGTCTGGCCTATGGCGGTGCGGCCGGGAATGCGCGATAAGCACGCACTCCCCTTCCGCGCCCCACTCACGATGCCACGTCACGCCGCCCTGCCCCTCGCCCTTGCCGTCGCCCTCGCGCTGGCCGCCTTCACGGCAGCCGCCCAGCAAACCGACACGTCATCGAGCAACCGCACGCTCTCGCCGCAGTCGATCACCAACCTGCCGCGCATCGACGTGCACGCCTACGACTGGCGCCGGTACGTGGCGGCCAAGCTCAAGCACCAGATGGCGGAAGTGGCCGGCACGAAGATCACCGTGACCAAGAAGACCACGGTCATCCACCTCGACCTGCAGCCCACGGTGATCGACAACAACCTGCAGCAATTGCTGGCGCGCGCGCCGGGCGTGCTGGTCTCGCAGCAACCCACGCCCACCCAGTTCAACCTCAGCTATCGCGGCCTCGGCAATCCGCAGGAATCGGAATACGTGCTGGTGATGCAGGACGGCATTCCGCTGGAGAGCGACTGGATCGGTTTCCCCACCCTGTATGCGATGCCGTTGGCGCAAAGCCTGTCCGAAGTGCAGCTGATCCGCGGCGGTTCCAGCCTGCTGTACGGGCCGGAACCGGCGCCGGTCATCAACCTGGTCACGCAGCGGCCGCAACCCGGCACGCCATTCTCCGCCAGCACCGAGCAGGTGGTGGGCAATCACGGTCTGTATTCCACCTACAACGTGGTCGAAGGCAGCCACGGCGCGTGGACGTTCCGTGCCGACGCCGCCTATGTGCGCAGTGACGGCACCCGACCGAACGCGCAATCGCAGATGCGTCAGGGCGACTTCTACCTGGAATATCGCCCCAGCGCGAAAAACGTCTGGTGGCTGGACCTGCATGCGATTGCCGCCGATTCCGGCGACGCCGGCCGGCTCAGCTATCCGCAATGGCAGGCCGATCCGCGCGCCACGCCGACGCCGTGGAACCGCGACTGGGTGGATCGCGACCAGCTCGTGCTGGGCCACTCTCGCGAGTTCGGCGACGGTTGGCGACTCACCGGCAAACTGTGGTTCGCGTACCAGGACCTCGCCAGCCGCGCAGCGAACGGCGCGCTCGGGCCGCAGCCGCCGCCAGCCAGCACCACGCTGCAGGACGAGCAGTTCCGCACCCAGGGGCTGGACTTGCGCGTGCGCAAGGCCTGGGGCCACGGCAACGCGTTCACCGCGGGCACGGTGCTGTTCCATGGCAACGATCCGTTCCGCCAGTGGAGCAGCCCCGACCTCTACGTCGATCGCTTCGACCGCAGCGGCACGCCGCGCCTGCGCCAGGCGCGCAGCTCGGACTACGCCGCGGTGTTCGCCGAGAACGTGTTCCGCCTGCCGCACGAGATCCACATCGTGCCCTCGGTGCGGCTGGAGCGCGAACGCGTGGCGGTGGACGAGACGGTGCGCCCGCCCTTCCTCAGCCGCCCGCTGATCCACGAGGCCGACGCGCGCACCGTGCCGCTGTTCGGGCTGGGCATCGGCAACGACTTCGGCCACGGCAACGAGACCTATCTCAACGTGTCGCAGGGCTGGCGGCCGCTGCGCTACTTCGACATGGCCTCGCCGTTCGCGAACATCGTGCCCGGCCACGCGCCCGACCCGTCGAAATCGCTGTCGTGGGAAGCCGGCGTGCACGGCGTGCCCGTCACCGGCCTGTACTACGACGCCAGTGTGTTCTGGATCGACTTCCGCAATCGCATCGAGGCGCAGCACATCAACGCCACCGACGTGATCGAGGTGAACACCGGCGACACCCGCAGCCGCGGCTTCGAGGGCGAGCTCGACTACGACTTTCTTGCGCCCACCGCGCGGGCCGCGCATGGCGAGCACCTGGAGGCGTTCGCCAGCGTGAGCCTGCTAGCCGCGAAGTTCACCGCCAGCACGATTCCCGGCCAAGTCGGCAAGGTGCCCGCCTACGCGCCGCGCTACCTCGCCAAGGCCGGCCTCACCTGGCGCGTGGAGCAGCGCGTGAAGCTCAGCCTCACCGCGGTCTCCGCGGCAGCGCAGTACTGGCAGGATTCCGACCAGCCGCTGGGCAGCGGCGCCAGCTACCTGCCCGCGCGCATTCCGGCCTACACCGTGATCGACGTGGCCGGCGACTGGCAGCTCAACCCTCGCGTGAAACTGCTGGCCGGCATCAGCAACCTCGCCGACCGTCGCTACTACGACCGCGTGTGGCAGACCGGGCTGGAACCCGCCTACGGGCGCTCCTGGTACACCGGTGTGCAACTGAAACTCTGAGGACATGAAAACCCGCACGGGCCGTGTCGATTCCACGGTCCGCCGTTCGTCGTACCTGTGAGAGCGCCAACGGGGCAAGCTCGACCCACCGGAGAAACGACGATGCGCTGCATGGTGATCGTGAAAGCGGACAAGGACAGCGAAGCCGGCGTGCTGCCGGACACTGGGCTGTTCGAGGCGATGGGCAAGTACAACGAGGAGCTGGTGAAGGCCGGCGTGATGCTGGCCGGCGACGGGCTGAAGCCCAGCGCCAGCGGCGCGCGCGTGCGCTTCGACGGCAGGCAGCGCACGGTGATCGACGGCCCGTTCGCCGAGAGCAAGGAGCTGGTCGCCGGTTTCTGGCTGTGGCAGGTGAAGTCGCTGGCCGAGGCGGTCGAGTGGCTCAAGCGCGCCCCGTTCGATGGCGGCACCGAGGTGGAGATCCGCCCGCTGTACGAGGCCGAGGACTTCGCCGACACGCTCACCCCCGAACTGCGCGAGCGAGGGGAACGACTGCGCGCGCAGCTCGGCAACAACCACTGATACCTTCCACCATCCAGCGGAGAACCGCCATGCAGCTCGTCGCCTACCTCCTCTTCGACGGCAATGCCGAAGAAGCCTTCGATTTCTACGCCCGCTGCCTCGGCGGCAAGGTCACCCGGCTCTCGCGCTTCGGCGAGGCACCGCCGGAGATGCCGATGCCGCCCGAGATGCGCGACAAGGTCATGCATATCCGGCTGGAGGTCGGCGACGCGGTGTTGATGGCCTCGGACGCGATGTCGTCGATGGGCCCCTACGAGCCGATCAAGAGCTGCTCGGTCGCGATCCAGCTCGACGCACCGGCGGAAGCGGAGCGCATCTTCCACGCGCTGGCGGAGGGCGGCACGGTGCAGATGCCGATCGGCGAGACCTTCTGGTCCGCGCGCTTCGGCATGCTGGTGGATCGCTACGGGGTGCCGTGGATGGTCAACTGCCCGCCCGCGCAATGACGCCGCCCATCCCGAAGCATGGAGACCGAAATGCGAAAACTCAGGATCATGGAACACATCTCGCTGGACGGCGTGATCCAGCACTCCGACGACGACGACGGCTTCCCCTACGCCGACTGGACCGCGCCTTATCGCACACCGGCGGGCCGGGATGAACTCTTCGCCGCACACGGCGGACGCTTCGACCTGCTGCTCGGCCGTCGCACCTACGACATGTGGTCGGGCTTCTGGCCCAAGGCGCCGAGCAGTCCGATGGCGGATGCCCTCAATGCGGCGACCAAACATGTCGCCACCCACCGACCGGAAAGCCTGGCATGGGGGCCGTTCGTCGGCCTTGGGCCGGACCTTGTCGCGGACGTGCGCCGCATCAAGTCGCAGGACGGCCCGGACCTGATCCTCTGGGGCAGTTCCACGCTGACCTCGGCGCTGCTCGAACACGGGCTGGCGGACGAAGTCCTGCTGGTCGTCTATCCGGTCCTGCTGGGCACCGGCAAGCGCTTCTTTGCCGAGGGCACCCCGCCACGCTCGTTCGATCTCGTCGGCTCGAAAGCCCTGCCGTCCGGCATCATCCTCACGACCTACAAGGCCACCGGGTCCTTGAAGACCGGCTAGCCGCGCCTTTTCCAGACATGTCGACCGGAGACGAACATGGCAAACGAACCCGAAGTCAAAGGACCCGCCTCGTACTTTCCTTCCATCGAGAAGACCTACGGCAAGCCCGTGGCGCACTGGTTCAAGATTCTCGACTCGGTAAAAGACAAGAAACACATGGAGCAAGTCGCTTTTCTCAAGACCGGGCACAAGCTCGGCCATGGTCATGCCAACGCGCTTGTCGGCCACTACCGAACCAGACAGCAGGCCTGACATCAAACCGGCGGACGCCGAATCGGCACCGCCGATTCCTTGCCCTCCGACGACGCGGCTTCGCCCGTGAATACCCGACCTTGGCTGCTCCCCTTGCCGCCACGGAACGATGATGGTCTGATCGGTCGCCATGACGGCGACCGACACCCATCGCAGCATCGATGCCATCTGGCGGATCGAATCGGCACGGATCATCGCCGGGCTCGCGCGCATGCTGCGCGACGTGGGCCTGGCCGAGGAACTGGCGCAGGACGCGCTGGTGACCGCACTGGAGCAGTGGCCGCAGACCGGCGTGCCGGACAACCCCGGTGCCTGGCTGATGACCACGGCGAAACACCGCGCGATCGACCGCCTGCGCCGCCACCAGCTGATGGAGCGCAAGCACGAGGAGATCGCCCGCGAGCTGGAGGCCGAACAAGCCGATGCCATGCCCCGTTTCGACGCCATGCTTGACGACGACATCGGCGACGATCTGCTGCGGCTGATCTTCACCGCCTGCCATCCCGCGCTGCCCGCCGAATCGCGGGTGGCGCTCACCCTGCGCCTGCTGGGCGGCCTCAGCACCGTCGAGATCGCCCGCGCCTTCCTGCAGCCGGAGCCGACCATCGCGCAGCGCATCGTGCGCGCCAAGCGCACGCTGGCCGACAAGCAGGTGCCGTTCGAGGTGCCGCGCGGCGAGGAACTGGCCGAACGGCTGGATGCCGTGCTCGGCGTGATCTACCTGGTCTTCAACGAGGGCTACACCGCCACCGCCGGCGACGACTGGATGCGCCCCGCGTTGTGCGAGGAAGCGCTGCGGCTGGGCCGCATCCTCGCCGGGCTGATGCCGCGACAGGCGCCGGTGTTCGGTCTGCTCGCGCTGATGGAACTGCAGGCCTCGCGCACGCATGCGCGCAGCGGCCCGGGCGGCGAACCGATCCGGCTGCTGGAACAGAACCGTGCGCGCTGGGATCGGCTGCTGATCCAACGCGGCCTCGCGGCACTGGAGCGCGCGCAGCAGCTGGGCGGCGGGACGGAACCCTATACCTTGCAGGCCGCGATCGCCGCCTGCCACGCCCGCGCAGCCGTCGCGGAACAGACCGACTGGAACCGCATCGCCGCGCTGTACGCCGCGCTCGCCGCCGTCGCACCTTCGCCGGTGGTGGAACTCAACCGCGCGGTGGCGGTGGCGATGGCCAGCGGCCCGGCCGCGGGCCTCGCCCTGGTCGACGCGCTGCGCGACGAACCCCTGCTCGCGAACTACCACCTGCTGCCCGCCGTACGTGGCGATCTGCTGGAAAAGCTCGATCGCCACGACGAAGCCCGCGCCGAATTCGAGCGCGCCGTCGCGCTCACCCGCAACGCACGCGAGCGCGAGCTGCTTCGTACGCGAGCCGCGACTTGCGCACAGCACACGACGACCGGCTGAGCGAGTCGCATCGCGCAACGCAAGATTTCACGCGCGCAGCGCATGCCTCCCGGCACCTGCAATCGCGTGGCGCCGGCAGTATCTTCGGCGCCTGTCCCGCTTCGAGGTCTTGCCATGTCGCTGCGTCGTGCCGTGGGTCCGCTGCTCGTCTTCGCCTGCCTGCTGTCGCCTGCAGTTCCCTCGTTCGCGGCGGCCGACACGCCGCCGCCGGCACCTGCCGCCGGCGCGCTGGAATGGCGGCTGGTCGGCCCGTTCCGCGGCGGCTGGGCCACGATGGCCGAAGGCGTGCCTGCGCAGCCCGACACCTTCTACATCGGCACCGCGGGCGGTGGCGTGTGGAAGACCACCGACGCCGGTCGCACCTGGCATCCACTGATGGATCAGGTGCCGACTGCCGCGATCGGTGCGCTCGCCGTGGCGCCGTCGAACCCCAACGTGATCTACGCCGGCAGCGGCCAGGTCGCCGCGCGCTACGACGTTGCCGCAGGCAACGGCGTGTACCGCTCCGACGACGGCGGCAAGAGCTGGCGGCACCTGGGGCTGGACGACAGCAAGCACATCGGCAAGATCCTGGTCGACCCGCAGCATCCGGACACCGTGCTGGTCGGCGCGCTCGGCCACTACTTCGGGCCGAACCACGAGCGCGGCGTGTTCCGTTCCACCGACGGCGGCAAGACCTGGAAGCAGACGCTGTTCGTGGACGAGAACACCGGCATCGTGGACATGGCCGCCGATCCGGCGCACCCGAACGTGGTCTACGCGGCGGCATGGCAAGTGCGCAACTGGCCGTGGCTGTCGTACTACCAGCCCAATGCGGGGCCGGGCAGCGGCTTGTACAAATCCACCGACGGTGGCGTCACCTGGCAGCGCCTGGCCGGCCAGGGTTGGCCCAGCGGCGAGCTCGCCCGCATCGGCCTCACCACCGCGCGCGGCAACCGCGTCTATGCGGTGGTGAACGACGCCGCGCATCCGGAGCAGAGCGGCCTCTACCGCTCCGACGACGGCGGCGCCACGTGGCAGGCGCAGAGTCACGCCGACTGGCTGCCGAACGATTACTTCAGCCGCATCACCGTCGATCCCAGCGATCCCGATCGCGTGTACTCGGCCGGCCAGTCGATCCGCCGCTCCGACGATGGCGGCAAGACCTGGCACGTCATCAAGGGCGCACCCGGCGGCGACGACTACCACTACCTGTGGATCGACCCGCGCGACACCCAGCGCATGATCACCGCCAGCGACCAGGGCGCGGTGGTCACCGTCAACGGCGGCAAGAGCTGGAGCAGCTGGTACAACCAGCCCACCGCCCAGCTCTACCACCTGGGCGCCGACAACCAGTTCCCGTACTGGATCTACGCCGGCCAGCAGGATTCCGGCACCGTGGGCATCGCCAGCCGCAGCGATTACGGCGCGATCTCCTTCCGCGACTGGAACCCGGTGGGCGGCGACGAGCGCGACTACGACCTGCCCTACCCGGGCGACCCCGGCATCGTGTTCGGCTCCGGCCTCGGCGGCCGCGTCTCGCGCTGGAACCGCAGCACCGGCGTGGTGCAGAACGTCACGCCGTGGCCGGTGAACAGCTACGGCCAGCGCGCCACCGACTTCAAGTACCATTACACCTGGATCACCCCGATCGCGTTCTCGGCGAAGCCGCCGTATGCGTTGTACATGGGCGCGCAAGTGCTGTTCCGCAGCACCGACCAGGGCCAGCACTGGAGCGTGATCAGCCCCGAGTTGAACGGCAAGCAGGCCGGCGCGCAGAACTGCAAGGGCAAGCCCACGCCGCAGGAGGCGCGCGACTGCGGCTACGGCGTGATCTTCACCATCGCGCCCTCGCCGCGCGGCAACGACGAGATCTGGATCGGCACCGACGACGGCCTGGTGCAGCTCACCCGCGACGGCGGCAAGCGCTGGCAGAACGTCACGCCCAAGGGCTTGCCGATGTGGGGCAAGGTCAGCTCGATCGATGTCTCGGCGCTGCAGCCCGGCACCGCCTACGTCACGGTGGACAACCATCGCCAGGCCGACTTCACCCCACATGCGTGGCGTACCCGCGACTACGGCGTGCACTGGACCGACATCGCCGCCGGCTTGCCCAGCCAGGATTTCGTCAGCGTGGTGCGCGCCGATCCGCGTAAGGCGGGGTTGCTCTACGCCGGCACCGATCGTGGCGTGTACGTCTCCACCGATGACGGCGCGCACTGGGCCTCGCTGCAGCGCAACCTGCCCACTGCCTGGGTGCGCGACCTGCTGGTGCACGGCGACGACCTCGTCGCCGCCACCCAGGGCCGCGCGATCTGGATCCTCGACGACGTGAGCCCGTTGCGCCAGGCCGGCACCGCGGCCGCCGCGCAGCTGTACGCGCCGGCGCCGGCGATCCGCGTGCGCGCGAACGAGAACAAGGACACCCCGCTGCCGCCCGGCACGCCGCTGGGCACCAATCCGCCCACCGGCGCGATCATCGACTATCGCCTCGCGCACGCGGCGCACGGCCCGGTCACGCTCAGCATCTACGACGACAAGGGCCAGCTGGTGCGTCGCTATGCCAGCGACGATCGCCCCGCGCCGCTTGACGCCGAGCGCTACTTCGAGAAAGGCTGGCTGGGCTCGCCGCAACAGATCTCCACTGATGCCGGCATGCACCGCTTCGTTTGGAACCTGCGCTACCCGCGCCCGCATGCGATCGAATACGGCTACAGCATCGCCGCCACCTGGGACAGCGATACTCCGCTCACGCCGGAAGGCCCGCTGGTGCTGCCCGGCAACTACCAGGTGGTGCTGCACGCGGACGGCAAGGACTACCGCGCCCCGCTCAGCGTGACGATGGACCCGCGCGAACACGTGGCCACCGCCGACCTCGCCGCCGGCCTCGCGTTCTCGCGCCGCATCGGCGACACGCTGGAAAAGGTCTGGAGCAACTACGGCGAGGTGCAGTCGCTGCGCAAGCAGTTGGACGCATTGCACGCGAAGCTGGCGGGCGACGCCGCCCGCAAGCCCTTGCTGGCCGCGGTCGACGCACTGGATGCGAAGACCAAACCGCTGGTCAGCGGCAGCGGCGAGTACGCCTCGAATCTGCACGCGATGAGCGACGCGCTCACCGCCATCGCCACCGATGTCGAGGGCGCCGACCGTGCACCCACGGACGGCCAGCAACAGGCCTTGGCCGAATACGACGCCAACCTCGGCAAGGCGCTGGCGCAGTGGCAATCGATCCGTGACAGCGACCTGCCACAGCTCGACCGCCAGCTTCAAGCAGCGCACGTGCCCGCGGTGACGCTGGCGGCGGCCAAGCCTACGCAACCCGACGGCGACGATGACGCCGACATGCCGTAGCGCGTCCGCGCCGCGACACGCCACAAGCAAAAGAGCCGCCCGATGGGCGGCCCTTTTGCTTGGCGGCGGCGAAACTCAGAACTGGCTGTCGTCGGCAGGCGCGGCATCCGCTTCGTTCGATTCGGCCTCGCCTTCCTTCTTCTTGCCCAGCGCCGATTCCAGCGCACCCGCGCCCTTGAAGCCGGCGACGGCCGCGATGCCCTTCGTCAGCAGCCCTGCATTCGGATCGAGCTTCTCGGCGCCTTCGACAGCAGCCACGGCACCGGCGACTTCACCCAGGGTATCGAGAATTCCCATGACGACCTCCCTCGTTGGTTGGAGTGCCGAGCATGTGATCGGGCGCGTTACGGGCGAATGAATCCGGACGCAAGTTCAATCGCCGAAAACTTGCGGAAACATGGCGAGCCGTGCCGGAGCGCGACACAACCCTGGTGCATCATCGAGGCTGCCGCGCACCGCAATCCGCCGCGAAGGACATGAGCCGACCTTCATCGTTCCTTCCGGTTTGCATCACAGTTTGATGCATCCGATCCATGTACGGCGCTCGACGGCACCATACTGAAACAGGACGATGATCCGATTCGGACATCGTTCCAGGATGCGCTCGGCGCATGCATGCCAGCCCGGTTCCCGATGCGCCATGAGCCGCGATTTCTGGCCTGGTCGCACGACATGGCAGTTCTCGAATTGACGGACAAGCTGGCGCTCCGAATCCGCCCAGTCACGAGAAGGCCATAGCCATGAAAGCATGCCGCCCGACAAGGTTCCTGTTCAGCGCGTTGTTTGCGCTCGTCGCCTCCAGCGTCATCAGCAATGTCCGCGCATCCACGGCAAGTCCGATCGGGCAGCAGGATGCGGCAGCGGTGCACAGGGAGGCCGGCACATTCCGACAAGCCTCGGCCACGACGCCGAGCGACACAGGGAAGTTTCGTTCGCTGTCCGCTGCGGCCGCAAGCAGCGGCGTGATCCCCCGCTACGACCACGTGCTGATCGTCGTCATGGAGAACGCCAGCATCGACAGCATCGTGGGCAATACCAAGGACGCGCCCTACATCAACTCGCTGCTTGCCGACAGCGCGTACTTCACGCAATCCCATGCGGTGACGCACCCGAGCCAGCCGAACTACCTGGCCCTGTTTTCCGGCTCCACCCAGGGCATCACCGACGACAGCTGTCCGCACACGTTCGACACGGACAACCTCGGCCGTCAGCTGATGGCCGCCGGCTACAGCTTCGCCAGCTACTCGGAGACGATGCCGTCGACCGGATACACCGGCTGCGCGTACGGGGCTTCCGGCTACGCGAGGCGACACGACCCGTGGGTGAACTTCAGCAACATTCCGCCGTCGACGAACCTGCCCTACACCGCGTTCCCGAGCGACCTGGCCCAGTTGCCGACCGTGTCGTTCGTGATCCCCAACCTGTGCGACGACATGCACGACTGCCCCGTCGCGGTCGGCGACAGCTGGCTGAGTTCGCACATCGGCAGCTACATCGCCTGGGCAAAGACCCACAACAGCCTGCTGATCCTGACCTGGGATGAAGACGACGACCCAAGCCTGGGCAACCGCATCATCACGCTGTTTGCCGGCGCGAACATCAAGCCGGGGACCTATGCGGAGCCGATCGATCACTACAGCGTGCTGCGGACGCTGGAAGACATGTACGGCCTCGCCGCACTCGGCAATGCCTCGGCCGCCACGCCGATCACCGACGTCTGGAGCCCGGCCGCGCTCGACTTCGGCATCAGCACGTCGCCGGCATCGCTCGGCATGAGCCAGGGCTCGCAAGCCGGCGTCGCGGTCACCGCCACCGGCTTCAACGGCTTCGACGCGACGGTCGATCTCTCCATCAGCGGGCTCCCCAGCGGCGTGACAGCGACGTTCTCCCCCGCATCGCTGGTGCCCGCGAACGACGGCAGCGCCAGCTCCGCGCTCACGCTGTCGGCAACGCCGACGGCCGCCATCGGCAGCGCGACAGTCACCGTGACCGGCGTCGCCGGCGCGCTCAGCCACAACAGCTCCATCCATCTCACCGTCAATCCGCCCGCCGGCGTGACGTACTGGGCCCGCAGCGTCAATTCCGGCCTGGTCGTGGACGATCCCGAAAGCTCCACCACCAGCGACACGCAGCTGATCCAGTATCCGAGGACCGGTCACGACAACCAGAAATGGCGGCTTACGCCGAATGCCGACGGCTCGTGGACGATGACGAACGTGGTGAGCGGACTATGCATGGCCGCCGTGAACGCCTCGACCTCCGCTCGCGCGGCCGTGGTCCAGGCAAGCTGCACGGGCGGCGCCGAACAGCAATGGCAGCCGCAGCCCGCGGGCAGTGGCAGCGAGCTGGTCAACCGGAACAGCGGCCTGTGCCTCGATGTCGCCAATGGGTCGACCGCGCGGCGCGCTCCGCTCATCCAGTACCCGTGCCACGGGGGCGCCAACCAGCAGTGGACCTTGTTGCAGGCGAACTGACGACGCTCCGTCGAAAGCGGCGCAGGCAGGCGGGCCGCAGGTGCAATCGAGGTTCGCCGCACGATCTGCAGCGAGCGCCGGCGCCTGTTCATCCAACCGGCATCAGCGATGCGCGCATGAGCGCCACCGACGCCTCGCGACCGGCTTCAACAGGCACGTGGGCGGAAGCAGGCGATGCGACCGAGCGGCGTTGTCGGGCCTTGCCATGCTTCGACGAGACACATCCGGTGCGGGCACCGGGCACGCATTGATCGCACAAGCGATCACGTGCACGCGCAACCGACGGCTCGCACCATCCGCGCAAACGGGAGCCACACAAGATCCCTCCGATCGAGACAAGACGCCGTGAAATTTCACGTTGCGTCCACTACCCATGAGCGACTCGCGGCAATCGGGGGAGCATTTGGCTGTTGTTCACTGACAGGCAATCCGGACGTGCAATCATCGGGGCTCATTTCGATCACTTGATCGACAAACCATCCACGGCTTGCATTCGAAACATCGGCATCTTCGTGCAATGCCGGAAATGAAATAATCGGCAGGTATAACGCCTGCTGGCCGATCACCATTGAGCCTCTTTGCGAGGCACGCGTTTCATATCTCAAAACAGGGCCACGAAACTCGCCGACCGCGGGTTTTCCTGATCGTGACAGGAGGCCATGACCGCCATTTCTAGCATCCCGGGATCGACGCCGATTCGGGATTCGGGAGTATGACGTCGCTGTGTTCGAGCGGATACTGATCGTCTGCATGGGCAATGTCTGCCGCAGTCCCACGGCCGAGTACCTGTTTCGACGGCACTCGAAATCGCGTCGCGTTTCATTCAGCAGTGCAGGATTGTGCGCGCCGGCTGGAAGGCCCATGGATTCGACCGCCCTTCAGCTGCTTGCTGAAAGCGGCATTGACGGAGCGATGCACCGCGCCCGTCAACTGACGCCCTTGATGCTGCGCGAAGCCGACCTGGTGCTCGGCATGGAGAAGAGCCAGGTCGAAGCGATGATGCAGCTTGCACCCGAAACCCGCGGCAAGGTCTATCTGCTCGACAAATGGCTGAATGGAGATGACATTCCCGACCCTTATCGCCAACAACGCACCGCCTTCGAATATGTACACGAGATGATCGCGAAAGGGGTCGACAGTTGGCAACTTTATCTGTGATTCATGTTTTCACGTCATGAGACGGTAATCCATATGACCGGTACCCTGGCCCCATTGCAACGCGACAACGAGATAGACCTCGGCGAACTGCTGGGCACGCTTCGCGATCACAAATGGTTTATCGTCCGCATTACCGCGCTTTTTGTCGTGCTTGGCATCATCTATGCCATAACGGCCACGCCCGTCTATCAGGCCACTTCGACGGCACAGGTGGAACAGAAAGTCCCGGATCTGCCCGGCTTGAGCGCGCTCAGCCAGACCCTGGGGGCGTCGGACCCCGAGGCATCCACCCAGTCCGCGTTGATCACCTCGCGCATGGTGGTTGGCGCGGTGGTCGACAAGCTCAAGCTCACGATCGAAAGCAGCCCGGAACGCTTTCCGGTGTTCGGCAACGTCATTGCCCACCTGTACGCCTCGCACAATCGCGGCCAGTTGGCCGCCCCCTGGTTCGGGATGATCGGCTACGACTGGGGCGGCGCGAAGCTGGACGTCTTCCAGCTGGACGTGCCCGACGGCCTGCTGGACAAGCCGCTCACCCTGATCGCGGGCGAGCACGGCGGCTATGTGCTGGTGGACGACGACGACAACATCCTGGTCACCGGCAAGGCCGGGGAGTCGGCCAGCGGCCATGGCGTGACCATGCAGGTCCAGACGCTGACGGCCAATCCGGGTACCCGCTTCCGCGTCGTCCGTCACCGCCGACTGACCGTGACCAACCAGTTGCGCAAGGCGATCAAGGTCAACGAGCAGGCCAAGGATTCCGGCATCCTCGACATGACTTATGACAACACTAATCCGGTGCTGGCGGCAGCGGTGCTGGGAGATGTCGGCGAGCTCTACGTGCGCCAGGACGTGGAGCGCAATTCCGCGGAAGCGGCGAACAGCCTGCAGTTCGTCCGCGAGCAGCTGCCCAAGGTGCGCAGCCAGCTGGAACAGGCCACGGCGGCGCTCAACGCCTATCAGCTCAAGGCGCATTCGGTCGACATCAGCATGCAGACCCAGGCCTTGCTGAACCAGGAAGTCGCCATCCAGACCAACATCCAGCAGTTGCGCCTGCAACAGGCCGACATGCAGCGCCAATACACGCCCGCGCACCCGGCCTACAAGGCCTTGATGCAGCAGATCGGCCAGCTGGAGGCGAAGAAGGGCGCGATCGACAAGCAGGTCGGCAACCTGCCGAACACCCAGCAGGAACTGCTGAAGCTGACCCGCGACGTGCAGGTGAGCAACGACACCTACACCGGCCTGCTCAACCAGGCCCAGCAACTGGATATCGCCCGCGCGGGTACGGTGGGCAACGTGCGGATCATCGACAAGGCGGCGGTGGACATCACGCAGCCGATCTGGCCGAAGAAGACCATCGTGGTGCTCGGCAGCGCCTTCCTCGGCGGCTTCGTGGCCCTGCTCTGCGTCTTCATCCGCCAGGCGCTCAACCGCGGCATCGAGGACCCTGCCGTCATCGAGAACCTCGGGCTGCCCGTGTACGCCTCCATCCCGGTCAGCCTGCGCGAGCAGGCCTTGCATGACAAGCACGTGCGCGGCTACGGCAAGCAGCGCCTGCTGGTCATGGATGCACCGGCGGACATGGCCACCGAGGCCTTGCGGAGCCTGCGCACCAGCCTGCACTTCGCCCGCCTGGAGGCGAAGAACAACGTGCTGATGATCACCGGCTCCAGTCCGGATGTCGGCAAGACGTTTGTCTCCGCCAACCTCGCCACGCTGGTCGCGCAGGGCAGCCAGCGCGTGCTGCTGATCGACGGCGACATGCGCATGGGCACGCTGCACAAGATCATGGGTTGCCCGGCCGAGACCGGCCTTTCCGAGCTGATCGCGGGCCAGGCCGACCTGGATGCGGTGGTGCGCCCGATCGCCTCGTCCGGGAACCTGCACTTCATCAGCCGCGGCAAGATCCCGCCGAATCCCTCCGAGCTGCTGATGAATTCGCGCTTCTCCACGCTGATCGATCACGTGCGGAAGGCGTTCGACCTGGTGATCATCGACACTCCGCCCATCCTGGCGGTGACCGATGCCGCCATCATCGGCCACCACGTCGGCACCGCCTTGATGGTGGTGCGCTTCGGACTCAACCAGGCACGCGAGATCGCGCTGGCCAGGCAACGCTTCGAGCAGAACAACATCCCGCTCAGGGGAGCGATCTTCAACGCCGTGGAGAAACGCAGCAGCGGCTACTACTCCTACGCCTACTACGGCGTCGGCAACGCCGCCGGGTGAGCGAACGACCCGGGGCAGCGGCAGGAAGGCCACGGCCACGGCTTGCCGCACG
This sequence comes from Rhodanobacter sp. C06, assembly GCF_002001105.1. Classification (GTDB taxonomy): domain Bacteria; phylum Pseudomonadota; class Gammaproteobacteria; order Xanthomonadales; family Rhodanobacteraceae; genus Rhodanobacter_A. Next base: position 20,213 of record NZ_MUNP01000071.1, on the reverse strand, counting down.
CACCACGGAACCCGACCGGACGCCATCGCACGAACGGGGCCGGCCGCCAAGCGGCACACAGATGGGACCCGCAACCACACGACAACCGGCAAAGGCCGCACAGGAGCAGGACCCGTTTCCATGACCATCTTGCCGAAGAACTTCGCCCTCATCGGCGCCGCCGGCTACATCGCGCCCCGCCACATGCAGGCCATCAAGGCCGGGGGCAACCGGCTGCTGGCCGCCTTCGATCCGAACGATTCGGTCGGCGTCATCGACAGCCACTTCCCCGACGCCGACTTCTTCACCGAGTTCGAGCGCTTCGACCGGCATGTCGACCTGCGCCGGCGCGCCGGCCATGGCGGCCAGATCGACTACGTCTCCATCTGCTCGCCGAACTACCTGCACGACTCGCACATGCGCTTCGCCCTGCGCTCCGGCGCACACGCGATCTGCGAGAAGCCGCTGGTGCTCAACCCCTGGAACATCGACGGCCTGCGGGAAATCGAGCGCGAGACCGGCAAGCGCGTGAACACCATCCTGCAACTGCGCCTGCATCCGGCGATCGTCGCGCTGCGCGAACGGGTCCGGCGCGGGCAGCATCGCACCAAGCACGAAGTGGACCTGGCCTACGTCACCTCGCGCGGCCACTGGTACCTGCAGAGCTGGAAGGGCGACCCGAAGAAGTCCGGCGGCATCGCCACCAACATCGGCGTGCACTTCTTCGACATGCTGCATTACATCTTCGGCGCGCTGCAGACCAACCAGGTGCACCTGCACAGCGAGACCAAGGCGGCGGGCTACCTGGAGTACGAGAACGCCCGCGTGCGCTGGTTCCTGTCGGTGGACATTGAGGACGTGCCCATCCCGCTGCGCGAAAGCGGGCAGCGCACCTACCGCTCGATCACCGTGGACGGCGAGGAGATCGAGTTCTCCGGCGGCTTCGCCGACCTGCACAACCGCAGCTACGAGGAAATCCTCGCGGGCCGGGGTTTCGGCCTGGAGGAAAACCGCATCGCGATCGAGACCGTGGCCGCGATCCGCACCGGCAGCGTCGCGCCCCTTGCAAGCGACAGCCACCCTTTCCTGCAACGACAGGCCTGACGAGCGAACAGCATGGACACGGACCACTACCAGCACCCTTCCGCCATCGTCGACGAGGGCGCCCGCATCGGCGCCGGCTCCCGCATCTGGCATTTCGTGCACGTCTGCGGCGGCGCCCGCATCGGCAAGGAAGTCTCGCTCGGCCAGAACGTGTACGTCGGCAACCGGGTCGTCATCGGGGACCGCTGCAAGATCCAGAACAGCGTGTCGGTGTACGACAACGTGACGCTGGAGGAAGGCGTCTTCTGCGGCCCCAGCATGGTGTTCACCAACGTCTACAACCCGCGTTCGCTGATCGAGCGCAAGGACGAATACCGCGACACCGTGGTCAGGCGGGGCGCCACGCTGGGCGCGAACTGCACCATCGTCTGCGGCGTCACCATCGGCGAGTTCGCCTTCGTCGGCGCCGGCGCCGTGGTGAACCGCGACGTGCCGGCCCATGCCCTGGTGGTGGGCGTGCCGGCGCGGCAGATCGGCTGGATGAGCGAATTCGGCGAACGGCTGAACCTGCCTCCGGAGGGCCACGGCGAGGCCGTCTGCGCGCACACCGGCACCCGTTACGTGCTGGATGGCCGCGTGCTGTGCCGGCAGGAGGCCAAGGGATGACAGGCCAAGGGATGATAGCTTTCGTCGATCTCAAGGCGCAGCAGGCGCGCATCAGGGATCGCCTCGACGCGGGGATCGCGCGCGTGCTGGCGCACGGCCAGTACATCCTCGGGCCGGAAGTGGCCGAACTGGAAGCGAAGCTCGCCGCCTTCGTCGGCGCCAGGCATTGCATCGGCTGCGCGAACGGCACGGACGCGCTGCAGATCGCGCAGATGGCGCTGGGCATCGGCGCCGGCGATGAAGTCATCATGCCCGGCTTCACCTACATCGCCACCGCGGAGACGGTGGCGCTGCTGGGCGCCAGGCCGGTGTACGTGGACATCGATCCGCGCACCTACAACCTCGACCCGGCCGGACTCGAAGCGGCGATCACCCCGCGGACGCGCGCGATCATTCCGGTTTCGCTGTACGGGCAGTGCGCGGATTTCGACGCCATCAACGCGATCGCCGACCGGCACGGCATCCCGGTGATCGAGGATGCCGCGCAGAGTTTCGGCGCGCGCTACAAGGGGCGGCGTTCATGCAGCCTGAGCACGGTCGCCTGCACCAGTTTCTTCCCCAGCAAGCCGCTGGGCTGCTACGGCGATGGCGGCGCGATCTTCACCGACGACGACCGGCTTGCCGTGGTGATGCGGCAGATCGCGCGCCACGGCCAGGATCGCCGCTACCACCACGTCCGCGTCGGCGTGAACAGCCGGCTGGACACGCTGCAGGCGGCGATCCTGCTGGCCAAGCTGGAGATATTCGAGGACGAGATCGAACTGCGGCAGCGGGTCGCAACCCGCTACGCCACGCTGCTCGCGCAGGCCGGCATTGCCGACCCGCCCCACGTCGAGCCGCACAACACCAGCGTCTATGCCCAGTACACCATCCGCGTCGACGGGCGCGAAGCGCTGCAGGCGCGACTGAAGGAAGCGGGCATCCCCACCGTGGTGCACTACCCGATCCCGATCAACCGGCAACCGGCGGTGGCGGATGCGGGAGCACGCCTGCCGGTGGGCGACGAGGCGGCCACGCAGGTGCTCAGCCTGCCCATGCACCCGTATCTGACGGAGTCGCAGACCCGCCTGATCGTGGAAGAACTCGTCGCGGCATCCATGCAACAGGTCCAGACATGCTCGATCTCCTTGCCAGGCTGATAAGCGGTTCCGTCAACTGGGCGCAGCGCAGAAGCCACGCCCGTCGCATGCGGGAATACAGCGGCATCTCGCCGCGCGCCACGGTCGGCCTGGAGTCGAAGCTGATCGGCCCCAGGCAGCACTTCCTGATCGGCGAGCAGAGCTATCTCAATCGGGCGCATCTGTCCTGCGGCCCGCATTCCAGAGTCGTCATCGGCCGCAGCTGCGCCATCGGCTACAACGTGTCGATCAAGGCGATCACGCACTCGCTGGCCAAGCCGACCAACAACGAGGCCGGCCCGATCATCCATCTGGAGCGCGACATCGTCATTGGCGACGACTGCTGGATCGGCGACAACGTCTACATCCGGGAAGGCGTCACGCTGGGCAACAACGTGATCGTCGGCGCGAATTCCGTGGTCACGCGGTCGGTACCGGACAACCGGGTGGTCGCCGGCACGCCGGCAAGAGTCATCAAGGAGTTGTGACATGCACGCATCGCTCGCTCCATCCCGGCAGGCACGCAAGGCCGGCGCGATCCATCCGCGGTCGCGGCCGATGCGGGATCGGTGCGCATGAAGAAGATCATCTTCGGCAAGTGCTACGCGTTTTCCGGCGACGAGAGCCTGGAGCCGATGCTCGCGGAAAGCCTGGAACTGTACGCGGATGCCGGCGACCGCGAGCCCGAGGTGAACATCCGCATAGGCCACGCCGCCAGCACGCACACGCCGTCCTCGATCAACCCCAAGGTGCACAAGACCTTCGCGCACGGCATGCTGACCTCGTTCCCGCGGGTCGACGTCTACTGGGAGCGCACCGGCGACGGCCGCCTGGAAGTGGAGGCCGTCATCAAGCCGCGACGCGGCATCCGGCGCACCGTGCACAAGCTGATGTCGATGGAATACCCGCGCGGGGCCGAGACGTTCGAGCAGATCCTGCACGAGTTCGTGCTGGTGCCCTCGGTTTACTTCTTCAAGGACGTGGTGCCGATCCATGCCGCGTCCGTGACGATAGCCGGCGGCGCCTGCCTGCTCGCCGGCACCGGCGGCGCCGGCAAGTCGTCGGCCATGCTCGCGCTGCGGCGCAACGAGGACGTCGGCTTCGTCAGCGACGACATCGTCATCATGTCCGACACCGCGCGCGTCAACGGCAACATGGCGTGGCCGAAGATCTACGGCTACAACTGCATCGGCAACGCGATGAAAAGCGAGATCCTCGCCGGGCGCGGATGGATCGACCGCGCCCATTTCAACATCAAGAACCACCTGAATTCCGCCAGCGTGCGGCGCAAGATGTCGCCCGACCGGCTGTACCGCCGCGTGGAGCCGGCATCGGCGCCGCTGACCCGCGTGTACTACGTGGTGCGCGAGGACGTGCCCGAGATCCGCGTGTCCGCGCTGGGGCTCACCGACGCCGTCGACATGACGATCGCCGTCATCAGCGCCGAATACAGCGTTTTCCACGACCACCTCTACTGGGAGGAGTACAACGCGCTGGCCACCGCGCGCCCCGCGATGCTGACCATGGCGGAGGTGACCGCGAACTGGCGACGGGTGCTCACGGCGAGCTTCGCCACGGTGGGCTGCTTCAAGATCAGCGTGCCGTTCGAGGTGGAGCATGCGGTCTACCAGGACCGCGTGAGCGACCTCGTCGTCGCGGACATGACGGCGCAGCCATGAAGATCGCCATCCTGACCAACGCCTATCCCTACCTCCCCGGCGAGCAGTTCATCGAGGACGAGATCGGCTACTGGGCCGCGCACGACGGCGTCGAGGCGACCCTGCTGCCGGCGCTGGCCGCGGGCACGCCGCGCCCGGTGCCCGCGGGCATCGCGGTCGACCTCGGCATGGCGCGCTCCGGCAAATTCGCGCGGCTGTGGTGCGTGCTGCGGGCGCTGGGTTCCGCGATCTTCCGGTGCGAGCTGGGTTATCTGCGGCGCGTGCGGAAACTGAAACCGCGCACCGTCGTGCGCGCCCTGCTGCACGTGTCCAAGGTGCTCGAACAGGCCGCGCAACTGCAGCGATACGCCGACATCCATGGCCGGATCGACGTGGCCTATTGCTACTGGAACGAGACCCAGGCCTGCGCCGCCCTGCTCGCCCGGAAGGCCGGCGCGGTGCGCAGGGTTGTCTCGCGCGTGCATGGCTACGACCTGTACGAGGCGCGCCGCAAGCATGCCTACATGCCGATCAAGCGGCAGTTCGTCGCCGACTACGACGCGATCTTCGCGCTCTCGCGCGAGGCGCGGGACTATCTGCGGCAGACCTACGGCGCGCCGCCGGAAAACATCCGCATCTGTCCGCTGGGCGTGCCGCTGGCCGCCACGCTCTCGCGCCCGAGCCCGGCCGGATGCCTGCACGTGGTGTCGGTTTCCTCCTGCGTGCAGGTGAAGCGGCTGGACCGGATCGTCGACGCCCTGGAACTGCTGGCCCGCCGCCATCCGGACGTCTGCGTGGGCTGGACGCACATCGGCGCCGGCCCGTTGCTGGAGGAGATCCGGGCGCTGGCGCGGCTGCGGCTGTCGGGATTGGCGAACGTCGCGTGCACCTTCGCTGGCGAGTTGCCCAACCATGCCGTCAAGGCGTACTACCGCAGCGTGCCGGTGGACGTGCTGGTCAATGCCAGCGAATCCGAAGGCGTGCCGGTGTCCATCATGGAAGCCATGAGCGCGGGCGTGCCGGCCGTCGCTCCCGACGTGGGCGGCATCGCCAGCCTGGTGTCCGACCGCTGCGGTGCCCTGCTGGGCGCGCACCCCGATGCCCGGGAAATCGCCGACGCGATGGAGCGGGTCGCCTTCGCGGACGGACGGGACAGCCTGCGCGTGCAGGCACGGCAGGCGATCGAGTCCGGCTTCGACGCCGCCCGGAATTACCGCGACTTCGTCGCCAGCGTCGTCGCCATCGGCGCAGCCGGCGACCGGGAGCCGGCGCGACCTCCATCCCGGGCGGCCTACCCGCTCCGGCAGGCAACACGACGGTGAGCATGGCAAGAATCCAACCAGACAGGTCGACGGGTGAACATACGAACCGTGCTCGCATTTGCCCTTGGCCCCGTCGTCACCGCCGGGCTCGGCCTGGTGACGGTGCCGGTGATCGCCTGGGTCTTCACGCCTGCCGACGTGGGCCGCTTGAACATCGTGCAGATCGCGGTGTCGTTCGGCGTGCTGCTGTTCAACCTGGGACTCGACCGCGCCTACGTGCGGGAGTACCACGAGTGGAGCGATCGCGGCGCGCTGCTGAAAGCCTGCTTCACGCCGGGATTCGCGCTGCTGCTGCTGGCGATGCTGGTCACGCTGCCGATCGACCGGCGCGTTGCCGGCTGGCTGTTCGGCCTCGGACACGTCGCGTACTACTGGATGCTGGTGGCCTGCGTGGTCGCGAGTTTCATCTCCCGCTTCCTTTCGCTCATCCTGCGCATGCAGGACCGCGGCCTGGCGTTCTCCGCCAGCCAGATCCTGCCCAAGGTGATCCTGCTGCTCGCCGTCGCGGCGCTGGCGCTGCCGGCCTTCTCGCGGACGTTCGGGGAACTGGAGGTGGCCTACCTGGCTTCCTTGCTGTCCGTGCTGCTCATCTACAGCTGGAACACCTGGCGCGAATGGGTCCCGGCCCTGCGCGCCCCGGTTTCCCGCCCGCAGATCCGCGGCCTGCTCGACTACGGCGTGCCGCTGATCTTCGCCGGCGTGGCCTACTGGGGGCTGGATGCCACCAGCACGCTGACCCTGCGTTCGCTGTCGACCCTGCCGGAGCTGGCGATCTACTCGGTCTCCATGAGCTTCGCCGGCGTGGGCGTGGTGTTCCAGACGATCTTCTCCGTGCTGTGGGCGCCGATGGTCTACAAGTGGGTGGCCCACGGCGCGGACATGCGGCGGGTCGACCACGTCGCCCAGCAGGCGCTGGCCGTGGTCTGCGCGATCTGGGTCGTGAGCGGCGCCCTGTCGTGGCTGATCGACTTCGTGCTGCCCGCGCACTACGTCCAGGTGAAGTACCTGATGCTGTGCTGCATCGGCGAGCCGCTGCTGTACACGCTTTCCGAAGTGACCTGCGTGGGCATCGGGATCACGCGCCGGTCGATGCTGTCGCTGTGGTCGACCATCGCGGGGCTGGTCGTCAATGTCGCCCTCAGCGTGTGGCTGGTGCCCGGCCACGGCGCCGCCGGGGCCGTGGTGGCCAACGCGATCGCGTTCCTGGTGTTCTTCGTGGCGCGCACCGAGGCCTCGGCCCACGTCTGGCGGCCGTTCCCGCGTGCCCGGTTGTATGCGTTCGTCACGGCCGGCGTGGGCCTTTCCATCGCCACGCTGGTGTACGGCCCGCATGCCCCCGTCCATTTCAGCGTGGTCTGGCTGGCGCTGTTGCCGGTCGTCGCCTGGTGCTTCCGTCACGAATGGAGCGGCATGCACCGCGCACTGCTCGGGGCATTGAAATCCCGGCGCAGCTACCCGGAACCCGACGAGGAGCCCGGTGCCCTGCCATGAGCAAGACCATGCAACGCGCCACCGCGCACCACCCGAGGCTGCGGCGATGACGAAGATCAACCTGTTCGTCTTCGCCGCACACCATCTGTCCGGCAACATCGCCGCGCAGCGCTTCAAGGGCCTGCTGAAGTACCTGGACCCGGCGAAATACCGGATCTATGTGTTCGCCCGCGAGCCGGCCGCTGGAGCACCCGTGGCCACGCCGCCGTCGGCGCCGGGGATCACCGTCCTGCCGCTGCCCGGCCACTGCGTGGGCAGCGAGTCTTCCGCCGCCGCTTCGCTGCTGACCATGGCCGCGGCATTCCTGCGTCCGCTGCCGTTCCTGTTCGCCGGGGGCGCGGGACGCGAGCAACCGTGGTTGGTCCGGGCGCTGGCCGCGGCCGACCGGCTGTGCGTCGAGAAACTGGCCGCGGGCGAACGCTGCGTGGCGATCGGCACGTATTCGCCGATCGACTCCCTGGTCGCCGCCGCGAGCCTGGCCAGCCGGCGCCGCATCGGCTGCCTGCAGGACTTCCGCGACGGGCTGGTGTTCGAGCCGCTGGGCCAGCCCGGCCGGCTGCGGACCTGGATGCGCCAGCTGATCGAGCGGCGCGTGGTGGCCGCCGCCGGCCTGGTCACCTCGGTGAGCCCGCCGCTCGTCGCCGATTTCCAGCGACGCTATCCGCGCACTGCGGCGGCGACGCTGCCCAACGGCTACGATCCGGCCGACTTCGCCGCCCCCGACCAGGCCGCGGCTGACGATCCGCGTGTCGCCGCCATCCTCGCCCGCTGGGTTCCGGCCGGCGCGCTGCTGATCGGCCATTTCGGGCGCATCGGCGCCAGCGACGGCTCGGCGTCGCGCAGCCTCGATTTCCTCGTCGATGCGTTGAACGCATCCCCCGCGACGATGGCGAACAAGCACGTGATGTTCGTCGGCGAGCTGACGCAACAGGAACGGGCCACGCTCGAACGCGCCCGGTTTTCCGTCAGCGTGCTCGGCCCGGTCGAACGCACGCTGGCGTTGCAGCTGATGCAGCGCTGCGACAAGCTGCTGTTGCTGACCGGTTCGCGCGCCAGCTGTGCCACCGGCAAGTTGTTCGAATACCTGGCCGCGGGGGCGGACATCGTCTGCGTTTCCGGCGTGCGCAACGCGGCCACCGCGATCCTCGCCGAGACCGGCGCGGGACGCAGCCTGCTGACCAGCGATGGCGCGGCGGCCGGCGACGCCCTGCGGGCCGCGCTGGCGCCCGACGCTGCCGACGCGCAGCGCGACATCGGCCCCTACAGCAAGCTGGCACAGGCCGGCATGCTCGACCGCTGGATCACCGACATGGTGCAGCCATGACGCACGGCCACGATCCGTCGTCGACCGCACCGGCGGACCTGCTGCTGCCGTCGCCGGCACTGCTGGGCGCGGGCAAGTACCGCATCACCGTGGGCCACATGTTCCTCGGCACGGCCTTCCTGCTGCTGTTCCTGTCCGTGGTGATACCGAACTCCCTGCAGGTCCCCACCGCGGCGGTGATGGGCCTGGCCTTCCTGCTGGCGCTGCCCGGACTGCGCATCGGCGCGGGCTTCAGGAACCTGCTGGGCATGTACGTCTGCACGGTGATCGTGACGACCACCTACATGATCGTGGGCGGCATGCACGACGCGTCGCTGGTCGCCCTCGCCCAGGTGCTGGCGATCTACATCGTGTCACCCCTGCTGTGGACGATCATCGCCGAGGCCTTGCTGCGATGGCTGGGAACCGAGCGGCTGATCGGCTGGTTCGTCCTGCTCAGCCTGCTGTGCGCCGTCAGCGTCGCGCTGTTCTTCTACCTGTACTTCAGGCATGGCGCGGCGGCCGTGGCCTTCTTCTTCCAGGGCGCCAACATCAACCAGAACCAGGGATTTTCCGGCGCCACGATGCACGTGTACGGTTCGCTGATTTTCCTGTGCGGCGGCTTTTTCAGTTCGCCCGAGCTGATCCGCAGCCGGCTGCTGCGACTGGTCCTGCTGGCAGCGCTGCTGGTCTGCGCGCTCACCTCCGGCCGTTCCGCGCTGATCCTCGCGGTGCCGATGGGCTGGATGCTGGGCCTGATGCTGACCTCGCGCACGACCGAGCACCCGCACGGCTCGATGTTCACCGGCGTCATCCGCTACGGTTTGCCGGTGCTGGTCGCGACGGCGGCGGCACTGTTCCTGCTGCAGGCCTACACGCAGATCAGCCTGGGCGCGGTGCTGGACGTCGTCACGAACAAGCTCGCCTCGGGCGGCGGCGAGGCGCGTGTGCAGATGGGCCATTCGTTGCTCGCCGGCATACTCGACAACGGCGGCCTGGGCTCGGGCCACGGCGTCGGCGTCAAGTACGTCAGCGACCCCATCCATCCCTGGCGCTACGAGCTGGTGTGGCTGGCCACGCTCTACCGGGTGGGGATACTCGGCACGCTGATCTACGCGCTGCCGTTCCTGCTCTACATCTTCGCGGTGCTCCGGCTGGCGTACCGGCGCCGCCTGCCGTCGCGGCACAAGTTCCTGTTCAGCGGCCTGGTCTGCGCTCTGCTCGCGACCAACACGAACCCCTACATCGAGGCGTTCGCCTTCCAGTGGATGTACGTCATCCCGCTGGTGGCGATGTTCATCGAGTATCCGGACTGCCTCAGGAAAGCACCAGGATGAAGCGACTCAGCGTGCTGCTGTTTTCCAGGTATTCCAGGCTGGGGCCGAGCACCCGGCTGCGCAGCCTGCAGTACCTGCCCCTGTTGCGGGAGCGCGGGATCGATGTCGAGGTGCATGCGCTGTTCCCGGATGCCTATCTCGAGAACCTGTACGGCAATCACACCGCGGCCGCCCGCTGCATCGCGTGGCAATCCTGCGCCCGGCGCGTTGTGCAGACCCTGCGCCGCGGCACGCACGATCTCGCCTGGATCGAGGGCGAACTGTTCCCCTACCTGCCGTACTGGATGGAGTCGCTGCTCGCGCGCTCCGCCAGGCCTTACGTCGTGGACTACGACGATGCGCTGTTCCACAAGTACGACCTGTCGTCCAGGCCGCTGGTGCGGCGCCTGCTGGGCCGCAAGATCGACCGCGTGATGCGCGGGGCCGCCTGCGTGATCGCCGGCAACCGCTACCTCGCCGCGCGCGCCGAACGGGCCGGCGCGGCACGAATCGAGATCATCCCGACCGTGGTGGACGAGCGGCGCTACGCGGTGGTGGACCACGCGGACACCGAAGCGCCGGTGATCGGCTGGATCGGATCGCCGGCCACCGAGGAGTACCTGCTCGACAACCGCGAGGTGCTGGAACAGGTCTGCGCCCGGCACGACGCGCGCCTGCTGCTGGTCGGGCCGCGCACCGAGGTCGCCGGCGAGTTCGGCAGCGTGGTGCCGGAAGTGGCGAGATGGTCCGAGGACAGCGAGGCCGCCACGATCGCCCGCATGGACATCGGCATCATGCCCTTGCGCGACGGCCCGTGGGAACGCGGCAAGTGCGGCTACAAGATCATCCAGTACATGGCCTGCGGCCTGCCGGTGGTCGCCTCGACGGTGGGCGCGAATCTCGACATCGTGCGGCACGGCGAGAACGGATTCCTGGCCGACGGGACGGCCGCGTGGCGGGACGACCTCGAACAGCTGATCCGGAACCGCGCGCTGCGCACGCGCATGGGCCTGGCGGGCCGCGCGCGCGTCATGCACGAATACAACGTGGGCGTGCAGGCCTCGCGGCTCGCGGACGTGCTGCACGGCGCGGGGCGGCACTGATGTGCGGCGTGGCCGGATTCTGGCAGCGGCGCGGCGGCGCGCGCGACGCGCTGTTGGGACAGGTGCGGGCCATGTCGGCCCGGCTGATCCATCGCGGCCCCGACGACGACGGCGCGTGGTGCGACGAATCGGCCGGCATCGCGCTGGCGCAGCGGCGCCTGTCCATCCTCGACCTCTCGCCGGCCGGCCACCAGCCGATGCCCTCGGCCTGCGGACGCTACGTCCTGGTGTTCAACGGCGAGATCTACAACCACCTCGACCTGCGCCAGCAGCTCCTCGCGGCAGGAGAAGCTCCGGCGTGGCGTGGGCATTCGGACACCGAGACCCTGCTCGCGTGCTTCGTCGCCTGGGGCGTCGAGCGGACCCTGCGCGCCTGCGTGGGCATGTTCGCGTTCGCACTGTGGGACCGCCGGCAGCGCGCGCTCACGCTGGCGCGCGACCGCATGGGCGAGAAGCCGCTTTACTACGCCTGGCAGGACGACACCTTGCTGTTCGGCTCGGAGCTCAAGGCCTTGCAGGCGCATGCGGCCTTCCGTGCGGAAGTCGATCGCGACGCGCTGGCGCTGCTGCTGCGCCACGATTGCATTCCCGCGCCGTACTCCATCTATCGCGACGTGCTCAAGCTGCGCCCTGGGCACCTGCTGCGCATCGGCGCCGATGCGCCGCGCAGCGCGCAAGCCGTGGCGTACTGGCGCTACAACGACGCGGTCAGCGCCGGCCTCGGCAACCCGCTAGCCGGTTCGGACACCGAGGCGGTCGATGCGCTGGAGGAGCAGCTGGGCGCCAGCGTCGGTGCGCAGATGCTGGCCGACGTGCCGCTGGGCGCGTTCCTCAGCGGCGGCATCGACAGCAGCACGATCGTGGCTTTGATGCAGGCGCGCAGCCGCCGCCCGGTCAAGACCTTCACCATGGGCTTCGGCGAGACCGGCTACGACGAGGCCGCGCACGCCAAGGCCGTGGCCAGGCATCTCGGCACCGAGCACACCGAACTCTACGTACGCCCCGAGGATGCCCTCGCCGTCATCCCGAAGCTGCCGTCGATCTTCTGCGAACCCTTCAGCGACAGCTCGCAGATTCCCACCTTCCTGGTCAGCCAGCTGACCCGCCGCGAAGTGACGGTGGCGCTGAGCGGCGACGGCGGCGACGAACTGTTCGGCGGCTACAACCGCTATCTCGGGGCCCGCACGACCTGGGAGCGGATGCATCGCCTGCCGCAGTTCGCGCGGCTTGCCGGCGCCGGCGTCCTGCGCTCCTTGTCGCCGGACACGTGGAACCGATGGTTCGAACGCGCCAAGCCGCTGCTGCCGAAGCGCTGGCACCTGGCCACGCCCGGCGACAAGGCGCAGAAGCTGGCCGAAGTGCTGCCGCTGGCCAGCGGCCACGCCTTCTTCCTCCACCTCGCCAGCCAGTGGAAGCACCCGGACAGCATCGTGATCGGCGCCCGCGAGCCCGCGACCTTGTTGACCGACTCCGATGCCTGGCCGGACACCGGGAACCTGGCGCAATGGATGATGGCGATGGATGCGCAGAGCTACCTGCCCGACGACATCCTGGTGAAGGTCGACCGGGCCGCCATGGCCAACAGCCTGGAGACCCGCGTGCCGATGCTCGACCACCGCGTGGTCGAACTGGCGTGGCGCGTGCCGCTGCACCAGAAGATCCGCGACGGCGAAGGCAAGTGGCTGCTGCGCCAAGTGCTGTACCGGCACGTGCCCCGGGAATTGATCGAGCGCCCCAAGATGGGCTTCGGCATCCCGCTGGACAGCTGGCTGCGCGGCCCGCTGCGCGATTGGGCGGAAACCCTGCTCGATGAGCGCCGCCTGCTCCAGGAAGGTTATTTCCACCCGGCGCCGATCCGGCGGAAGTGGCAGGAACACCTGGACGGCCGACGCAACTGGCAGCACCCCTTGTGGAGCGTGCTGATGTTCCAGGCCTGGCTGGACGAGAACCGGAGGGCATCCGCATGACGCTGCCGCACGCATGTCGTACCGGCGGCCCGCTCGCCGTTTTGCAGGAGACCGCCGCATGAAAGCCGTGCTGTTCGCCAACACGGATTGGTACCTATACAACTTCCGCCGCGCGCTGGCGCTGGCCTTGCAACGGCAAGGCTACGAGGTCCTGCTGATCTCCCCGCCGGGGCCTTATGGCGACAAGCTGCGCGCCCTCGGCCTGCGCTGGGAATCCGTGCCGATGGCGCGACGCAGCCTGAATCCGTTGCGGGAAACGGCGCTGCTGTGGCATCTCGTCCGCCTGCTGCGGCGCGAGCAGCCGGTGCTGATGCACGGCTTCACCATCAAGTGCGCCGTGTACGGTTCGCTGGCGGCGCGGCTGGCCGGCGTGCCGGCCCGGGTGAATGCCGTGGCCGGCATGGGTTACGTGTTCACCAGCCCGCAGCTGAAGGCGCGGCTGCTGCGGCCGGTGGTGCGCAGCCTGCTGCGCCTCGCGCTCGGCGGCAGCGGCGCGCGGTTGATCCTGCAGAACGCGGACGACGTGGCGCTGTTCCGGCGGGCCGGACTCGTCGACCCCGAGCATATCCGCCTGATCCGCGGTTCCGGGGTGAACTGCGCGCAGTTCGCCGCGGGGATGCGCGCACGACCTCCCGGTGATGGCCGCATGCGCGTGCTGCTGGCCAGCCGGCTGCTCTGGGACAAGGGCCTGGCCGAGTTCGTCGCCGCGCTGCGCCAGCTTCGCCTTCAGGGTCGCACCGTCCACGCCCTGCTCGCCGGCATGCCGGATCCCGGCAATCCCGCCACCGTGCCGGAAGCGACGATACGGGAATGGGTCGCGGAAGGACTGGTCAGCTGGCTCGGCCACGTCGACGACATGGCCGGCCTGCTCGGTTCGGTCGACGTGGTGGTGCTGCCGAGTCACCGGGAAGGCTTGCCGCGGACGCTGGTCGAAGCGGCGGCCTGCGGCCTGCCGCTGATCACCACCGACGTCCCCGGCTGCCGCGAGGTGGTGTCCGATGGCGTCGACGGCCTGCTGGTTCCCAAGGGCGACAGCAAGGCGCTGGCGCAGGCCATCCGGCGACTGCAGGAAAACCCGGAGCTTGCGCGCCGGATGGGTGCAGCGGCTCGCCTCAAGGCGCGATCCCAATTCGACGAGCACATCGTCATCCAGCGCACCCTGGAGGTCTACGCGGAACTGTGCGAATCGCCGGCGGTGTCCACCGAGCCGCTCCTGTAGACGTCCATTTCCCGCGTCATGCGTATCCTGCCATGACACGACCCATGCGCCGTTCGGAGAACCGCATCCGCCCGCGAGGGAATCGCTGACGGGCTTCGCCGGAACCGCCACAGCCCTTCCCGGAGCCATGCACGATTGGAGACCTTGCCATGCGATCCTCACCGCAACTGACGAACGTCCTGGATTTCCTGCCCGCGGCGGAACACGCCGCCATCCGCGCCGGCAACAGCTCGCACGATTGCACCGGCGGCATCCAGGCGGCGATCGACCAGGCCGGGAGCAAGGTCTACGTGCCCGCCGGGACCTATCCCGTGAAGCAACTCAACCTCAGGTCGGACATCGAGCTGTACGGCGACGGGCAGGCCAGCGAGCTGAAGGCGCACGACGACACGCTGGCCTGCGAGTTCATGCTCGTCACCCACGTGCGCGACGGCGGTACGCCCGATGTCGCGGACAACATGCGGAACATCCATCTGCACGACCTCAAGCTCAACGGGCGCGTGGCCGAGTTCGGCTACCAGCAGTTCTGGTATCTGCTGGCCGTCAACGCCACTTCGGACCTGACGGTCGAGCGGGTGATGTTCCACGGCTTCCGGGGCGACGGCATGTATGTCGGATCGGGGACGCTCCGCGGCACCGAGCGCCACAACCAGCGCATCGTCGTGCGCGACTGCGTGTTCGACGGCGCGGTCAAGGACAACCGCAACGGCCTGTCCGTCATCGACTGCGACCATCTGACGGTCGCGAACTGCATCTTCCGGAACATCGGCAACGCGAAACTCTCCCACTCGGTGGGCGGCATCGATTTCGAGCCCGACCACAACTGGAGCGTGTATCGCAACGTGACCATCAGCCACTGCAAGTTCATCGACATCGATACCGTGAACACGGCCGGCATCACGTTCTTCAACGGTCACCAGACGGGAAGCAACATCCACGACTGGGTCGTGTCGGGCTGCCAGTTCACGAACTGCTACTGGGGCATCGATTCTGCAACACGGCCCAAGACCGCCACGGACGTCGCCGACAACCTCTCCGTGCTCAACTGCCACTTCCTCAATTCGATCCGCGTCGACATCGCGGTCAACGGGTTGAGCGGCACGCAGATCAGCGGCTGCACGTTCCAGCGCTCGCCGCCGGGCTCCGGCCCGGGCGGCGACGCGATCAGGCTGGGATCCTTCGCCTACGGGACCAGCGAGAACGCCATCGACACGGTGATCACGGGCAACACCTTCATCGGCATACGCCCGCAGATGGGGGCGATCGGCGTGCTGGGCGCCGACCGGGTGGTATGCGCGGGCAACGTGTTTGTCGACATCCACGGTTCCTGCATCAACTTCGCCGACGGCAACACCCGCGACCACACCCGGCGCACGGATGCGGTGATCATCTCCGGCAACAGGATCAGCCGCAGTGCGCACGCGGCACCGGGCGCCGCTGCCATGTCCTTCCTCAGCACCAGCGAGCAGATGCGCATCACCAAGGGCCATCTCGTGGTGAACCGTTCGATCGAATACGCCAACGACATCGATGACGGCATCAAGCGCGTTGCGGCTGGTGCGACGATCCAGCTCGTGGGACTGAAGTGACCGGCATCGCGGCAACCGCATGGCGCCGCGCAAGCGACCCCTGAATCCACGCGGGTTCGCGACGGCGGCTGGCGGCGCGCGCGGTCAACGATGGTCAGGCTGTTCCGCCGCGCGGTATGCCCCGGTCTTGTGACCGGCCGCCCTGCCTCTGCCCTCCCCTCCCTGGGCCACAAGATCGGCCGGCACGGCTGATCGGCCCGCACCCGTTGAAATGGCCTTCGCACCGATGCCGCGCTGCGGGTCGAGTCCGCTCTGCCGGTGCGCTTCCTGTCGCAGCCACAGGCGCATGACCGTCGTCATGTACACGCCGAGGATCAGGCAAAACACGGCGAGGTTCACCCCCGCCGAATGAGCCACGCCGCTGACGATCGCGCCGATGGACGCGAGGCCCACGGCAAGCACCACCAGCGCGGCCAAGGTGGCCCGAGGTCCCAGGCCGGCCCCCTGCAGGATGTGGTGGATATGCCCGCGGTCCGGCTTGAACGGCGACTGGCCCGCGCGCATGCGTCGATACATCACCGCGAGCGTGTCGAGCACCGGCAGCGCCACGCACCACAGCACGTCGACGGGCGACAAGTGCGTCTCGGGCATCTGGCTCAGGCGGATGAGTACCCAGGCCAGCAGGTAGCCGATCAGCGTGCTTCCCGCATCACCCAGGAAAACCTTGCCGCCCACGAAGCCGAGGTTGACGACCAAATAGGGCAACGTGGCCGCGGCCAGCAGGGCCAGCAGCATGATGACCCCGCGCAAGGGCGTGGGCGACGCGAACAGGATGACGGCGGCGATGCTGACCAGGGTCAGGCTGCCGGCCAGGCCATCGATGCCGTCCATCATGTTGAACGCATTCACCAGGCCGATGACCGCAAGCACCGTCATGGGCACGCCAAGCCAGCCAAGCACCACGTCATGGCCGAAGATGTGTCCAAGCGTGTGGATGTAGACGCCGGTACTCGCGATCACGGTCAGTATCGCGATGGTCTGGATCAGCAGGCGGTCGCGCACGCTGAGGCCGAAGCGATCGTCCAGCGCGCCGAGCAGGGCAAGCACGGCGGCGGTTCCGAGCAGGCTGCGCTCGAATCCGTCGAAAACGCCGTAGCAGACCGCTCCCGCGAGCATCCCCGTGAAGATCGCCAGGCCGCCAACCAGTGGCACTTCGCCCAGATGCTGTTTGCGTTGATCGGGACGATCAACGAGACCCAGCGCCAGAGCGAACCGGCGCATGGCGACGATGCCCGCAGCCGACGTGCATGCGGCAACCATGACACCGAGGAGCAACCGCAGTTCCTGCATGGGACCTTCGCCTCCTAGCTTGCTCGAGCGGGTCCCCCAAGGTCCGAACGAGTTCAATTGTGGGGGTTCAGCCGACGGGCGGCGAAAACCTTGCTGACCTGTGCCCACGAACCGTGGATCCACCAGACCGATACTTCCTCCTGCCTGGATCAGCCTTGATCCAATCAATGACGCAACGGTGATTGCCCGACCAGAGCACATGGAGCTAACGCCGGGTTTTTGAACCTATCACTTTTGGATGTCGATTCCGGTACAACGCCAATGCCTTATTCAGCCACTGCGCATTTATATGAGCGCTACATGAATCGAATGTTTGGATAATGTTTCATTAATTCCACGCATGCATGAGCCATGCAGCACGAATGCAAAAGTCCATCATGCCGACAAGACAGCCTCAGGGATATCGAGAAACCTGATTAGCGACAAAGCTCAGCACGCGCCACTACCGTTCGCCCTGAGCGTAGGCCCAAAGGGCCCGAGTCGAAGGGTGATCACCGACGAGCGTTTCGACCCATCGCCACCGCGGATTCCGGCAATCGCCGCGGCGTCCTGCACCAGCTCGAACCCACGCCATCAATACGGGCATCGCGTTGATGGCGTGGGTTCGGGCATGGTCCATGCCGATCGCGAATCGGAATTCAGGATCGCGAGTTCAGGACCACATCAGTGGTTCGCGCTGTAATTCGCGGCGGCGGCACTGCTGACCAGGGTAGCCGAAGGCAGCAACTGGCTCAGGAAACGGTTCCAACGGGTGATGCCGGCTGCCCCGACGAACACCACGTCACCCGGCTTCAACCTGAAATCGTCTCCCAGCGCAAATGCGGCCGGCGAACGCGCATCCAGCTGGAAGACCTTGGCCGGGGTATTTTTCAGATTGTTCGCGCCACGTATCACGTAGACGGCCCTGCCGTTGGAAGTGACCGGATTCAGGCCGCCGACGCGGCCCAGTGCCTGGGTCAGCGAGATCGAGGAAAGCGTCCTGAAGGTGACCGCTTGGGGACGCATCACCTCGCCCATCACGTACACCTCCTCGGAGTCGTTGTAGGGAAGCATCAGGCGATCGCCCGGCTTCAGATAGATGTCCTTCGCCAGTCCCCGGCTGTCGTACAACGCAGCAAGATCCAGGTGATAGTTCTGTCCGTCGCGACTAAGCACCAGGTCGGACATGTTGGCTTGGTCGGCATTGATGGTCGCCGTGCCCAACGCTTGCGCCAGAGTCAGCGGAACCGAGGTGATCGACAGCGGGTCGGTCTTCATGAAGGCACCCTGGAGCAGCACATGCTGGCTGTTGTAGCCGACGATGCTGACGTCCACCTGCGGCCGCTCGACGAATTTCGCGAGCTTCTCCGCAATGGTCTGACGCACCTGCTCGATCGTCATTCCCGCAACCTTGATGCCACCCACATAGGGATAGAACAAGGTGCCGTCCGACCGCACCAGGCGCCCGTTGGCCGCCGTCTGCTGTTGCGTGCCGGCCGGCGACGTCAACTCCGGGTGGTCCCATACCGTGATGTAAAGCGAATCCCCCGGACCGATGCGGTAAGGGGTCGGCTGATAGGACAGCAGTTCCTGCGGCACCGTTGCGGTCAGCACCGGCGTAGGATTCTCCGCCAGCAGCTGCGGGGTAATCGTCACCAGCTGGACTTGGCTGCTGTCGCTTGGCGTACCGCGAACCAGGCCCTTCCCGGACATTTCCTGGCCCGGCGACCACACGCAGCCGCTGGCAAGCAGCGCGAACCCAAGAATGGCAAAGGCACAAGTCTTTTTCATGATCCAAAGGTCCTCGTAGGATTCGTACTGCAATGTTCGAAACCGCTGGCTGGCGGCATGCCTGACCCCTGAATTCGTGCTTTTCCGGCCGCACGAAACCGTCCCGCAAAGCGAAAGATTCGCCTTTCGATCAATGACCAACTGAACCAGACAGTTTGATAATCGCGGACAAAATCAACCGCGAGACAAAGTGGATTGAATGTCATGCCACAGGTAGCGTGAAATAATCATCACAATCCATAACCACATTTATAAACCGTACACGTGACCGCTTCATTGATCTCCAATCCAAAGCTTCAAATCCAATGTGTCCGCGGCAAAATCCATGCAGCCGGCTCCGCCATCGTGCTTGTCCTTGGATCCGCCGGCATTCAAGTTTGCGGACGGATTCTCCACACGCCTGCCTTCGAGCGCCGCGCCACAAGCGGCGCTGGACGATGCTTCCGTGACTCGGTGCCATGGCGTATTGCTGACAATTTTTGTCCTTGGCTGACTCGCTGCGCCGCCACATGCCCGGCACCTGCGATGTACGGCGGGTACCCGCGGTGTCCCTGGCGTCAGGCATGCCGCGACATGCGCGGAATGACGCTCGCACCAGGCGGCCACCCAAGCCCGGACTTGCGGCACCCATCCCAGATTCGCGCCTTGAACCGCAGCATGTCGCCTTCGATCATGCGGCCGCTCTCGTTTGGCATGATACTGGCTTGGGTAAAGGATCCTGATCGCCGCCCAGCTGACCGCTACGGATGCAAACAAGCATGGAAAACAACGAGAAAAAGCCATTCTGGGAGAAGAACTCCCGGGGATTCTGGCTCATTGTTTGCCTGACGATCAGCGCGTTGGCTGGCTGGGTGATGTTTCACATGGATATCCTCCATTGATCCCAGAACTCCGGCCGGAAAATGACTGCCGGTCGGATTTTGTCTCGACGCCAGGCGCCGACGCCGTGGCTTGAATCGTCGAAGCGCGCAACCGCTACCGCAAGCATGCGGAATGAGTGTCTGCCGTGGCGCGCACTGCAGCGTCAAGACTGCAGGTTCGAACAAGTGGAGTGTCATACAACGACACTGCACATTAACTCGAGATGACTCTGCCTCGCCGCGCGAGAACATGCGCGACCCATGCTCGATATACCTTTGCAGGGTCGGCGCTGCATCCACGCAAGCGCAAGCGCATGCATGACGTTCCGTCGAAACACCGACACACGCAGCGTGCCCTGCAAGACGCCCGTCCAGAACATCTCGGGATGACCGCATGCGGAATCCGCAAGACAGCAAGATCGCCATCATCGGCCTGGGCTACGTCGGCCTGCCGCTCGCGGTGGAATTCGGCAAGCACTACGCCACGCTCGGCTTCGACATCAACCAGACGCGCATCG
>NZ_MUNP01000068.1 GCF_002001105.1 Rhodanobacter sp. C06 | reverse complement strand
GCTCTCCCCATCGAAGAGAGGGGAAAGCCGTGATTCACCAGCCCTTGCATCGCGCCGCTTATACTGGCGCGATCCAGCCAGGGACGAGCGTCGCAGCGTGAATTCGCCACTGCCACTCCGCATCCATCCACGTTCGACACCCGTTCGGGACGCGCGCTAGTGCCGCTCACGCTCACCCCCGAAATGATCCTGGTGCTCGGGCTGGTGGGCTTCACCATGCTGATGCTGGTGCTGGAGTGGATCCGCGCCGACATGGTGGCGCTGCTGGTGGTGGTGGTGATCGGCCTCACCGGGGTGATCCCCTCCGACCGCGTGTTCAACGGCTTCGCCGGCAACGCGGTGATCGCGATCATCGCGATCATGATCATGGGCGAGGGGCTGGATCGCGCCGGCGTGCTCAACCTCACCGCGCACATGGTGATGCGGCTGGCCAAGGGCATGGAGTCGCGCCTGGGCCTGGTCATCAACATCATGGCCAGCCTGTTTTCGGCGGTAATCCCCAGCCAGGCGCTGGCGGCGCTGATGATCCCGGTGTCCAGCCGACTGTCCGCGCGCACCGGCGTGCCGTTGTCGAAGCTGCTGCTGCCGATGGCGTTCTGCATCCTCACCGCCACCAACACCACGCTGATCGCGAACTCGCCGCTGATCGTACTGAACGACCTGATCGCCAGCGCGAACGCGAACCTGCTGCCCGGCGCTCACACCATCCCGAAGTTCGGCCTGTTCAGCGTCACCCCGGCCGGTCTCGCACTGGCCGCGGTGGGCGTGGCGTACTTCTACTTCTTCGGCCGCAAGCTGCTGCCCGGCCACGAGGACGAGCGCCTGAAGGTGACGCCCGGGCGCACCGAGAGCTACTTCGCCGACACCTACGGCATCGTGGGCGAGACCGCCGAGCTCACCGTCACCGCCGAGAGCCCGCTGGTGGGCATGAGCATCGGCGAGGCCGAGCAGTTGCATGACGCGCCGATGATCCTGGCGATCAAGAGCGGCAACGAGGCACGCATGGCGCCGCCAGCCGACCATGTGATCTGGGTGGGTTCGGTGCTCGGCGTGCTGGGGCCGCGCGAGCAGCTCAACCGCTTCGCCAACAACCAGCTGTGCCGGCTGTCCACCCGCATGCGCCAGCTGACCGAACTGTTCAACCCCACCCGCGCGGGCATTTCCGAGGTGGTGATCCCGCCGGTGTCGCGCTTCATCAAGCACACCATCGGCGAGCTGCGCCTGCGCAAGCGCTTCGGCATCTCGGTGCTGGCGGTGAACCGCGGCGAGCAGGTGCTGCGCGACGACGTGCGCGCGGTGACGCTGCGCGCCGGCGACACCGTGGTGGTGCACAGTACCTGGCGCGACCTCTCGCTGGCCTCGGAAGACCGCGACCTGGTGGTGGTCACCGACATCCCGAAGGAGGAGCAGCGCCCCGGCAAGATCTGGCAGGCGGTGGGCTTCTTCGTGCTGGCCAAGTGCCTGGCGCTGTTCACCAACCTGGACCTTTCCGTCGCGATGATGTGCGGCGCCATCGGCATGCTGCTGTCCGGCGTGCTGAACATGGACGAGGCCTACAAGGCGATCAACTGGAAGACGATCTTCGTGACGGCGTGCCTCATTCCGCTGGGCTGGTCGATGGACGCCACCGGCACCGCCGCATGGCTGGCGCAATACGTGCTGCATTACCTTGGCCACGCCTCGCCGTGGGTGCTGCAGGCCACGCTGGCCGTGCTCACCCTGCTGTTCTCGCAGGTGATGTCCAACGTGGGCGCCACGGTGATGATGGTGCCGATCGCGATCTCGGTGGCGGTGGCCACCGGCGGCAACCCCTCGGCCTATGCGCTGATCGTGGCGGTGTCCTCCTCCAACACCTTCCTGCTCAGCTCCGGCCACCCCGCGCTGATGATGGTCACCGGCCCCGGCGGCTACAAAGGCAAGGACTTCCTGCGCGTGGGCGCGCCGCTGACGCTGGCGATGCTGATCGTCACCCTGGTGTCGATCAACCTGCTGTTCCGCTGAGGAGTGCGACCAAGAGCCTGTTTGATTCTGCGATCAAGGACGATCGCAAGGGACAAGCCACACCTCGCCGTCGCGCAGTTCCACCGCCAGCGCGCGCAGGTGTTCGCCGCGGCAGGGACCGGCCACGCAGACGCCGTCGCGGCGGTCGAAGCTGGCGCCGTGCACGGCGCAGATCAGCAGTTCGTCCTTGAGCAGGAACTGGCCCGGCGCGTAGTCCAGCCGGCGGCCGGCGTGCGGGCAGACGTTGAGCCAGGCGCGCACCGTGTCGCCGCGGCGATCGACGATCACGCTCTCGCCGGCCAGCGCGGCCACGTTCTCGATCGCGGTGGCGCCGCCGTCGGGAATCGCGTCCAGCCGGCACAGCAGCGAGATAGGTGAAATGGTGTCCATCGGCACTTGTCCTACGGGCCGGATGGCCTCATCGTTGCACGCGTAAGTCCTTGATTTTAGCACACGGATTTTTAACACATGCGCCTTCATCTGCCCTCGCCTCGTCGCTCCCGCCACCCGCTGGTGCGCGCCCTGTCGCTGCTGATCGGCGTCGCCGTGCTGGGTGTGCTGCTGGTGTTCGGCCTGGCCGTGGCCGGCGTGTTGCTGATCGGTGGCGCCATCCTGCTGGCATGGCGCCAGTGGAAGCAGGCGCGCATGCCGCGGGCTGCAGCGAACACGCCGAACAAGCCTGCGCCGGACGTGCTGGAAGGCGAGTTCGTGGTGATCCGCCAGGGTCGCCCGGTCGCGCACTGAAGAACCTGCTCCAGCGCAGGATCCGGATGGTGCCCAGTGTCGCCCCGGCACAACATGGCGGCACGCAGCACCGGATGACGCCATGAACGCCCGCCCCGCTCCCCTCGCCGATACCCTCGAACGCGTGCGCGCCCGCATCGAGCGCGCCGACGCGGCGCCCACGCTCGATGCATTGGCGCAGTTCGCGCAACTGAGTCCCGGCCATCTGCAGCGCGCGTTCCGCCGCCGCTATGGCGTGAGTCCGGCCGAATACCATCGCGCCCGTCGCTTCGGCCAGTTCAAGGCGGCGCTGCAAGGCGGCGCGGCGGTCACCGACGCGGTGTACGAGGCCGGCTTCGGCTCCGGCAGCCGCGTTTACGAGCACAGCGACCGCCTGCTCGGCATGACCCCGGCCAGCTACCGCGCCGGCGGCGCGGGCGCCAGCATCCGCTACACCACCACCGCCACGCCGCTGGGCCGCCTGCTGGTGGCGGCCACCGCGCGTGGCATCTGCGCGGTGACCCTGGGTGCGGATGACGCCGAACTGGAGGCACGCCTCGCCGACGAATTCCCGCAGGCCGAGCGCGAGCGCGTGGACGCGGGCCGCGAGGAATGGCTGGATGCGGTGATCGCCCGCATCGCCAGCGATCTTGGCTGGAGCGAGGCCGCCGCACCCGCGCCGCCGCCGCTGGACGTGGCAGCCACCGCGTTCCAGTGGCGGGTATGGGATGCGCTGACGAAGATCCCCACGGGCGAGACGCGCAGCTACGGCGAACTGGCCGCCGCGATCGGCGCGCCGAAGGCTGCACGCGCGGTCGGGAACGCCTGCGGCAACAACCGGCTCGCCCTACTCGTGCCTTGCCACCGCGTGGTGCGCGAGGACGGCACGCCCGGCGGCTGGCGCTGGGGCGTGGAGCGCAAGCGCGAATTGCTGGCGCGCGAGCGGCGCTGCGCGAAACGCTAGCGGACACCTGCAGGAGCGCACCCTGTGCGCGAATGCTCTGCCGTTGATCGAAGCAAAAGCATTCGCGCCCAGGGTGCGCTCCTACACGACTCCCGCCTTGACGCTGCCTCAAGCCTGCCTTGCGGAAGACTCGCTACCGCAAGGCGGGCGCCTCCTGCATCATCCACGCTGTCGCCGTTCCCCCACGACGATGCGCGGCGGCGGTCGAAGTCCCGGATGGCTCCTTGCCGGTAGACTGCGCCGCGCGCAACACCCCTCTGCCGAGTCCCGTCATGAACGATGCCACCACCCTCGCCGCCAGCGGCGCGGGAAACGCCGCCGTCGACCGCTCCCGCCTGCTGGTGCCGCTGGGCCTGCTGGCGCTGTACGTGATCTGGGGCTCGACCTATCTCGGCATCCGTTTAGCGCTGGCGAGCTGGCCGCCGTTCCTTCTGGCCGGCGTGCGCTTCCTGATCGCCGGCACGCTGTTGTTCGGCTTCTTGCGCCTGCGCGGCGTGGCAGCGCCCACCGGGCGGCAGTGGCGCAACGCGGCGGTGGTCGGCGTGCTGCTGCTTGGTCTCGGCAACGGCTTGGTGTGCTTTGCCGAGGAGCGCGTGAGCTCGGGCATCGCCGCGGTGGCGGTGGCCAGCATGCCGCTGTTCGCCGCGCTGTTCGGCAGCTGGTACGGGCACCGGCCGAACCGGCGCGAGGCGCTGGGCCTGCTGGTCGGTTTCGCCGGCGTGATCGTGCTCAATCTCGGCGGCGACCTCTCCGGCTCGCGTATCGCCGCACTGGCGCTGCTGGTGGCCGCCGCGGCGTGGGCGTTCGGCTCGGTGTGGAGCAAGCAGCAGGACATGCCGGCCGGGCCGATGAACACCGCCGCGCAGATGCTGTGCGGCAGCGCGGCGCTGCTGCTGATGGGCCTCGGCCACGGCGAGCACCTGCCTGCGCATCCCGCGCTGCATGCGAACCTCGCGCTGGCCTATCTGGTGGTGGTGGGCTCGCTGATCGGCTTCAGCGCCTACCTCTACGTGCTCAAGCACGCGCGCCCCGTGCTCGCCACCAGCTACGCCTACGTAAACCCGCCGGTGGCCGTGCTGTTCGGCATGCTGCTGGCGGGCGAACACATCGGGCCGTTCGAACTCGCGGGCATGGCGGTGATCCTGCTCGGCGTGGCGGCGATCACGCTGGCGCGGCAGCGACGGCGCGCGTAAGGCTGCACCGCGCGCGAGCGCCCTCCAACAGACTGCATACCGTAGGTCGGGATTCATCCCGACACCAGTTCCTTGGCAAGCCCGGTCGGGATGAATCCCGACCTACGGGCCGAGATTTCGCCGCGCGTGCGCATCGACCTTGGTCGGCTTGCCCCGCGCGCCGGCCGCGCGCCACCATGCCCGCGGCATCGCATGAGAGGAAGTCGGGGCATGAACTCCACGAACGAAGGCTGGATGGCGCGCCTGGCGCTGCGCAGCGCGGCGTGGTCGGAGCGCTGGTTCCCCGATGCCTGGGTGTTCGCGGCGCTGGGCGTGGTGATCGTGGCGATCGCTGCGCTGGCCTTCGGCTCGACGCCGGTGGCCACGGTGAACGCGTTCGGCGATGGCTTCTGGAGCCTGATTCCGTTCACCATGCAGATGGCCTTCGTGGTGATCGGCGGCTACGTGGTGGCCACCGCGCCGGTGGTGGCGCGCTTCATCGACCTGCTGACGCGGGTGCCGAAGAGCGGCCGCGGCGCGATCTGCTACGTGGCGCTGGTGAGCATGCTGGCCTCGCTGCTGTCCTGGGGCTTCTCGCTGGTGTTCGGCGGCCTGCTGGTGCGCGCGCTGGCGCGGCGCGAGGATCTGCGCATGGATTACCGCGCGGCCGGCGCGGCGGCCTACCTGGGCCTGGGCGCGGTGTGGGCGATGGGCCTGTCCTCCTCGGCGGCGCAGTTGCAAGCGAACCCGGCGAGCATGCCACCGGGCCTGCTGGCGATCACCGGCGTGCTGCCGTTCACCAGCACGATCTTCCTGTGGCAGTCCTTCGCGCTCACCGCCTGCCTGATCGCGGCGTCGCTGCTGGTGTGCTGGCTCACCGCGCCATCGGACCGCAATGCGCGCACGGCGCACTATTTCGGCGTCAGCGAGGCGACGGCCGTGCCGGACCTGCCGCCACGCACGCGCCCCGGCGAGTGGCTGGAATACAGCCCGCTGCTCTCGGTGCTGATCGGCCTGCTGGGGCTGGGCTGGCTCGCGCACGAGTTCGCCACCAAGCAGGCGGTGAGCGCGATCGCCAGCCTCAACACCTACAACTTCCTGTTCCTCACCGTGGGCCTGCTGCTGCATTGGCGTCCGCGCAGCTTCCTGGACGCGGTGGCGCGTTCGGTGCCGAGCACCGCCGGCGTGCTGATCCAGTTTCCGTTGTACGGCGGCATCGCTGCCCTGCTCACCCACGCGCAGGGTGCGGGCGGCGTCACGCTGGCGCACCGGCTGTCGCAGCTGTTCGTGCACGTGGCCAGTACCGACAGCTTCCCCGCGGTGATGGGCGCCTACTCGGCCATCCTCGGTTTCTTCGTGCCGTCCGGCGGCGGCAAGTGGCTGGTGGAGGCGCCCTACGTGATGCAGGCGGCGAACGACCTGCACGTGCACCTGGGCTGGGCGGTGCAGGTCTACAACGCCGCCGAGGCGCTGCCCAACCTGATCAACCCGTTCTGGATGCTGCCCCTGCTGGGCGTGCTGGGCCTGAAGGCGCGCGACGTGGTGGGCTACACCTTCATGCAGCTCTTGGTGCATGTGCCGCTGGTGCTGGGGCTGCTGTGGCTGCTGGGGTTGACGCTGCAATACGTGCCACCGGTGATGCCGTAGAGCGCACCTTGTGCGCGAACGCTCTTCGTCAAGAGCCATTCGCGCACAGGGTGCGCTCCTACAGTCGCATCAGAGTTCGCGCAGCGCCGTGGTCACCGGTAGCCTCGCGGCGCGCACGGCGGGGAACAGGCCGCCGACGAAGCCGATCGCCAGCGCCCACTTCAGCCCCGTCCAGAGCAGCGCGGGCGTCACCGCCAGCTCGAAGCTGAGCTTGCCCACCGTGCCGGCGGCCAGGGTGGAGGCGCCGTAGCCATTGAAGACCAGCCAGGCCAGCGCGCCGCCGATGACGCCGCCGAGCAGGGCCAGCAGCATGGTCTCCAGCATCACCGCCACCACCACCGGCAGGCCGCGGAAGCCGATCGCGCGCAACGTGGCGATCTCGCGGGCGCGCGTGGCCACCGCGGCGAACATGGTGTTGAGCGCGCCGAACATCGCGCCGATCGCCATGATCAGGCCCACCGTGATGCCCATGATGCGGATCACCGTGCTCATGCCCTCGGACTGCTTGGCGTAGTAGGCGAGCGTGGTGTCGGTGTCCACCTTCAGCTGCGGGTTCGCCGCCAGTGCGGCCTTGAACGCGTCGAACGCCTGCGGATTGGCGAGCTTCGCCACGACCGAGGCGCGGCTGCTGCCGCGGCGGTAGGTGTCGGCGACCACGTTGGCATCGCCCCACACTTCCGAATCCATCGCGTCGCCGGAGGCGAATACACCGACCACGGTCCACAGCTGGCTGCCGAGGCGCACTTGGTGGCCGGGCACCAGGCCGGCGAATTGCTGCGCCGCGCCCTTGCCCACGTCCAGCTCGCGCATGCCCGGGTTGAACTTGCGCCCTTCGATGATCTTCACCTGCGGCCGCACCGCCCAGGCCTCGTCGCCCACGCCGCGCAGCTGCACGCTGCCCTCGTCGTCGGCGCTGCCGCCCTTCATCGGCAGGTTCGCGGCCACCACCAGTTCCGGCGAGGCCAGCGGCTGGCCCTTGGCGTCGCGCGCGATGCCGGGCGTCTGCACGATCTGCACGATGCTGTCGTGGTCGAGCACCGACATCACCTCGGAGGCCGAGGCGCCGCGCATCACGATGGCGGTGTCGGCGTTGCCGGTCTTGCGCAGCGTCTCGCTGTAGCCCTCGCCCATCGCCAGCAGCGCTACCAGCACGCCGACCACGCCGGCAATGCCGATCACGATCACCGCGGACGAACCCAGCCGCTGGCGCAGCGTGCTGATGCCCACGCCGGTGACCGAGGCGGCCTGCCGGCCGTGGCGGGTGAACGCCATCCACAGCGCGCCGAGCACCACCAGCGCCAGCACGACCGGCCACGGCAGCTTCACCCAGATCGCCAGCGCCACGGCCAGCGCGATCAGCAGGCCCAGATTGACGAAAAACCTTTTCATGGTGTTCTCCTCAGCGCCCGGCCAGCGCGTCGACGATATTGAGCCGCATCGCGCGCACTGCCGGCAGCGCGCCCACCAGCAAGCCGATCAGCACCATCAGCACCAGGCCCAGCACCCAGCTGCCGGCGCCCACGGTGGGCAGGTTGAGCATGCCACCGCTGTTCGCGCTGACGCCGGGGATCAGCACCGCGGCCAGCCCCAGGCCGAGCACGCCGCCGATCAGCAGCAGCAGCACCGATTCGGCCAGCACCATCGCCAGCACGCTGCGGCTGGAGAAGCCGATCGTCTTCAGTACCGCCAGCTCCGAGGTGCGCTCGCGCACCGCCTGCATCATGGTGTTGCCCGACAACAGCAGCAGGGTGAAGAACACCGCGCCCATGATCGAGCCCACGATCAGGCCGATGTCGGCGAGCTGCTTCATCCAGTTCGCGGTGGCGGCCTGCTCGGTCTGCGTGCGCGTCTCGTGGTCGGAGTTCGCCGACAGCGCGTCGATCGCCCGCGCCACGCGATCGGCCTGGTTCACGTCGGCCACGCGGGTGACGTACCAGCCCACGGTGCCGCGGTTGTACGGCGTGGTCTCGTCGAAATACTTCCAGTGCAGCAGGAACATCTGGTCGTAGAAGCCCGCGCTCTTCTTGTCCTTCGCGTGCATGATGCCGACGATGTCGAAGGTCCAGGTCTTGTTGCCGCTCTTGTCCGGGAAGATGGTGGACTGCAGCGGGATCTTGTCGCCCACTTTCCAGCCGAACTTCTTCGCCAGCGCCTCGCCAACCAGCGCACCGGTGCGCGTGTCGTCGAAGGTCTTGCGCTGCGCCGGGTCCACCGCGATCTCGGGGTAGAGGTCGAGATAGTTCGGCGCCACCGCGAAGCTGAAGACCTGGTTGTGCGGGTCCTGGTAGGCGCCGCCGAACCAGTTCGCGTAGGTCACCGCCTTCACGCCGGGCACCTGGGCGATGCGCGCGCCCAGCGCCTGCGGCAAGGTCTGGATGAAGGACAGCTTCGAGCCGGTCTGCAGGCGCTCGGCGCCGTTCGCGCTCTGCCCGGCCTGGTCGAACGAGGTGCGCACCGCGTCCAGCATGCCGAACAGCAGGAACGCCGCGACGATCGACACCAGGGTGAGGATGGTGCGGGTCTTGCGCCGGAACAGCGCGGCCCAGATGAGATGGAAGTATTTCATGGCGCCATCCTCAGGCCGTCGCTTGTTCGACGAGGGTGCCCTTGTCCAGATGCAGCGTGTGGTCCGCGTACTCGGCAGCCTTCGGATCATGGGTGACCATCACGATGGTCTTGCCGTGCTCGCGATTGAGCGTACGCAGCAAGCCCAGCACGTCCTCGGCGGATTGGCGGTCGAGGTCGCCGGTGGGCTCGTCGCAGACCAGCAAGGTGGGATCGGAGACGATCGCGCGGGCGATCGCCACGCGCTGTTGCTGGCCGCCGGACAGCTCGCTGGGCTTGTGCGAGGCGCGGTCCGCCAGCCCCACCAGCTGCAGCGCGATGGCCGCGTTCTTCTTGCGCTGCGCGCCGGAAAGCTTGGTGAGCAGCAGCGGCAGTTCCACGTTGCGCTGCGCGGACAGCATCGGCATCAGGTTGTAGAACTGGAACACGAAGCCGACGTTGGATGCGCGCCACTTCGCCAGCGCGCCGCCGCCGAGCTGGTCGATGCGCGAACCGGCCACGCCGATGCTGCCGGCGCTGGGCGTGTCGAGGCCGCCAATCAGGTTGAGCAAGGTGGTCTTGCCCGAGCCGGACGGCCCCATCAGCGCGAGGAAGTCGCCCTCGGCGATGTCGAGGTTGATGTGGTGCAGCACCTCGACCTTCTGCTTGCCGCGCTCGTAGACCTTGGAGAGGTCGCGGATCTGGATCAACGTGTCCATGGTGTGTCTCCGATGTGTGCCTGCATTTTTCGAGCCGGTAGGAGCGCACCCAGTGCGCGATGGCTTTTGCTTCGGTCAAGCGCTGGAACGATCGCGCACAGGGTGCGCTCCTGCAACAATCAGGGTTTCGCCGTTTCCGTCCGGACATCCGCGCCGTCGCGCAGCGCGGCCGGCGGCGTCAGCACCACCGCGTCGCCGGCCTGCAGCGCGTCCGGGATCAGCTTCATGTCGCCGTAGTTTTGCGCCGCCGGCTGCACCGCGCGCAGCTGCGCCTTGCCGCCGGCGACCACGAACACCACGCTGCGGCCGTCACGCTGCGCGATCGCCTTGGCCGGCACCAGCACGCCCTTCGGCGCTTGCGCCACGGCCGTGGCCTTCTGTTCGAGGAAGGACACCCGCACGCCCATGTCGGGCACGATGCGTGCGTCCTTCTTTTCCAGTGCCACGCGCACCTTCACCGTGGCCTTGCCGCGGTCCGCGGCGGGCACGATGGCGATCACGTGGGCGGGGATCTTCCAGTCCGGGTAGGCGTCCAGCACCGCCTCGGCGGGCATGTCCGGCTTCACGCGGCCGATGTAGGCCTCGTTGACGTCCACGTCTACCTCCAGCGAATCCATGTCGACGATCGTGCCGATGCCGGTGCGGGTGAAGCCGCCGCCGGCGGAGAACGGCGAGACGATCTCGCCCACCTGGGCGTCCTTGGTGGTGATCACGCCGTCGAACGGCGCGCGGATCACGCAGTAGTCGAAATTGACCTGCGCCTCGACCACTTGCGCATCGGCCGCGGCCACCTGTTTCTGCTGCGACACCAGCTGCGCGCGCGTGCTGTCGACCAGGGTTCGCGCCTGTTCGGCCGTCTGTTTCGGCACCAGCCCCTGCGCGGCCAGCGACTGCTGGCGCGTCGCGTCGCGCTCGTTCTGCGCCAGCTGCGCCTGGTATTGCGCCACCAGTGCGTGCGCCGCGGCGGCCTGCGCCTTCGCCACGTCCAGCGCGGCCTTGTAGGCGCTGTCGTCCAGCCGGGCCAGCACCTGGCCCTTCTTCACGTGGTCGCCTTCCTCGATCAGCACCGCGGTGAGCGTGCCGGTGATTTGCGCCGACACCGTGGCCTGCCGCCGTGCGGTGACGTAGCCGGTGGCCTGCAGCACCGCGCCGGCACCGGGATCGCTGGCCGGCGACACCGCGGTGGCGGTCTGCACCTCGATCGCACGATGACTCATCGCCCACCATGCGCCGGCACCAGCCAGCGCCAGCAGCAGCACGATCGCCAGCACGATCCACGGCCAGCGCACGGGACCTTGGCGATGGTCGTCGCGCTGGTCCTTGTCGATACGCAATTCCTTCAGCAACTCGGCCTGGCTCACCGTCATCCCCGTGACTCCATGATGCGCAATACCGTAGCGGCGGCCGGGCCTCCAGGGCCATGGGCGCTTATCAGCCATCGACGATGACAGATGTCATCCCGTCCGCGCAATCGACGGAAATGGCTTCACCCATACCGCGGAAATTGGCCTTGCCGCGTTGCCGGCCAAAGCATCGACAGACCACACGGCCGCGTCGGCAAACTCGACGGCGAACGGGCTTCGCGCGACTTCGGTCACGCATCACCCCGCATTCGATGACCTTTGCCGCGGCCGATCCGTCCGGCCCTCCACGGGGATGACGAACGGAAGCCTTGCAAATCGACACGGTTCCGCCGGCGCCCGGCGACGGGCAACGGCGGGTGTCCGGCGCCCGTCGGAGCGGACTCCCGCACCGGTGAACCGGACACGGCAAGTCGCCCACCCGGCGAGGGCCGCTTCGAGCCGCAAGGGACCGCGTGGACTCAAGGCTCCGGGGCCGGCCATGCGAGGTATTGAACAGGACCCGGGGAGCAGGCAGGCTGATCGGTGCGCCAACTTCGAAGCCACGGAGTCGCCCGATGCCGAATCGTCTGATTGCAGCCTCGCTTGCCGCCATTCTCGGCCTTGCGACTCCCGCACGGCCGTGCCTGGCGGCTGACGCGCCACCCGCCGCGCACTGCAGCACGCCGGTCTACCGGGAGTTCGACTTCTGGCTGGGCGACTGGGACACCTATCGGGTGGACTCCACCGGCAAGGTACCGACCGGGGCGCCGTCGGTGGCGCGCAACCTGGTCACGGCCATCCTCGGCGGCTGCGTGCTGCACGAGACCTACCGGCGCTCGGACGGCTACAACGGCGAGAGCTTCACCATCTACGACACCACGCGCCACGTCTGGCACCAGAGCTGGGTAACCAACGAGGGCGAGCTGCTGGTGGCCGAAGGCGGGCGGCGCGGCAAGTCCATCGTGTTGACCGGCAGCAGCCGCGACGCGCAGGGCGCCCAACTGCTGAAGGTGAGCTGGACACCGCAAGGCGACGGTGTGCGCGAGACCGCGCTCCAGTCGCGCGACGACGGCAAGAGCTGGACGCCGCTGTTCGACATCCTGTTCCGCCCGCATTCGCACTGAACCGCTAGACTGGTCGGCATGGACTACGCCATCACACCGCCTCCCCAGCCAAGCCTGCCGATCCAGGGCAGCGCGCTGCGCTTCCCGGTCCGCCGCATCTTCTGCATCGGTCGCAACTACGCCGAGCACGCCAAGGAAATGGGCGCCGCGGTGGAGGCCGGCCGGCCGATGTTCTTCTGCAAGCCGGCCGACGCGGTAGTCGCCGACGGCGCCGACGTGCCCTACCCCTCCGCCACGGCCGACCTGCACCACGAGGTGGAGATGGTGTTGGCGCTGGGCGCGGGCGGCCACGACGTGCCGGTGGAGCGTGCCGCCGCGCTGGTCTGGGGCGTGGGCGTGGGGCTGGACCTCACCCGCCGCGACCTGCAGGCGCAGGCCAAGGCCAAGGGCCACCCTTGGGACGTGGCCAAGGCTTTCGACCATTCCGCGCCGGTGTCGGCGCTGCATCCGCTGGCCGGCAGCCTGCCCGGCCCCGATACCGGCCTGCGCCTCCACGTGAACGGCACGCTACGCCAGCAGGCGCGGCTGGGCGAGATGATCCACGACGTACCGCATATCCTCGCCGCGCTCTCCACCCTGTTCGAGCTGAAACCGGGCGATCTGGTGTTCACCGGCACCCCGGCCGGCGTGGCCGCGCTGGCGCGCGGCGACCACTTCCATGCCGAGCTGAACGGCATCGCCACGCTGGATGGGCGCATCGCCTGAGCCGTCGCAAGATTCTGCCGCCTGCGTTCATTCCGCGACTGCAGGTGCTGCGCTAGAGTCCCCTCGCCATCCGGCATACCAATCGGGGAGAAGATCCATGGGCATGATGCAGGAGTTCAAGGCGTTCGCCATGCGCGGCAACGTGATGGACATGGCCGTCGGTATCGTGATCGGCGGCGCGTTCGGCAAGATCGTCAGCTCGCTCGTCAGCGACGTGATCATGCCGCCGATTGGCGTGATCACCGGCGGCATCGACTTCTCCGCCATGAAATGGGTACTCAAGCCCGGCGACGACAGCGACCCCAAGCACAAGATCGCCGAGGTCGCGATCAACTACGGCACCTTCATCAATACCATCATCACCTTCATCATCATCGCGTTCGCGATCTTCATGGTGATCAAGCTGATGAACCGGATGCAGAAGAAGCAGGAAGAGGCTCCCGCGGCGCCGCCAGCCGACGTGGCCCTGCTCACCGAGATCCGCGACCTGCTGAAGAACAAGCCCTGACGCACGCGTCGCCCCGAAGGCCGGGCGCCGCAAGGCGCCCGGCCTTCGCGTTCCTGCACGGCACGACTTCCGGCCTGTGCGACCCGGGGACGCCGCTGCATAATCGGGAACCCGCCCTCAGGAGTCCCCGCATGCGCCGTCTTCCGCTCACTCTGCTCGCCGCCAGCCTGCTGCTCGCGGCCGGCACCGCCAGCGCCGCCGATACCGCCATCCCCGCCACGGCCGTAAAGACGGCCGAACAGCTGCACGACCGGGCACTCGACGACGGCACCGCCTATGCCGTGCTGAAGTCGCTGACCACCGAGGTGGGCCCGCGCCTGGCCGGCAGCGAGGCCGACCAGCGCGCCCGTGACTGGGCGGTGGCGAAGTTCAAGGCGCTGGGCTTCGACAAGGTCTATGTGGAGCCGGTGACCTATCCCAAGTGGGTGCGCCGCCACGAGAGCGGTGCCATCGTGGCGCCGTTCCCGCAGCCCTTCGTGCTCACCGCGCTGGGCTATTCGCCAGGCACGCCCGCGGGCGGACTCACCGCACAGGTGGTCGGCTTCGACAGCCTCGCCGCGCTGAAGGCCGCCGACCCGGCCACGATCAAGGGCAAGATCGTCTACGTGGGCTTCCGCATGCAGCGCCACCAGGACGGCCACGACTACGGCATGGGCTCGATGGTGCGTGTGGCCGGCCCGGTGATTGCCGCCGAAAAGGGCGCCGCCGGGTATCTCTTGCGCTCGGCCGGCACCGACGCGCACCAGCGCATCGCCCATACCGGCGTCACCGGCTTCAAGCCCGGTGACAAAGCGATCCCCGCTGCCGCGCTCTCCAACCCCGATGCCGACCAGCTCGAACGCGCGCTGGCCTACGGCAAGCCGGTGACGGTGAAGCTCGACCTCGACTGCGGTTTCGACGGCGAATACACCGGCGCCAACGTGATCGGCGAGATCACCGGCCGCAAGCATCCCGACCAGGTCGTCGCCATCGGCGGGCATCTGGATTCCTGGGACCCGGGCACCGGCGCGATCGACGACGGCGCCGGCGTCGCCATCTCGATGGCCGCCGCCAAGTTGATCCACGACCTGCCGCAGCGCCCCGACCGCACCATCCGCGTGATCGCCTTCGCGAACGAGGAGATGGGCCTGTGGGGTGCCCGCGCCTACGCCGACAGGCATGCGAAGTACGTGTCCAAGTTCATGCTCGGCACCGACTCCGACCTCGGCGCCGGCAAGGTCTACCGCATGAGCGCCAGCGTGGCGCCCTATGCGCGACCAGCCATGGCGCAGATCGCCGATGTGCTGAAGCCGCTGGGCGTGGCCTACGACGCCAGCCGGCCGGGCGGCGGCGGCTCCGACCTCGGCTCCATGCACGCCAAGGGCATGGCCGCGCTCACCCTCGACCAGGACGCCACGCACTACTTCGACTGGCACCACACCAGCAATGACACGCTGGACAAGGTCGACCCGCAGGAACTGGCGCAGAACGTGGCAGTCTACGCGGCGTGGTCGTACATGGCGGCGCAGGCCGACGGCGATTTCGGCTCCGCGCCTAGCGCGTTCGCGGGGGACGGCGCCGAGGACTGACATCGGCGACGGCACGCGGAAGCGAAAGAGGCGGCTCACGGGCCGCCTCTTTCGTCATGGCGCCGGCAAGCTCTCCGTCGCCGGCTTGCGCTTGCTCCCGAACCGCTGCTGCAGCCGGTCCATGTACAGGTAGATCACCGGCGTGAGGTACAGGGTGAGCACCTGCGACACCACCAGGCCGCCCACCACGGCCAAGCCCAGCGGGCGGCGCGAGGAGGCGCCGGCGCCGATGCCCAGCGCGATCGGCAAGGTGCCGGCGAACGCCGCCATCGTCGTCATCATGATCGGGCGGAAGCGCACGTGGCAGGCTTCCACGATGGCCTCGGCGGGCGACATGCCTTCCACGCGCTGCCGCTCCAGCGCGAAGTCGATCAGCATGATCGCGTTCTTCTTCACGATGCCGATCAGCATCACGATGCCGACGAAGGAGAACAAATCCAGCGGCGCGCGGAACAGCATCAAGGTGAGCAGCGCGCCCACACCCGCCGCGGGCAGGCCGGAGAGGATGGTGAGCGGATGGATGAAGCTTTCGTACAGGATGCCCAGCACCAGGTAGATCACGAACAACGCCAGCACCAGCAACAGGCCCATGCCCTGCATCGACTGCTCGAAGGCCTGCGCGGTGCCCTGCACGCTGCCGGTGATGGATGCCGGCAGGTCGAGCTTGCGCATCGCGCCGTCGATCTCGCCCACCGCCTGGCTGAGGCTGACGCCCGGCGCGAGGTTGAACGAGATGGTCACCGCCGGCAGCTCGCCCTGGTGGTTCACGGTGAGCGGCTGCGCCTTGCGCTCGAAACTGGCGACCGTGCTCAGCGGCACCAGGGTGCCGGCGTTCGAGGTGACGTAGAGCTGCGACAGGATCGCCGGGTCGTTCTGCAACGCATACCTCACCTGCAGGATCACCCAGTACTGCGTGGCCGCGCCGTAGATCGTCGACACCTGGCCCTCGCCGAACGCGGTGCCCAGCGCGTTCTGCACCTGGCGCATGCTGAGGCCCAGTGGCGCCAGCTTGGAGCGGTCCACCTTGACGTCGATCGCCGGGCCGTTGAGGTCGAGGTCGCTGGTGACGTCCTGGAAGCCCGGCAGTTGCGCGAACGCGGCGAGCACCTTGCCCGACTCGGCGTACAACGTGTCCAGATCGGTGGACTGCAAGGTGTACTGGTACTGCGCCTTCGACGCGCGACCGCCTACCTGGATCGCCGGCGGGTTCTGCACGTAGGCGCGGATGCCCGGCACCTTGGCGAACTTCGCCCGCAGCTCCTGCATGATCTGGTCGGGGTCGAGCGGGCGCTCGTTCGCGGGCTTCAGCCGCATGAAGATCGAGCCGTTGTTGGTGGTGGTGCGCGAGCCGCCCGAGCCCACCGAGGACATGTAGGCCGCGATGTTCGGATCCTCGCCCACGATGGCCGCCAGCTGCTGCTGGCGCGCGCTCATGCCGGCGATGGAAATGTCGTCCGGCCCCTCGGTGTTGACGAACAGCTGGCCGGTATCGCCGGCGGGGATGAAATCCTTGTTCACCACCGCGAACAGCACGGCCGTGGCGACGAGGCTCGCGAAGAACACGCCCAGCACCGTGCGCGGATGCGCCACCGCCCATCCCAGCGAGCGGTTGTAGCCGTCGCGCACATGGTTGAAGCCGCGATCGAAGGCCAGCGCCACGCGCGATTTCTGCTCGTGCTCGGCGTGCTTCACGAAACGGCTGCACAGCATCGGCGTGAGCGTGATCGAGACGAAACCGGAGATCAGGATCGCGGTGGAGATGACCACCGCGAACTCGTGGAACAGCCGGCCCACGATGCCGCCCATGAACATCACCGGCAGGAACACCGCCACCAGTGACAGCGTCATCGAGAAGATCGTGAAGCCGATCTCGGCGGAACCCTGGATCGAGGCCTCGTACGGATCCATGCCGGTCTCGACATGGCGCACGATGTTCTCCAGCATCACGATCGCGTCGTCCACCACGAAGCCGACCACCAGGGTCAGCGCGAGCAGCGAGAGGTTGTCGAGGCTGTAGCCCAGCGCATACATCACGCCGAACGTGCCGATCACCGACACCGGCAGCGCCAGCGCGGGGATGAGCGTGGCCGAGGCGTTGCCGAGGAACAGGTAGATCACCAGGATCACCAGCACGCCGGCCAGCAGCAAGGTGTACTGCACGTCGTCCACCGAGGCGCGGATCGAATCGGAACGGTCGTACAGCGTCTCCAACTTGATCGATGGCGGCAGCGTGGCCTGGAACTGCGGGAGCACCGCGCGGATGCGGTCGATCGTGGCCACGGTGTTGGAGCCGGGCTGGCGGTCGATCGCCAGCACCACCGCGCGCTTGCCGTTGAACCAGCTCGCCACCTGGTCGTTCTGCACGCTGTCCGCGGCATGACCGAGCTGCGACAGCGTGACCGGCGCGCCGTTGCGCCACGCCACGATGATGTCGTTGTACGGTGCGGCCTGCTGCAGCTGGCCGTTCGAGCTCACCTGCAGCAGCTGGCGCTCGCCGTTGAGCGAGCCGGTGGCGAGGTTGACGTTGGCATCCGCGATCGCCTGCTGCAGCGTGTCGATGCCGATGCCGTTGGCGGCCAGCTTCGCCGGGTCGACGCTGATGCGCACGGCGTACTTCTGCGAGCCGAACACGCTCACCTGGGCCACGCCCTCCACCATCGACAATTCCTGCGCCAGCCGCGTCTCGCCGTATTCGTCCACGGTGGACAGCGGCAGCGTGTCGGAGCTGAGCGCGAGGTAGAGGATCGCCTTGTCCGCCGGATTCACCTTGCGGAAGGTGGGCGGCGTGGGCATGTTCGTCGGCAGCTGGCGCTGCGCCGCCGAGATCGCGGCCTGCACGTCCTGCGCGGCACCGTCGATGTTGCGGCTGAGGTCGAAGGTCAGCGTGATCGAGGTCGAGCCCAGCGCGCTGGTCGAGGTCATCTGGCTGATGCCGGCGATGGTGGAGAACTGGTTCTCCAGCGGCGTGGCCACGGCGGTGGCCATCGTCTCCGGCGAAGCGCCGGGCAGGCTCGCGCTCACCGAGATGGTGGGAAAGTCCACGTTCGGCAGCTCGTTCACCGGCAGCTTCGGATACGCCGCCACGCCGAACACGATCAGCGCGATCATCAGCAGCGCCGTCATCACTGGCCGGCGGATGCACAGGGCGGGGAGGTTCACAGAGCCGCTCCCTGCTCAAGCATCAAGGCAAAAGGCAGCCCCTCCCAGCCTCCCCCTGCATGCAGAGGGAGGAAATGGCACACGCCCTCGCCGATTCCCCTGCGTGCAGGGAAAGCCAAGCCTTCGCCCCCTCCCCCGCGTGCAGGGGAGGGTTGGGGTGGGGTGCGCTTTCCGATCGCGATGCCCATCACCCCGCCACCACCTGCACCTTCGTGCCATTCGTCAGCAGCATCTGCCCGTCGGTGACCACCTGCTCGCCGCCGGCGAGGCCCTTCTCGATCACGATGCGACCGCCGTTGCTGGTGCCGGCGGTGACCATGCGTTGCTGCGCCGTGCCGTCCGCGCCCACCACGAACACGAAGCTGCCGTTCGGCGAGTTCTGCAACGCCGTCACCGGCACCGTGACCACGTCGTGCAGGCGCGCGGTGGGCAGGGTCACCTGCACGAACTGGCCGGGGGTGAGGCGATCGTCGCCGTTGGCGTAGCTCGCCTTGAGCTGGATCGTGCCGGTGCCGGTGTCCACCGCGTTGTTGATGAAGTCCAGCGTGGCCGGTATCGGCGCCGTGTCCGCGCCCGGCACTTGCACGCTCACCACCAGCTGGCCGCGCGCGGCCGCCGCCTTGATGCCGTCCAGCGCCGACTCCGGCACGGAGAAGGTCAGGTGGATCGGCCGCACCTGGTTGAGCACCACGAGGTTGGTGCTGTTCGCGCTCACCTGCGCGCCGGGATAGACCAGCGGCGCGCCGGCGATGCTATCCACCGGTGCCTTGATCTGCGCGTAGCCGAGCTGGGTCTGCGCCATCTCCACCGCGGCCTGGTCCGCCTTCACCGAGGCGGCGTAGATGCCCACGTTCGCGCGGTAGCCGTCGTAGTCGGTCTTGGCCACGTAGCCCTTGGCCAGCATCGGCGTGTAGCGGCGCAACACCTGTTCGGCATTCGCGAGCTGGGCCTGGTCCTTGGCGAGATTGCCGCGCGCCTGGTCCAGCTGCGCCTGCAGCAGGCTGGGATCGATGCGTGCGATCACCTCGCCTTGGTGCACGCGCCCACCCGGCGTGAACGCGACCGCCTGCAGCTGGCCGCTGACGCGCGACTGCACGGTCACGGTGGAATACGCCTCGGCGTAACCGTTCACCTTCAGTGAGAGATCGAGATCGCCGCGCTCGGCCCGCGCCACCTTCACCGGCACCGCCTGCGCGGCCGCCGGCTTGCCCGGCGCGGCCTTGCCGCGGTCCGACCAGGCGTGCGCGGCCAGCGCCACCACGACCAGCAGCGCCACGGGTTTCTTCCAGGAGATGCGCTGCGGCATGGGGTCTCCGCTGATGGAATGCGAGCTTTCCCGTCGACCGGGGATCCGCGGCGTCAGCCGCCGGGAAATCGGCAGGAACCAAACAGGGAATCAACGCGTCATGCATCGAGGCGTTGACTGTCGCGACATATTTTGCCCCGGACCGGCGCCGCGCCGGACACGACGATCGGCACTTGCCGGCGACGCCGGTTGCGGCGAATGCATAGCGCCTACGGCTGGCCGGCCAGCGGCGGCTCGGTCGCTTCCAGCGCCTGCAGGTTCTCCTTGATCCGGCCGATCACTTCCAGCGCCTGCTTCAGCTCGTCGTACTCGATGCCCCGGGTGGCCTCGCCGCGCAGCCCGCGCGCGATCCGCTCCATGTCGTCCACCACGTCATGCGCCTGCGCGGTGACGTACAGCCGCCATGCACGGCGATCCTTGGGATCGGGCCGGCGCTCCACGAAGCCGGCCGCCTGCAGGCGATCGATCACCCGGCCCACCGCGATCGGCTCCATCTCCAGCGCCTCGGCCAGTTCGTTCTGGCGCATGCCCTCGCGGTAGTACAGCATCTTGGTGGCGCGCCATTGCGCACGGGTGAGGCCGAATTTCACCGCGCGCCGGTCGAAGTGCTTGCGGAACAGCAAGGTCACGTCGTTCAGCAGGTAACCGAAGGAAAGCTCTTCCGTTTTCGCCATGATGGTTGCAACCTCGCCGTCACATGCCTCAAGCATAAGCCGAAGCGCCCGTCGCCATGCTGATCTCAGTCATCACCGCCGATATCACCGCCCTGGCCGTCGACGCCATCGTCAACGCGGCGAACGAGACCTTGCTGGGCGGCGGTGGGCAAGCAGCGGCGCTTGCGCGAGTCCGGTGGACTCGCGCGCCGCGGCGAGCGCCGGAGGCAGGATGCCGCAGGCCGGGTTGCTTGGCGAGCGAGGGACCGCGAGCCTAGCAACGACTCGACTCCGCTTCCTCGATCTCCCATGCCCATTGCCGTCATCACCGCGGATATCACTACCCTCGCCGTCGGCGCCATCGTCAACGCGGCGAACGAGACCTTGCTGGGCGGCGGTGGAGTCGACGGCGCGATCCACCGCGCCGCCGGCCCCGCGCTGCTGGAGGCTTGCCGGGCGCTGCCGCCCGTCGCGCCCGGCGTGCGCTGCCCCACCGGCGAGGCGCGCATCACGCCCGGCTTCGCGCTGCCGGCGCGCTGGGTGATCCATACCGTGGGGCCGGTCTGGCACGGCGGCGACCGCGGCGAGGCGGCGTTGCTGGCAAGCTGCCATCGCAACGCGCTGCGCCTCGCGCGCGAGCACGGCTTGCGCCGCATCGCGTTCCCCGCGATCAGCTGCGGCGTGTACGGCTACCCCGCACCGCTGGCGGCCAGGGTCGCGCTGGGCACGCTGCGCGAGGAATTGGCCACGCATCCGGATTTCGAGCTCATTCTGTGCTGCTTCGGCGAACCGATGCACGCAGTGTTCCAAGCGGCGCTTGACGACGAAGCGTAGGAGCGGCTTCAGCCGCGACTGGCGGCAGGGAATCGCGGCTGAAGCCGCTCCTACAGCCGTTCCTACGGCCGCTCCTGCAGCTGCTCCAATTGCAACCACTCCTACAGCTTGAACGGATACAGCGGCGGCAAGCTGCCGTCATCGGCCTTCTCTGTCGCGCGCCACGCGAAGCCGTGCTTGAAAACCTTGGCGAGATCGTCGCCGCCTGCGGCCGCCGGAGCAGGGGCGCCATAGCAGCGATGCTGCAATTCGGCCAGCGCGCGCCGTTGCGCCTCGTCTGCCAGCGCGGCGTGCAGCGCGCCGGGATGCTGGATCGCCGGTCGCTCCGCCTGCGCCCACGCCAACAGGCCGCGCAGTTGCGCCCCCGCATCGCGGCCGCGCGCCGCCGCGAGGAAAGCCTGGCGCACACGGCGCACGGATTCGGCAGCCCCACTGCCCGCTGCAAGCATGGCGGGACCCTGCGCCGCACGCCGACGCCACAGCCACCATGCCAGCACGCTGAGCAGCCACAGCAGCAGGCTGGCCAGCGCGATCCAGCGCCACATCACATCGTGCGGCATGGCGTTCGACGATGCCGCAGCAACCGACCCCGGCGCAGCCGGAGCCGACGAAGAGGCGGGCGACGCACTTGCGCCGGCTGCGGGCGGCACGGCCGCCGCACCGACTGCCGGCAGCACGGTGATGCTGTGCGCGGGAATCTCGGCGGTCTGTTCCTGCCCGGTGTCCACGTCGAACCAGCGCAGCGTGGTGGCAGGGAGGGTCAACGTGCCGGCCTGCTCGGGCACCACCGCGAATGCGCGCTGGCGGCTGCCCACCAGCCACGGACCGTCGTTGGCGGTGGCGGTCGCCGGCTGGTCCGGATACACCGTGGCGCCCCGCAGCGTGGGCAGGCTCAGTACCGGCAGCGTCTCGAACGGCAGGCCGGTGGCGCTGAGCTTCATCACGAGGTTGATCGGCTGGCCCACGCGCACCGACGTGTTTGCATCGGGCCAGCCGGAAAGCGTGAGGCTGAGCGCGCGCGCCGGCAGCCACGCCGACTTGCCCCAGTCCGCCGGCGCCGCCTGCACCGGCACCGCGAGCGCGGGCGCACTGGCCGATACCGGCGTGCCCGCGCCGAAGAAGCTGTCGGGGTCGCTGGGATCCAGCGCCTCGCCCTGGAAGCCCAGCGCGGGAATCGCCAGCGTGCCGGCATGCTGCGGCACCAGCGCATAACGCCGCTCGATCACGTGGTACTGGCGACCGCCACGCACCGCGTCGTAGCGCAGGTCGCCCCCGACCTGGCTGAGCTGCACGCCATCGATCTGCGGCGTGTCCAGCGAACCGCTGCTGATGTTGCCGCTGTAGTAGAGCCGCACCACGTAGCTGAGCTGCTGTCCTACCCAGGCCCGCCGCGGCACGACCTCGGCCTCCATGAACAGGCTCTTGTGCATGGTGGCGGCCGCGGCCGGATTCGGTGCATCGACCTCGACCGTGAGCGGCGTGGTCTGCGCACCGGCCACCGTGAGCGAGGGAATCGTGAGCGTGCCCGCATGCTTGGGCCGCAGCACCACGCCGATCACCAGCTCGGCGCTGCGCTTGCCGTTGACGATGCTGAGACTGCTGCTCTGCGAGCGACCGAGGATGTCGAAGTCCTGCTGCAGCGGACTGAGGTCGGGCATCGCCACGTTGCCGCCGCCGTC
Source organism: Rhodanobacter sp. C06 (assembly GCF_002001105.1). Taxonomy (GTDB): domain Bacteria; phylum Pseudomonadota; class Gammaproteobacteria; order Xanthomonadales; family Rhodanobacteraceae; genus Rhodanobacter_A. The sequence continues at coordinate 34,507 of NZ_MUNP01000068.1, read as the reverse complement.
GACGTGCAGGTTCAGCGTCACCGTCTCGCCCAGCTGCATGCTGCTGCGATCCAGCGTGGCCTGCACGCCGGCGGCGTGCGCCAGCACCGGCAGCAGCAGACACAGCAGCAGGATGAGCCCTTGAAGAGTGCGGCCATGGATGGCCGCCCGTTTGATCTCCGCGGTCAGGGACGAACGGAAAACTTGAAGAGTGCGGCCAGGGATGGCCGCCCATTTGATCTTCGCGATCATGGACGAGCGCAAAAATAAAGACATCACGGCCCATCCTCGTCGGGTATGCCGCCGTGGCGGCGCTGGTATTCCAGCTCGAACTTGCGGCGCAGCAGCGCACCCGGATCGTCGGGCACGCGCTGCAAGGCCTGGCGCAAGTCGGCTGGCAGTTTCGACTGCGGATCGTCGGCGCCGTCCGCACCGAGCTGATGCGTGGGCGACTGTTTCGTCGCCGAGTGACCGGCGGCACCCAGCTCCTTGTCCAACTGCTGCTTCAGTGCCTGCTGCGCCTTCGCGGCCTGCGCCTGTTGCGCGGCCTGCTGTTCGGGCGTGGGCTGCGACTTGTCCGGTGACGTGGCGGACCGGTCCGAAGACTTCCCTTCGGTCGACTTCGATGGGTCTTGCGGCGATTGGCCCGCACCGTTCGGCGCGTCCTGCGGCTTCTGCGACTGCGCCGAGTTGTTGTCTTGTGGCGAAGACTGGCCGGACTCGCCGCTGTTCTTGTCCTGTTCGTTCTTGTCCCGTTCGTTTTTGTCCCGACCATTCCGGCCCTGCTGGTCCTTGCTCTGCCCACTGTCGCCTCCCTGCCCTTGCGACGAAGACGGACCTCCTTGCTTCTGCTGCTGCGGCGACGACTGCTTCTGCGGCGGCTGCTTGCGCAGCCAGTCCTCGACGGCCTGCCGGTTCGCCTGCGCGTCGGCGTTCGCGGGATCGAGCTGCAGCGCGTGGTCGTAGGCCTTGATCGCATCCTCATACTTGCCTTCGCGTGCCAGTGCATTGCCGAGGTTGTAGGCCGCGTCGCCGCCCGACGCTTCATGCAGCGCCCGCGCGGCGGCGGCATAGTCGCCCGCGCGGTAAGCCGCCGCGCCACGCCACGCCGGATCCTTCGCCAGCTGCATCGCCTGTTTTGCGTCGCCCTGCTTCAGCGCGGCGGCCGCCTGCTGGTCGCGGCGTTGCCACAGGTCGCGCCAGCTCGCAGCATGCGCGGTGCCGGGCAGCATCGGCAACAGCACCAGCGGCAACAGCAGCAGCCAGCCGCGGCGGAACGCCAGCGCCGCCAGCGGCAGCAGGAGCAGCAGCAGCCAGGGACCGCGGTCCTGCCATTCGTCGCCAAGCTGGCCCTGCGCCGCTTGCGTGGAACCCGCGCGCAACTCGCCCTTGAGCACTGCGACGTCGCCATCGTCCGCGCTCATGGCCACGTAGCGGCCGCCGCCCGCCGCGGCCACGGCGGCCAGCGCCGCATCGTCGCGGCCAGCCAGTTGCAGATCGCCCTTCGCATCGTGCAGGAAGCCGCCGCCGGGCAGCGCCACCGGCGCGCCGTGCACCGTGCCCACGCCGAGCACGGAGACACGTACGCCTTCGCTGCGCGCCTGGCGGGCGGCAGCCTGCGCCGCCGTGCCCGCGCTATCGGCGATCAGCACCAGCGAACCGCCACCGACTTTGGCGTCGCGTATCAGCGCCGCGCCGCGTGCGATCGCCGCCGCCGCGTTGTCGCCGTCCGCCGGCATGATGTCCGGTGCCATCGCATCGAGCAGCGTGCCGAGACTGTGCACGTCGGAGGTGAGCGGCGCCACCACGAAGGCCTCGCCGGCGTAGCCCACCAGCGCGTTGAGGCCATCATGGTTCGCCGTCAGCAGGTCGTGCGCCTTGAAGCGCGCGCGATCGATGCGGCTGGGCGCCACGTCGTGCGACAGCATGCGCTGCGACAGCGAGATCGCCACCACCTGGGCGGCGCGGCTCGCGTAAAGCGGCTGTTCGACGCGACTCCACGCGGGCCCTGCCAGCGCCAGCACGGCCAGCAGCCAGGCCAGCGCGAGCAGCCCCAGCGGCAGGCGTTGCTGCGTGGATCGCCCCTGCAACAGCGACGGCAGCAGTTCCACATCGACCAGCCGCGACAAGGCCTGCAGGCCGCGGCTGCGACGGGACGCCTGCCACAGTAGCCACGGCAGCACGACCAATGCGCACAGCCACCAGGGCCGGAGGAAATGGAGCTGGGCCAGCGCCGCGCTCATGCCGCCGCCTCCGCCGGCCGCCAGCGTGGCAGCGCGGCGAGCAGCCACAGCAGCAGTGCGGCGGCGAGCGGCCAGGTGAACCACTCCTTGCGCGGCCGCAGCGTCGGACCGTGCTGCGGCATCGGTTCAAGCGCATCGATGGCGCGGTAGGCATCGGCGAGCTGGTCGCTGTCGGTGGCGCGGAAGAAACGACCGCCGGTCTCGTCGGCGATCTTCGTCAACATCCCGGCGTCGAGGTCGGCGGAAGGGTTGACGACCTGGCTGCCGAAGAAGCCCGGCACGCGCATGCGGGTGGCGCCGATGCCCACGGTGTAGATGCGCACGCCGGCCGCCTTGGCGGCGCGCGCAGCTTCGAGCGGCGTGATGCTGCCGGCGTTGTTGACGCCGTCGGTGAGCAGCACCAGCACGCGCGCCTGCTCGGGCAAGGCGGACAGTCGCTTCACCGCGATCGCGATCGCATCGCCGATCGCCGTCTCGGTGCCGGCCAGGCCCACCGCCGCACCCTGCAGCTGCGCGCGTACCGCATCGAGATCCCAGGTGAGTGGTGTGACCAGGAAGGCCTGGCTGCCGAACAGGATCAGGCCCATCTCGTCGCCACGGCGGCGGTCGATGAAGTTGCCGGCGATCGCCTTCACCGCGCCGAAGCGGCTCACCGGCTGGCCGGCCAGTTCCATGTCCGGCGTGCGCATGCTGCCGGAGAGATCCACCGCGAGGAACAAGGCACGACCGCTGCGCTGCTGCGCCTGCGGCGGTCCCACCCACTGCGGACGCGCCGCTGCGGCCACCAGGCACAGCCACGCCAGCGCCAGCAGCCAGGGCGTGAAGCTGCGCACCGTGCCGCCGGTGGCGTCGGCAAGGCGCAGGCCCGGCTGCGGCAGGTGCAGCGCCTGCCCCGGCGTGACGGGCGGCAGCATGCGTCGCAGCAGCCAAGGCAAGGGCAGCAGCAGGAACAACCAGGGCCAGGCGAACTCAAACATGCCCCGGCTCCGATGCCGCGCGTTTCCACGCGTGCGGCCTGGCGGCGGTGTGCAGCCAGACCCGCGCTGCAGCAAGTGCGGCCTGGGCGTCGAACGTACCGCGCGGGCGATACATCGCCGACTCCAGCGCGGCAAGCCGGGCGAGCATTGCGGGCCGCACCGGTACCCGCGCCAGCGTGGCCTGCCACGCTGCACCGCGCTGTTGCGTCGCCGCGCCATCATGGATGCGCGCCACCCGACGCAGCAGTTGCTGCAGCGAGGCCGCCAGCACGACATCGTCGCCATCGCGCGCATGGCGCTGCGCGTGTCGATCCAGTTCGCCCAGCCACTGCCGGCGCCGCTGCCGCAGGCGGCGTTGACGCCGCCACAGCCACGCCAGCACCACGCCGGCCAGCAAGGCCAGCACCGCGAGCAGCCACCAGCCCGGCGCGGGTGGCCACCACGGCGGCGCGGGCGGCAGGTGGATGTCGCGCAGCAGCGGGCCGGTCGACGCTGGCGGTGACGGCATCATCGCCGCGTCCTCGTCGCGCCGAGCAGTTCGCCCACGGCCGACAGCGGATCGTCGCGCGTGTCGAGCACGCGGCAACGCAAGCCCATGGCGCGCGCCAGCGCCTCCAGCCGCGCCGGCCCCGCACCCAGCGCCTGCTGGAACTCGCGGCGCTGGCGTTCGCCCAGCAGCACCACGTCGCGGCGCTCACCGTCATGCTCCAGCGGATAACGGCCCGCCGGTGGTGGCTCGCGCTCCAGCGCGTCGGCCAGCACCAGCACGCCGACGCCGGCCCGCGTCTTGAGATCAAGCAAGTGCTGCCGCGCCTCGGCATCCGCACTGAAGCCATCACTGAGCAGCAGCACGCGGCTGGCGCCATGCTGCAGCCGGCGCGCTCGCAGCAAGGCGGCGGACAGCGGTTCGGCGTGCTCCGCGGACGGCAGCGCATCCCATTCCGCCAGCGCGCCGCACACTGCCAGCGCGCCGTGCGCACCGCCTTGCGGGCGCAGCAGGCGATCGTGCCCGCCGAAGGCCATCAGGCCCACGCGCTCGCCGGCACGCACCGCCAGCCACGCGGCGACGGCAGCGGCGCGCGCGGCCTGCACCGACTTGAAACGGGCGCGGGTGCCGAAGCGCAGGCTGGCGTGGGTGTCCAGCAGGATCAGCAGGCGCCCCTCGCGTTCCTCCTGGTACAGCTTGGTGTGCAGCTTGCCGCTGCGCGCGGTGAGCCGCCAATCCATCCGGCGCACGTCGTCGCCGGGCTGGTAGGCGCGCGACTCCGCGTAATCCATGCCGCGGCCGTACAGGCGACTGGACTGCTGGCCGCTGCGTTCCGAGCGGCTTTGCACGGAAGCCAGTTTCGCGCGACCGACGCGCGCGCCCAGCGCGATCAGCTCGGCCAGCGACACGCGCGTGCGACCGTCGCCGTCGACGCGATCCGGCAAGGCAGAGTCCACGACCACCCTCACGGCAGCGGCACGAGATCCAGCAGCCGCGCGATCACCTGGTCGCTGCGCACGCCTTCGGCCTCGGCCTCGTAGCTGAGCAGCACGCGATGACGCAGCACCTCGTGCACGATCGCGTGCACGTCCTCGGGCAGCGCGTAGTCGCGCCCAGCCAGCCAGGCCTGCGCGCGGGCGCAGCGGTCCAGCGCGATGGTGGCGCGCGGACTGGCGCCCCAGGCGATCCAGCGCTTCAACTCCGGCCCGTAGCGGCCCGCATCGCGCGTGGCCAGTACCAGCTGGGCGAGGTATTCCTCCAGCGCCGGGGCCATGTGCACCGCCATCGCGGCGTCGCGCGCGGCGAACACCTCGGCTTGGCCGAGCAGGGGCGCCGGCGCGGGCACCGGATGCGCACGCCGGCTGGCCTGCTCGCGGGCAAGCTTGAGGATTGCCAGTTCCGCCTTCGCGTCGGGATAGCCGATGGTGACGTGCAGCAGAAAGCGGTCGAGCTGCGCCTCGGGCAGCGCGAACGTGCCCTCCTGCTCGATCGGGTTCTGCGTGGCCATCACCATGAACAGCTCCGGCAGCGGACGGGTGCTGCGGCCCACGGTGATCTGGCGCTCGGCCATCGCCTCCAGCAGCGCCGACTGCACCTTGGCCGGCGCGCGGTTGATCTCGTCGGCCAGCACGATGTTGTGGAACAGCGGGCCGCGCTCGAACTCGAAGCTGCCGCTCTGCGGGCGGAACACGTCGGTGCCGGTGAGGTCGGCGGGCAGCAGGTCGGGGGTGAACTGCACGCGGTGGAAGTCCGCCTCGATGCGCGCGGCCAGCGCCTTCACCGCAGTGGTCTTGGCCAGGCCCGGCGCGCCTTCCACCAGCAGGTGGCCATCGGCGAGCAGCGCCACCAGCAGGCAGTCGACCAGCTTCGGCTGGCCGATGATGCAGGCCTGCAGCTCGTCGCGCAGCCGTGTGAAGGCTTGCTGCAGGCTGCTGCGGGGCGGCGTTTCGGGCATGTCCATCATGGGGATTCCGGCGTCAGGTCGCCGCTATCGACCGCGGCGGAGCCCGGAAGTTTAGTCGACGGCGCCGGCGCATTCAGGTGCGCAACGCAAAGAGGCGGCCGAAGCCGCCTCTTTGCGCATTGCGCGAACGCGACGCCTTACTGCAGCGAATCGTTGAGGATGCGCGGTGTCACGAAGATCAGCAGTTCCGCCTTGGTGTTGTTCTTGTAGGTATTGCGGAACAGGTAGCCGATGCCCGGAATGTCGCCGAGACCAGGCACCTTGGTGACCGTGTTGCTCTTGTTGATCTCGTAGATGCCACCCAGCACCACGGTCTGGCCGTTGTCGACGAGCACCGAGGTGTTCACCGACTGGGTGTTGATCTGCGGCACCGTGCCGTTCGGCGTGGTGAGGAACTTCGCCAGCGAGTCCTTCTTCACGTTGATCGCGAGGTAGACGCGGTTGTCCGCGGTGATCGTCGGCGTAACCTTGAGCTCCAGCACCGCATCCTTGAACTGCACCGAGGCGGTGGGCGCAGCGGAACCGCCGATGCCGCCCTGGTAGGTGACGTAGCCGATTTCCTGGCCCTGGCGGATCACTGCCTCCTGCTGGTTCGCGGTGACCACGCGCGGGCTGGAGATCACCTCGCCGCGGCCTTCGGTCTGCGCCGCCGACAGCTCCAGGTCCAGTGCGTAGTTCTTGCCGAGGATGGCCAGGCCCAATACCCCCGAGGCCGCCGAATTCGTCACCGGCAGGTTCACGTTGAGGCCGGTACCGCCGCCCAGGGTGGTATTGGCGGTTGAGCTCCCGGAGTTGTTGATGGTGGTACCGCCGCCAGGATTGTTGTACGAGACGGTGGCGGGCGTCGTGCCGTTGTTGCCCAGATTGCTGCCGTTGGCGCCGCCGATCTGCAGCACCTGGCCGCTGGGATTGGTGCGCTGGCCGTTCGCGCCCCACTTCACGCCCAGCTCGCGCGTGAAGTCGTCACTTGCAATCACCACGCGCGACTCGATCAGCACCTGCTGCACCGGTTTGTCCAGCACCGCGACCAACTTGCGGATCTGCTCGGTCTTCTCGGCAGTGTCGTTGAGCAGCAGGGTATTGGTGCGTTCGTCGTAGGAGACGCTGCCGCGCGCGGACAGGAAGCCGCGCGAGACGCCGGCGCCGCCGGCACTTGCGCCGCCCCCGGCATTGCTCTGCTTGCTGTCGGTGGTGAGCAACTTGGCGATGTCGGCCGCCTTGCCGTAGCTGATCGGAATATAGGTGGTGATCAGCGGCGCATTGTCCTCGGACTTCATGCGCGCGGCGGCCACGTCTTCCTCGTACTTGGCCAGCTCCTGTTGCGGTGCCACCCAGATCACGTTGCCGTCGCGGCGCTTGTCCAGGCCCTTGGCGCGCAGGATCACGTCCAGCGCCTGGTCCCAAGGCACGTTCACCAGGCGCAGGGTGATGCTGCCGGTGACGCTGTCGGCCGCCACGATGTTGAGGTGCGAGGTATCAGCGATCAGCTGCAGCACCGAACGCACCGGGATGTCCTGGAAGTTGAAGGTGGCGCGCGTGCCGCTGTAGGCCGGATGCTGGTCCATTGCCGCGAAGGCGCCGCCGTTGGCCTTGTTGTCACCCTTCTTTTGCGCCACCTCGACCACGTACTGGTTGCCTTCCTGGTACGCCGAGGTATCCACCACGCCCTTGGTGGCGATCGTCATCTGCACACCGCCGGCGGCGCCGATGCGAGTGTTGATCGACTGCACCGGAGTGGCGAAGTCCAGCGTATCCAGCCGCTGCGCGAGGTTCGCCGGCACGCTGGCATTGGGGATGCTGACCTCGACCTTGTCGCCGATCGTGCGCATCTGCGCGTCGGCGCCCGGACCGCTGAAGCTGACCAGCACGCGGCCCTGGCCGTTCGCGCCGCGGCGGAAGTCGACGGCGGTGACGCTGAGGCCACCGGTGGCGGTCGCCGGGAGGTGCTTGGACGGATCGATGTTCGCCGCGGTAGTGACGCTGCGCGGCGTCGGCGCCGGGGCGGCCGCGGTCTGCGACGCGCTGCCGTTGGCCACGGTGAGCACGAGGCTGTCGCCCTCGACCGCCGACTGGTACGAGGCCGGACGCATCAACTCCACGATCACCCGGGTACGGTTGCCGGCGGACACCGCCGAGACGCCGGAGGTGGCGCCCTGGCCGATATCCGTGTGCCGCTGGGCGGTGGTGGCGGTGTCGGCGAAGTCGATCGCGATGCGCGCCGGGTTGTCGGTGGTGAAGATGCGCGGCTGCGGCACCGCACCGGCGAAGTTCAGATGCAGCTGCACGCTGCCGCCGGGCAGCGTGGTGTAGCTGATGTCCTTCAGCGTACTGCTGCCGGCAGCCAGCACGGCCTGGCTGAAGCCCACGCCGGCGAGCAGCAGCAACGACAGCAGACAGCGAATGGTGTGGCGCATGACTCGGCCCCGGACGGATTGAATGTGGTTGCTCATTGCATCAGCCCCTGTGTCCCCTATTTATCGCCGAGCGCGATACTGGCCGGACGTTCCATCCAGCCACCATTGCCGTTGGATACCAGTTCAGTCAGATCGATGTGGTCGTCGCTGATGGCGGTGATGCGGCCGTAGTTCTGGCCCATGTATTCGCCACGATGCACCGGATGGATCACGCCACCAGGATCCTTGACCAGCGCCTCGATGCCGGCACCGGCCCCGATCGTGCCGACCATCTTCAGGCTGTCCAGCGCGAACATCTCCAGCGGCTGCTTGGGCCGGTTCTGGTCCGGTCGCGGCCCGCTGGTGGCGACCGACTGTTCCGCGGCGCTGGGACCGAACGGATCGCGCAGATCCTGGTCCGCGTAGGTGAAGGTCTCGAAGGTCTTGATCACCGGCAGCGGCGGGATCGGCGCACCCTTCTTCGCCTTCTGCTGGGCGATCCATTCGCGCAGGTCCGAGGTGCCGCGCGTGCAGCCCCCCAGCAGCAGCACGGCAAGCAGCAGCAGGGCGAGGCGCGACAGCGTCGACGGCTTCATGGCAGTGGACAGCTTCATCACTTGCGCCCCCCTGCCTTGGCCGGATTCTTCTTCGCCTCGGCGGCGGCCTCGTCCTCATCCAGATAGCGGTAGGTCTTCACCGTGCCCTGCAGCACCAGTTGGCCATCGGTGGAGGTGCCGTCCTTGCTTGCGTGCTCGGGCGTCAGCGACACGTCGTGCATGGTCAGGATCACCACACGCGGCAGCGAGGCGACTCCGCTGATGAAGGTGCCGAACTGGTGGTAGGTGCCGACCATCTTCAGCTGGATTGGCTTCTCGGCGTAGAAGTCCTTCGGCACCTCGGGCTGCGGCACGAAGGAATCGACCTGCAGGCCGGCCGACAGCGCGGTCTGCGAAATGTCGATCAGCAGCTCCGGCATCTCTGTCTTGCTGGGCAGCTGGCGCAGCAGCTGGCGCAGCATGTCCTTCATCTCGTCGAGCTGCTGCTGCAGCGCGTCGAGGTTCACCGCCTTGGCCTGCTTGGTGGTGAACTCCTGCCTGAGCTGGGTCTCTTTGCCCACCTGCGAGGCCAGCTCATCCTGCTGGCTGCTGACGTAGAAGTACCAGCCGAGCAGCACCACCAGTCCGAACAGCAGCACGGTGAAGAAGATCTTGACCGACTGCGGCCAGCCACCGATGTTGTTGCGGTCGAGACCACGCAGATCGTCGAGGAGTTTCATGCCTTGGCTCCTCCCTTGACGGCTGCGGCGGCCGGTTTGCTTTCAGGCGCCGGAGCTGCCGCCGGCTTGACGGCAGGCGCGACGGCATGCGCGGGCGGCAGGGAGCCGGGGACGCTGGCGGCATGCGCCGGTGCCGCCGCCGAACCCGCCTCGGCCGGTGCACCAACGGTACCGGCATCGTCCGGCTTGGGCTTGCTCAGCTTCACGCTCACGCCGAAGCCGTAGGGCATGCGTGTGGCGTCGTGGTTGTTGATCGTGCTGCGCAGGTCGACGTGACCCATCCACGGCGACACCTCGATGTTGCGCATGTATTCGGCCACGCTGGCGTTGGATTGCGCCACGCCGTCCAGCGACATGGTGTCGCCGGCCTGCTTGAGTGAGGTGAGGCGCACACTGGAGGGAATCGTCTTCACCAGCTCGTCGAACAGGTGCACCATCTTCGAGCGGTCGGACTGCAGCTGCTCGATGATTTGCTTGCGCGCCAGCAGGTGCTCGCGCACCTTCTCCAGATCCTTGATCTTGTCGATCTTGACGTCGAGCTGCTTGATCTCGCCCTGCAGGATCGCGTTGCGGTCGTTCTGGTTGTCGATGCGCGCGCTCATCCAGATCGCCCACAGCAGCACGAAGCCCAGACCAGCCACGAAGGCGCCGCCGAGCTGGCCGTAGAACTCGCGTTCGCGCAGCTTGCGCCGCTCCGCGCGCCAGGGAAGGAGGTTGACGTGGGCCATCAGTCGAAACTCCTCAGGGCGAGGCCGACCGCGATCATCAGCGCCGGCGCATCCTGGGACAGTGATTGTCCCTGCACCTTCGGCGACATCGACATGCGCGCCAGCGGATTGGCCACCACGCAGGGCACGCCGACGTGCTCCTCGAGCATCGCGGCGATGCCGTCGATGGTGGCGCAGCCGCCGGCCAGCACCACCTGGTCGACCTTGCTGTATTCGCTGCCGGCGAAGAAGAACTGCAGCAGGCGGCTGACCTGCTGCACCAGCGATTCCTTGAACGGTTCCAGCGCCTCGCTGTGGTAGGACTCGGGCAGGCCGCCCTTGCGCTTGGCGCGGCCGGCTTCCTCGTAGGAGAGCCCGTAGCGGCGCATGATCTCGTCGGTGAGCTGCTTGCCGCCGAACACCTGTTCGCGCGAGTAGATCGTGCGCTGGTTGCGCAGCACCGACAGCGTGGTCATGGTCGCGCCCACGTCGACCACCGCGACCAGCGCGTCACGGCCCACGTTGAGCTGGTCGGTGAGCAGGGCGAACGCGTTCTCCATCGCGAACGCCTCCACGTCGACCACCTTGGCGGTGAGGCCACCCAGTTCCAGCGCGGCCACGCGCATGTCCACGTTCTCGGTGCGCGAAGCGGCGAGCAGGATGCTGTTCATCTCGGGGTTGTCGCGCACCGGGCCCAGCACCTCGAAGTCGAGGCTCACCTCGTCGATCGGGTAGGGGATGTACTGGTTCGCCTCGACCTGGATCTGGCCTTCCAGGTCTTCCTCGGAGAGCTCGCTCGGCATCGGGATGATGCGGGTGATCACCGCCGAGCCGGCCACGGCGGCGGAGGCGTGCTTGAGCTTGGAGCCGGAGCGCGCCAGCGCGCGGCGGATCGCCTCGCCCACCGCCTCGACTTCGACGATGTTCTTCTCGACCACGGCGTTCGGCGGCAGCGGCTCGACCGCGTAATGCTCGACGCGGTAGCGCCCGCCCGCCTGGCTGAGCTGCAGCAGCTTGACGGCGGTCGAACTGATGTCGACGCCGATCAGCGCCGGCTTCTTGGGTGTGAAGAGCCCCACGGTGTTTCCCCCTTTGCCCCTGGCGCCAGCGGCCGGATTTCCGACCGATGTGCGCTGGCATTAGATAGAAAATTTAACGTCCCTGCAATGGCCTGCCGCAGTTTTCTCAAGTGTTTCCCGTGATGGCCCCCACATTTGGGCTACCGCCTTCGCGCAGCGTGACGGAGGCCTCGTTTCGGCCCCGACGCACGATTTTGCGGCCAAGGCGAGCCTGCTACCGAAGATATACCCCTCCAAAGTGGTTTGCGGCACAACCCCTATACTCTGTCGGGTTTCGACACGGGCCATTCCCCACACATGCGTATTCTCAAGCGTCTGCTGCGCTGGGCTCTGATCCTGGCGTTCTCGGGTTTTCTGCTGGCAGTTCTCGCGGTCGGGGTGGCGTACTGGCTGGTGGCGCCGCGGCTGCCCTCGGTGGCGGTGCTGAAGGATTACCACATGCAGGTGCCGCTGCGCGTCGAAAGTGCCGACGGCAAGCTGATCGCCAGCTTCGGCGAAACCCGGCGCATCCCGGTGGCGATCGACCAGGTGCCCCCCAACCTCAAGCACGCGGTGCTGTCGGCCGAAGATGCCGATTTCTACCACCATCCCGGCGTCGACTGGCGCGGCATCGCGCGCGCAGGCTGGCATGTGCTCATCACCGGCGGCGACAAGGGCCCCGGCGGCTCCACCATCACCCAGCAGGTCGCGCGCAACTTCTTCCTCAGCCCGGAGAAGCTGTACTCGCGCAAGCTCACCGAAATCTTCATCGCGTTGCGCATCGAGCATGAGCTCTCGAAGGACCAGATCCTCGAGCTCTACCTCAACAAGATGTTCCTCGGCCACCGCTCCTACGGCGTGGCCGCGGCGGCCTCGTACTACTACGGCAAGACGCTGGACCAGCTCACGATCGCGCAGTGCGCGGCGATCGCCTCCACCTTCCAGCTGCCCTCGGTGGTGAATCCGCTGAACAGCCCGCCGCGCCTGCTGGCGCGGCGCAACTGGGTGCTGGGCGAGATGCTCAAGCACCGCTACATCACCGAGGCGCAGTACCAGGCCGCGATCGCCGAACCGAACGACGCGGTGCCGCACGAGGCGCCGATCCAGGTGGATGCGCCCTACCTCGCCGAGATGGTGCGCCGGCAGGTGCTGGACCGTCTCGGCAACGACGCTCTCACCGAGGGCTACGTGGTGAAGACCACGATCCAGAGTGCGCGCCAGCAGGCCGCGGTGGAGGCGGTGCGCAAGGGCCTGATCGACTACGACCAGCGCCACGGCTGGCGGGGTCCGGAGGCGCACCAGGACCTGGCCGCGGACGCCGGCCCGCAGGATTACGTGCGTGCGCTCGCCGGCTACACCGACATCTCCGGACTCGATCCGGCGCTGGTCGTCGCCAGCTCCGCCGACGCGGCCACGCTGTTTTTGCCCTCGGGGCAGAACACCCGGCTCGATCTCGCCACGCTGGCGTGGGCGCGGCCGTACGTCAACGACAGTCGCACCGGCCCCGCGCCGACGCGGGTGGACGCAGTGCTCAAGCGCGGCGACATCGTGCGCGTGGCGCAGGACGCCAAGGGCGCCTGGCAGCTGGCGCAGATTCCCGCCGTGCAGGGGGCGCTGGCCTCGATCCGGCCGGAGGACGGCGCGGTCGAGGCGCTGGTGGGCGGCTTCAGCTTCACCCGCAGCAAGTTCAACCGCGCGGTGATGGCGGCGCGCCAGCCCGGTTCCAGCTTCAAGCCCTACCTGTACTCGGCGGCGTTCGACCACGGCTTCACGCCCGCGTCGATCATCAATGACGCGCCGATCGCGCTGCCCGACCCTTCGCGCCCCGGTGGCCTGTGGACGCCGAACAACGACGACGACAAGTTCGCCGGCCCGATGCGCCTGCGCGAGGCGCTGGTACAGTCGAAGAACCTGGTTTCGATCCGCCTGCTCGACGCGATCGGCGTGCGCTACGCGCGCGAGTTCATCACCCGCTTCGGCTTCCCGCTCGACGCGTTGCCGGCGAATCTGTCGATGGCGCTGGGCACCGCCTCGGTGTCGCCGATGAACATGGCGCGCGGCTACGCGGTGTTCGCCAACGGCGGCTATCTGGTGACTCCATACTTCATCAGCGAGATCGACGACCGCAACGGCAAGCCCGTCTACCTCGCCAACCCCGCGCGCGCCTGCCGCGAATGCCAGGAACGCCTGCTGGAGAACACCCCGCCAGGACCGCCGCCGGCGGACATGGGCAAGCGCCCGGCGAACAGCCTCGCGGAGACTTCCAGCGCCGCGGCGCCGGCCCGCGCTGCCAGCGTCGACGACTCCGGCGTGGAGACCCTGCCGGCCGACGCCCACGGTTCGGGCGCGCATCCGCCGGTGCTGGCGCCGCACGTGCTCGGCCCGCGCACCGACTTCCTGATCACCTCGCTGATGAAGGACGTGATCCTGCGAGGCACCGGTGCGGCCGCCAAGGCGCTGGATCGCCCCGACCTCGCCGGCAAGACCGGCTCCACCAACGATCACCGCGACGCCTGGTTCGTGGGCTTCGACGGCAACATCTCCACTTCGGTGTGGGTGGGCTTCGACAACTACGGCTCGCTGGGTCACGGCGAATTCGGCGCCAAGGCCGCGCTGCCGATCTGGATGGACTACATGGGTGCGGCACTCAAGGACGTGCCGGAGAACTCGCTGCCGATGCCGCCAGGCATCGCCACCGTGCTGATCGACCGCGCCAGCGGCCTGCCGACCACGCCGGACGACCCGGACAGCATGAACGAGTTCTTCAAGGTCGAAGACGTGGACCGCCTGCGCAGCCAGGCCACCCAGCAGCAGCAGGAACAGCAGAACCCCTACAACATCTTCTGAGCCGTACAGGAATCTCGAACAACCGTCGTCCCGACGATTGTTCGAGTCAGCGAGCCCGGCACATGTCCGGACTCGCTTCCGCCGACCATGCACCTACGTGCTTGATCGCGTGCGGTATATCCCTGTACCGCAGGGCACGCGGGGGTTTGGCGGTTCCCGCGTTCCGCCGCTTGCGCTAGTCTGGATGCGCACGCGGCGGAGGAACCGACATGGCCCGAGGCGAACATCACCGCATCCATGCAAGCGACCGCCAGCAGCGCAACCGGCGGCGCGTGGCCCAGGAAGCGGCCCGCCTGATGAGCGAGCACGGCATCCGCGACTTCCACCGCGCCAAGCTCAAGGCCGCCGAACGGCTGGGCATCCTCGACACCCAGGCGCTGCCGCGCAACCAGGAGATCGAGCAGGCATTGCGCGAGCACCAGCGCCTGTTCCTCGCCGACAGCCAGCCCCAGCTGCTGCGCGCGCGCCGCGAGGCGGCGCTGGAGGCAATGCGCTTCCTGGCCCGCTTCGAACCGCGCCTGGTCGGCGCCGTGCTGGACGGCACTGCCGACGCGCATTCGGCGGTCTGCCTGCACGTGTTCAGCGACGATCCCGATGCGGTGCACCGCTACTTGCACGAGCACGGCGTGCCCTACGAAACGCAGACGCGCCGCCTGCGCGTCAGCCGCGACGAACAGGCCGAGTTCCCGGTGCTGCTGTTCGCCGCCGACGCGCTGCCGTTCGATCTCACCGTGCTGCCGCGCGACGCGTTGCGCCAGGCGCCGCTGGACCGCGTCGACGAGAAGCCGATGCATCGCGCCGGGCTGGCCGCGGTGGAGGCCCTGCTGGCCGAGGACGGCGACGCGGATGAGCTGGAGCGCATGCTGGCGCGGGCCCGGCTTTGCGATCGTCCCTGATCGCGAAAAATCGCCCGGAGCGATTTTTGACATCGCGCCAGCGATGGCCCGAGGGGCGACCGCCAAGGATGGTGGTCGCAGAATCAAACGGGCGACCATCCATGGCCGCACTTTTCAAAAAACCGCGATCACCCGCGCAAAAAAACGCCCGGCATGCCGGGCGTTTTTCGGACTGGCAGGCTGCGGATCAGCGTTTGTCCGACGCCATGTAATCGCGCACGTCGTGGCCGGTGTAGATCTGGCGCGGACGGCCGATGCGTGCGCCGGGGGTTTCGTGCTGCTCGATCCAGTGCGCGATCCAGCCGGCGGTGCGGGCGATCGCGAACATCACGGTGAACATCTCGGTGGGGATGCCCAACGCCTTGTAGATGATGCCGGAGTAGAAATCGACGTTCGGATACAGCTTGCGCTCGACGAAATACTCGTCCTTCAGCGCCGCCTCCTCCAGCTTCATCGCCACGTCCAGCAGCGGGTCGCTGACGCCCAGCTCGGCAAGCACCTTGTGGCACATCTCGCGGATGATCTTCGCGCGCGGGTCGAAGTTCTTGTACACCCGGTGGCCGAAGCCCATCAAGCGGAAGCTGTCGTTCTTGTCCTTCGCGCGCAGGATCGCCGACTCGACGTTGTCCGGCGTGCCGATTTCCTTGAGCTGCTTGAGCACCGCCTCGTTGGCGCCGCCATGCGCGGGGCCCCACAACGCGGTGATGCCCGCGGCAATCGAGGCGTAGGGGTTGGCACCGGTGGACCCGACCAGGCGCACGGTCGAGGTTGACGCGTTCTGCTCGTGGTCGGCGTGCAGGATGAACAGCAGGTCCAGCGCCCTGGCCGCGACCGGGCTCATCTGCAGCGGCTCGCTCGGCACCTCGAACATCATGTGCAGGAAGCGGTCGACGTACTCGAGGTTGTTGCGCGGGTAGCGGAACGGCCAGCCGATCGAATAGCGGTAGCAGGCGGCGGCGATGGTCGGCATCTTCGCGATCAGGCGGATCGCGGCGAGCTTGCGGTCGGCCGGGTTCTCGACGTCGAGATCGTCGTGGTAGAACGCCGACAGCGAGGCCACCGCGGCGGCCAGCATGGCCATCGGATGCGCGTCGTGGTGGAAGCCCTGGAAGAAGTTCTTCAGCGACTCGTGCATCATCGTGTGATGCGCGACGTCGTGCTCGAAGCCGGCGAATTCGGCCGGCTTCGGCAACTCGCCGTTGAGCAGCAGGTAGGCCACCTCGAGGAAGCTGGACTTCTCGGCCAGCTGTTCGATCGGGTAGCCGCGGTACAGCAGCACGCCCTGGTCGCCGTCGATGTAGGTGATCGCGCTCTTGGTGCTGGCGGTCGAGCCGTAGCCCACGTCGTAGGTGAAGTGTCCGGTGTCCTTGTACAGCGTGCCGATGTCGATGCAGGCCGGACCGAGGGTGCCGGCGACCAGCGGCAACGTGCTGCTGCGCTGAGTCGACTCATCCACCAGCTTGACAGTCTTGGGATCGGACACGGGAACCTCCTTAGCATGGGTCGTCGTCGACCGGAGCCACGGGGCAGCACCAACCGGCGAGGGGAACGGGCATCGTGCCGGGGAAAGCGTCGATGCAATCCGGACATTATCGCACATCGACCGGTCGCACATGCGTTCGCGGATGGTCGTACGCGGGACGCAAAAAATCGCCTGGAGCGATTTTTGACATCGCGCAGCGATGGCCCGAAGGGCGCCTGCCAGGGATGGCGGGCGCAAAAACGCACGGGGCAGGCCAAGGCCTGCCCCGTGCGCGGATGCATCAGCGGTCGCCGCGATGCGGCGGCGCGCGCTTACTTCTGCGCGTAACGCTTGCGGAACTTGTCCACGCGGCCGCCGACATCCAGCGTCTTCTGCTTGCCGGTGTAGAACGGGTGCGAATGGCTGGAGATATCCACCTTGATCAGCGGGTACTCGTTGCCGTCCTCCCACTTGACGGTGTCCTTGGCGCTGATCGTCGAACGCGTCAGGAACGCGAAGTCGGACGACAGATCCTGGAACACCACCTGACGGTAATTCGGATGGATATCGGGCTTCATGACGGGCTCAATGCAACGTGAAAAGAGGACAAGTTTACCCAGCCATGCGGCGCTGCGTCAACCGCCGCGGCCATCACGCCGCCCCCAGCGCCTTGCGCACCATCGCCGCGAACCGGGCCTGGTCCACCTCCAGCACGATGCGCGCCTGCGCGGGCCGACCCAGCCGGCTCGCCCAGTCCACCACGGTAGCGCCACGGGTGAGCCGGCCGTCCAGCTCCACCGCCACCGCCCGGGTCTCGCTGCGCGTGACGATGGAGGGATCGATCGCGACCGCCATCGCCAGTGCATCGGCGGCGACCACGCCGCTGCGGTCGTGCTTGGCGTTGTAGTCGCGCGCGGTGCGGAACACCTTGCCGAAAAACGCCGCGCGCTGGTCTCCCGCCGCCAGCCAAGCATCGAATTCGGCATCGTCGAAACCGTGGCGCAGGGTGGCTTCCCAGTCGACCAGGTCGAACCGGGGAAACGCCTCGAACACCACGTGCGCGGCCTCGGGGTCGAAGCCGATGTTGAACTCCGCGGGAATCCTGCCGGTGTTGCCGTGGCCGGTCACCGCGCCGCCCATCACCACCAGCCGTTTGACCCGCTGCGGCAAGGTCGGATCGAGCCGCAACGCCAGCGCGAGATTGGTCAGCGGCGCCAGCGCCACCAGGGTCAGCTCGCCGGGACGTTCGCGCGTGAGCCTGAGCAGCGCCAGCGCGGCCGCCTCGTCCTCTGCCGCAGCCTTCGGCTCGGGAAAGCCCACATCACCAAGACCGTCCATGCCGTGCACGAAGGCGGCATCCTCGTCCTGCGCGCGCACCAACGGCGTGGCACAGCCGGCGAACACCGGGAACGTCGCGCCCAGCAGGTCGCGCAAGGTGCGCGCGTTGCGCACGGTATGGCCCAGGCCCACGTTGCCAGCGGCCACGCTCAAGGCCGCGATATCGGCATGCGCGTGCGCCATCATGATGGCCAGCGCGTCGTCCACGCCAGGGTCGGTGTCGATCAGCAGTTGCGGTTTGGTCATGGATGGATCATCGCAAGAATTGAAAAGTGCGGCCATGGATGGCCGCCCGTTTGATCTTGCGGCCACCATCCTTGGCGGCCGCCCTTCGGGCCATCGCTGACGCGATGTCAAAAATCGTTCCGGACGATTTTTTCGCGATCAGAGATGATCGCAAAAGTTATGCCCGCGCATAGCGCGCCGCGCCGCCGATCCAACGCGCGATCAGGCGATCCGCCTCGCGCGGGTGCGCGGCCAGCAGGCGCTCGCCAACCTGCTGCACCGCGGGCAAAAGATGCGCGTCGCGCGACAGATCGGCAATGCGAAAGCTGAGCTGGCCGGTCTGTCGCGTGCCCAGCACTTCGCCGGGGCCGCGCAATTCCAGGTCCTTCTCGGCGATGCGGAAACCATCGTTGGTCTCGCGCATCACCGCCAGCCGCTCGCGCGCCAACTGGCCCAGCGGCCGCTGGTACAGCAGCACGCAGTTCGAGGCCACGGCGCCGCGCCCCACCCGCCCGCGCAGCTGGTGCAGCTGGGCGAGGCCCAGCCGTTCGGAATTCTCGATCACCATCAGGCTGGCGTTGGGCACGTCCACGCCCACCTCGATCACCGTGGTGGCGACCAGCACGGCCAGCTCGCCGGCCTTGAACGCATCCATCACCGCCTGCTTGTCCCTGGGTTTCAGGCGGCCGTGGATCAGCCCCACCTTGCAGTCGGTCAACGCGGTCGAAAGCTCCGCATGCGCCACCTCGGCGGCTTGCGCGCGCAGCTGTTCGGATTCCTCGATCAGGGTGCACACCCAGTAGGCCTGCCGCCCCTCGGCGCAGGCCACGCGGATGCGCTCGATCACCTCGGCGCGGCGTGCGCTGGATACCGCCACGGTCTGTACCGGCGTGCGCCCCGGCGGCAACTCGTCGATCGCGGAAACGTCGAGATCGGCGTACGCGCTCATCGCCAGCGTGCGCGGGATCGGCGTGGCGGTGAGTACCAACTGGTGCGGTACCTCGCCGCGCGCGTGGTCGGCGCCCTTGTCGTGCAGAGCGAGGCGCTGCTGCACGCCGAAGCGGTGCTGCTCGTCGACGATCACCAGACCCAGCCGCGCGAACGCCACGTCCTCCTGCATCAAGGCATGCGTACCCACCGTCACCGGCGCACCCTCGGCCACGCGGCGCATCGCCGCCTGCCGCGCCTTGCCTTGCTGCTTGCCGGCCAGCCATTCCACCTCCACGCCCAGTGGCGTCAGCCAGTGGCGGAAGTTGCGCAGGTGCTGTTCGGCCAGCAGCTCGGTGGGCGCCATCAGCGCCACCTGGCGGCCCGACTCCACCGCGGCCAGCGCGGCCAGCGCGGCGACCACGGTCTTGCCCGAGCCCACGTCGCCCTGCACCAGCCGCAGCATCGGCTGCGCTTGCGCGAGATCGCGGCGCACTTCCGCATCCACGCGCTGTTGCGCGGCGGTGAGCGCGAACGGCAGCGCGGCGAGCAATTGCCGGCGCAATGCACCGGCGACGGCGAGTGACGGTGCGCGACGTCGCTGCATCGCGGCGCGCATCCGCTTCAGGCTGAGGTGCTGGGTCAGCAGCTCCTCGAAGGCGAGGCGCTGCTGCGCGGGATGCCGGCCCTGCAACAGCAGGTCGAGTCGCGCGTCGGGCGGCGGCCGGTGCACGGTGAGCAGTGCTTCGCGCAGCGAGGCAAGACCGTGTGCCGCGCACAGGTCAGGCGGGATCAGCTCCAGCGCCGGTTCCGGCGGCAGCAGCGCCAACGCCTTGGCGATCACGCCGGCCAGTCGTTTCTGGCCCAGGCCTTCGGTCGCGGGATAGACCGGGCTCAACCTGTCCTCCACCGCCACGGCCTCGCCGGCGGCCAGCCGACGATACTGCGGGTGCACCATCTCCAGGCCTTGCGCGGCAAAGCGCGCCTCGCCGAAGCACAGCAGGCGCGCGCCCGGCGCCAGCTGCTCCGCCTGCGCACGGTTGAAATGGAAGAAGCGCAGCTGCAGGGTCTGGCATGACTCGTCGCCCAGCGCCACCTTGAGCTGGGGGCGATAGCGGAAGCCACGCTCCACCGCCTCGACCGTGCCCACCACCTGCGCGCTCTGCCCGGGGCGCAGATCGGCGATGGCGGTGACGCGGGTGCGATCCTCGTAGCGCAGCGGCAGGTGGAACCACAGATCCTGCACGCGTTCCAGCCCGAGCTTGTGCAGCAGGGCTGCGAGCGCCGGACCCACGCCCGGCAGCGACGACACGGGTTGCGCGCCCGCGTCCGTTGCAGCAGCGGCGACGTTCATCGCCACGCGGAACGGATCAGCCCAGCACCATGATCGCGTCCACTTCCACCTGCACCCCCTTGGGCAATGCGGAGACCTCGATGGTGGCACGCGCGGGGTACGGCGCCTGGAAGTACTCGGCCATCACCGCGTTCACCGCGGCGAAGTTCGCCAGGTCGGTGACGTAGATGCCCACGCGCACGAACTGCGCCAGCGAGCCGCCGGCGGCCTGCGCCACCGCCACCAGATTGTCGAACACGCGGCGCGTCTGCGCCGTGATGTCGCCCTCGACCACGTTGCCGGTGGCCGGATCGAGCGGGATCTGGCCGGAGAAGTACACGGTGTCGCCGGCACGCACGGCCTGCGAATAGGGGCCGATCGCGGCAGGAGCTTCCGTGGTGGCGATGATCTGGCGGGACATGGGTTTTCCTCGGGGTCAGGGATTGGGGAATCGGAAAGGCCCAAGCGTAGCGCGCGCGAGTGCGGGCTCGCCAGCCGATTCCCTGCTCCCCATTCCCTGTTCCCGGCTACAAGGGATACCGATACACGCCGCTCACCACGCCGGTGCGGCGCACGCGGCGGATCACGTCGGCGAGGTGCTTGCGGTTCTTCACCTCGATCGCGAACAGCAAGGTGGCGGCGGCGAGATCGCGCTCGGCGTATTCCACGTTGTCGATGTTGGAATCGGCCGCCGCGATCGCCGCGGCGATGGTGGCGAGCACGCCGGGGCGGTTGATCACCTCGATGCGCAGCTCGGCGCGGTAGTCGCCCTGCACGTCGTGGTCCCACTCGATCGCCACGCAGCGCTCCGGCGACTTGCGCAGCTCGGCCACGTTCGGGCATTCCTCGCGGTGCACCACGATGCCCTTGCCCGGCGACAGGTAGCCCATGATCGGATCGCCCGGCAGCGGATGGCAGCAGTTCGCGAAGCTGAGCACGCCGCGCTCGGCGCCGGTGATGCGGATCTTCTCGTGCACCGGATTGGCGCCGGGCGCCGTGTCGTCCGACTGGCCGTCGCGCAGCGCAAGCAGGTGGCGCGCCACCACGTCGGGCATGCGGTTGCCCAGCGCGATCTCGGCCAGCAGTTCCTCCAGCCGCTTCAGCCGGATCTCGTGCAGGAAACGGTCCAGCACTTCGGACGGAATCGCGTCGAGGCTGCCACCGCGCGCCTCCAGCGCGCGGTCGAGCATGCGATGGCCGAAGTCCACCGCGTCCTCGTGCTGCAGGTGCTTCAGGTACTGGCGGATCGCGGTGCGCGCCTTGCCGGTGACCACCGACTCCAGCCAGGCCGGGTTCGGCACCGCCGACGGCGCGGTGATGATCTCCACCAGTTGGCCGGATTCCAGCCGCGTGCGCAGCGGCAGCAGCTTCTTGTCCACGCGGGCGGCCACGGCGTGGTCGCCCACGTCGGTGTGCACGGCGTAGGCGAAGTCCAGCGCGGTAGCGTTGCGCGGCAGCGAGAGGATGTCGCCGCGCGGGGTGAACAGGTAGACCTCGTCGGGGAACAGGTCGATCTTGACGTTCTCGATGAACTCGTCCGACGAGGCGGTGTTGACCTGGCTGTCGGCCAGCGAGGACAGCCACTCGCGGGCGCGCGCCTGCGCGCTGTTGGCCGGGCCCGAATCGGTCTTGTACGCCCAATGCGCGGCCACGCCGCGCTCGGCCACCGAATCCATCTCGGCGGTGCGGATCTGCACCTCGATCGGCGCGCCGAACGGCCCCAGCAGCACGGTGTGCAGCGACTGGTAGCCGTTCGCCTTGGGGATCGCGATGAAGTCCTTGAAGCGGCGGTCGACCGGCTTGTACAGCCCGTGCACCACGCCCAGCGCCATGTAGCAGTTCATCGCGCTCTCGACCACCACGCGGAAGCCGTACACGTCCATCAGCTGGGCGAAGCTCTTGTGCTCGCCGTGCATCTTCGAATAGATGCTCCACGGCGACTTGATGCGCCCCACCACGCGCGCCGGCAGGTGCTCGGCGGCCAGCCGCTGCGACAGCGCGGTCTCGATCCGGCCCATCGCCTCGCGGCGGTTGCCCAGCGCCGCGCGGATGCGCTCGCTGATCACGCGGTAGCGGTCCGGGTGCAATGCGCGGAAGCCGAGATCCTGCAACTCGGCCTTGATCTTGTTCATGCCCAGGCGCTGGGCGATCGGCGCGTAGATCTCCAGCGTCTCGCGCGCGATGCGGCGGCGCGAGGGCGGGTCCTTCGCGCCCAGCGTGCGCATGTTGTGCAGGCGGTCGGCCAGCTTGATCAGGATCACGCGCAGGTCGCGCGCCATCGCCAGCAGCATCTTGCGGAAGCTCTCCGCGTCGGCCTCCTGGCGGCTGCCGAAGCGCATCTTGTCCAGCTTGGTGACGCCGTCGACCAGTTCGGCCACGGTCTCGCCGAACTCGCCGGCCAGCGCGCTGCGGCTGAGCGCGGTGTCTTCCAAGGTGTCGTGCAGGATCGCCGCGATGATGGTCTCGGCATCCATGCCCAGCTCGGCGAGGATGCCGGCCACGGCGACCGGATGGGTGATGTAGGGCTCGCCGCTCTTGCGGGTCTGGCCCGCGTGCGCCTGCGCGCCGACCTGGAACGCGCGCAGCACGCGCTCGAGTTGCGGCGCCGGCAGATAGCCGAGTTGGTCCTTCAGCGCCAGCACGTAGGGCGGCAGCGCGGCGGGGTCGATGGCGGTTGGCGTGCTGGCGGCGGTCATGGCTGGACGCGCCGACGAGGTCGCGCCGACAGCGCGGTCATGCAATCTGGAGGAACGCGACCGGCCGCGCGTGCATGCACATCGGCCGCCCCGATGCGATGCGTGCGCGGTCTACAGCCGCCCTCCATCAATCGTCGCCGACCTTGGACAGATCGTCGTCCACTTCGGCGGCGGCCCATTCCAGCGCCTCGCGTTCGGCGCGCTCGCGCTCGGCCTTGTCGATCTCGTCGATGGTGGCCTGGTCGATGCGGCGACCGGCGATCTCGCGCAGCGCCAGCACCGAGGGCTTGTCATTGTCGGGATTGACCGCTGGTTCGGCACCCTTGGCGAGCTGACGGGCGCGCTTGGTCGCCATCAACACCAGCTCGAAACGGTTGTCGACCACCTCGAGGCAGTCCTCCACGGTAATGCGTGCCATGCCAAATCCTCAAAAAAATAGAGACTTATACAGGTCGCCAGTGTAGAGCAGCCAGCGCTGGCCTGGCAATGCGAGTCATGCGTACCATAAGCGGTTTTCGCCGCCGGCCCACGAAAGCAGCGCGAAACGCGTGCAGAATATAAAACCAGACAGTACACTATTGAAGCTCCAGCGTTTCCAGCCACACCCCCATCCTGGCCGCAACCCCATGCCGACGCATTCCCCGCTTCCCTCCTCCCTGCTGCGCCGCGGCCTCGCCCTGCTCGCCGTGGCGCTGCTGGCCGGCTGCGCGATCGCGCCACCGCGCACCGACGACCCGCTGAAGAAGGTCAACCGCAAGGTCTACGCGTTCAACGACACGCTGGACAAGGCGGTGCTGCGCCCGGCCGCGGTGGGCTATCGCAAGGTCACCAATCCGCCGGTGCGGCGCTCGGTCAACAACTTCTTCACCAACATCCAGATGCCGATCACGGTGGCCAACGACCTGCTGCAGGCGCGGCCTTCCGAGGCGCTGGGCAGCACCGGGCGCTTCCTGATCAACCTCACCGTGGGCGTGGGCGGCATCTTCGATCCGGCCACCAAGCTGGGCCTGCCGCTGCAGACCACCGACTTCGGCATCACGCTGGCGCGCTGGGGCGTGCCCGAGGGCGACTTCCTGATGCTGCCCCTGCTCGGCCCCAGCACCATGCGCGACGTCTGGCACTACCCGGTGGACGGTTATTTCTTCGACCCGCTGAGCCTGATCGCGAAGAACCACGCCTTCAACTACGGGCAGTACTACCTGCCGCAGGTGCTGTACGTGGTGTCGATGCGCTCGCAGCTGATCGACGCGGAGGGCTTCCTGCAGTCGGCTTACGACCCCTACGCCTTCCTGCGCGACGCCTACCGTCAGCGCCGGCTGTACATGCTGTACGACGGCAATCCGCCGGCCGACGTGATCGAGAAGATGCAGGGGGTCGACCAGCCGGGCTTCGATCCCGACGAGCTGCTGCAGCAGCAGAAGCAGTGGGAGCAGCAGCACGCCACCTCGAAGCCCGCGCCGACCAAGAGCTGAGCCACGCGCACCCATGCACAAGAAAACGGGGCCAATGGCCCCGTTTTCTTGTGCATGTCCCGATGCCGCCTCAGGTCGGCGCCAGCAAGCCTTCCACGCCACTGACCCGGGCCAGCGTGCGCAACCCGTCCGGTATCTGCTGCAGGCTCAGCGCGTGGCCGCGGCGACGCGCTTCGGCCAGCACGGCCAGCAGGCAGGCCAGCCCCGCGCTGTCGCAGCTGCTCACTCCGGCCAGATCGAGCCTTGCGCGATCGCCCGGCTGCAAGGCCTCGTCCAGCGCCTGCAGCGCGGCGGCGGCGGTAGCGAAGCTCAGCGCACCGGACAGCGCCAGCACGCCCGGCGCGCCAAGGTCCAGCCGCAGCGCGGAATCAGCCGCCATTGGCCTTGCCGCCCTGCTGCTCCATCGCCTTCAGCGCCTGGTCGCCCTGGGTCTGCAGGTTCTTGATCAGCTGGTCGAGGCCGACCTTGCGGATCTCCGCATCGACCTGGTTGCGGTAGTTGGTGATGTAGGAGATGCCTTCGATCACCACGTCGTAGGCCTTCCACTCGCCGCTGGCGGTCTTGCGGAAGACGAAATCCACCGACACCGTCTTGCCGTCGCCGGTGGCAACCTGGGTGCGCACCACGCTGCGCTTGGCGTTGAGGTCGCCGGCAAACGGCAACACCTTCACCGCGCCATTGGTGTAGCTGAGCAGGCCCTCGGCGTAGCGATGGGTGATCGAGTTGTAGAACGCCTTGGCGAACCGCGTGCGCTGATCGGGCGTGGCTTCGCGGGCGTGCTGGCCAAGCACCAGGATCGCCGCGTAGTCCACGTCGAAGTGCGGCAGGAACACCTGGTTGATGATGCCGACCAGCTTTTCACGGTTCTGCTGCAGCTCGGCCTTGTGGCCGGCCACGGCGGTGTCGAGCTGGTGGGCGATCTCTTGCACCACCTGTTCCGGGGTCTGCTGGGCGGCGGCCTGCGGGGCGGCCTGCTGCGCGAAGGCCGGCGCGACGAGCGCGCCACCGAAGGCAACGGCGATGGCGAAAGCCAGATGACGCATCATGCGGAAACTCCTGTGTGCGGGGAACCGGCTCAATGCTTGCCGGCGGGGGTGGTGGACGAGCCGGCATCCTTCTTCGCGCCGTCGCCGGAACCGTTGACCAGGAACTTGCCGATCAGGTCTTCCAGCTGCATCGCCGACTGGGTGAGGATCATCTCGTCGCCGTTCTTCAGCATGTCCGGCGAACCGCCGGGCTGGATCGCAACGTACTGGCTGCCGATCAAACCGCTGGTGAACACCGCGGCGGCGGAATCGTCAGGGATCTGGTTGTAGCGATTGTCGATCGCCAGCGTCACCACGGCATCCAGCTTGGTCGGCTCGGCCTGCACCGACAGCACGCGGCCGATCGCCACGCCCGCCATCTTCACCGGCGAACCCGCCGACAGCGAACCCACATTGCTGAAATGCGCGGTGACTTCGTAGCTGCCGCCGATCGCATCGGCCGAACCGCCGGCGCCGAAGAACTTGCCGAGCATCTCCTCCAGCGGCTGGCTGGAACGGGTCAGGCCCAGCTTGCCGCCGGCGGCGACATACTGCTTCGCGTGGCCATACTCGATGCCCACGTACTGGTCGCCGAGCAGGCCGCTGGTGAAGATCGTCGCCACCGAATCGGCGGGGATCGTGGCGTACTGCTTGTCGATGGCCAGCTTCACGTCCGCCACCGACTTGCCCGGCTCCAGCGCGATCGACTCGACCTGGCCCACGCGCACGCCGGCGATCTTCACCGGGGCACGCTCCTTCAGCTGGCCGATGTTCTCGAACTGCGCGTCCACCGTATAGCTGGCGCCCTGGTGGCGGTTCGCCACCGAGCTGGTCTGGGTGGCGAGATAGGCCAGCGCGGCGAAGCCGAGCACGATGAACAGGCCGGTGCCGACGGCATAGGATTTTCTCTGGCTCACGGCGACATCCTCGAAGGTTTTTTGGAATCTCGAAAACCCGCCTTCCTGGCGGTTTTTCGAGTCGCCGAGCCCGGCGCATGTCCGGGCTTGGCTCCGCCAATCAAGCACTCGCGTGCTTGATCGCGGGCGGCACATCCATGTGCCGCGAGCACCACGATGCTTCCACGCGTCGTCATGGGGTCACATCAGAAAGGCGGTCAGCACGAAGTCCAGCGCCAGGATCGCGATGGACGAGGCGACCACGGTACGGGTGGTGGCGTAGGCCACGCCTTCGCTGGTGGGCGGCGCGGTATAGCCCTGGTACACCGCGATCAGCGCCACCACGGCGCCGAACGCCAGGCTCTTCCAGATCACGCCGTTGATGATGTCCTGCCACACGTCGACGGTGGCGGTCATGTTCGACCAGAACGTGCCGTTGTCGATGCCCAGCCAAGTCACACCGACCAGGTGGCCGCCGAAGATGCCCAGTGCGCAGAACACGCAGCACAGCAATGGCATCGCGATCAGCCCGGCGAGGAAGCGCGGCGCCACTACGTAGGCCAGGGGATCGACCGCCATCAGCTCCATCGCGGCGATCTGGTCGGTGGCACGCATCAGGCCGATCTCGGCGGTGATCGCGGTGCCGGCGCGGCCGGCGAACAGCAGCGCGGTGACCACCGGCCCCAGCTCTCGGTAGATCGCGATCGCCACCACCGTGCCGGTGGCCGCGGTGCCGCCAAAGATCGACAGCACGTGATAGAGCTGCAGCGACAGCACCATGCCCACGAACAGGCCGCAGACCATGATGATGGTGAGGCTCATCGCGCCTACGAACCACAACTGGCGCACCGTCTCGCGCGCGTGGCGCAGGCTGCGCGGGATTGCCGCGAGAATCTGCAGCAGGAACAGGCCGCAATTGCCGATCTGGCCCAGCGACTGGGTCACGATGTTGTCGCGTTCGATGCGCGCGTTCATGCCTCGCCCCCCGGGAAACCCAGTGCCTCCGCGTAGTCGCCGGCCGGATACTGGAACGGCACCGGGCCATCCGCCTCGCCGCCGAAGAACTGCCGCGTCCACGGCGAGCCGTCGTCGGCGATGGTCTGCGGATCGCCCTGCGCCACCACCTTGCCGTTCGCGATCAGGTAGATGTGGTCGGCCACCTGCTTGATCGCCTCCAGCTCGTGTGCCACCAGCACGCTGGTGATGCCCAGCGTCTCGTTGAGCGTGCGGATCAGCTTCAGCACCTGGTTCAGCGCGATCGGGTCCAGGCCCACGAAGGGTTCGTCATAGAGGATCAGCATCGGGTCGAACACGATCGCCCGCGCCAGCGCCACACGCCGTGCCATGCCGCCGGAAAGCTCGCTGGGCATCAGCGGCGCCGCGCCGCGCAGGCCCACCGCCTGCAGCTTGGTCAGCACGATGTTGCGAATCAGCACCTCGGGCAGTTTCGTGTGCTGGCGCAGCGGGAAAGCCACGTTCTCGAACACGTCGAAGTCGGTGAGCAGCGCCGAGTTCTGGAACAGGTAACCGATCTTCTCGCGCAGCGCGTACAACGCCTCGCGGCTCAATTCCGGCACGTTCTTCCCGTCCACCAGGACCTGTCCCGCGTCGCCGCGCATCTGTCCGGTGATGTGCTTGAGCAGAGTGGTCTTGCCGGTGCCGCTGGGCCCCATGATCGCGGTGACCTTGCCGCGCGGGATGTCCATGTCCAGCGCGTCGAAGACCTTCTTGCCGTTGAGCACGGTGGTGAGGCCGCGGATGCGGATCAGCGTGTCGTCGGAGGGGGCGGCGGCGTTCATAAGCGGCCTACGTTAGCGGAGCGGCGATACAGCGCCAAGCCGGGGCGCGCGGCGGCATTCAGGCCAGCAGCTCGGCGATCAGCGTCTCGTGCCGCCGGCATTGCAGCGAACTGCGCAGGCGCACCGCGCGCACGATGGCCTGCAGTTCGTCCAGCGCATCCTCGAAGCGGTCGTTGACGATGATGTAGTCGAACTCGTGGGCGTGGGCGATCTCGCCGCGCGAATTGGCGAGGCGGCGCTCGATCACTTCCGGTGCATCCGAACCGCGGCCGCGCAGGCGGCGTTCCAGTTCCGCGCGCGAGGGCGGCAGGATGAACACGCCGACGCAGT
Source organism: Rhodanobacter sp. C06 (assembly GCF_002001105.1). Taxonomy (GTDB): domain Bacteria; phylum Pseudomonadota; class Gammaproteobacteria; order Xanthomonadales; family Rhodanobacteraceae; genus Rhodanobacter_A. The sequence continues at coordinate 6,178 of NZ_MUNP01000068.1, read as the reverse complement.
CGGGCTTGCCCTTGCGGATCTGCGCCGCGCCCTGCCAGTCGATCTCCAGCAGCACATCGCGACCCTGCGCCAGCAGCGCTTGCACCCTGTCGCGCGAGGTGCCGTACAGGTTGCCGTGCACCTCGGCATGTTCGAGGAAGATACCCTCGGCGACTTCGCGCTCGAACTCCGCCCGCTCCACGAAGTAGTAATGCCGCCCGTACTGCTCACCTGGCCGCGGCGGCCGCGTGGTGTGCGACACCGACAGCGAGATCGCCGGCTCGCGCTCCAGCAGCGCGTTGACCAGGGTGGACTTGCCGGCGCCCGAGGGCGCGGCGACTACGAACAAGGTGCCTGTGCGCGGCGCGTTCATTCGATGTTCTGGACCTGCTCGCGCATCTGCTCGATCAGCACCTTGAGCTCCACCGCGGCATTCGTGCTGCGCGCATCCACCGACTTGGAACCCAGCGTGTTCGCCTCGCGGTTGAACTCCTGCATCAGGAAGTCGAGGCGGCGACCGACCGGCTCCTTGAGATTCAGCACGCGGCGCGTCTCGGCGATGTGCGTGCTGAGCCGGTCCAGCTCCTCGTCCACGTCGCTGCGGGTGATCTGCAGCACCAGCTCCTGCTCCAGCCGGCCGGAATCGGCGGGCTGCTTGAGGTCGGCCAGCCGCGTCTCCAGCCGGGCGCGCAGCGCGACGCGGATCTCCGGCATCCATTCGCGCACCTGGGCCACGATGCGCTCGATCGCGTCCAGCCGCTCGCGCAGGATCTGCCCCAGCTTGGCGCCCTCGCGTTCACGGGTGGCGGTGAGTGCGTCCAGCGCACGATCCAGCACCTCGAACAGCGCGACTTGCCGCGCCTCGGGGTCGGCCGCGTCCTGCTGCAGCACGCCCGGAAAGCGCAGCAGCTCGGTGAACTGCACTTGCATGCCGGGGAACCGCGCCTGCATGTCCAGGTTCAGTTCGGACAGCCGGGACAGCAACGTGTTGTCGACTTGCAGCGATTCGCCGCGCGAATCGCTGCTGCGCACGGTGACGTCCACCTTGCCGCGCGACAGCTTCGCCGCAATGCGCTCGCGCAACTGGGATTCCAGGCTGCGCAGCTCGTCCGGCAGGCGCGGGGACAGTTCCAGATAACGGTGGTTGACCGTGCGCAGTTCGCAACTCAGCGCGCCGGCGGAGCCGCCGGTTTCGGCGGAGGCATAGGCGGTCATGCTGCGGATCATCGGTGGCCTGCGGACGGCGGGAAAGGCCGCAATGGTAAACTTTCCCACCCAGCCTTGCCCAATGGCCCTCATGAACCAGTCCGCACGCCCCAGCGGCCGCGCCAGCGACCAGCTGCGCGCCGTCACCATCGAACGCCACTACACCCGCCATGCCGAAGGTTCGGTGCTGGTGAGCTTCGGCGATACCCGCGTGCTGTGCACCGCCAGCGTCGAGGACCGCGCGCCGGCCTGGCTGCGCGGCAAGGGCGAGGGCTGGGTCACCGCCGAGTACGGCATGCTGCCGCGCGCCACCCACACCCGCATGCAGCGCGAGGCCGCGCGCGGCGGCCAGGGCGGCCGCACCATGGAGATCCAGCGGCTGATCGGCCGCAGCCTGCGCGCCTGCGTGAACCGCCAGGCGCTGGGCGAGCGCGTCATCACGCTGGACTGCGATGTGCTCCAGGCCGACGGCGGCACCCGCACCGCCGCGATCACCGGCGCCTACGTGGCCCTGGTCGACGCGGTGAACGCGCTGATGCAGCGCGAAAACCTCAAGCGCAACCCGATCATCGGTGCGGTGGCCGCGGTGTCAGTGGGCATCTACAAGGGCCTGCCTGTGCTGGACCTCGACTACGCCGAGGACTCGGACTGCGACACCGACATGAACGTGGTGATGAACGACGGCGGCGGCTTCATCGAGGTGCAGGGCACCGCCGAAGGCCATGCGTTCCGCCGCGACGAGATGGACGCGCTGCTGGCGCTGGCCGAGAAGGGCATCGCCGAACTGGTGGCCGCACAGCGCGCGGCGCTGGTGCCCTGAGCATCCGCGCGGTCCCGCACCCATGGCCCAATACATCGCCAGTTTCGCGCTCGTCGTGGCGGATTACGACGAGGCGATCGCGTATTACACGCAGGTGCTCGGTTTCGAGTTGCGCGAGGATTCGCCGCTCGAAGACGGCAAGCGCTGGGTGCTCGTGGCCCCGCCCGGCGCTGCAACCGGCATCCTGCTGGCCAAGGCGGCGAATGACGCCCAAAGCACGCGCATCGGCAACCAGACCGGCGGGCGCGTAGGGTTCTTCCTCCACACCGACGACTTCGACCATGACTTCGCCGCGATGAAAGCGCGCGGCGTGCGCTTTGCAGAAACACCGCGCCACGAAGATTACGGAACCGTTGCGGTCTTCGAGGATATCTACGGCAATCGCTGGGACCTGCTGGAACTGAAGCCATGAAACTCGTACTCGCCAGCGGCAACCCCGGCAAGCTCAAGGAATTCGGCGCACTGCTCGCCGACGGCGGTTTCGAGGTCGTGCCGCAGGCCAGTCTCGGCGTAGACGACGTCGAGGAAACCGGGCTGAGCTTCATCGAGAACGCCCTGCTCAAGGCCCGCCACGCCGCGCGCGCCAGCGGCCTGCCCGCGCTGGCCGACGACTCCGGCCTGTGCGTGGAGCATCTCGACGGCGCGCCCGGCCTGTATTCGGCGCGCTACGCCGGCACGCACGGCGACAACGCCGCGAACAACACCAGGCTGCTGCGCGAACTCGACGGCGTGCCGGACGAGCGGCGCGGCGCCTTCTTCATCTGCGTGCTGGTGCTGCTGCGCCATGCCGAGGACCCGGCACCGCTGATCGCCGAAGGCCGCTGGCACGGCCGCGTGCTGCACGCGCCGCGCGGCACGCAGGGCTTCGGCTACGACCCGCTGTTCCTGCCCGATGGCGAGACCGCGAGCGCCGCCGAGTTGCCGGCGGGCCTCAAGAACCGCATCAGCCACCGCGGCCGCGCGCTGGCCGGGTTGCGCCAGAGGCTGGCCAGCCCGCACGCCTGAGCCATGTCGCTGATCGCGCCCCCGCTTTCGCTTTACGTCCACATGCCGTGGTGCGTGAAGAAGTGCCCGTACTGCGACTTCAACTCGCACGGCCTGCGCGGTGCGCCGCCGCCGTACGCCGAGTACGTGGAACTGCTGCTGGCCGACCTCGACGCCGACCTCGCCGACTTCGGCACGGCCGCCCGTGACCACGAGATCGGCAGCCGGCCTTTGATCAGCATTTTCTTCGGCGGCGGCACGCCCAGCCTGTTCGCACCGGAGCTGATCGCGCGTTTCCTCGATGGTGCCCGCGCACGGCTGCCGTTCGCCAGCGATTGCGAGATCACGCTGGAGACCAACCCCGGCACCGTCGAGCACGGCCGCTTCGACGGCTATCTCGCCGCCGGGGTGAACCGGCTCTCGTTCGGCATCCAGAGTTTCGACGACGACAAGCTGCGCCGGCTCGGTCGCATCCATTCGGCCGCCGAGGCCGCGGCCGCGGTGAAATCGGCGCAGGACGCCGGCTACGCCAACCTCAACCTCGACCTGATGTACGCGTTGCCGGAGCAGACGCTGGACGGTGCGCTGGCCGACGTGGAACGCGCCATCGCGCTCTCCCCCACGCACCTCTCCCACTACCAGCTCACGCTGGAGCCGAACACCGCGTTCGCCGCCAACCCGCCGCCGCTGCCCGATGACGACCACGCCTGGGCGATGCAGGAAGCCTGCGAGGCGCGTCTCGCGCAGGCCGGTTACGGTCAGTATGAGATCTCCGCCTATGCGCAGCCGGGCCGGCGCTGCGCGCACAACCTCAATTACTGGCGCTTCGGCGACTACCTCGGCATCGGCGCGGGCGCCCATGGCAAGCTCAGCGACGCGACCGCCGGCACCGTGCGCCGGCGCTGGAAGACCCGCCACCCGCGCGCGTACATGGAAGCCGCCGCAGGACCCGCCCGCATCGGCGGCGACAACGTGGTGGCCGCCGACGAACTGCCGTTCGAGTACATGCTCAACGCACTGCGCCTGGTCGACGGCGTGCCGCTGGCCGACTTCGCCGAGCGCACCGGCCTGCCGCCGGACCGCATCGCCGCCCCGCTGGCCGAAGCGCACCGCCGCGGCTGGCTGGCCGACGATCCGAAGCGGCTGCGCACCACCGCACTGGGCCAGCGTTTCCTCAACGACGTGATAGCAAGCTTTCTGGGCTGAACCACCCGCCTTGGCCATGGCGGCCCTGCGGCAACCAGCCTACACTTCCGTTCAGGGGAATCGACGGAAACGCGTCATGGATGCCGAGCATCTGCACCGGTACTCGACCAACGCCACGGGCGGCCGCGCACGCGGTCGCTGGCCTGCGCGCACGCAGCGCCTGCTCAACGTGATCGGCCCGCTGTGCGGGCAGTGGCTGGAACCGGCGCTGCAAAGCTGCCTGGACCGCTTCGACCACGAGCTGTACCTGCAGGCCGAGCGCTCGCGCAGCCATCTCGAACAGCAGTACTGCTTCGACAGCCGCGCACAGCTGCAGCTGCAGCGCCCGGCCTTCATGCAGGCTTATGCCGACCACCTGCGCAAGGGTTTCGCGCAGCTGGGCGAGGTCGACGAGGGCGCGGACGAGGCGCTCGCGCATCAGCCGTTGAGCCTGCTCGAACGCGGCGAACAGGAACTGACCGCCACGCTGGACAAGGTCGCCGCGCGCGGCGAAGCGCATCACGGCCCGGTGCTCACCGAACTCGCCTACCGCTTCGCGGTGCTGGTCGGTGCCGCGCCACTGGAGGGTGCGGCGCTGCCGATCGCGCCGGCCGGCCTCGCCGACGCCCTGCGCGCCGCGATCGCCAGCCTGGATATACCGCCGGAACACCGGCTGCTGTTGTTGCAGAGCTTCGAGCAGACGGTGATCGTGGCGGCGGGCCCGCTCTACGAGGACGTCAACACGCAGTTGCGCGGCGACGGCCTGTTGCCGCAGCTGCGTCCGTATGCGCCGCCACGCGCCACTCCCGCCACGCGCGGCGCGCCGGCGAACGAGGCTCCGGCCACCGCCACGACGACGCCCGAAACTGCCGCGATCGCCGGCGCGCCGCAGGCGCCGATCACGGTGCTGGAAAACCTGCGCGACCTGCTCGCCCAGCGCCGCGTTGGCGTCAGTGGCACCGCGGCCACCGGTCGTGCGGCTACCGCCGACGAGCTGCAGACCGCGCTCGGCGCACTGCAGCAGCATCTGGCCCAGGTCACCGACCAGGCCAGCCGCGAACTGCGCAGCGCGCAGCGCCTGCGCGACGAGCTGCTGCTGCAGCTCAACGCCGGCAAACCGGAAGGCGCCGTGCCGACCCGGCTCAGCGCCGAGCAGGACGACACGGTGGAACTGGTGGCTATGCTGTTCGAGCAGATCGGGCGGCAACTGCACCACGGCCCACACGCGCGCTCGGTGCTGGACAACCTGCAGCTGCCGATGCTGCGCCTGGCCGTCACCGACCACGACTTCTTCGACCAGCGCGAACATCCCGCGCGGCGCCTGCTTGGCGCCGTGGCCGAGGCCGCCAACGACTGGCTGGACGGCCCCGACGGGGAAGCCGACCAGCAACTCACCGCGCGGCTCAACCAGCTGGTCGACCGCGCGCAGCACGAACCGCCCAGTGCCGGCCTCTACACCAGCCTGCTGGCCGACATCGAGCACCATCTCGGCCAGCTGAGCCGCCGCGCCCAGGCCTCCGAACGCCGCCATGTCGAGGCGATGCAGGGCCGCGAAAAACTGGACCTGGCGCGCCATCGTGCCGGTGAATTGCTGGCCGAACGTTTCAACGCCAGCCCGCCGCGCGGCCTGTTGCGCGCCCTGCTCGACCGCGCCTGGGCCGACGTGCTGGCGCTCACCCTGCTGCAGCACGGCGAGGACAGCCCTGCGGTCGCCCAGCGCCTGCGCGTCACCGACCAGCTGCTGGGCCGCCTGCCGGTGGACGACGCCGACTTGCTGCGTCGCGAGGTGCAGGCCGGCCTGCAGCAGATCGGCATGCACGCCGAGGAAGCCGGCCAGGTGGCGTTGCGCCTGGTCGGCGAGGAAGCGGTTCCGCCCATGCCCGCCGCCGTGGCGCCGCTGCCGGTGCCGCCCGCGGAGACGCTTGCAAGGGTCGCACCTGCGCCCGTTGCTGCCACCGCGCCCCGCCCGCCCGCAGCGGCCGTTGCCGTCGCCCACGCCCCGGA